>DFSO01000074.1 GCA_002378665.1 Loktanella sp. UBA3435 | reverse complement strand
CCAGCTGAGCTATAGGGGCACTTTCTGCGGCGGATATAGCAGTAGGTCGCAAGAAAGCGCAATGGGGTTTTCGCGAAAAAAGTATGTTTTTTTCTGGTCGATATTTTCGGCGGCCTAACGGTCGTGCATCCCCCTGCCCGCGAGAATATCGCTTGTGTATTTCGATATCCGAGATGCACGTGTCGCCGATTGCTTTGCCCCACAGAAAAACAGGTTATAACCACGTTGCCGGCCAGGTGTGAGCGCATCAAAAGCGACCCGGAGATCAGGGTTTGCGTCAAAAGCATCAACAAGCTCATCGGGGAATTCGAGCCTCTTCCTTCCCTTAAGGTCAACTTTGAGACCTACGCGCTCTGCCGCGATTACGGCAACAAGGTAGCCGCGTAAAGACGGCGTCGCGTCAGTGATTGCTGCGATACTGGTAAATGGGATGACACGCATCGACTGCGAGTTTTCGCCCGCTTTCTCCAAAAGGCCCGCAGTATCCTCAAGCAGCGCACCTTTGAAAAACATGAGCCCGCAATGGTCTTTCAGGCGGGCAATCGCGATGAGGTTGCCGCCCTCAAAGGTGCAACAGGGCTTGTTCCACTTGATCGTTTCATCCAATCCGCAATGCAGAACGATGTCGCGCAAAGCGGAGAGTTCCGCCTGCCAAGCCTCTGATTTTGCAATATATTCATCTAAGCGCGGATCTGTTTGCATCGCTACGACCTCCAAGACACGGCAATCGTGGCGCAACATTGCTGCGGCGTCAATTCTAACGGTTGGCACGGGCCAGCAGTGCAACGGCCAAGAGACCGATGACGGAAATCATCAGTGCCGCTGGGGCAGCTTCAGAGATGTTCTCAAGCGAGGCCTTTGCGTGAACCCGCGTCGCTAAGGTGTCAAAGTTGAAAGGCCGCAAAAGAAGCGTTGCAGGCAATTCCTTGACCGCATCAACAAAGACCAACAGCAATGCCGACCCGATGGAGGCCTGCACGAGTGGGATTTGCACAGCGCGGAGCGTGCCCCCCTTCGTGCGCCCCAAAGACCGCGCAGCCATAGGTAAACTCGGCGAGACACGGCCAAGTGCTGCATCCGCCGTTCCCTGTGCAATCGCGAAAAACCGCACGACATAGGCCAAGACAAGCGCCGCTGCCGTCCCCGTCATCAACAAACCCGGATCGTAGCCTGTTAGGGCAACTATGCCGTCTGCAACTTTGTTATCAAGTGCGGCCAAAGGCACCAGAATCCCAAGCGCCAAAACCGCGCCGGGTGCGGCATAACCGATCGCGGTGATCGGCATCAAAATGGCAGGCCACTTCTTGCGCCCCAAGCGGACGCCGTAAACCATGAACACACCGCCCGCGACCGTCAGCATCGCCGCAATCCCCGCAACGATAACCGTCCGCGCGACCGCAAGATGCAGCCCCTTGGCCGTCCACTCCGACACATCCGCGGCATGGGACATCAAAACGGCCATCGGCAGAGCAAAGCCCACCAAAACAGGGAGACTGCACAATGCGGTGGCGGCCCAGCCTCTCCAGCCCTCGAGAACCGATGGTGCAACGGGCCGCGCATTGCGAGCCGATATATAGAAACGGCTCTTGCGACGGCTCAGCTTTTCGATGGTCACCAACATGACGATGATTGTGAGAACGCAAACCGCCAATTGGGCGGCCCCGCCAAGGTTTCCGCCTTGCAGCCAAACCGAGAAAATCCCCGTTGTGAGCGTTTGCACCGCGAAATAGTCCACCGTGCCGTAATCATTCACGGTTTCCATCATCACCACGGCGACACCGGCTGCAATCGCAGGGCGTGCAAGGGGCAAACCAACCCGCCAGAATCGCGCAAATGGCCCTGCCCCCAAGGCGCGTGCCACCTCGAAACTGGCCCCTGATTGTTCGCGAAACGCGGCTCGCGCCAGAATATAAACATAAGGATAAAGCGCCGCGGCAAGAACAAGCACTGCCGCACCTCGGGTACGGATCGCAGGAAACGCGTAGTCTTGCGCATTGGTCCAGCCAAACACGGCCCGCAACGCGGTTTGCACAGGTCCCGCGTATTCAAAAAAGTCGACCAGCGCATAGGCCCCAACATAAGCGGGCACCGCGAGAGGCATCAACAAGGCCCATTGCAGCCAACGGCGTGCAGGGAATTGATACATAACCACAAGCCATGCAGCCCCCGTCCCGATTGCCGCGGCCAACATGCCGACACAAACCATCAGAATCCCCGTATTCGCCAAATAGCGTGGCAAAGTCGTCGATAAGAGGTGCGGCCAGATATTATCCGTCGGATGAAAAGCGAACCAAAGGATCGCGCCAATCGGCATCAGAACCACGAAAGCAATGACCGTCGCCCCAATAGACCAAGGGTCTAACGCGATGCGGCGCTGCGAATTCTTCTTAATCTGACTATAATGATCGGGCATTTCAAAACCGCAACTAAAGGAAAGCGGTTTATCTGTCCAGAAATCCGACTATGATGAAAGCAACAAAACCTAAAAAGACGGCAAAATCAGCATGCAAATCGCTTTTCACATCGGAGCAAACTGTACGGACGAAGATAGGATATTGAAATCCTTACTTAAAAACGTGGGCTCTCTTTCCGATGTGGGGATTAAAGTTCCAGGGCCGGGCAAGTATCGGCGGATCATTCGCGAGACAATTCAAAACCTCAATGGGATGCCGCCTGCCGCAAACACGCGTGGAATTCTGCTTGATGCGATTCTCGACGATGCGGATTCGGACCGTGTTGTGCTTTCCAACACGAACTTCATTTGTATTGCGAACCGCATTTTCGATGATGGCGTATTTTATCAGCAGGCCGAATCTAAAATCCACGCGCTGCACCAGTTGTTCCCCGAAGATGAAATCGAATTGTTTTTAGCAATCCGCAATCCCGCGACATTCCTGCCTGTGGCATTTGCGGAATCCAAGTCACTCTCAACCGATGACTACCTGAAAGGCGTTCATCCGACACAGATACGCTGGTCCGATCTTGTCCGCAGGATCCAAGCGAACTTCCCGATGACCAAGCTTACGGTGTGGTGCAATGAAGATACCCCGCTGATTTGGGCCGAAATCTTGCGCGCGGTTTCAGGCATTGGTCCGGACCAGAAAATTATCGGCGGCTTTGATCTTTTGGCCTCAATCATGTCGACCGAAGGCTTGAACCGCTTCCTCAACTATATGCGGACGCATCCGCCCAAAACCGAAATGCAAAAGCAACGGGTGATCGGCGCGTTCTTGGACAAATACGCGGTCGAGGATAAAATTGAGGAAACGGTCGAATGGCCCGGCATGACCGACGCGATGGTTGATGAGCTTTCCGAAATCTACGAGAATGACATGGCTTTCATCGAACAATTGCCCGGCATTCACTTTATCGCGCCGTAAACGCGCAGATTGGGCGCGGATCACCCGCGCCCATCCCGAATTACATGCCCAAAGCGGCCATATACATTTCCATAACAGCCTCTTCTTCGGCCAGATCATTGGCATCGCGCTTGCGGATTGCCATGATCTTGCGCAGAACCTTGGTGTCGTAACCACGGCCCTTAGCCTCTGCCATGACCTCTTTCTGGCCATCGGCAATGTCTTTCTTTTCGGCTTCAAGGCGCTCATAGCGCTCGATGAATTGGCGCAGTTCTTGGCCTGCAACTGAAGATACTGAATCGGTGACTGCGTCGTCCATGGAAAGCTCCTTTAACTGGCGTTCCCCTTCACTAGCCCGCGTCATGCGAACCCGCAACCCTTGCGAAGCACGCCCGCTTTGGGTAGGCGGTTTCTGAGCAAGCGAAAGGGATTAGTGATGTTGATTATGATTGGTGCGACACTGTCTGTTATCGGACTGATTGGGATCATCTACAGTATTGTTGCTGTCGCAAAAGCAAAACGCGCAAAACTCGAAGATGCCGTACTCCGCGAGCGACTGGCCAAAGTCTTGCCAATCAATCTTGGCGCGCTGCTTGTTTCTGTCATCGGCCTGATGTGCGTGATCGTCGGGATCGTTCTTGCCTAAACAGGGCAAAACACCTCGTAAAGTCGCTCTAAAAGCGGACGCACACGGACGTCTGCCAAACTATAGCGCATGATCCGCCCGTCGCGTTCACAAGAAACAAGGCCCTCGCCGCGCAGACGCAACAGCTGACCAGAGACATAAGATTGCGTCGCCCCCAAGGCCCGCTCCAATTCGCCAACCGTCAGATCACCGGGAACCAATGCGCAAAGTATGCGCAAGCGTCCCGGATTAGAGAGCGCTTTGAGCATTGCAGCCGCTTCATCCGCCGCTGCATCCATTGGTTCGGTTTTAAATTCTTGTTTAACTTGCATGAATTACGTTTAACCCGCCTAATTATACATTTCAAGATTGAAATGTTTAATTAAGTCCCTATTCTACATCCAAAGGAGAATCGACATGACACCTAACGTTACCGCGTTTTTCGACCCAGCAACATTCACAGTTTCATATGTTGTCCGCGAGCCCGATGGAAGCAATTGCGCAATCATTGATTCCGTGCTGGATTATGATCCCGCAGCAGGACGTACCGACACCAGTTCCGCCGATGCAATCATCGCGTTTGTTAAAGCAGAGAACCTGACAGTTACATGGATTCTTGAGAGCCACGTGCACGCAGATCACCTGTCCGCAGCCCCTTATCTGCAACAGCAAGTTGGCGGCAAGATCGGCATCGGTGATCAGATCACAGTCGTTCAGGATACCTTTGGCAAAGTGTTCAATGAAGGCACCGCGTTCCAACGTGATGGCTCGCAGTTTGACGCCCTTTTCAAGGACGGCGACAGCGTCAACATTGGCCAGATGCGCGTTGATGTAATGCATACGCCGGGTCACACCCCTGCCTGCCTGACTTACGTGATCGGTGACGCTGCTTTTGTTGGCGATACGCTCTTCATGCCAGACTTCGGCACCGCACGCTGCGACTTCCCGGGCGGATCGGCTGAGAACCTGTTCAATTCGATCCAGAAAATCCTTGCCTTGCCAGACGAGACCCGTGTTTTTGTGGGCCACGACTACAAGGCACCGGGTCGCGATGAATTTGCATGGGAAACCACAATTGGGGAGCAAAAAGCGCTTAACATTCACATTGGCGCGGGCAAACCCCTAGAGGAATTTGTCTCGATGCGCCAAGAGCGCGACGCAACCCTTGGCATGCCACGTCTGATCTTGCCATCCATCCAAACAAACATGCGGGCGGGACAATTCCCAGAGCCCGAGAACAACGGGGTACGTTACCTCAAAGTCCCAGTGAACACACTGTAATCTAAGGAAATAAAATGAACCAAGATTGGTTAATGGGGCTGCTCGGCGGCGGACTCATCGGAACATCCGCTGCCATATTTTTGTTGGCAAATGGCAAGGTGATGGGGGCCTCTGGCCTGATCGGCGGGCTGGTTGACAAATCTGGCCTCGGCAATTGGCAAGAGCGCCTCGCATGGATTGCAGGCCTCGTTATCGTGCCTGCGATCATCACAATGCTTTACGGCGGCAAGCCAACGAACATCACGGGCAACATCCCTGTGATCATCGCAGCGGGCCTCTTTGTCGGCATCGGCACACGCATTGCCAATGGTTGCACATCGGGCCACGGCATCTGTGGCATTTCACGCATGTCCCTGCGCGGCATTGTTGCCACTGTCTTTTACATCGGTGCAGGCGGTTTGACCGTCGTCATCTTCAAACACGTCTTGGGGATTATCTAATGCGCAATCTTATGGCAATTCTCGCAGGCAGCATGTTTGGCGCTGGCCTGCTGATCTCAGGCATGACCAACACCCTCAAGGTGCAAGGCTGGCTTGATGTTTTTGGCAATTGGGATCCGACCCTTGCTTTTGTGATGGGCGGCGGGGTCATTCCGATGGCGCTCGCTTGGGCCTATTCCAAAGGGCGCAAGCCAGCGCTCGGCGGCGAATTCCCGACATTCGGAAAACCTGAAGCTGACAAAAAGCTGATCATCGGCTCAGTCATGTTCGGGATCGGTTGGGGCCTTGCTGGTCTTTGCCCCGGTCCTGCGCTTGCTTCAATTTCGTTTGGCGGCATCGGTGGAGTGACTTTCTTGGTCGCAATGCTTGCAGGTATGCTCCTAGCCCCTATGGTGCGGGCCAAACTCGACTAATCGTTTTACATGGAGAAGACCATGAATATCCGCCAAATCACCCCGACCTACTCGGTCACACCGCAGATCGACACCACGGACCTCCCCGCTATTGCAGCGGCGGGGTTCAAGGCGGTGATCTGCAATCGACCCGACGCCGAAGTGCCCCTGACCCATCAGGAAATCACAATGAACGCGGCGGTAGAGGCTGCGGGTCTCAAGTTCACCTATATCCCTGTAACCCATCAAGGGCTGAACATGGAGATGGTAAATGCGCAAGCCGCTGCAATGGAGGCCGCAGGTGGCCCCGTTCTGGCCTATTGCGCTTCTGGCACGCGATCATCGATCGTTTGGTCCCTGTCACAGGCAGGCAAAATGCCCACTGATGATATCATCGCCGCGACTGCGGCGGCGGGATACGAGCTTGGCGGCATGCGCGGTCAAATCGATATGATTGCAAACCAAACCTAACTCGCTTTTGCGACTGCCCGCGCTTCTGGTGCGGGCAGATCGCGCATCATGGCCTCAGGTGCGGGTTGAATTCTGACGGCGCGCTTGCCGCCTGACTGTCCCAATCTTGCCTCTGCGACCAGCACACCGTCAGGCGCAAAAAGTCGCACCGACCCCACCGTCGCCCCCAACAAGGGGATTGTATCCCCCACTTTGAGCGCATCAACCACCCAAAGTGGCAAACTCATGCGATGGAGAATGGCATCCAAAGTTGCGGGCGCCAACGCCACTGCTGCACTCATTTTTGTGCCCCACGACTGGTCTGTCGGCTTCACAGTTTCAATCTTTTTGGCAAGCTGATGATGTTGGCAACATCAGCAGCAATTCGGCGCGGCGTTCCCCAATAGGCAGTTCAATTGACAAACGCATCGCCCGGAATTCGGCGTCTTCAATAGCAAGTCCCGCAGCACGCAGGGAATCAAACTTTGCCCCGATCGTAACGCCCTTGGTCCAGTCTTCCAGTTCGGAGCCAAGCGTGGTTTCGGCAACCTGCGTCATAATCATCGTGCACAACGGCATCAGCATCATCAAATCAGTGCTGGTGGCAGGTCGCTCTGGTGGGGTGTTTTTGGACAACCGACCCATGGTCTGCATCTCAATTGACGCGGCGCGCAATTGGGTATCCACGCCAATCATACCGACAGTATCCGTGCCAGAGACCAAGGAAATATAGAGATATTCGGCGGGAAAGGTCCCGATAGCATCATCCAGTGTCAGGAGTTCCTCGCTCACACTTTGCACCGTCAACGACAGCCCTAAGGCCTTGTCTGACGCTCGCGTCATGGCCACCCGCAGCGCCCGCGAAGACGTCAAAGGGGCGTCAGCGACAGGCGTCACATCACGGGTCGTCATCCGCGCAAGGATAGAAAGTTCGGAATTCACTGCTTTGGGATCACTCATTTACCAAGATACTCAGCAAACTTACCGCAGATTCCGTTACTGATTTGATAACGGCTTGTTGTTCGGCAAGACCACGCGGAAAGCAGCACCACCCTGACCAGGAAGATAGCTGATTTGGCCGCCCAATCGCTGCATAATCTCGCGACATATCGCAAGGCCAAGACCCGCACCGCCAGCCTTGGATTGATCGGCAACCCGAGAGAACTTTTCAAAGATCATCTGTTGGTTGCCAACTTGAATGCCCGTACCATTATCAATGAAATCAACAACATGTTGTCCAGCGACCAGACCAACTTTGATCTTCAGCATCGGTGACTTTGCATCGCAATATTTACGCGCATTCGTGATGAGATTGATGAAAACCTGCCCAAGTCGATCCAGATCGGTATGCAGCACAAAGTTCTCGCCAGAGCGATCCCTCAAAATGCGCATGCCATCACCATCACCGCCTGCGACATCCACAGCGCGGTCAATGAGATCACGCAAATTGCCGTTTTGATCTTGCAGCGTAACTTGCCCATTGGCCAAGACCGACAGATCGAGCAGATCATCCAAAAGACGGGTCAACCGCAAAGTCTCGTCATGGATAATGCCTGCGTAATGGCCCTGCTGTGCAGCCGTCGTTTCGCCATCACGTAAAATCTCGGAAAATGACCGGATCGATGTCATGGGTGTCCGCAATTCATGGCTGATCTGGCTCAGAAATGCGTCCTTTTGTACCGAAAGCGCCGTGAGCTTTTCGTTGGCATCGCGCAGCGCCCGCGCCGTCTGCTCTTGCTCTGCGGATTTAGCCTCTAGCCGATTAGAATATTCCAAAATTTGCGCCGCTTCGTCCGCCACAGCGATCAGGTCCTCAACCGACACGCTGCTACCTTCGGTCAACTGCCCGATCATCGCGTGCGCAGTTGCAGCACCCACCGATCCCGCAAGCTCGCGCTCCAGCCTCTCGATGAAATCAGACGTCACATCAGGTAGATAGCCAGCCTTTCCTTGCGACTTTGCTTCGCGCTGGAACAAGGCCTGCGCCTCGTTTCCACCCAAAATGCGCTGCGACATGATCAGCAGATCTTCGGCGCCTGCAACGCTTGACCGCCACCGCGCCGATCCAACGGAATAGTCAAAAACATTGACGAACTGGGCACCTTGCAAACGCTCTAGCGGCGTCGGAAAGCTAAAAATGGACCCGATAAAGAACACAAGCGTATTCAAAATCATCGACCACATAATGCCATGCACCAGCGGGTCCATGCCGTCGATGCCAAACAACGCATCAGGGCGCAGCCATACAATGCCAAACGGGCCATGTTGCATGGCGGCATGACTGATAATTGCGCCATCGCCAAAGCTTGGCAAAAACAACGTCCAGCCCCAAACAGCGAACCCCGTCAGAAGCCCCATTGCCGCACCAATTCGCGTCGCACCTCGCCAGAAAATACCGCCCAGCAGAACAGGAAAAATCTGGACGACGCCAGAAAAGGACACAAGACCAATGGCCGCCAAGGCTGTCCCACCACCAGAGATCCGATAATAGAGATATCCAAGCGTCAAAACCGCCGCGATTGATATGCGGCGCGACCGCAAAATAACCGACCTCACATCACCAGATACTTTGGCACCCTGCCCCTTATGTGCGCTTAACCAGACGGGCAGCACGATATGGTTCGACACCATCGTCGACAATGCAATCGTTGACACAATCACCATCGACGTCGCCGAAGAAAACCCGCCCAAGAACGACACCATCGCCAATCCGTCGCGGCCTTGGCTAAGCGGAATGGTCAAGACAAACAGATCGGGGTTCGCGCCTGCTGGCATCAGGTTTAAACCAACAACCGCGATGGGCACCACAAACAGGCTCATCAAAAACAGATAGGTCGGGAACGCCCAGCCCGCGATATTCAGATGCCGCTCGTCAACATTCTCAACCACCAAGACCTGAAACATGCGCGGCAAACAAATGAACGCGGCCCCTGACACAAAAATGAGCCCGATCCAGCGGCTGCCATCCTGTTCCCAATGCGATATCGGCGAGGCATCAATCTGCTGCAACATCTGCGCAGGTCCGCCTGCGATGCCCCAGACAACAAAGATGCCGACGGCCAAAAGTGCGACCAGCTTGACCACCGCCTCAACCGCAATCGCCATAACGATCCCGTGGTGTCGCTCATTGGCATCAAGGTTACGCGTGCCGAAAAACACCGTGAACGTCGCCAGCCCAATGGCCACAACAATGGCGGCACCGTTCAGTTCTTCATGCCCCCACGCCTGCCCGCCCGCATTGGAAAAAACTGCGAAAGACAGGGTAACAGATTGTAATTGCAGCGCAATGTAGGGTGTTGTTGCCACAACGGCGAGCAAGGTGACAATCACCCCTAGCGAAGTCGACTTACCAAATCGAGACGAGATTAAATCCGCGATTGATGTGATCCGCTGCGACCGCCCGATCCGCACCAAGCGCCGTAAAACCCACCACCAGCCCACCATAACAAGGGTCGGGCCAAGGTAGATCGTCACAAACTCAACGCCAGACCGCGCGGCATAACCCACCGCACCATAAAAGGTCCAAGCGGTGCAATAAATCGACAGCGACAGCGTGTAGACGATGGGTGAGTGCAACCAGCCGCCAAACCCCAATGCGGCACGGCGTTCGGCATAAAACGCCACACCAAAAAGCACCGCCACGTATAAAAGCGCCACAGCAACCAGAATGTTGAAGGTAACCATTAACGCTCTTCCGCTGGTGCCGCTGGCGGCTCGTCACTTTGCACAACCCGCGAAATGAGCGCAGCCAAGGCTATCAAAACGATCCAAACCCCAAAAACATAAACGATAGCAGTCGAATTGGTGACCCCATCATCGCCCTGCGGCCAGAGCAATGGGATCGAAATCAAAACGGCTCCGATGATGGGAACCGCGCGGGCAAGGTCACGCATGCGACGCTTGTGATAGGCGCGGCGCTCTAGGAAAACGCCCTGTGGGTTCCGCCCTGTCATGCCTCCATCAGCGCGCGTACATTGTCGCGCACCTCGGCGTTAGAGAACGGTTTTGTCATAAAATGGTTCGCGCCCAAACGCTTTGCCAAATCACGGTCTTTCGCTTGCCCTCGCGCTGTTAACATCATGACAGGTGTTGTCGCGGTGATGTCTTGCGCACGCAGGTCGCGCAGGATGTCAAAACCACTCCGCCCTGACAACATTACATCGAGAATTATCAGATCAGGTGGGAATGCATTCACCTTGGCAATCGCGGTCTCACCGTCTTCATGAGTGTGAACCGTCCAGCCGTCTCGCGACAGAATAAAGCTAATCGCCTCGATGATATTGGGCTCATCTTCAATCAAAAGCACGCGCTTGGCCATGGTTTTCGGTCTCCCCCCGACTGGTGCCCCGAAGGACCACATAAGCGTGACTATCACGCTAAATTTCTGGTCTGTCAAAGAGACTTGTCGTCACATGATTGCAGAAGGCTCGCGACGGGCTAAACATGCCTTGCGCGGGCAAATCCGACAGGCAACGCCCACCTCGACCTTTTGCTGTGCCCCTTCAGGTGGATCAGACAAAACAAGCATCGTCGCACGTAAAACTAGCGGCGCATCAAATCCCGGGACTCCCGCATTCGTGGCAATTGCATAGCATAGAAACCTCTGCCCATTTGGCCCCGGCAAAGTGGCCTCCGCACGGATCGGCTGCCCTTGACGCGTGAATGCTGCGTAAATGGGCCAAAGCGGACAACCAGCACCTGCGCGAGGCATGGCAAAACCATCAACGGGTTTCAGCAACAAAAGCGCCCCGGATGCATCGGCGACGGCCAAGCCCATCGGCGGATGATCTGCGCCCGTAGGCAAGCTCGCCAAGCGGCGCAACACCGCAGCCACATCGACATCAAACTGGGAGGCCAGCGTCATAGGGTCATAGCCACCCGCTTTTGCCGCTTTGGAAAATGCTGTTAATGGCATCGCCTCCACATCGGCGCGGTAAGCCTGCAAATGGCTTTGCAACAGGCTTTGCGCCGCTCCACTGCGCAAATTCGCACTGGCCATAAGTGCCGCCACATCAGACCCTGCCTCAAGTGCTTCAATATGAAACCCTTCCTTTGCCAGATAGGCCTCAACCTCATCAATCGGGGCGAAATGCACTGGCCCATCCGCCTCCGGGGCGTCCAGATAACGGATCAAGGCCTCTGAACTGGCGGCCAAGCGGATACTGTCGTCATAGATGTTACGGTGAAAACGCCCCTGCCAATCTGCGTCAAGCTTCTCTCCGCCAACCAAGATAGATGCCGCCGAACGGATCGCTGTGACTGCCGAAATCACCTCGTGCAGCGACCCCGCTAATTCTGGATCATAGGTCATACGATCAGTCAAAACCTGCACACGCTCTTCCAACACAGACAAGCGCCGCGCCTGTGCGGCAATCAAATCAGTCCAGCCAGGATAACGTCCTGCCAACTCTTCGACACGCGCAATTTCAACGCTAACCGTCATATGGGCCGCAGCCGTTCGCAACTGGTCCAGCAAAGTCGAATCCGCGCCGCGCGACAATTGCTCTGGGGTCGTCTCAAGCTGTTTTGCAATCTGCGCCAACAGCTTTCCCGCGATTCTGCGGCGATTATGCTCAATCAAATTCAGGTAAGACGGCGATATCTCGACACTTTGCGCCAGATCGGCCTGCCTGATCTTGCGATCCATACGCCGCTCGCGGATGCGGGTCCCTGTTTGTCCGTGCAGCGCCATCAATTTTCCCTCATGTTATCAGCGGGTTTCTGCAACTGCGCGAAAACAGATTTACAGAAAATTCACTGAAATTGTCATTTAGTTTACAAATTCGTTAAGGAAATGCAATGGCTTGTTGCCCGAAACGGCCATTTCCCCTGATGGTAGATTTATCACTGCAAAGTGTAGGCCGTGCGAGCGAGGAGGCTCAAACGGCACTGAAACTTAAGGGAGGATATTTATGTCCAAGTCTAATTTCACACGTCGTGGCGTGATGAAGACAGGTGCTGTCACTAGCGCCGGTCTCATGCTGCCAACGTATCTGCGCGCTGAAAATCACACTGGTTTTACCAACGCGCCACAAGGCGACACGGTTAAGTTTGGTTTCAACGTGCCACAAACTGGTCCATATGCCGAAGAAGGCCTCGACGAGCTGCGCGCTCAAGAGCTGGCTGTTGAGCACCTCAATGGTATCGGCGACGGCGGCATGCTGAACACCTTCTCGTCCAAAGTATTGGACGGCACAGGTGTCCTTGGCAAAAAGGTCGAGTTCGTTACTGGCGATACACAGACAAAATCTGACGTGGCACGTGCATCCGCACAGTCCATGATCCAGAAAGATGGCTGCATCATGATCACTGGCGGTTCTTCGTCGGGTGTTGCGATTGCGGTTCAGGGTCTGTGCCAAGAAGCAGGCGTGATCTTCATGGCTGGTTTGACACACTCCAACGACACCACTGGTAAAGACCGTAAGCGCAATGGCTTCCGCCATTTCTTTAACGCTTACATGTCTGCCGCAGCGTTGACACCTGTTCTGGAAAAAGTTTACGGCACAGATCGCCGTGCTTATCACCTGACAGCTGACTACACATGGGGCTGGTCACAGCAGGAATCCATGGCGGCCTCTACAGAGGCAATGGGTTGGGAAACTGTCCAGAACGTTCTGACACCAGTTGGCGCAGGCGACTTCTCGTCCTATATCGCACCAGTTCTGAACTCTGGCGCTGATATCCTCGTTCTGAACCACTACGGCGGGGACATGGTGAACTCTTTGACACAAGCGATCCAGTTTGGTCTCAAGGACAAGCAAGTCAACGGTAAGAACTTCGAAATCGTTGTTCCACTCTACTCCGAGCTGATGGCTGCGGGTGCGGGTACAAACATCCAAGGCGTTTACGGCTCCATGAACTGGAACTGGCAGCTTCAGGATGAAGGTACTGCTGCATTCACTAAGTCGTTTGGCGAAAAGTATGGCTTCCCGCCATCCGGTGCGGCGCATTCTTGCTATGTACAAACACTGCTTTACGCAGATGCGGTAACACGTGCGGGTTCCTTCAACCCATGCGCAGTTGTCGAAGCTCTCGAAGATTTCGACTTCGACGGCATGGGCAACGGTCCAACATCTTACCGTGGCGCCGATCACCAGTGCTTCAAAGACGTTCTCGTCATGAAGGGCGCTGAGGCACCAACAAGTGTATACGACACGCTTGAAATCGTTGAAGTAACACCACGTGCACAGGTCGAGTACGATCCTGAGCACCCAATGTTCGCTGGCGGCACTTTGGGCGACTGTAACCCAGGCGCATAAGCGTAAAAGTAAACCTCGGACCGGCTGCCACTTGCGCGGCCGGTCCACCCTGCCCCTCCAGCTTTTGTGATGGGGCTCATCCACCAGACAAAATGGGGCAAGTCCGATGGACGCATTTATTCTTCAAATTCTCAACGGTTTGGATAAGGGCTCGGCTTATGCCTTGATCGCCCTTGGGCTTACCTTGATTTTCGGCACTTTGGGTGTCGTCAACTTTGCGCATGGCGCGCTGTTCATGATCGGGGCGTTTGTTGCGGTTACCGTGCAAAAACTCTTTCAATTCAGCTACATCGAGATCGATGAGACCAAGAAAGACTTCTTGGGAAATCCTCTCAAAGTCGAGATGCCCTATCTTGACCATTGGTTTGGGACCTCGGTGGGAGAATGGATGCAAGACTGGTCCGTGCCACTTTCTATTCTCGCCGTCATCCCCTTCATGTTCGCACTCGGCTACATCCTTGAGCGCGGCTTGATCAAACACTTCTATAAGCGTCCACACGCTGACCAAATTCTTGTGACCTTTGGCCTTGCCATCGTCATCGGTGAACTTGTGAAAGCGTTTTACGGCGCCAACCCTATTCAAACACCGCCGCCTTCCGCTTTTCTTGGCACAATCGACGTCGGCGTGATGCTTGGCTTCGATCCCAACGCGATCGCCTACCCGACATGGCGCATGGTCTACTTTGCCTTCTCCGTTGTCATTATTGCCTCCGTCTTTGCCTTCTTGCGCTTTACCACCTTCGGGATGGTGGTGCGGGCTGGTATGGCCGACCGTGAAACCGTGGGCTTGCTCGGCATCGATATCGACAAGCGCTTTACCTTCATGTTCGGTCTCGCGGCCGCTGTGGCGGGTATGGCTGGCGTGATGTACGCACCAATCTTGTCACCCCACTATAACATCGGGATGGACTTTCTTGTGCTCTCGTTCGTCGTGGTTGTTGTTGGCGGCATGGGCTCTTTGCCCGGCGCCGTGCTAGCGGGCTTTATGCTCGGTATCCTGCAATCATTCGCATCCATGAACGAAGTAAAGGCTGTGTTCCCTGGCATTGACCAAATCATCATCTACCTCGTTGCAATTATCATTTTGCTGACCCGTCCTCGTGGCCTTATGGGTCGCAAAGGCGTGATGGAGGAATAATCATGCTCGGTCTCAATTCCCGCGACTTCAAACTCTTCGTCATCGTCTGCATCATGGCGCTTGCTGCACCGATTATTCTCAACCCCTTCCCGACAGGCTCTGCCTTGGGTCAAAGCTTTAACGCAGGCTACCCTGCTCTGCTGCAACGCTTCGTGATCTTCGGGATTTTGGCCATTGGCTTTAACATCCTGTTTGGCCTCACAGGTTATCTCTCGTTTGGTCACGCAGCCTTCCTCGGCATAGGTTCTTATTCCGCCGTTTGGATGTTCAAGCTGTTGTCCTACAACGTGCTGCCAGCGATCCTTTTGTCGGTCATCATGGCTGGTATATTCTCGGTGGTCATCGGCTACATCAGTTTGCGGCGATCAGGGATCTACTTCTCTATCCTGACCCTCGCTTTTGCACAGATGTCCTATCAGCTAGCCTATTCGGTGCTCACACCACTGACCAACGGCGAGACAGGTTTGCAAGTCTACAACGGCGACCCACAAGTCCTTATGAGCGCTGGCGATCCAACGATCCCCCACCTCTTTGGGATCACAATGAACGGGCAATCACAGTTGGATATCGCGGGCTGGTCGTTTACATTCCAGAATGGGTACTACCTCGCTGCGATCTTCCTCATTGCGTCTTTCTACCTGTCGATCCGCATCTTCCGCTCTCCGATGGGCCTGATGCTGCGGGCGATCAAATCGAACCAAACGCGCATGTCTTATGTTGGCCTCAACACCAAACCCTACATGCTCGCAGCCTTCGTGATCTCTGGCATGTATGCTGGTCTCGCTGGTGGCTTGCTTGCAGCTATGGACCCACTGACAGGCGCGGAACGCATGTTCTGGACAGCCTCTGGTGAGATTGTTGTGATGTCGATCCTGGGTGGCGTTGGCACATTGATCGGCCCCGTCCTTGGCGCTGGCTTGATCAAATACCTCGAAAACATCGTCTCAAAGATCAACGACAACGTGTTGCACGGCTGGTTCTCCTTCATGCCTGACTGGATGGACAACCTCTTTGTGACGATCATTCACCCCTTCATCGGCAAGGGCTGGCACCTGACACTTGGCCTTCTGTTCATGGCCGTTGTCATCTTCCTGCCTGGTGGTCTTGTGCAGGGTGGTCAAAAGATCATGGGCAAGTTCAGCCGCAACAAAACATCTGACGCCAAAGACGGCGCAGACACACCCGCAGAATAAGGAGACAGGACAATGAGTATCCTTGAAGTAAAAGGCGTCAACAAACGCTTTGGTGGTCTGCAAGCCTTGGGCGACGTGAACCTCAGCGTGCACGAAAACACAGTACATGCGATTATCGGCCCAAACGGGGCCGGCAAATCCACCCTCCTCAACGTGCTGGTCGGCAAACTGATCCCTGATTCTGGGTCAGTCACGTTCGACGGGCAATCGGTTCTGGGCCGCAAGCCCTATGAGATCGCACAAATGGGCATTTCACGCGTGTTCCAAACACCCGAGATCTTTGCTGACCTGTCCGTCATGGATAACGTGTTGATCCCCTGCTTTGCAAAACGTGATGGTGCGTTCAAAATGCATGGCATCGAGAGCGTTTCCTCTGAAAAACAGCTTATTGAGCAGGCCGAGCAAATGCTGGCCGAGGTCAAAATGCTCGATAAGCGCAACATGATCGCGTCTTCCATGTCGCGCGGTGACAAACGCCGTCTTGAGATGGCGATGTGCTTGGTGCAAGAACCACGCCTTTTGTTGCTCGACGAACCGACGGCAGGCATGGCGCGCGCCGATACCGAGAACACGATCCAACTGCTCAAAGACATCCGCACACAGCGCGGCATCACCATGGCGATCATCGAGCACGACATGAACGTTGTGTTTAGCTTGGCCGACAGGATCACCGTTCTGGCGCAGGGCACCCCTCTTGTTGAGGACACCCCCGATAAGATCAAGAACCACCCGAAGGTCCGCGAAGCTTATCTCGGCGAAGCACAGGTGTAAGGAACAAAACCATGACCGAACCATTCAACAAACACGCCAATAATGCCGCCACCCACAAAGCGTTCCTGAGCGTTTGGGAAATCGAGGCCTATTACGGCGAAAGCTTCATCGTGCAAAACGTCAGCTTCGACATCCACGAAGGCGAAATCCTTGCCCTTCTGGGTCGTAACGGTGCAGGGAAAACTTCAACGCTACGCACCATCGCACGCATGGACAACCCAGACTTGCGCCACGGCGAAATCTGGCTTGACCGTAAACCATTGCACCTGATGAAAAGCCACGAAGCGGCAACAAACGGCATCGCGCTGGTGCCAGAGGATCGCAGCATCATTCCTGGTCTGACTGTGGAAGAAAATCTGCAACTTGCCCAGATCGCCCCCCCTATTGGGTGGTCGCTCGAGCGAATCTACGAACTCTTCCCGCGTCTAGGTGAGCGTCGCAAGCAAGAAGGCATCACACTTTCTGGTGGTGAACAACAGATGCTCGCCATCGCGCGCGCGCTGGCCCGTGACATTAAGGTCCTGCTCCTTGACGAGCCTTACGAAGGTCTTGCACCTGTTATCGTACAGGAAATTGCCAAGACGCTGAATATCATTCGGGATCAAGGTATTACGACGGTTATCGTTGAGCAAAACGCTGTTGCAGCACTCAAGCTTGCTGATCGCGCCGTTATCCTCGACACAGGTTCTGTCGTTTTTGATGGCTCTGCCAAAGAGGTGTTAGAAAATGCTGAATTGCGGGCACAATATCTCGCGATTTGAGGAGGTTTCTTTAACCTGATCGTAACAAAAATAGTGCAACGTCAGTTCCATTAGTTTCGTTTCCTCAACCGGAGCATCCAAATGGAAATCCAGCTTCAAACCACCCCCACCGCGCCCATAAAGGTGCAACAGCAGCCAGTCATTGGCGCGGTGACACCCCCCAAGAGCAGCAGAACGCAGCTAATACCACTGGCACACCAACAACACCGTCCGAACTGGGTACGGTGGGGGCGGTGAATGTGTCGCGCATTTCAGGGCAAAACCCTACCATCCCAGACATCTCTGGGCCGGAACGTATCCTAAAACCCTATGGTGTGACGATGCTACCGCGCAGCGAAACCGCCGAAAAGCTGGTCTAAACCGCCGCCTCAATATGACCATAGGTCATTTTCCTCGCACGTGCGGCTTCCCACGCGTGCGCAGCTAGCCTATAACCCATTCAATCCCTGACGCGCGCCGTGCGGAAGGACATTGATTTGGGCAACGGGCCGAGGAAAACATGACTAAAAAGACCTCTCATGAAAGCGACGTAAGCTTCATTCAAGCTCTCGCAGAACTTCTGCGCGAAAACGACCTCACAGAACTGCAGGTCAAACGCAATTATGGCGAAAACGACAGCTTGAATGTGCGCGTTAGCCGCCAGACACAGGTGGTTATGCAGGCAGCAACCGTCGCCGCAGCGCCAGCCGCGGCTCCGATGGGTGCAGCAGCGCCCGTTGCCGTTTCAGCAGACGCCGATCCGGCCTCACATCCAGGTGCAGTCACATCACCAATGGTCGGCACGGTCTACATGGCAGGCGAACCTGGGGCAGCCGCCTTCGTTTCCGTAGGCACCGTGGTCAAAGAAGGCGACACGCTGTTGATCATCGAAGCGATGAAAACCATGAACCACATCCCTGCCCCACGTGCAGGCACCGTAAAACGCATTCTGGTCGAAGACGGCGGGCCGGTTGAATACGGCGCCCCTCTTGTGATCCTCGAATAAAGGCGCTGGTTCATGTTCGATAAAATTCTCATTGCGAACCGCGGCGAAATTGCGCTGCGGGTCGTGCGCGCCTGCCGTGAGATGGGCGTCAAATCCGTGGCCGTGCATTCCACCGCCGATAGCGACGCGATGCATGTGCGCATGGCTGACGAGGCAATCTGCATCGGGCCGCCATCGTCCCAGCTATCCTACCTGAGCTTCCCCGCGATCCTCTCGGCCTGCGAAATCACTGGCGCACAAGCGATCCATCCGGGCTACGGCTTCTTGTCGGAAAACGCAGCTTTCGTTCAAGCCTGCGAAGACCACGACATCACCTTCATCGGCCCCACAGCCGAACACATCCGCATCATGGGCGACAAGATTAGCGCCAAGGATACGATGAAAGCTCTCGGCGTGCCTTGCGTGCCGGGTTCTGACGGTGGCGTGCCAACGCTGAAAGACGCACTCAAAGTCGGCGAAGAGATCGGCTATCCGATCATCATCAAAGCGACAGCAGGCGGCGGCGGCAAGGGCATGAAAGTGGCCCATAACGCAGGCGAAATGGAACGCGCGTTCCAATCTGCCCGTGCTGAAGGCAAATCAAACTTCGGCAATGACGAAGTCTATATCGAGAAATACCTCACTACCCCACGCCACATCGAAATCCAAGTTTTCGGCGATGGCAAAGGTAATGCGGTTCATTTGGGCGAGCGCGATTGCTCGCTACAGCGCCGCCACCAAAAGGTGTTTGAAGAGGCCCCTGGCCCCACAATCACCCAAGAACTGCGCGACCGTATCGGCAAGGTTTGCGCCGACGCCGTGGCCCGCATCAACTACACGGGCGCTGGCACAATCGAGTTCCTCTTCGAGAACGACGAGTTCTATTTCATCGAAATGAACACCCGTTTGCAGGTCGAACACCCTGTGACAGAAGGTATCTTTGGTGTCGATCTGGTGCGTGAACAACTGCGCGTGGCCTCTGGCCTGCCGATGTCGTTCACCCAAGACGACCTCAAGATCAACGGGCATGCCATCGAAGTACGCATCAACGCCGAAAAGCTACCGAATTTCTCGCCTTGCCCGGGTAAAATCACGCAATATCACGCCCCAGGCGGGCTTGGTGTGCGTATGGATTCGGCGCTTTACGACGGCTACCGCATCCCGCCTTACTATGACAGTTTGATCGGTAAACTGATCGTTCACGGGCGCGACCGTCCAGAGGCGCTTGCGCGTTTGGGCCGTGCTTTGGGCGAATTGATCGTTGACGGCGTCGATACAACGATCCCGCTGTTCCACGCGCTATTGGCCGAACAAGCGATCCAAACCGGTGAATATAACATCCACTGGCTAGAGCACTGGTTAGAGCAAAATCTAGGCGAATAATTAACGGTCGCGCAGCCGCAACGCACAGGTTGCGCGACGTTTTTGCTGGTTCTTCGGGCGATAATAATCGCCAACAGGCCCACGGTTGCCCTCCGCAATCCGCCCCCAATCCGACCATTCAATGTCGTAGTTCAACGCATTGGCGATCATCTCCATCGCTTTGAATGATGGCGCGCCTTTGACAGCAACCTCTTGTCCCGGATACTGCGCAACCGCGTTCAAATGAACATCCGTGCGCTCTTGGATCAGCAACACAATCGCATTGTCGCGCATCACAAATTCGCTGTCCACAATCACCAGCTTCGGCTTGAGATCACGCAACAGTTGGAACAACGCAAAGTGATCCATAATGTGATAGAGAATACCAAAAACACCCACGATATCATAGGTTTCACCTCTGGCGATCTCGGCCCTTATGCCCTCGAAAATATCATCAACACGCAATTCTACTTTCGCGCGCAAGCTGGCATCGGGATAGTCAGAGAACTTCTCGACCAACTCAGGCCGCCCTTCAATTCCCACAACCGAAGCCGCCCCAGCCCCCGCAAAGCCATAGCACCAACGCCCATCATGTGCCGCCAGATCAAGCACTTTTGCGCCTCGGATTTCTTCCGCAAAATCCGCGATCAGAAACTCATGGCGGGCATTCATACGGGCCGCCGAACTGCCGTGTTCAACGTAGTGTGGAAGGTCATTCAAAAAATCATAAAAACCCATGTCTCAACTCCACTTTCCGCCTACCTGCTCGCCCCACTTTGTCCTACCCTTAACAAAACCTCCACAACTGATCGTTGCTCATGACGCAAGACTTACAACTGACAACTGAGATTCTCTTGCACGCATATGCGAGCGGCGTATTTCCGATGTCAGAAAGCCGTGACGACCCCGAAATCTTTTGGGTTGAGCCGCAAATGCGTGGCATCCTCCCACTTGATCGCCTTCGTATTTCGCGGAGTTTGGCGCGGACATTGCGACGCTGGCATTTCAAAGTCACGTTCAACAAAGCCTTTGCTGATGTCGTGCGGGCTTGCGCTGACCGCGAAGAGACTTGGATCAATGACACGATATTTGCGCTCTACTGCGAATTACACGCCGAAGGTCACGCGCAATCCGTCGAGGTTTGGCACAATGATGTGCTCGTTGGCGGCGCTTATGGCGTTACCTTGGGCGGTGCTTTCTTTGGCGAAAGCATGTTTAGCACCATGACCGACGCGTCCAAAGTGGCGCTCGCCTTTTTGGTCGATCACCTCAACCGCACGGGCTATGTCTTGCTTGATACGCAGTTCATCACCGACCATTTGGCCAGTCTCGGCGCAATCGAAATTCCACGCGAAACGTACCAGCAACAGCTTGCTAAGGCGCTCAAAGTATCTGCAAATTTCCGAGAAAAATATGCTATTCCAACGCCTTACGACGTCATACAGCGTAATGCCCAAACGTCATAGCGCGGGTTATCCATCGCGTTGAGCGCTGGTGACGACGCCACCAACCAGCCGTTAAACGCAGGCAATGGGTCGTCGCGGTAGCGAACAATAACTTTGACAAAAGCATCGCCACTTGGGTTCGCGGCTGGGTAGCGGCATTCTTCTAAAGTGACTTTCAGGTGTCCAAGCGCCGCGGTTTCACCCGCTTGCAACGTCAAATCCGAGACGTCGCCAGTCACCTTATCAAGCACACGCAAAATTCCGCCAGTGCCTTCGCCAGCGTCTTGGGCATGTGCAGCGCCTGCCAAAGACAGAGCCAGAATGAGGATAAGGTTTTTCATGAAACTGACGCCGCTTATTCTGGCGTCCATGCCTCGTAGTCAGACCGAGCGGCAGGTATTGTGCGACGCAATGAGCCCGCAGGCGCATAGGCCGCAGCCGTACCAGTCAGGTTTGCTGTATGCGGCTTTTCCCACGCTTTATGCACCAATGGTTTGGCCACTGGCGTGTCTTCCCAAGTGTGGTGCAACCAGCCGTGCCATGCAGGCTCAACGCGACTTGCTTCCATTGGGCCGTTATAGATCACCCAGCGACGGGACTTGTCGGCATTCGTATAATACACATTGCCCAACGCATCCTCACCAACATTCGTGCCTTTACGCCAAGTCCAGAGCTGGGTGCCAAATGTTTGACCATCCCACCAAGTAAAAACGCGCTTCAGTACATTCAAAAGGCCCATGGGGTCACTCCATTCCGCTGTTCATCCCCTCTTGCCTCAAATCGGCGCAAAGGTCCAGTCTGCTATGCGCTTGGCGCGAGTGCAGTCAGTTCAATTTCTATCTTATACTTCGGGTCGATCAGATCACACGAAATCATCGTCGCCGCAGGTGGATTATCACCAAAAGTCGCGGCAAGGATCGGCCAGCAGGCCTCAAAATCCGCAGCATCTGGTAAAATGTAAGTCACACGCACAGCATCTGAAAAACTTGCGCCCACGTCCCCGAGCGCCTTTTCGATCACGCCCAGCGCCGATTTGCATTGCCCAACCACATCGGTCGATCCATCCACGCCAACCGTGCCCGACACATGCACAAAGCCGCCCGCGACCAACGCACGACAGTAGCCGATCTTTGGCTCATAAGCGCCACCTGAATGGATACGCTTAATCGCCATTAGCTCGCCGTCGCGGGTGCTTTTTCTTTCTTGGATTTTTTCTTGCTCTCGTCATGGATCATCAGCGGTTGGGCGTCTGGACCAACAGCCTCAACATTCACAACCACTTCCGTGACCGTCTCCATGCCGGGCAATTCGAACATGGTGTCGAGCAAGATATCTTCCACGATCGAACGCAAACCACGTGCACCTGTTTTGCGCTGGATTGCACGTTTTGCAATCGCACGCAGCGCGTCTTCGGTGAAAGTCAACTTGGTGTCTTCCAGCTCGAACAGGCGCTGGTATTGCTTGACCAGCGCGTTCTTAGGCTCGGACAGGATCGTGACAAGCGCGTCTTCGTCCAAGTCCGTCAGCGTCGCCAGAACAGGCAAACGGCCCACAAATTCAGGGATCAGACCGTATTTCAACAGATCTTCCGGCTCCAGCTCGGTGAAAATCTCGCCGATGCCACGGTCGTCATTGTTACGCACGTCAGCATTAAAGCCCATGCCGCCGCCCTTGTTACGCTGGCCGATGATCTTATCCAGACCCGCGAACGCACCGCCGCAGATGAACAGGATGTTGGTCGTGTCCACTTGCAGGAATTCCTGCTGCGGATGCTTACGCCCCCCTTGTGGTGGCACAGATGCAACCGTGCCTTCCATAATCTTGAGCAAGGCCTGCTGCACACCCTCGCCGGACACGTCGCGGGTGATGGATGGGTTATCAGACTTGCGGGTAATTTTGTCGATCTCGTCGATATAAACGATGCCGCGCTGCGCCTTTTCGACGTTATATTCAGCGGACTGCAACAGTTTAAGAATGATGTTCTCAACATCTTCGCCAACATAACCAGCCTCGGTCAGGGTCGTCGCATCGGCCATCGTGAACGGCACATCGAGAATACGGGCCAGCGTTTGGGCAAGCAGCGTTTTACCGCACCCTGTTGGGCCGATCAGCATGATGTTGGATTTCGACAGTTCAATGTCGGATTTATCAGCGTGGTTCAGACGCTTGTAATGGTTATGCACCGCAACCGACAACACACGCTTGGCATGCACTTGGCCGATCACATAGTCATCAAGAACACCAGCAATCTCGCGCGGTGTTGGAACACCCTCGCCAGCCTTCAAGCTTGCTGTTTTGATCTCTTCGCGGATGATATCCATGCAAAGCTCGACACATTCGTCGCAGATGAACACAGTCGGACCAGCAATCAGCTTGCGCACTTCATGCTGACTTTTGCCACAAAAACTACAGTAAAGTGTGTTCTTGCTGTCGTTGCCAGTAGTTGTCGCCATGTTTCAAACCCTTTGGCACGAGGCCATCTTGTAAATGTGTTCGGACTGTCCGCGGCTCTAACCTAGGACAGCCCGCAGGTGGCTACAATGTCAAAATGACCATCGCGCGGTCAGCTTAACATTCCCTTAACCTTAGTCTTCGAGCTTTTCGCGGTTGGTCACGATTTCGTCGATGTGACCCCATGCTTTCGCTTCTTCCGCTGTCATCCATGTATCGCGGTCAAGCGCCTTGATCACGTCCTTCTTGGACTGGCCTGTGTGGTCCACATAAAGGTCATAAAACCGCTCACGTGTCCGCTCAATATGACGCGCAGTGATCAGCATATCAGAGGCCTTTCCCTGAGAGCCACCAGAGGGCTGGTGCACCATCACTTCGGAGTTCGGCAGCGAGAAACGCATACCTTTTTCGCCGCCAACAGCAATCACAGAGCCCATAGAGGCCGCCATACCGCAGATCAGCGTGGATACCTTCGGACGAATATACTGCATCGTGTCGTAAATGCTCATGCCCGCATGCACAGCACCACCGGGGCTGTTGATATACATGCTGATCTCTTTTTTAGGGTTCTCGGCCTCAAGGTGCAGCAACTGCGCCACGATCAATGTGCTCATGCCGTCATGGATCGGGCCATTCACAAAAATGATCCGCTCTTTAAGCAAACGCGAGAAAATGTCGTAAGCGCGTTCGCCACGGGCTGTCTGCTCAACAACCATCGGGACAAGGTTCATATATGTTTCAACTGGATCGTGCATATTTACTGCCTCATGTTTGGACACGTGCGTCCTATACGGAAATTCCTGCTAGAGTCTTAGTCGTCCCCGTCAGGGGCTTCAAGGTCGAAGGGGTTAATTGAATGTGAAGACCACCGCCTCACCCTGCTCGTCAGGCAATCGTGCCACAAGGATCAATGCCAAAACCTTCAATGCACAAGGAAACACCGCGTAGAGAAGATTAAGCGAGCGCAACGCCTCTGGTGTATTGGGTCCTGCTGGTGTGAACCCCGCGCCCTGCAGTATCGGCAAAACAATCGCCGCCGATAGCGCCAGCGAGATTTTTGCCGAAAACGACCACAGACCAAAGGCGATCCCCGTAGGCACCCGCTCTTTCAGCAAGGCCGTCGCGAAAACGGCGGGCAGGATCACCATATCGGCCCCAAGTGCGGCCCCAGATAACGCCGAGATCAGACCAAAGCGCCACGCAGCCCCCACAGGCAGCGCGTAGGCCCCCACGAAGGCTGCTATCGCAAGGCACATCGCAAAAACCAACACCTGACGCGCACCGAAACGGGATGCCAGTTTTGACCAGAACGGCGCGGAGATACCTGCGGTTAGAAAGAACAACACAAGAAATAGCCCCGCCAAATCAGGTAATTGCAGGCGGTCTTCCACAAAGAACAGAAACAATGTCGAGGTAACAGCAACAGGCAACGCATTGAACATCGCTATCATCAAAAGCTGCACGACACGCGGATGTTTCAGCGCACGCCACGTCTGCCCCGCGGTCACTTCCTCAGTATTTTCAACCGTAATCGGCACCCAAAACGCACGACTTAACCGCCAAATCACCACGGCCGCAATCGCCAGCAAAAGCCCGAAAATCACATAGCCTTGCAGTGTCCCGAAAGATGCGCCCAAAAGACCCGGAGCAATCGCGGCCAGCACAATCCCCACCAGCGCCCCCATCTCGCGCCGCCCCGCAAACTGCAAATGCGCGGCCTGCCCTTGGGTGCCGACAACTTCGGCCCCCTGCCCGTAAAACAGGATCGTCCCAAGGCTATAGGCGGTGAAAACCAATGCCAGCCCCAAGACCAACCCAAACACATCGGGCTGCAACACAAAAGCGATCAAAAAACCCAGCCCCATACCCAGAAACGCCAGCATCGCAAACATGGGTCGCTTATTGGGAAACCGATCAATCATGCGGCCCAGAAACGGGTCTTGCACGAAATCCAAGGCACGCAACGCTAGCAAAATCGTCCCAATAGTCCCCAGCCCGATCCCCAATTCCGCGGCATAGCGCGGCAAGTGGATATAAATAGGCACACTGGCCGACGCCAGAAACGCCGCAATCGCGGGGACAGCTAAAGGGGTGCGCATATTATCTCCAGACTTTTAATAATTACGCCTTAGAACCGCATTTGGATCACTTAATACCACAGGTGCCTTTCCCCCACGACTTGATTGCACCCCGCGCGCACCTAAGTCAAAATCGACAAAACAGTTTAACGAGGTGCCGCGCATGTCCACGACCCTAACCGTAAACGGAAAATCCCACACAGTTGACCTCCCCGACGACGTGCCCCTGCTTTGGGTTTTGCGCGACGCCGTTGGCCTCACTGGCACTAAATTCGGCTGCGGCGTGGCGGCCTGTGGCGCCTGCACCGTGCATATTGATGGCGAGGCCGTGCGGTCTTGCCAGGTGGCCCTTGCGGATGTTTGGGGCGATGTGACCACAATCGAAGGGCTCGGCTCCCCCGACAACCTCGCGATCATCCAGCAGGCGTGGATCGACAACCAAGTCGCCCAATGCGGTTACTGCCAATCAGGACAAATCATGCAAGCTGCTGATTTGCTGGCAAATAACCCCACCCCCACGGATCAAGACATCGATGACGCCATGCAAGGCAACTTGTGCCGTTGTGGCACCTACCCAAAAATTCGCGCCGCAATCCACGCCGCCGCGTCCAAAATGCAGGAGGGTTAAGACATGGCCAACATCCGCAAAATCGCCCGCCGCTCGTTCCTGATCGGCTCTGCCGCCATTGTCGGCGGCGTCGCGTTTGGCGTCTACAAAATCAACGAAGACGCCCCCAACCCGCTGATCACCGCTGAGGGTGAAAGCACACTCAACCCCTTCATCCTGATCAACGCGGACGGTGTGACCATCATCACGCCGCGGGCCGAAATGGGCCAAGGCGTGCAAACGACACTGGCCGCCCTCGTCGCCGAAGAACTCGACGTTGCATGGGAAGACATCAACGTCATGCACGGCCCCCCCGCGCAGGCTTATTACAACTCCGCCCTGCTTGGCTCTGCCCTGCCCTTCAAGCACTATGAGGACACCGATTTCAAACACGGATTGCGCCAATCCGTCGGCAAAGTTGGCAAATTGCTCTCCCTGCAAGTCACGGGCGGCTCAACCTCGATGAAAGACGGGTTCGAGCGGATGCGGCACGCTGGGGCCTCCGCCCGCGAAGCCCTTAAGATCGTAGGCGCCCAGCGGCTCGGTATGGACGCCAAGGATGTCACGACCAAAGACGGTTATGTGCACGGTATCGACGGCCAGAAACTCTCCTACATCGAACTGGCCGAAGACGCGGCCAAGATCAAAGCCCCCGCCCCCGAACTGCGCCCCAGTTCCGAATGGAAATATTTGGGCAAATCCATGCCGCGCAAGGACATGCTCGGCAAGTCCACAGGCACCGCCGCCTACGCCATCGACACCATCCTGCCCGACATGAAATTCGCCACCGTGCGGATGAACCCCAAGCGGAGCGGCATGATCTCCTACGACGACAGCGCCGCGCTTAAAATGGCAGGCGTCGACAAAATCGTCGATCTCGGCACAGGCATCGGCGTGATCGCCTCCAATACATGGCTCGCCTTTAAGGCCGCAGAAGCCGTTAATATCGTTTGGGAAGACGCTTCTTATCCAGCCCATTCAGAGGTGTTGATGGACGCAATCAAAGCCTCGCTTGACGATAAACCCAATAGCACCGCACGCGACGATGGCGACGTAACAGCAGCGGTTGAAGGCACCGAGATCACCGCCGAATACACCGTTCCATGGCTGGCCCACACCACAATGGAACCAATGAACGCAACCGCCCTGCTTAAAGACGGCCATCTCACCGTCTGGTCAGGGAACCAAGCGCCGATCATCGCACGCGACAAATGCGCAGAGGCCACGGGGCTCACGCCCGACGACGTCACCGTGCACACCACCCTCATGGGCGGCGGCTTTGGGCGGCGCTCGGAATCCGACTTTTCGGTTCAGGCCGCGCGGCTCGCCGCAGCCATGCCAGACGCGCCAATCAAAATGACATGGACCCGCGAAGAGGACATGACCCAAGATTTCTACCGCCCCGCCGCCGCCGCGCGTTTCCGTGGTGTCGTCAAAGACGGGGCCGCTGTCTTGCTTGACGGGGCCATCGCCGCGCCCTCCGTGACCAAACAATCCATTCTGCGCGTGACAGGCAATACCGCACCCGGCCCCGACCGCGCCCACGTCGAGGCAGCAGCCGATCAACCTTACGCAATCCCAAACCAACGGATCACAGGACACCTCACTGACATCGAGGTGCCCATCGGGTCTTGGCGCTCCGTCGCGTCCTCGTTCAACGGGTTTTTCTACGACACATTCATCGACGAGCTGGCGCATGCAGCCAATGCCGACCCGCTCGAATTCCGCCTCGCGATGGCCAAGGCCGAGCACGAACCCTCCGCCTTAGCCATTCAAAAGGTAAAGGAAATGTCAGGCTGGACCGGCCAAACCCCCGACGGCATCGGACGCGGGATCGGCTTTAGCTATACCTTCGGCACCGCCGTCGCGATGGTCGTCGAGGTCGCGCAAAAGGGCCGCGCCATCGGCATCAACAAGGTCTGGATCGCCTGTGACGTGGGCACTGCCCTCGACCCATCCATCATCGAAGCCCAGATGATTTCGGGTGCAATCTACGGCATGTCAGCAGCCATTCAGGGCGAAATTAACTTTGAAGAAGGTGCTGCCCAAGAGCAAAATTTCCCCGATTACGACGCGCTTCGTATGCACAACACACCGCTGTTCGAAGTCGCCATTTTGGAAAATGCGCCACATTTGGGTGGCGTCGGCGAACCGGGCACACCGCCCTCAATGCCGGCACTCGGGAACGCTCTTTTTGACCTGACAGGGATCAGAGCACGCGACCTGCCGTTCATAAAAACATACGACTTGGTGCTCTAAACACGCCCCGCGCGAGCGGCCACACGCACAGATTGAAAATTGCGGCGCAACCAAGGCAATCCTGTCTGTTGCGCCGCATTTCATTCAAATTGCCTTAAAATTACCCTTAGATTCTTAGTTTGGTCATAAGTGTTCCCCAATCCGAACACCCTCTTTCTTTACATATTTCTGCAAGAACCAGAGCTCGACGTGTACGTGTCGAAGCCTTTGTAATTTTTGTGCAGCAAAAAAGTTGAGTTAGGATCAGGAAGTGCCAACAGGTTATTTAGTAACGCTCGGGAATAATACTCTTGACGCAGGTGATTCCATTTCCGGAACGAAGTCGGCATTTACGACCGTTAACACGATTGGCGCGGGCTCTTGGAACTGGAGCGGTGTTTGGGATGCCAACGGCGTTTATTATTCCAATATCACTGATACTGGGACATATTACCTCGCATCAAACGGCAATGTATATTTTGTCCCCACAACCTGGTTAACGACTAGCGGCACAGCCAGCGCAATTTCGCCCCCGGCATATACAGCAACGGACGGCATCGTTGACGGCACCGCTGGTGCTGACACAATGGCGCTTGGTTATGCTGATGCTGGAGGTGACAAAATCACCAGCGGGAATGACACCATCCAAGCTGGCGACGGCAACGATACCGTGCGCGCCGACTTCGGCAACGACAGCGTATCTGGCGGCAACGGCAACGATCTTATCTATGGCGATTCCACTGCGACTCCTGTCACAGGCTCCGCGACCTCGTTCTCTTGGGCAAGCCAAGGCGTTGCGGACGAGGCCAACATCACAAACGGTCTGACGGGCCTTAGCGCGAACGGTAACGTGCGCGTCACAATGTCCGTCCAGCAAGAGGCGAACTTTGGCACCGCGACGATGGAGACCACTGATCCGCTCTATAACTACAACGCGGCGAGTGATACGTCTTCGATATTCCTGTCAGGCGGGAACCTGACGACCGGCGGCTCAAACGCAAATAGCCAAAACTCGGCAACCGCAACGATCGATTTCTCGTCTGGCGCTGCCGGTTATTCCGACGAAGTCTCCAGCGTCACATTCGGCATATTTGATATCGACGACCTTCAGGGGCAGTTTATCGATCAGGTGATCGTGACAGCCTACGACGCGAATGGAAATTCAATTCCGGTCACAGTCACGCTTGGCAGCACAACAACATTGACGTCCACGACAAATGCGAACGGCTCACAAACGGTGACGTCGGTCGTGAACTCTGGCGGCGCTGGTGCGTCCAATTCGCAGACTGGCTATGCGTCATTCAGCGTCGCGGGACCTGTGTCTTATATCACCATCGACTATAACAACATGGACCCTGCACGCGGCGCGCACGGGATCTTGATTGGTGATCTTCAGTTCACCTCCCTGCCCGCATCTGGTGGTAACGACACGCTAAGTGGCGACGCTGGCAACGACACGATCTTTGGCCAAGGCGGGAACGACACGCTTTATGGCGGCACTGGTAACGACACGCTTGATGGTGGTGACGGCAACGAC
>DFSO01000041.1:38895-43785 GCA_002378665.1 Loktanella sp. UBA3435 | reverse complement strand
CCACTTCACTGGGGGCATTCCACCATCCAAGGATAATGTTCCGCACGTCTGATCAGGAAAACCAGGACGCAAGCCATCATCAAGCAGCCAGCGAGCTTTAACGCCTCATCTTGTTGGACGATGAGGAGGGCAGGCATCCAGATAAACGCGCAATAGACCAGCAGGAATAATGCGATTGCTATTATCACGTCATGAAAACGGGGGGCGTTACTTTTTGCGCATAGAAAAAAGTAGTAGATGGCTTGTGTCGAAAAGTAGAGTCCGCACCATACCCATGCCGATATCCATCCCGTGTACAGATAGATCATCAGCGCACTGAAAAATGTGCCGAGATTGCGGATCGCAAACTCAAATTTTTGCCCGTACTCTTGCTCGTAGAGGCGTGCGATTTCGATCTTGTAACTCGACATAACCAATTAACTTCCGCGTAGCGCGGTGCAAAATGCGCACCTTTGGGCGTCACATTAGATGAATGGTCTCATGAAAAGGTATATTTTTCAACTTGAGCGAGAAAAGCTTTGAAAACTATCTCCAGAATAGTGTGCTTGGAGTGAGGTTCTAGGTGAACCTACCCATTTTATTAACGAGGAATGTCAAAACCTTCTGGAGCGAGCGCAAATCCTGAAAACTGGAACCCAGGTGATACCGTACAGCCGACAAGCGTCCAATCGCCTGTGGTGCGAGCCGCTTGCCAATATCCTGTTGGCACGATGATTTGTGGGGCTTGGCCGGTGCTAAGGTCAGGGCCTAGGGTGTCGTCCGTCACGGGGCCTGCGTCTGTGGCGCTTATCGACAGGATCAGCGGCGCACCTGCATAGTAATGCCAAATTTCTACGGCATCGACGTGGTGCCAGTGGCTTGCCTCGCCGCCTTTGAGCAGAAAGTAGATACAGGTGCCAGTCGCGCGGCCTTTGCCTTCGGCCTCCCACGTCTGGCGGTAATAGCCCCCCTCGGGATGGGGGGCTAAGTTCAGTTTCGCTATGATGTCATCAGCCGTCATGGGTAGGATGGGTTTTAACCCATCATCCCTTCAGAATCGAACGACCAGCATAGATCGCGGTTTCGCCCAGCATTTCCTCGATGCGGATCAACTGGTTGTATTTGGCCAAACGGTCGGAGCGCGACAGCGACCCTGTTTTGATCTGGCCGCAGTTTGTGGCCACTGCAAGGTCGGCGATTGTCGCGTCTTCGGTCTCACCAGAGCGGTGTGACATCACGTTGGTGAAACGTGCGCGGTGCGCCATGTCGACGGCCTGCAATGTCTCAGTCAACGTGCCGATTTGGTTCACTTTCACCAACATGGAGTTGGCGGACCCTTTTGCGATACCGTCCGCAAGGCGGGCCGGGTTGGTCACGAAAAGATCGTCGCCGACCAGTTGGATTTTGTCGCCGATTTTGTCGGTCAGCATTTTCCAGCCGTCCCAATCGTCCTCAGACATGCCGTCTTCAATCGAGATGATCGGGTAGTCGGATGCGAGCTGTGCGAGATAGTCTGCGTTCTCTGCGGAGGTTAGGGATTTGCCTTCGCCCTTCATCTCGTATTTGCCGTCTTTGTAGTATTCTGTCGCGGCACAATCGAGGGCGAGGTAGATATCCTGACCTGGAACATAGCCTGCCTTCTTGATTGATTTCATAATGAAATCAAGCGCGTCGCGGGTGGAGCTCAGGTTTGGCGCAAAGCCGCCCTCATCGCCGATACCTGTGTTGTGGCCTGCGGCGGTAAGTTCTTTCTTCAGTGTATGGAACACTTCTGCGCCCATGCGGATGGCTTCACGGATGTTGCTCGCGGAGACGGGCATGATCATGAATTCTTGGATGTCGATCGGGTTATCCGCATGCTCGCCACCGTTGATGATGTTCATCATTGGCACGGGAAGGACGCGTGCGGATGTGCCGCCGATGTAGCGGAACAGGGGCTGGCCAGAGTATTCAGCAGCCGCTTTTGCGACGGCGAGGGAGACGCCCAAAATTGCGTTTGCGCCAAGGCGTGCCTTGTTGGCTGTGCCGTCGAGTTCGATCATCGCCATGTCGATGGCGACTTGCTCAAGTGCGTCGAAACCAACGATGGTTTCTGCGATTTCCCCGTTCACGGCCTCAACCGCCTCCAAAACGCCTTTGCCCATGTAGCGGGATTTGTCGCCGTCGCGACGCTCGACCGCTTCGTGGGCGCCTGTGGAGGCGCCTGATGGCACGGCAGCGCGGCCCATTGTGCCGTCTTCCAAGATCACGTCGACTTCGACGGTTGGGTTGCCGCGGCTGTCGAGAATTTCGCGGGCGTGGATATCAATGATCGTGCTCATGGGGAGGCTCCTAATGGGATGTTAGCGGTAACGAGGTTGTCTATACTGCGGAAGGTGACGTTTGGGAAGCGCGGCGTAAGCGTGCCTCGCGCCACAGGGTGAAAGTGCCTGATGCGACGATAATCGCCGCACCCAGCAATGTGTAGCCATCAAGCGTTTCGCCGAAAACCAACAGCCCCGCAAGCAGGCCAAAGATGATCCGGCTATAACGGAACGGGGAGATAAACGCGATATCACCGATCCGCATGGCAGAGATGATGCAATAAAGCGCGGGAACACCGATGGAGATCGCGCCGGCAAGGTAGATTAGCGTTAGGCCAGTAGGTACTGTTGGCACGGAGCCAGAGAGTGTGAGGCTCAGAATACCTGCAGGGATCGTCGCCATAAACCCGATGACCGAAAGCTGTAGCGTACTGATGTTTTTGGTGATCTGACGGGTTGCGAGGTCGCGTGCGGACATAAAGCTCACGCCCATGACCGCAAAGAGGGCCGCAGGTTGGAAGGCCGTCCCGAAAGGGCGCAACACAATGAGAACGCCAATAAGGCCGACGAGAATCGCGATCCAGCGCCGCCAGCCGACGGCATGTTTGAAGAAGACCGCCGCACCAAGGGTGATGAGCAAGGGGCTGGCTTGCATGATGGTGGTGACGAGTGAGATCGGCACAAGGGCGAGCGCGGTGACATATCCGAGTGCGGCCAAGCCTTCACAAATCGCGCGCAGGCCAGAGAACCCTGTGAGCATCCAAAGGCCAAACGGCTGTTGGCCTTGAGATTTTGCGGCGATTGCAAATATGATCGTGCCGCCGATGCCGATCATGATCAGGATTTGCCCCGATGGCACGTCGTCCGCCATGAGCTTGATCAGGCTGTCTTCGACGGCAAAGCCGAACATGGCGACGACCATCAGAATGGCGCCTCGGATATTATCCATTGGGTTGGGTCTTTCCAAAGCTGATCTCAAGATAGGTGTTGTAGGGTGCGGGGATTGGGCCGATCAGCATCATCGAAATAACGACGGCCATTGCCCAGGTGATCCCGATAACTGGCAGTGCGCGGGCCAAGGGTAGGTGGCCGCGAAAGTAGAGTGCTGCCGCGATATGGGTGAACACCGCGATAATCGCGAGCATGTAGTAGGGCGCGAAATAGAGCAGGTAGGGTATTTCGCTGACCACGGCGGAGGCGAACCAAATGTTGGTGTCGAAATCGAGGGTCCAGCGAGCCATAAGAACTGCGGGTACGTGCTGCGCCAGAAAGATGATGATATAGAGCCCGGAAAGTACCTGCGCCCATGCCCAACGCCCTTGAGGCTTGCCGCGATTGTAAATCAGAGCCATGCCAAGGCAAAGCTGGACGACAAGGCCTCCGAGCAGAAGCGGCTCGATAATCCCATTGCGGTAAACCACGCGCATGGCGTGCATCGCGGCGATATGGGCGGTGGGGCTGAAGGCCACAAGCAGATGATTGATCAGGTGTGCCGCCAGAAATAACCCGAGAAAACAGGCATTGAGGCGGTGCAGCTTTAAGATCATTTCTTGTCTTTCAGCGGGACGCCGTAAAGCTCTAATCTATGCCCCATAAGGCGATACCCGAGCTTCTCTGCGATTTTGTCTTGCAGGGCTTCGATTTCGGGGTCGATGAATTCGATGACTTCGCCAGAATTCATATCGATGAGATGGTCGTGGTGTTCACGGTCCGAGGTTTCATAACGCGCGCGCCCGTCACCGAACTCGTGCTTTTCTAAGATGCCTGTTTCTTCGAACAATTTGACCGTCCTGTAGACCGTCGCAAGCGAGATGTTGGGGTCGACCGCAGAAGCGCGGTTGTAGAGTTCTTCGACGTTGGGATGATCGGTTGCGGCCTCAAGTACGGCGGCAATTGTGCGTCGCTGATCGGTAAGCCGTAGCCCGTGATCTTCGCACCGAGAGATGATTGTAGATGCAGACATCACGCGCCCTTGGTCTGGTTTCCTCGCTTCCGTTTAAGCGGCGGAGGGGGGCTTGACCAGACCAAAGGCGGGGATTTAGCGGTAAATCGCGGGCACGCCGAGCTTTGCGTGGATCGCGTTGACTTGGGCCTGTGGTAGGCCAAGGGCTGTGGCGAACTGGTGCAAATATTGCGCCTCTTGCTGGGTGTCGAGGTCAATGCCCATGACAGACATGGTGTAAATCTGTTGTTCCAGACCCCGTGGGGTTTGACGCGCAAGGCCTTCAACATCGACTGGGGCGTTCAATTCGTCTTGCACAAAGCGCTGCTCGTCGGCGCTGACTTCGCCAAGGCGGGCGAGCAGTTTCTGGCGCTCCGCGTCGTCAAGTTTACCGTCAGATTTCGCGGCTTGCACCATGGCGCGGATCATCAGGCCTGCGACGGCCTCTTGCTCGGCGGATGGTTGGATCGCTTGGGTCGGGTTGCCGTCGAACTGCGAGTTCAGGACGTCGCCAAAGCTACCTTGGTTGGTTTGTTGACCTGCTTGCATCTGCTTGACCAAGCCGCCCAGCAGACCGCCAAGACCGCCAGCACCACCTGTGCCGCCAAGTTGGCCGAGGATATCATTGAGACCGCCGCCAGAAGATTGTTGGGTTTGCTGTTGCTG
>DFSO01000041.1:31485-38552 GCA_002378665.1 Loktanella sp. UBA3435 | reverse complement strand
ACAAGCCGTCGTTGTCTTGCTGACCTGCTTGTTGCTGGCCCGCTTTTTGCGTCATGGATGCGACGCCTTTGGCAACGGCAACGCCGATGGCGACTTTGGCAAGTGTTTTCATAAGTGACATGTGTTTTCCCCTTGGTTGTTTGTCACAACTTAAGCGGAATGCAGGTCTGCCAGGGAAGGGGAAAACGCGGGATTCCGCGTCTTTTCGTCTGTGTTATGGCCGTAACTCAGGCTCGCGCCCAACCTTTTCGGCCAGTTTCGCGACGGTCAAACCTTGTACGATAATCGAGAAAATCACGACCATATAGGTCGCGGTCAGGATCACAGGTTTCCATTCGCCGTCAGGCAAGGACAGCGCTAAAGCGACCGAGATGCCGCCCTTCAATCCGCCCCACGTCATGATTGGGATGACCCCTTGTGAAAAATTGCGGAAGGGTTTGAGCATCAGCACAGGCACCGCGACGGCGGCGAGGCGGGCGATAAGCGCCAATGCGATGGCTGCAATGCCTGCCGAGAAGTTGTCGAAGTTGAAGGCGATTGCGAATACCTCGACCCCGATCAGCAGGAAAAGGACCGCGTTGAGGATTTCGTCGATCAGCTTCCAGAAGGCGTCAACATATTTACGGGTTTCCTCGGACATGCCGTATTTCGCGCCAACGTCGCCGATCAATAGTCCTGCACAGACCGCCATAATCGGGGCAGAAACATGTAAGTAGACCGCGAGTTCATAGCCCCCAAAAGCGAGGCCAAGGGTGATCAGAACCTCCAGCGAATAGTCTTCAATGCGGCGCATCACGCGGAAGGTGAGCCAGCCGAGAACAACGCCAAGCAACGCGCCACCAAGCGCCTCTCGGACGAAAAGCTCGACAGCGCCCAGAAAGCCGCCGCCGTGATCCTCTCCACTGGGGAAGGCGAGGCCAATCAGGATCAGAAAGACAACGTAAGCCACACCATCGTTAAAAAGGCTCTCGCCCGCGATCTTGGTTTCAAGCGACTTTTCGAGATTCGCTTCGCGCAAAACGCCCAGAACGGCCACTGGATCTGTTGGTGAAATAAGTGAGCCGAACACGAGGGCCACGATCAATGGCATGCCTGTCAGCCACGAAAAGCCAAAGCCCACGATGGCCGTGGAAAGTCCGATGCCGATCGCCGCCATGAGCATGACCACGACCCATTCGCGGCGCAGGGCTGCGATTTTGACGTGTAAGGCGCCCGCAAAAAGCAGCAAGCCGAGCATTCCTTCTAACAGCGCGTCGGAAAAGTCGATGTCAGCGACAGTTGCCCGTACATTTGCAGCGACCCCGAAGCTTGGGAAGAACACGTCAAACCCGAGGATCGCGAAGGAAGCAAAAAGCGCCACAACGAGGATGCCAATTGCGGGGGGAAGACGTAAGAAAAGATAGTTAATTGCGCCGAATGCACCTGCGAGCACGATGAGTAGTGAGGTGATTTGGAGAATGGTCATGGGCTATCCTTCACGTCTTTGAGCGTGGTCTAACATGGGATGGCTGGCGCCGCTAGGACCGCCAGAGCGGGAGCGCGGCCCACGTGCCGCCAAGGGGGCGGATTGTAGCGCCCGCGCCGATTTTGAACCGCGCAAGAGCAGGAGCATTGATGGTATCAACGGTGCCAAGATCAAGGCGCTTAAGCCTTCGTTTTGAGAGGTTTTCAAAGGCTTGCGCGAGCAGGAGGTTATGTCCGGCGTGTGTGCGACCTTCGTCAGTTGTCCAGCCGATTTGATAGGTGGCCGTGGCACCGTGGGTCAGGAAAAGCATCGCAGCGACGGGGATTTTGCGAAGATATGCGATGCTGAGAAGCGTATCATGTGCAGGCCAGAACAATGCAATTGCATGAGGCGTGGCGCGGAATTTCTTTGTGCGTTGTTGCGCAAGGTCGGCCTTGAAGAGCCAGTCATCTTTGAGAGGATCGAAGAGGCGGTGTGTCATGGTGATCGGGCTTTTCTCTGCCTTTCGTTGCGCATTGCGCCATTTTTGCAGCGGGTGGAAGCTGTGTGTGAGGTCGATTTCCGCGACACTCGCGGGGGTCATGATTTGACGAAAGCCAGCTTTTCGGAGCGCGTTTGGTGCGGAGGTGTCGGGGTTCATAACGCAGATTGTGCGCGGATTTATTTGGCGGATTGCGTGAAAATGGGCCATGCCATTCGTCCGCGCTACATAAGTGACAGGGCCGCGTTCAACATATTGGGTTTGGGTTTTTTCGTCAGAAAACCCTTTGACACCAGCGATTTGCAGGGCGTTTGTAAAGTTGATGTGCTGTTGCAACGCGCATGTTTCCATCACGTTGTTAAACATTCATAAATCTAAGTTTGGGTTAATGCATTTATGAAACAGTCAAGCACCGTCGCTAAAGTATATGCTGCACCCGCTAAGCCTACGCCATTGGGTGCGGCGATCATTGCCGCGTGCATCGCAATCCCGATGGGGGTGCTTTTGATGCTTGTCGAACGGTTGTTACTTTAGCCGATTTGCACCAAGGCGTGACGCTTTTTGCCTGCCGATAGTTTCATCGGGGTGGACAGCATGTCTGCCGTCACCATCAGGCCTGCGTCGTCCAATGCCGCATCGTTCATCTTGGCTCCGTTATCTGCAATCAGGCGTTTCGCCTCTTTGCCGCTGCCAGCAAGGCCGGCTTTGACAATGATTTGCACGATGGACATGCCGTCGCCTAGCTCATCGGCTGAGAGTGTGAGAGTAGGCAGGTCATCGCCAACGCCGCCCTTTTCGAACACTTCGCGTGCTGTTGCCTCTGCAGCCGCTGCGGCTTCTGCGCCGTGCAATAGCGTGGTGACTTCATTCGCGAGGATGATTTTCGCGGCGTTGATGTCGGACCCTTCGAGTGCGCCAAGGCGGTCACATTCCTCAATTGTCAACTCTGTGTAGAGCTTAAGGAACCGGCCTGTGTCAACGTCGGTCGTGTTGCGCCAGAACTGCCAGAACGCGTAGGGCGCGGTCATGTCGGCGTTCAGCCAGACAGCACCATCCGCGGTTTTGCCCATCTTTTTGCCGTCAGATGTGGTCAAAAGATGCGAGGTCATGCCGTAGATTTCGTGATCCAGCACACGGCGCGTCAGGTCGATCCCGTTGACGATATTGCCCCATTGATCGGACCCGCCAAGCTGCAACAAGCAGCCGTACCTGCGGTTCAACTCTAGGAAGTCATAAGCCTGCAAAATCATGTAGTTAAATTCGAGGAACGACAGTGACTGCTCACGATCAAGCCGTGATTTCACGCTTTCAAACGACAACATGCGGTTGATCGAAAAGTGCCGCCCGATATCACGCAGGAACGATAAGTAGTTCAGATTGTCGAGCCATTCCGCGTTATTAAGCATCAGCGCGCCATTTGGCGCATCGTCATAGGTCATGTAGGCGGCAAACACCCGCTTGATGCCCGCGATATTCTCGTCGATTTTCTCGTTGGTGAGCAAAGGCCGCTCATCGGCGCGGAACGACGGATCGCCCACTTTTGTCGTGCCGCCACCCATTAAGGTTATCGGTTTGTGGCCTGTCTTTTGCAGCCAGCGCAACATCATGATCTGGATAAGGGAGCCCACGTGCAACGACGTCGCTGTCGCATCAAAACCGATATAGGCAGGGACCACACCCTTGGACAATGCGTCGTCCAAGCCTTGATAGTCGGTACAGTCGGCCAAGAAGCCGCGCGCCATCATCACAGACATAAATTCGGATTTGGGGTGGTAGGTCATTGCTTTTTCCCTGCACAAAGTGTCCGTCACCCTATAAACGTCGATTTGACGAAGGGAAAGTGGTGTTGTCTGAATGAAAAAGACTGGTTTTGTAACGGCGCTTGGCGCGATGTCTGGCACGTCGTTGGACGGGGTTGATGCGGCCGTGGTTGTGACAGATGGGATCACGATCAGGAGCTTTGGTGACACAGCTTATCGGGCCTATTCTGTTGAAGAGGCCGCCATTTTAAAAGCTGCTTTGGGCCAGTGGCCAAGTGACGATCTGGCCGATGTGGCCGAGTTGATCGAGACTGTGCATGCGCAGGTTTTGAGCGATTTTGGCGATGTCGATCTGGTTGGTTTTCATGGTCAGACCTTGGCCCATGACCCCGACAATCGTCGCACCCATCAATGCGGTGACGGGCAGGTTTTGGCGGATGTTTTAGGGCAAACTGTCATTTGGGATTTCCGCTCGGCGGATGTTGATCTTGGCGGGCAGGGCGCGCCTTTGGCCCCGTTTTATCATTTTGCATTGGCAAAGTATCTCAAGGCTGATGCACCTGTTGCGTTCCTGAATTTGGGCGGTGTTGGCAATCTGACGTGGATTGATCCGACCCATGAGAAGCCTGAGACGGAGGGCGCTTTGCTTGCGTTTGATACCGGTCCCACCAACGCGCCGATCAATGATTTGATGCTGGCGCGGCGCGGTGTCCCTTACGATGCGGATGGGGCTTTGGCCGCTGAAGGTAGCGTAGATGAGGCGATTATTGAGACGTTTTTGAATCACGCATTTTTCTACAGAATGCCACCTAAGTCATTGGATAGGGACGACTTTGTGGACTTGGCGCGGAGTGTTGAAAAACTTTCTGATGCCGATGCAGCGGCTACTTTGACCGCCGCTGCCGCTATGAGTGTTGTCAAAGCGATGGAGCATTGCCCCAGCCAACCGACGCGCCTGCTCGTCACAGGTGGCGGGCGCAAGAACCCGACGCTGATGGCGATGTTGGCCGCTGGTTTGGATATGGATGTGGTCGCGGTCGAGGATGTTGGCCTCGATGGTGATATGCTTGAAGCGCAGGCTTTTGCTTATCTCGCGGTGCGGGTGGCGCGTGGTTTGCCGACATCATGCCGTGGCACGACAGGGGTGCGTGCCGCCGTTTCGGGCGGCACGATTTCGCGTCCTAACCTTTGAGGTGAATCTTGAACCGCTTGCGGATTGCCGCGTCGGTTAGCGGATCAAAACTCGCCTCTGAGGGTTTGCTGAGGATGTCTTCCTTGCGCTTGGTCGCGTTGGTCAAAAGATCAGGTTTGCCCTTTTCTTCCCATTCTTTAGGCGACATTCGGTTGGCCGTATTGGGGTAGACATATTCGGTTTGCATCAGCCCAAGTGTCTGATCCGATCCCAGGTAGTGACCGGGCCCTTTGAGGCAGACGTCATGCATGGTCTGGAAGCCGAGCGTCTCGTCGTTGACTTCGATCCCGCGTACGCAGCGGAGTGCTTGGCCGATGAGATCATCACCAAGCACCAGTGATTCCATGCAGAACCCAAGGAGAGAGGCGTGCATGCCTGCGGCCTCGTAGACCATGTTGAGGCCAGACAGACCTGCCATGACGTTGGAGGCCATTTGCTCCCAACCTGCTTGCATATCGGGGAGTTTCGCGTCGGCGATGCCAGCGGCGGCCCCACCGGGGAGACCGTAGAACTGGTGCATTTGGGCACAACCAGCGGTCAGAAGCGCTTGTTCGCCAGAACCGCCTGACATGGCGCCTGTGCGCAAGTCCGACACGAATGGCCACGTGCCAAAGATTGCAGGGTAACCGGGAGAAATGCTATTCACATAGACTACGCCAGCAAGGCATTCGGCGACTGCTTGCACGATGGCGCCTGCGATTGGGGCGGGGGCTGTGGCGCCTGCTTGGCCTGCGGAAAGCAGCAAAACAGGCATACCGCCTGCGATGCATTTCTCCATCACGAGGCAGGATTCAGTGGCGAATTTCATGGGCGGTACAACAAAGCAGTTGGAGTTCGACACAAAGGGCCGTTCGCGCCATTTGTCCTCGCCGCCTGCAATCATGTGCAGCATTTCAAGGGCGTCATCAACGAAATCAGGTTCCGTGAACGAGACACCCACATGCTTTTTCGTGCCAGCGCAGCAACCATAGATCGTGTTCAGATCCATCTCGCGGTTGTCGGGGATGTCACGGCAAACCATGGGGCGCTGAAGGAAGTGGATATTGTCCATTTGCTGCACGATTTTGGCAGCGTCATGCAGGTCTTGCACGGTGGATTCGCGGTAGTTGCGGCCATGCACATCGACGACATGAACAGCAGCCCCAGCGGTGCCGTAATGTACGCGCGTGCCAGAAAGGTTTAGGTCATATTGCGGGTCGCGACCGTGCAGGGTGAGCGCTTTTTGCGCCTTGCCGAGCATTTCCATCACCAAAGCACGCGGGAAGCGGAGCCGTTTATCATCGCCATAGATTGCACCAGCGGCGACCATGTAGTCGATGCCGGATTGGGGCGCATCGCACAGGCCAATTTCCTCTAAGGCACGCAAGGCGGCCTCGTGGATGCGGGCCATGTCTTCGTCGGTCAACGGCTTATAGCGTCCACCTGACATGCCCGCCTTGATCGGGCGCATATCGGTCGGAAGTGGCGCTGAACGTGCGGCGGTACGGGCGGCGCGGCCACCAGATCTGCGCGGCGCGCCAACAGTTTTGCCCACAGGAGCATTGGCTTCGGAAATTTCCGTCATTTTTGGTCTCGATATGTAAAGAAAATATGCAGTGCGAAAGCGACTTAAGCCAGCAAAGGGCGCCCACGGGCCGCGCGACCACGGCGTGCGCCAATGGTGCGATGTATCACAACGATATAGGCGTCTTGCGCGTCCATGTTGCTCTCCCTATTGCTTCTATCGAAGCCTTGGGAGGGGGGTACGTCTTGTCTATCCGCGACGTTTTGTCGGTTTTGGACTATAGCCTGCGGATTATTAACGGGTCAGGAGTTTATCGACGGCATCGCCTGACATTGCACTGCTCAGGGTCGTGAAGTCGCCTGCGCCAAACATGCCATTTGCCGCATCGCGGATCGCGGCGTGGGTCACGCGGGCCAGCGATGAGCCGAGCGAGAGGCGGGCAACGCCAGCGGCTGCAAATTCAGCGAGCGTGTTCTTCGCGTAGGGACCCGCGACGAGTACGTTGACGGGTGCTTTGACTGCGGCACAGATACGGGCGACGGCAGCCATATCGGGCAGGACGGGCGCATAAACACAATCGGCACCGGCGGCCTCAAAGGCGAGCAGGCGTCGCAGGGCCTCGTCTGTGTCGTAGCGGTTGGTCATCACACCGTCAGCGCGGGCGG
>DFSO01000041.1:0-31184 GCA_002378665.1 Loktanella sp. UBA3435 | reverse complement strand
GCGCGGGCGGCAGATGCCGCGGCGCGAATGCGTTCGACGGCGAGGTCAAAATCGTAGGCATCAACGGATGGGAACATCATGTCTTCGATGCAAATCCCCGCAAGGCCAATTTCGGCGGCAAGCCGCACCGTTTCGGCGCAGGTCTCTGGGTCATCCCCAAAGCCGTTCTCGAAATCGCCTTGGACAGGCAGGTTTGTGACACTGAGAATCTCGGCGGCATGGGCCAGCGCCTCGTTGCGCGTGACTGTGCCGCCGTCGGGCCTACCCAGCGTAAACGCATGGGCGGCAGAGGAGGTGGCGAGAGCCTTAGCGCCCAGTCCTTCCATCATCAAAGCAGAGCCGCGATCCCAGATATTGGCCAGCACAAATGGCTGCCCTTTGACGTGGTGTTCGCGGAATGAAGTCATGATGCCACCTTTGTTTTAGCGAATGCCACAAGCCGTTTGATTGCATCCACGTAAGCGTCGTCGTTGATCGTCATGGCGACTCGGATATGGCCCGCTGCCGCTTTGCCAAAGCTCTCACCCGGCATGGTCGCGATGAGTTCGGCGTCGAGCAGCGCGTTCGAGAATTCCTCGCCAGTCATGCCTGTGCTGCGGATATCAAGCATCGCATACATCGCCCCCTGAACGGGGACATTGCGCACGACGTTTTGTCCTTCAAGCGCTTGCAGTGTCAGCAGGCGGCGGCGCTGGAACGGGGCCGAGACCTCGTCTTCGAGCGGGGTGCCTTGTGCGAGGGCAAACTGGGCCGCGTCTTGGATGTATCCCGGTACGCCGTAGGTCGTGTGTGTCGCCAGATTGATCAGATGTTTAATGACTTCAGGCGGGCCGCAGACCCAGCCGATGCGGCTGCCTGTCATGGCGTGGCTTTTGGACATGGAGCCGACCACAAGCGTGCGTTCGGCCATGTTCGGTAGGGCGCGGGGGGACAGATGCGTGCCTTCCCAGATTTGCGTGTCGTAAACCTCGTCCGAGATCAGCCAGAGGTCGTTGTCGATACAGACCTGCGCAATTTCACCAAGTGTTTCAGGGCTATAGATCACGCCTGTGGGGTTGTTGGGGCTGTTGATCAGCAGGGATTTTGCACCTTCGGCAACGGCTGCGATATCTGCGGCTTTTGGCTGGAAATCGTTTTCAGCGTGGGCTTGGATCGATTTTGGCACAGCGCCAATACCGCGGATCGTACCGGGGTAGGTGGCGTAGTAAGGATCGATATAAAGCGCCGTGTCGCCTTGATCGCAAACTGCGTTATGGGTCGCGAACAGGGCCGCTTGGCCACCCGGTGTGATCAGGATGTTTTGCTGGGTCGTTGGCACGCCTGTCCGCTCTTGGATACGGGCAGCGACGGCGTCGCGCAGGGCGAATGATCCGGGCACTTCGGCATAACCCGTGCGCCCGCCAACTGCAGCCTTGTTCATGGCCTCCAGAATGCTGGGATGCGTGCGAATGTCATGCTCGCCAATGGTCAGCTCTGTGACCTTATGGCCTGCGTCAATCATCCGGCGGGCGCGGTAGAATACGTCCCATCCGTCAGAGCCGCCGCCGGTGATATGTGTGATGCGCTGTGATAATTTCATGACGGCGAAGGGATAGATTTGGTGCTGCGCTGTCAACCCGTCAAAACGCCAAATTAAAGCGCATCGCGCACGCGTTTCGGTAGGGCATTGTGGATGATGGTATAGGATGTCGCGATCCTATGGGTCAGCTCGGAGAGGTCCGCGTCGAAGCCGACCGACACCCATGAACGGTGGAAGTAGGGGGCTTTTGTTGCAGCGCCTGCATCGATCAACATCATGGCGGTTTCGGCGCTGTCGGTTTTCACCGCAACCCTAGTGGCGTCTGGATTGCCAAAGCAGGCAAACATCTTGCCGCCGACTTTCCAGCTATCCAGTTCGGTTGCAGTATCGGCAGCGGTGGCCCCGCGAAAGGCGTGACATATGGCGTTGACGTCATCTCTGTTCATGGGGCTATGGTGGCGGTGATTGAGAAGGAGTGCAAGGATGGCGCGTTGGGTGGTTTTGCTGCGTGGTATCAATGTGGGCGGAAAAAACCGCCTGCCGATGGCTGACCTGCGCGAAATGTGTGAGACGCTTTGGCCCCAGAGTGCGCCGCGCACGCTGATTGCGTCGGGCAATGTGCTTTTGACTGCCAAGGGCACTGCGGCGGGGCTTGCGACCCAATTGGGCGAGGCGGTTGCCGCTAGTTTCGGGTTGAAGGTCGCCGTTTTGTTCGTTGCTGAAACCAGTTTTCGCGCCACTGTGGCGGGCTGTCCGTTTGTCCATGAGGCCGAAGGCAAAGGTGTGCATGGGTTTTTCTGTTTCACGCCCCCAACGATTGTTGCCGAGAAGCGCGATCAATGGATGATTGCGGGCGAGGGTTTGGTGCAGGATGGCTTGGTTGTCTGGCTGCATACGCCGCAAGGTATCAGCAAATCCAAGCTAGCTGACAATCTGGGCCATGTGATTGGGCATGTCCCCACGACCGCCCGTAACCTGAATACGCTGCGCAAACTGGTGGAAATGCTGGACGTTTGAAGTTCTTCCTGCTAGTGATTTCGACATGAAGAGCACAAAGATCATTATTTGCTGCATTGTTACCTGCTGACATCCGTCGCGGGCTGCTCTTTCACGTTTCATCTGATCCCTGAACTTGTTAAGCCCGCTGGCATTACACCTAGCTGAGGCGCGACCATGACCCAGATTAAACTGCACAACACCAAGACCCGCCGCAAAGAAGACTTTGAGCCGATTGATCCGCGTAATGTGCGGATGTATCTGTGTGGGCCGACGGTTTATGACCGCGCGCATCTGGGTAACGCCCGTAACGTGTTGATGTTCGACGTCCTGTTCCGTCTGATGCGGTTTGTTTATGGCAAGAAGTCAGTGACTTACGTGCGCAACTTCACCGATGTAGATGACAAGATCAACGCGCGTGCTGCCGAGAGTGGCCGCGAGATTGGCGACATCACTGCCGAGACAATCGGCTGGTATCACGACGATATGGATGCTTTGGGGGCGATGCGCCCAACGCATGAGCCGCGTGCGACCGCCTATATTGCGCAGATGATCACGATGACCGAAGATTTGATTGCCAAGGGTCATGCCTACGAGGCCGATGGTCATGTGCTGTTCGCGGTGGAAAGCTATAGTGAATATGGTGCGCTGTCGGGGCGTTCGATTGATGATATGATCGCGGGTGCCCGTGTGGAGGTCGCCCCGTACAAGCGTAATCCGATGGATTTTGTGCTGTGGAAGCCGTCTGGTGATGGTGTTCCAGGATGGGAGAGCCCTTGGGGGTATGGTCGTCCGGGCTGGCATATTGAATGCTCGGCCATGGCGTTGGATCTGTTGGGATCAACCTTTGACATTCATGGCGGCGGTAACGATCTGCAATTCCCACACCACGAAAACGAGATCGCCCAGTCAACTTGCGCGGGCCACGACTTTGCCAATGTCTGGCTGCATAACGAGATGTTGCAGGTTGAGGGCAAGAAGATGTCCAAATCGCTTGGCAACTTCTTCACCGTCCGCGATCTGCTGGATCAGGGTGTGCATGGCATGGTCATTCGTTTGGTCATGCTTGGCACCCATTACGGCAAGCCAATGGACTGGACCGAGAAGAAAAAGGGCGAGGCTGAGGCCGCGTTGCGCAAGTGGTACGGCATATTGCAAGGCCACGGCTTTAGCCCTGCGTTGATCAAGGCGCTCAAAGCCGAGGGCCATTGGAAAGCGGACCCAGAGTTTTTGGGTGTGCTGGCCAATGATCTTAACACCTCAGGCGCAATTTCACGCCTTCATGTGATGGCAAAGGGCAAGACACCTGCCGCACTCGCGGGGTTTGCCCATGCGATGCAAATGCTTGGGTTTGTCAGCAACTGGTCCGACATTCCGATGTTTGACGGCGGTGAGGGCGGTGCCGATATCACGCCTGAGGTTGCCAAACGTGTCGACGCGCTTTTGGCGCAGCGTGCCGAGGCGCGTGCGGCAAAAGATTGGGCTTTGGCCGATGAGGTTCGCGACATTTTGAACGCCGCAGGGGTGCAGGTCACCGATGTGGGCGGGCAGGCGACGTGGACACCAGGACCAGATTTTGACGCTGCCCAATTGGGGGATTTGTGATGACAAAAGAACGGCTTTATCTTTTTGATACGACCCTGCGCGATGGGCAGCAAACCCAAGGCGTGCAGTTCTCAACATCCGAGAAATACCGCATCGCGGAGGTGCTCGACACGCTTGGCATCGATTACATCGAAGGTGGTTGGCCCGGTGCGAACCCGACGGATTCCGAGTTTTTCGAGAAACCGCCAAAGACCCGCGCAATCCTGACAGCCTTTGGTATGACCAAACGCACGGGGCGCTCTGCCGAGAATGACGATGTGCTGGCCGCCGTGATGAATGCCAATACGCCTGCCGTCTGTCTGGTGGGTAAATCCCACGAATTCCATGTGAAAACCGCCCTTGGGATCACGCTGGAAGAGAACATTGAGAACCTTGCCGCGAGCTTTGCTTATGTGGTGAAAGAAGGCCGCGAGGCGATGTTTGACGCCGAGCATTTCTTTGACGGCTATAAGGCGAACCCAGCCTATACGCTTGAGGCGCTGCATGCGGCCTATAGTGCGGGTGCGCGGTGGACTGTGCTATGTGACACCAACGGCGGTACGCTGCCCCATGAGGTTGGCGACATCGTGAAAGCCGTGATCGCAAGCGGCATTCCGGGTGACCATATCGGCATCCATACCCATAACGACACCGAAAACGCTGTGGCCAATTCGCTGGCGGCGGTTCTCGCGGGCGCGCGTCAAATCCAAGGCACGCTGAACGGCCTCGGCGAGCGCTGCGGCAACGCGAACCTGACGACCTTGATCCCGACGCTGCTGTTGAAGGAACCGTTTGCGAGTTCCTTCACGACAGGCGTGACGCTGGATGCGCTCAAGGGATTGCGCAAGGCTTCGCGTCTACTTGACGATATCCTCAACCGTGTTCCTGCAAAGCAGGCGGCGTTTGTGGGCGCATCTGCCTTTGCTCATAAAGCTGGCTTGCATGCCTCGGCCATCGCCAAAGACCCGACAACATACGAGCACATCGACCCGACGCTTGTTGGCAACAGCCGTATCGTGCCAATGTCGAACCAAGCGGGGCAATCGAACCTGCGCGAGCGTTTGTTGCAAGCGGGGCTTGAGGTGGAGAAGGGCGATCCTGCGCTCTCCCGCATCCTTGATCGCATCAAAGAAATGGAATCGCGCGGCTATTCTTACGATACAGCACAGGCGAGTTTCGAGCTTTTGGCGCGTGAAGAATTGGGGCTTTTGCCGTCGTTCTTTGAGGTCAAACGCTACCGCGTGACTGTGGAGCGCCGCCGCAACAAGCGCAACAAGATGGTCTCGCTCTCTGAGGCAGTAGTCGTTGTAAAGGTGAACGGCGAGAAGGTTTTGAACGTCTCTGAAAGCCAAGGCGCTGACGGCAAAGATCGCGGCCCCGTGAACGCGCTTTGGCGTGCTTTGGCCAAGGATCTCGGCCCGTATCAAGAGTTGATCGAGGACATGCATCTTGTTGATTTTAAAGTGCGTATCACCGACGGCGGCACTGAGGCCGTGACCCGTGTCATTATCGATAGCGAAGATGGTCAGAACCGTCGTTGGTCCACCGTTGGCGTTTCTGCCAATATCGTGGATGCATCGTTTGATGCCTTGGTTGACGCGATCAATTGGAAGTTGATCCGTGACGGAGCGAAAGCGTAATGAGCCTTACTGCCTGCGCCGAAATTGTCCAGAAGGGTGACCCAGAACGGTTCCGTGCGGTCATGGCCGCAAACGTGCCTGCACGTCGTATTTTGTTTCCGCTTTATGCATTTAACATCGAAGTGACCCGCGCCCCGTGGGTGACTAAAGAGCCAATGATCGCCGAGATGCGCCTGCAATGGTGGGCGGATGCGCTGGAGGAAATCGGCGGCGGGGTGCCTGCGCGTAAGCATGAGGTCGTGGACGCCTTGGCCGAGATTCTTGATGCGCAGGGCGCGCTCACGCTCTCCAAACTGGTGGCTGCACGGCGTTGGGATATCTACTCGGATGCTTTTGAAGATCAGTCGCATTTTGACGAGTATATCGACGGGACGACAGGCGGGCTTTTGTGGACAGCCGCGCGACTTATGGGGGCCGAAGATGAACCTGCGGGTCGTGATTATGCCCACGGCGTTGGTGTCGCGAATTTCATGCGGGCGATCCCTGAGTTGGAAAGCCGCGGGCGTAAGCCGCTGGTCGATGGTACATCTGACGGGGTGCGCGAATTGGCGGGCGAGGCCTTGGTGCGACTGGCGCGTGGGGCTTTGCCGAAAGATGTAGCACTTGCGGGTTTCCTTGCAAAAACAACACTAAAGCGTGCGATTGCAGATCCGCAAAGGGTTGTGCACGGCGCTTTGGAGCTTAGCCCGCTCGGTCAAACGCTTCAGCTGATGAAAGCCAGTCTGCTAAGCTGACTTCTCAATCTTTCGGAGCCAAATCAACGCGCCAGCGGCTAGGATCAGGAACGGGATCATGGCGAGGTTCACGGCGTCCCAACCTTCGACAGCTGTGCCGCCAGAACATTTCATCAAGCCGCCAGACGCCAGCGAAGCCACGGTCACCATTCCAAATACGATCATGTCGTTCATGCCCTGTACGACACCTCGCTCATGGGGGGCGTGAGCGGATGACAGCATGGTCGTCGCGCCAATAAAGCCAAAGTTCCAGCCGATACCAAGCAGGATAAGCGCGCCAAAGAAATTCGGAATCGCGACTCCAGAAAGCGCCACCATGCCAGCACCCATCAAGATCACGAGTCCTGTTGCAATGATCTTTTCCACGCCAAAGCGGGCGATCAGGTGGCCGGTAAAGAAGGACGGTGCAAACATCGCCAGCACGTGCGCCGAGACGATATCATTGGCGTTATTCTTGGTGAAACCGCAGCCAACAACCGCGAGGGGCGTCGACGTCATCACAAGGTTCATAAGCGAATAGGCAACCATGCCGCAGATCACAGCGACGATAATACGCGGATCACGCAGTAGCTCGCGCCGAGAGCGCGCCTTGGGTGCATTGGCCATGACTGGCTGGCCCTTTGTGTCTTTTGGCAGGTCCAGCGCGAGAAAAAGAAGCATACCAAAAAGGTTAAGCGCCGCGACGGCGAGATAGGTCCCAAGGAACGGCACCACGAAGGCGTCTTGCACAAGCTTATTGAGTTGCGGACCGATAATGGCCGAGATTAGGCCGCCTGCCATGACGTAGGAAATCGCTTTGGGGCGAAAGGCCTCGGAGGCGGTGTCAGTCGCCGCAAAACGGTAAAAACCCTGCGCTGACATATAGACACCTGTCAGGAGCGACCCCATCAACAAAACATAGAACGACCCGATATATAGGCCATAAGCAGAGATCATTGCACCCACGGCACCAGAGGCGGCACCAAGGAAAAAACCAAACCGACGCCCATTGCGTTGCATCAAGGGGCTTAGCCACGGAGCGGTAATCATTGAGCCGAAGACGATGAATGAGATCGGGAGCGTCGCAAGGCAAGGGTTAGGCGAAAGCATACCACCCGCAAGCCCGCCAATGACAAATATCATCGGCATTTGCGCACCTAAGATCGCTTGGGCGGCGACAAGGACAGCTACGTTGCGTTTGGCGCGGCGATCATCAACAAATTCAGTCATGTGCTATCGGTAAGCGCGGGTTTACGAAGTGGCAATACCAGAAGTTATGCACGATCTATAATATGTGCGAAGGACCCGCTGACGCGCCCTTGCAGTAGCCCCATGTCAGGGAGGGCCGTGTCGGTGGCGTCGGTGGCTTGGAAAAGCGGGGTGCCCTTGGCGTGCATGGTCGTGGCATAGTGGAATTCGTGGGCTTTCCACTGGCCTTTGAACGGGCCGTTCATTGCGATGATATTGCGGTAACCAAGGTGCAGTTTGCGCTTTGCAAAAGACGTGGCAAGTGGCAGCAATCCAGCCATCTGATGCGTGATTCCGTCAGCGTCGCTAAGTGTTTCACCAAGGGTCATATAGCCCCCGCATTCTCCATATATTTCAGTGTATTCCGTTGCTTTGTGAAGGCTTTGCATGAAGTTCGTGTTGCCTGCCAATTGCCCTGCATAAAGCTCTGGATAGCCGCCCGGAAGATAGATCAAATCACACTCAGGTGCAGCCTCATCAGCCAATGGTGAGAAAACAGAAATTTCCGCCCCAGCGCTGCGCCAGTCGCGCAAAAGATGCGGATAGGCAAAGGCGAAAGCCGCGTCTTGGGCAATCGCGATGCGCTGTGCGGGGGCTGTTGGGTTTGTGGTGTTTGCCACTGGTCCGTCTGTTCCCAATGCAGACAAAGCCGCAAGATCGACATTTTGCTGCATGGTTTGAGCAGCCAGATCGAGGAAGGCTTCAAGATCGGGCCGCTCTTGTGCTTGCACTAGCCCGAGGTGGCGGGACGGTGTGTTCAAGGCGCTGTTGCGCGGCACGGCGCCGAAAACGGGTATGTCGATACGGGCCAAAGCATCGCGCAGCATGACTTCGTGGCGTGGTGAGCCGACATTGTTGAGGATGACACCTGCGATTTTCACGGTTGGGTCAAATGAAGCAAAGCCCTGAACGATAGGCGCCACTGACTGCGCCATGCGACCCGCGTCGACGACAAGCACAACGGGCAGGTCGAGAATACGGGCTAGATCGGCGCAGGCGCCCTTCCCAACTGGGGGCGCTCCGTCGAAAAGCCCCATCGCCCCTTCGACAATCAGGTTGCCAGTGGCGGCGAGCGACGTGATCCGTTCCGGCGACATCGCCCAAGCATCAAGGTTATAACAGGGCTGCCCACAAGCGGCCTCGTGAAAGCGGGGGTCAATATAATCGGGGCCTGATTTCGCGCCTGAAATGCTGAGGCCGCTTTGTGCGAAGGCCCGCAAAAGCCCCAAAGTGATCGTGGTTTTCCCGCTCCCAGAAGAGGGGGCCGCGATCAGAAATCTCATGCGCTTTCAGCGGGCCGTCCGCGCCCCAAAGGATCGAGGTCGCGCGGGGCGATACCTGCCGCTTGTCCTTGCCAATCAAGGACTTGGCGCATCAGGACGGATCTGCCAAAGCAGAAGATGGCGGGTGGTTCCATGCCTGAAGCGGCCACATCCTCGACGACCGTGCCAAGCGTTGTTTCCAACACTTGTTGATGCGGTGTCGTGGCGTTGGTGACGACGGCGACGGGTTCATTGGCGCTCCGCCCTGCAGAAATCAGTTTCTGCGCAATCTGCGCGATGTGTTTCATGCCCATATAGACCACGAGGACCTGTGAACCTTTGGAAATTGATTCCCAATCCAGCGAGCTTGGTGTGTCGCCCGATTGGTCGTGACCTGTCACGAAAGTCACAGATTGGTTCACATCGCGGTGGGTGACCGGGATGCCCGCATAGGCCAACCCGCCGATACCTGCGGAAATACCCGGAATAATGCGCACAGGGATGCCGTGCTGCACAAGGGTCTGTGCCTCTTCGCCACCACGTCCGAAAACAAACGGATCGCCGCCCTTAAGCCGCAAGACGCGTTTTCCCTCGCGGGCGAGATCAACGAGTTGCAAGGAAATATCGCGCTGTTTCGCGGATGGTTTGCCGCCGCGTTTGCCTGCATAGACGTGTTCGGCCTGCGGGGCCCAAGACAGGATATCTTCTTGCACCAGCGCGTCATATACCACCACATCCGCCTGCCGCAGCGCGTTAAGCGCGTGCAAGGTCAGCAAGCCCGGATCACCGGGGCCAGCGCCACAAAGCCAGACCCAGCCTTTCTCAAGCGTGGGCCAATTATGTGCGGGAAGGGTAGGTTCTGTTTTCATGGGGTCTTTATGCCAAAACTCCGCGCCAGAGGAAAGGTGACAAACGACACCTCTTTGCGGATTGGCGGCAGGTGAATTGCTTCCTATAGTCAAGGGGATGGAAGAACTGCCAAAAACCGAATTACGCCGTGGCTGGACCACAGGCGCTTGTGCGACGGCCGCGACAAAAGCGGCGTTGCGGCGGCTATGGGGCGGGGCGTTTGGCGCGGATGTGCAGATCACCTTGCCGAAGGGTGAAACGCCGACGTTTGCATTGGAACATACCGACGCAGGTGATGGCTGGGCCGCAGCGGGCATTATTAAAGACGCGGGCGACGATCCTGATGTGACCCATGGCGCGTTGATTATCGTGCGGGTGGCGAAATCTGACGGTGGCGTTGTGTTTAAGGCGGGCGAGGGCGTGGGAACAGTGACCAAGGCAGGCCTGCCGATTGGTGTGGGCGAACCTGCGATCAATCCTGTGCCGCGCTTGATGATGGACGAGGTGGTGGCCGAGGCGGCTGCAATCTATGGCGAGACCCCTAATGTCACGATCACCGTGTCGATCCGCGATGGGGCCGCTTTGGCGCTCAAGACCTGGAACCCGCGATTGGGGATTGTTGGCGGGCTGTCGGTGCTGGGAACGACGGGCATTGTGCGTCCGTTTTCTTGTGCCGCTTGGATCGCCTCTATTCATCGCGGGATTGATGTGTCGATTGCCAATGGGGCCACGCATGTTGCAGGCTGTACAGGGGCGACGAGCGAGAAGGTCGTGCAAGACCTGTATGGGCTGCCAGATCACGCGATGTTGGATATGGGCGATTTTGCAGGCGGCATGCTGAAATATCTGGTGAAACATCCCGTTGAGCGCGTCACGATTGGCGGCGGCATTGGCAAGATCACGAAGTTGGCGCAAGGCGCGATTGATTTGCACTCGGGGAGGTCGCAAGTGGATTTCGACGGGCTGGCCACCTTGATGAATGATCCCCGTTTGGCAGAGGCGAATACCGCCCTTGGAGCTTATCAGATTGCGGGCCAACCCTTAGCACAAGCAGTGGCTGATGCGGCTTTGCGCCAAGTGAATACGCGCTTTGCTGGCCCGAGCTATGATATTGTGATTATTGACCGTGCGGGTGTGGTTTTGGCGAGGGCTGGTGCATGACGATTTTGGTTTTGGCAGGCACTTCGGAAGGTAAAGAGATTGCGACATCTCTGGCCGCTTTGGGTGTGCGTGCTGTGGCCTCTCTGGCTGGGGCAACGCGTGCGCCAAAGCCGCTTGATCTGCCGACAAGGGTTGGCGGGTTTGGCGGCGAGGAAGGCTTTTTGGACTACCTCAAAGTCGCCAAGATCAAGGCTGTGATTGATGCGACCCATCCTTTTGCATCGCAGATTACAGACCGTACAGCGGGCGTTTGTGCGACGTTAAATATGCCTTACTTGCAGGTTTTGCGCCCCGCGTGGGAGTCGCAAGAGGGAGACAACTGGGCCGAAATTGCACGCGAGGAAAATGCGGCGGACTTTATTCCATTGGGTGCCACGGTGTTTTTGGGAACAGGACGACAGACGTTAGATCGATTTACAGGCCTTGAAGGTCGCCGCGTGATTTGCCGCCAGATTGACCCGCCCACGGCGCCGTTTCCGTTTGAAGGTGGTGAGTTCCTCATCGGGCGGCCTCCGTTTCCTGTGGAGCGGGAAAAGACGCTTTTTGCGGCCTTGGGGGTAGAATGGATCGTGGTGAAGAATGCAGGCGGTGTGGCAAGTGCGACCAAGCTGACCGCTGCACGCGAACTTGGGATTCCTGTGCTGATGATTGCCCGCCCGCCGATGCCTGACGCGATGCGCGTTGCGACTGTTGGCGAAGCTGTAAGCTGGGTGCAGTCTCTTTGACGGAACGGATCATCACAAACGCGGAGGATGTGGCCGAAGGGGCCGCTTGGCTGGCTGTGCGTGTGCCGCAGTTTTCCAATCTCCTGCCGAAGATTGACCCCTTGCCGCTTAGGTTGAAACCAGACGGATTCGGCCCGCTTGTGCATGCGATCACGGGCCAACAGGTGAGTGTCGCCTCGGCGAATGCGATTTGGGAAAGGTTGCAGGCGGAAGGTTTGACAACTGGTCCCGCGATTGCTGCCGTCAGCCAAGATGCCCTGCGTGAACTGGGCCTAAGCCGACAAAAGGCCCGATATGTTCATGCTCTCGCGGAGGCCGATATTGACTATGTAGCCTTGCGCGACGCGCCAACCGATCAAGTCCTCAAAACACTTATTGCGGTTCCGGGCATTGGGGCGTGGACAGCCGAAGTCTACGCGATGTTTTCCCTAGGGCGCGCCGATGTTTTCGCCCCCGGTGATCTGGCGCTGCAAGAAGGCGCGCGCATGATCTTTGATCTGCCCGCGCGCCCGAAAGACAAAGACTTGCGCGAAATGGCATCGGCTTGGGCGCCGTGGAGGTCGGTTGCAGCGCGGATCATCTGGGCCTATTACGGTGCAACAAAGAAAAGGGATGGAATTCTATGACACGCGCATTAAACGCAGGCCGCAAAGAGCCGCTTTCAGGCGAAACACAATCTGCGGTGATTTTCCTGCATGGATACGGCGCGAACGGTGCGGATTTGCTGGGTTTGGCCGATCCCTTGGCCGAACATATGCCCGATACGCTGTTCATTTCCCCCGATGCGCCAGAGGATTGCGCGGGCTCGCCTATGGGCAAGCAATGGTTCCCGATCCCCTGGATTGACGGATCGTCCGAGGAAGAGGCGCACCACGGGTTGCTGCGTGCCTCCGATGATCTGAACGCGTTCCTTGACGGCATAATGGTCGACGAAGACTTGTTACCCGAGCAGGTCATGGTTTTGGGCTTTAGCCAAGGTGCGATGATGGCACTGCATGTTTTGCCGCGCCGTGAAGATGCGGTGGCTGGGATTGTCGCGATTTCAGGACGGTTACTTGAACCCGATGCACTTGTTGACGAGGTTAAATGCATGCCGCCTGTTCTGCTGATCCACGGAGATCAAGACGACGTGGTGCCGCCGCAATCGCTTCCACAGGCAGCCGAGGCCTTGCAAAACGCAGGCTGGAAAGAAGTTTACGCCCATATCATGAAGGGCACAGCCCACGGCATTGCACCTGATGGTTTGCAAGTGGCGCTTGCCTTCATGCGTGACCGCTTTGGTATGGGCTGAAAACCTTAGGCATTTCTTAGGGTCTTTTGGGCATAGCAAAGGGTATGAAAGAAAACGTTGCCATACCTGACAGAATAATTGCTTTTGTCGCACCCCGCGGGAGCCTTGATTATTGGTCAAAGGTCTTCTTGTTGATTTTGATTATCGGGCTGATGAATTTTATCCGAGACAATATCGAGCATGGGTCTGGCGCGGATTCGCTCTTTGCGAATGTGATTGAGGCGGCTCCGATCGGATTACCGTTTTGCCTTTTGTCGTTATCGCTCATCGGGCGGTTGAAACGTGTGCAAGACAATCTTATCGCGCTGGCCGCGACTGATATGTTAACGGGGCTGAACAACCGACGGGCTTTCTATGAGAGGGTAGCGGAAATTCCTGACGGGACAAATGGTGTCCTTATGATCATTGACGCCGATCATTTCAAGCGCGTGAACGACACATACGGGCATGGTATTGGGGATCTTTGTTTGCAGCAGATCGCAAAGCATTTGATCGCCTCTGTACGGGAAAACGATATCGTTGCACGCATTGGTGGCGAAGAATTCGCAGTTGTCATGCTCGGTGCTGATCGCGAAACGGCCGAAGGCATTGGCGCGCGGTTGGTGGAGGGGGTTATGTTGGAAGTGGGGCAAGACGACACAATCACGGTAACGCTCTCAGTTGGCGCTGTGATGCTTGCACATCTCAAGCATTTTGACACCTAAATGGGGCTCGCGGACGAGGCACTTTATGTTGCGAAGTCATCGGGCCGTGCGAGGATCGTCCTTGCCTCTGACAAAGGAGCAGCAGCCGGGGTAATGGTTGCTTGATCCGTTGGCAGAATTGGCCTGACGTTACAAAACCGTTTCAATAACCTGACAGCATATGTGGGGGTTGCCGTTTGGTACCCGCGATATATAGTTTCTCCTAAGCGGCCGGAGCGGGGCTCCCGCTCTGTGCCATGACGGGGACAGGGCAGGGATGGTTTTGCACGTATGGACGGTGACTTTCAGCCAAGGTTTGAGCCGGTAACAGGGCTACTCAAAAACAGACCCGCCCTCGTTTTGAACGCGGATTATAGACCGCTTTCTTATTTCCCGCTGTCACTTTGGCCATGGCAAGAAGCGGTCAAGGCGGCTTGGCTGGACCGCGTAGAGATCGTTGCCGAATACGACGATGTTGTGCGCAGCCCCTCGACCGTCATTCGTATCCCAAGCGTTGTTGTGCTCAAAGACTATGTAAAACCTCGAAAGCGCGTGGCCTTCACGCGCTTTAATCTATTTCTGAGAGATGAGTTTTGTTGCCAATATTGCGGCGCAAAGGGCGAATTGACCTTTGACCATGTCATCCCGCGTGCGGCAGGGGGGGTGACCAGTTGGGAAAATGTGGTCGCGGCCTGTAGCCCGTGCAACTTGCGCAAAGGCTCAAAGTCTCTGCGTCAAATCGGTTTCCAACTACAGCGCACTCCGCGTGCGCCAGATGCTGCGGCATTGCACAATGTCGGCCGAAAATTCCCGCCAGATCACTTGCACAAAAGCTGGCTCGACTTCCTTTATTGGGACGCGGAATTAGATGCTTAGCGTTTCTGGATCTAGCGCGGAAACGCTTGCCGTTGCGGAACAAAGGAAGGCCGAAATAATTTTTGAGGATAGATAAAACTTCATAATACTCTAATTGAAAGCACAGATTATTCTGTTGCGATGTGAATGCCCCTACGTCAGCGTTTTTCGAATGAGGGCGCTTGGGGTTTCTATTGGCTGTCCTATTTTTGATACGATGCTAGCTGTATGTCATGCAGCAAATTTGGTGCTATCCTCTAGACTCCGAGCCTAGCGAGCGGTAGGTAGGCCGCGTTAGCGCTAACAAGCAGGAAGAACTTCTTATGGTTTCTCGCGTCATTCCGGTCGATCCTTTTGACCTCGTTATTTTTGGTGGAACGGGCGATCTTGCGCGTCGTAAAATCCTGCCAGGTCTGTTCCGTCGGTTCCGCTCTGGGCAAATGCCGGACGGCGCACGCATCATTGCCGCGGCGCGTTCCGAGTTGGACCGTGCAGGCTATCAGCAGATGATTTCTGACGCCATCCAAGAGTTTGGGGGCGCGGAGAAAGACGATACCGAGGCTGTCGCTAAGTTTCTGGAAGTGCTGGATTATACCCCGATTGACGCAAAGGGTGAGGGCGGCTGGAAAGCCTTGTCGAAGATGGTCCGCAAAGACGTCATTCAGGCCTTCTATTTCTCGGTCGCACCAAGCTTATTTGGTGATCTGGCTCAGCGCCTTCACGACTATAAAATCGCCAATGCCGAGAGCCGTATTGTGGTCGAAAAACCTTTCGGTCGCGATCTCGAATCCGCCAAGGAATTGAACAAATCTTTGGCCGATCACTTTGACGAAAAACAGATTTACCGTATCGATCACTACCTTGGTAAAGAAACGGTGCAAAACCTGATGGCTGTTCGCTTTGGGAACGTGCTGTTCGAGCCCCTTTGGAACAATCATTACGTCGATCATATCCAGATTACAGTTGCTGAAACTGTGGGTGTCAGCGGGCGCGGAGCCTATTATGATCGCTCTGGCGCGATGCGTGATATGGTGCAGAACCACTTGATGCAATTGCTTTGTTTGATCGCGATGGAGCCGCCGAGCCAGTTTGGCGCCGATGAGGTCCGTGACGAGAAGCTGAAGGTTATTCGTGCGCTGAAAGGCGTTGAGCCGCACCACATTGTGCGCGGCCAGTATGACGCTGGTCCAGATGGCCCAAGTTACCGCGAAGATGCTGAAAACCCACGCAGTTTCACCGAAAGCTTCATCGCGATGAAGTGTCATATCGACAACTGGCGTTGGGCTGGCGTGCCGTTTTACATGCGCACAGGCAAGCGGATGAAGGCGCGCACATCCGAGATTGCGGTTGTGTTCAAAGACCTTGGTCACTCGATTTTCGAGGGCGACGAAAAACGCCACCGCAACATTCTTGCGATCCGTCTTCAGCCAAACGAAGGCATTGATTTGCAAGTGACAATTAAGGAACCCGGCCCCGGTGGTATGCGCCTTGTGGACGTGCCCTTGGACATGACATTTGCCGAGGCTTTGGGTGCTGGTGAACATGAGGTCACCGACGCCTATGAGCGCCTGATTATGGACGTGATCCGTGGCAATCAGACGCTGTTTATGCGCGGCGATGAGGTTGAAGCGGCTTGGGCTTGGACAGATCCGCTCATCAACGGTTGGGAGGCGCGCAATGATGTGCCAAAGCTGTATGATGCAGGTTCTAGTGGTCCAGAAGATGCGCTGATGCTGTTGCACCGTGAAGGTCGCAAATGGCGTGAAATTAGGGGCTAATTAACTGTCACACCCCGTGCACCAAGTGTGCACTGGGCGTGCACCGCAATGTAAGGGGCCTACGCTATGGATTTCAAAGAATACGCCGATTCCGAAATGATGATGATTGACCTTGCCAATGTCTTGGCGAGCGAATTGCGCAATGCATTGTTGTCGCATGATCGGGTCTCATTGGCCGTGCCTGGTGGCACGACACCCGGTCCGATCTTCGATAGTATTTCTGCCGTGGATTTGCATTGGGACCGCGTGAATGTGATGCTGACAGACGAGCGTTGGGTGCCCGAGACGTCGGATCGCTCGAACACCAAATTGCTGCGCGAGCGGCTGTTGGTGGGCAAGGCGGCTGCCGCGACCTATGTGCCGCTTTATGCTGACGCACCGACGCCCGAGGAAAAGCTGCCCGAATTGGCCGCAAATATTGCCCCGATGTTGCCGATTAACGTGATGTTGCTCGGCATGGGCGCGGATATGCATACGGCGAGCATTTTCCCTGAGGCTGATCAGTTAGATCTGGCGCTGACTGGCAAAGATGTTTTGGTCGCGATGCGTGCCCCCGGTGCGCCAGAGCCGCGCATTACCCTGTCAGCCGATGTCCTGAAAGGTGCGATGAGCCGTCATATTGTGATTATCGGTGATGAAAAACGTGCGGCGCTTGAGAAGGCGCGGCATTTGACCCCAAATGAGGCCCCAATTGCCGCCGTCCTGAATGGTGCAATAGTGCATTGGGCAAGGAGCTAAACCATGTGGAACGCGTTGAAGGCTAAGGCTGTTGAAGTTGCAGATCGTCGGATTGAGGGCATACTGGACACCAACCGCGCCGCCGATTTTGCGGTGCAGGCGGGCGATATGCGCTTGGATTATGCCAAGACGAATATTGATGCGGCGACCCGCGACATGCTGATTGGCATGTTGGAGACGACAGGTGTTGCGGCAAAGCGGGACGCGATGTTTGCAGGTGCTGCGATCAACGAGACCGAGGGCCGTGCGGTTTTGCACACTGCCTTGCGCAACCTTGATGGTGGACCTGTGATGGTTGATGGCGCGGATGTGATGCCCGAGGTTTTGGGCACGCTGCAGCGTATGGGCGCGTTTGCTGAAGATGTCCGTTCGGGCAAATTCAAAGGGCAGGGCGGCAAGATTACGGATGTTGTGAACATCGGGATTGGTGGCTCGGACCTTGGCCCTGCGATGGCCGCTTTGGCGCTTGCACCCTATCACGACGGGCCGCGCTGCCACTTTGTGAGTAACGTTGATCCTGCCGATATTGCGCAAGTGTTGCGGTCTTGCGATCCAGCGACGACTTTGGTGATTGTGGCGTCCAAGACGTTCACGACGATTGAAACCATGACCAATGCCCGCACGGCGCAGGCGTGGATGGGTGAGAAAGTTTCCGATGTCGGCGCGCAGTTTGCAGCCCTTTCGACTTCGGCTGAAAAGACCGCCGCGATGGGCATCGCGCCAGAGCGTGTGTTTGGTTTTGAGGACTGGGTCGGTGGTCGTTATTCGATGTGGGGGCCGATTGGTCTGTCACTGATGATTGCGATTGGCGAGGCTGGTTTCTTGGCGTTCTTGCGCGGTGCGCAGGCGATGGATGTGCATTTTCAGGCGGCAGAGTGGCACGAGAATATGCCCGCTCTTTTGGCGCTGGTGGGGATTTGGCACAATCAAGGCTGTGGTCATCCGACCCGCGCTGTTCTGCCTTATGATAACAATCTCAGCAGGTTACCGGCCTATCTTCAACAGTTGGAAATGGAGAGCAACGGCAAGGGCGTGAGCATGGACGGCGCCGATTTGCCCGTGCATTCTGGCCCTGTTGTCTGGGGTGAACCCGGCACGAATGGTCAGCACGCGTTTTACCAATTGATCCACCAAGGGACCCGGGTTGTGCCTTGTGAATTCCTCGTCGCGGCCCGTGGTCATGAGGATGCGTTGCATCATCAGCATCAGTTGTTGGTCGCGAACTGCCTGGCGCAATCGGAGGCTTTGATGAAGGGCCGTGATCTGGACGAGGCGCGCAGTAAGGTTGCCGACAAGTTTGAGGGTGCCGAGTTGGAGCGTCAGGCAAAGCACCGTGTGTTTAAGGGCAACCGTCCTTCGGTCACGATTGCTTATCCACAACTGACCCCGTTTGTGCTGGGGCAGATTGTGGCGCTATATGAGCACCGTGTGTTTGTGGAAGGTGTTGTTTTGGGCCTGAACTCTTACGACCAATGGGGCGTGGAGCTGGGCAAGGAATTGGCAACCGCGTTGCAACCTGTTGTAGAGGGGGCCAAATCGGCCGCTGACAAAGATGGATCAACGGCCGCTTTGGTGGCGTTCTTGCAAAAGCACGGCGTCTAGGACTGTTCCGCGCCGTCCATTGAGCTGAAGACCTGTCTGGCGGTGTCAGGCAGGGCGCACTTCTGGCCGTTACCGTCGATCGAGACCAGAACGGCGTCGCCTGTCGTGACCAACCCGTTCTCCGTCCAAACACCGTATTCCATCGTAAAGCTGGTATTGCCCATTTTGGTGGTGCGGGCTGTGAGGATGTAGTCCTGACCCAGCTTGACCTCGGCGCGGAAATGCAGGCTGGCGTTGCGCACAACGACCTTGGGCTGATTGCCGTCGGATGTCCAAATGCCGCGCTCGATGAAGTAACGGACGCGCAGGTTCTCGAACCATTTGAGATAGACGCCGTTGTTGACGTGCTGGAGCATGTCAATCTCGCCGTAGCGAACCATGTCAAGATAGCCAAAGCTCCATGGCGCAGGAATCCCCACGCCACGCAGTTGGTCTTCGGTCAGAGCCTTGAGGTAGGGCAGGCTCATACGGCGGCGGTCACGATGATTTCTACGCGGTAGCCAGTTGTGGCGAGCTTGGCTTCGCCAGTCCAGCGGGCGGGCGCATTGCCTGCGGAAACCCATGTGTCCCAGACGGCGTTCATTTCGGCAAAGTCAGTTGCCATGTCAGCGCACCAGATTTGTGCGGTCAACAGCTTGGATTTGTCTGTGCCAGCCTCGTCCAAAAGCGCGTCGATTTTCCCCAAGATGCTCTCGGTTTGCTCGGCTACGGATTTACCTTCGGCGCCAACTTGGCCCGCAAGATAGGCAATACCGTTGTGGATGACAGCCTGAGACATGCGGGGGCCAGTGTGAAGACGTGTGATTGAAGACATGGAAGCGATCCTTTTGAGGGTAACTGATGCCTAAGGCATAGCCTTTAGATCGCCGCCACGCCAGACCCTGCTAGACGGCAAGTGCAAGAAGTGCGGGCAGGCCGATGATCCCGCCAAGAACGATGATCCCGAGAGAGAGAAACAAACCTTTGAACATGTGCTTTCCTTTGTGAGCGTTTGATAAGCAGCAGGTAGAATGCAAACGTCATCAGCCCATGTGGCAGGCTGTCGCAGTTTGAAGGTGCCTGGAATTTTATGGAGCGGGTAACGAGAATCGAACTCGTAACTGAAGCTTGGGAAGCTTTCGTGATACCTTTTCACCATACCCGCGTCTGAGGATGATTTACGCGGCGATGGCGGTGCCGTCAACTAGTGAAGTGGCTCCGTTTTTCCCATGCGGCCTGTGTTAACTTGTAGGTTTTCCATGGTGCAGGAGTGCCGCCTAAATTCAGTGTAGCATCTTCAATCCATTCGGCGCCGAGCCGTGTTGTGGCTGTTTGGGACCGAATGTTTTGGGGCCCTATGTGGAACCAAACCTCGGGGAAATGCGCGAAAGCATGGCCCAGCATGAGCGATTTGGCAGCAAAGTTGGTCTTTCCGCCCCAATAGCTGTGATGCAGGAAGGTAAACCCGATAGAGATTGTGTCAGGCCTGTCGGGGGCTGTGTAGTAGGCAGAGCAGCCGATAATTTTGTCAGTCGACTTGTCGATGATCACAAGAGTGCCGCCAACATTCAATAGGACTTCAAAGTAGTTTTGAAACACCGCTTTTTGATAGCGATCATGGGCCGGGTGATCCGCCCAAGTGAGCGGATCGGATGCAGCAGTAAATAGTCCTTCGAGGTCGTCAGCCATAAGCGGGCGCAGCGAAAGGGCTGTGCTTTCCAAATATGGCTGACGGTTGAACATTACCCTCGCCGTCTCCGCCGTCCACCGCCATCGCCACCGCCGTTTTGGTTGTGGTTCACGTCTGGCAGGGTGACGATGGATTTGAGGATCGGGAAGGGTTCGACCGCGTTGGGGATGTTTGACGCGTTCACGAAATGCTCTTGGAAGCGCGGCTCGATTGCGGTTTCGATCTTGTGGATTTCGTGCACTGTGGCTTCGATCTCTTTGCGCGCCGCGCGGTTCAAAAGCGCGATACGTGCGCCTGTGCCCGCAGCGTTGCCTGCGGAGGTGACCTTATCGAGTGGCGCGTCGGGGATCATGCCCAACACCATCGCGTGTTTCGGGCTGATATGTGCGCCGAATGCGCCTGCGAGCACGATCCGATCAACTGTATCCACGCCGAATTTATCCATCAGTAGACGTGCCCCAGAGTAGAGTGCGGCCTTGGCCATCTGGATTTCGCGGATGTCGCGGTTGGTCACGGTGATGACGGGGCCGCCAGTGGCCGATCCGTCGTGCACCATATAAGAGTTTGTGCGCCCGTCGAGGAAGCACGCGGACGAGCCTGTTTGCTCTGCCGATCCGATGAGGCCCGGACCGTCAACGATGCCCGCCATGCGCATCTCGGCTACCATTTCGATGATCCCAGAGCCGCAGATGCCAGTGATGCCTGTTTGGGCCGTGACTTCGTCAAAACCATCCTCGTCGGACCACAGGTCAGAGCCGATGACTTTAAAGCGGGCGAGTTTCGTGACGGGGTCGATCTCGACACGCTCGATGGCACCGGGGGCAGCGCGTTGGCCAGAGGAGATTTGCGCGCCCTCGAATGCGGGACCTGTTGGGGACGAGCAGGCGAGAACCTTGTGTTTGTTGCCAAGCAGGATTTCGGCGTTCGTGCCCACGTCGACGATGAGCACGAGGTCTTCGGATTTATCAGGGGCCTCAGAGAGGGCCACGGCTGCCGCATCTGCGCCGACATGCCCTGCGATGCAGGGGAGGATGTAGACCCTTGCCGAAGGGTGCAGGTTCAAGTCAAGCTCGTTGGCGCGCAGCGAGAGCGATTCAGAGGTGGCGAGCGCAAAGGGGGCTTGGCCAAGCTCATAGGGGTCAATGCCAAGGAAGAGGTGGTGCATGACGGGGTTGCACACAAAGACCACGTCCACGATGAGTTTGCGGTCAATCTCGGCCTCGGCTGCGATTTGCACGAAAAGCGCGTTCATGCCTTCGCGCACGGCAAGCGTCATTTCTTCCGCACCGCCTACGTTCATCATGCCGTAAGAGACGCGGGACATGAGGTCTTCGCCAAAGCGGATTTGCGGGTTCATAATGCCCGAAGAGGCAATGACCTCGCCTGTGTGCAGATCGCAAAGGTGCGCCGCGATTGTCGTCGATCCGAGGTCAACTGCGAGGCCGTAAATCGCACCGTCGTAATAGCCGGGCCAGACCTGCATGATGCGCGGCGAGAAGGTGTCGTCGCCAAGGTGGACGGCGCAAGTTACTTTCCATTCGCCCTTGCGCAACGCTGGTTGCAGGGTGCGAAGCACGCCGAGATCGGCCTCAAGTTCTGGCAGATCCCAGTCGTTGCGCAGAGCCTTGATTAGCCGCTCAAGGTCGCCTGACGGGTCGTGCATGTCGGGCTCGGTAACCTCGACGTAGTAGAGCCGTGTTGACGGGTCCATGTGGATTTCGCGGGCTTCGGCGCGTTTGCGCACGACTTGGCGGTGCACTTGGCTTGTCGAGGGCACGTCGACGATGACGTCGCGCTGCACGGTGGCTTGGCAGCCCAAGCGGCGGCCCTTTGGTAAGCCGCGGATAGTGTCGTAGCGTTCCTCCACGGAGTTCCATTCGGAAAGCGCGTCCTCATGCACCGTGACCCCGTGCTTGGAGAATTCACCGTATGAGGGCGTGATCTGGCATTTGGAGCAAATCCCGCGACCGCCGCAGACGCTATCGAGGTCAACGCCGAGCTGGCGGGCCGCGGTCAGGATCGGTGTGCCAACGGGGAAGTTGCCGCGTTTGCCGGAAGGGGTGAAAATCACGAGTGGATCAGTGCTCATATTGCCGCCTTTATCTTGAGTTGTTTGGACATTAGCGCATTGGACGGGAGGGGAAAGGGCGAACCCGTCATATGAGGCGCTGCGAGCGGCATTTGAGATCAAGGAAGCGCCGATATGGCGCTAAGTTATCATTTTGTGGTGGTCGCCGCGCGGTTGCAGTCCGCAATTGCCGTTTTGGGGTAGTGCACCGGTAGATTCCATGCGAAAGGACGGTGCCAACGCTACTTACCCGCCAGGAGACAGGTTGATGGAGATTCGTGAGGCTTTTACGTTTGATGATGTGTTGTTGGTTCCCGCTGCGTCGAGCGTGCTACCATCCACCGCAGACACCCGCACATTTGTGACCAAATCGATTGCGATGAACATTCCGCTGCTCTCAAGCGCGATGGATACCGTGACCGAAGGCAAGATGGCGATTGCCATGGCGCAAGCGGGTGGCATTGGTGTTGTGCATAAGAATTTGAACATTGAAGAGCAGGCCCGTGAAGTCCGTCAGGTGAAGCGGTTTATTTCTGGGACAGTTTATAACCCGATCACGCTGACGCCCGATCAGACTTTGGCAGATGCCAAGGAATTGATGGAACGCTATCGCATTACCGGTTTTCCTGTCGTGGGCCATGATGGCCGCGTTGTTGGGATCGTGACGAACCGCGATATGCGTTTTGCGACGGATGATAAGACGCCTGTGAGCGTGATGATGTCGTCGCAGAATTTGGCGATGTTGCAAGAGCCTGCGGATTTGGATGAGGCGCGGTCGTTGATGCAAGCCCGTCGGATCGAGAAGCTTTTGATTACCGATAGAAACGGCAAGTTGACGGGTTTGCTGACGTTGAAAGACAGCGAGCAGGCGGTTTTGAACCCGCAGGCCTGTAAAGACGAGCTGGGCCGCTTGCGCGTGGCGGCCGCCTCTGGTGTTGGCGATGCGGGTTTTGAGCGCACGCAGGCCTTGATCGAGGCTGGCGTGGATATGGTCGTGATTGATACGGCGCATGGGCATTCTGAGGGTGTGGCCAAGGCTGTTGAACGGGCCAAGGCGTTGTCGAATTCGGTTCAGATTGTCGCAGGTAATATCGCAACGGGCGAGGCGGCCAAAGCGTTGATCGGCTCTGGTGCGGATGGGGTGAAGGTTGGCATTGGACCGGGGTCGATTTGTACGACCCGCATGGTTGCTGGTGTCGGCGTTCCTCAGCTCACCGCGATTATGGATTGCGCTGCGGCGGCGGGCGATGTGCCTGTGATCGCTGACGGTGGCATCAAATTCTCTGGCGATTTTGCCAAGGCGATTGCCGCAGGCGCGTCTTGTGCGATGGTCGGCTCGATGATTGCGGGCACGGATGAAAGCCCTGGTGAGGTGATCCTTTATCAGGGTCGCTCATTTAAGTCTTATCGTGGTATGGGCTCACTTGGTGCGATGGCGCGCGGGTCTGCGGATCGGTATTTCCAGAAGGATGCAGCGAGCGACAAGCTGGTTCCTGAAGGGATCGAAGGGCAGGTGCCATATAAGGGGTCTGCCTCTGCTGTGGTGCATCAGTTGATTGGCGGCTTGCGGGCCGCGATGGGCTATACGGGCAATGCGACCGTGGCAGAGATGCGCAAGAATTGTCAGTTTGTGCGCATTACTGGTGCGGGACTTAAAGAGAGCCACGTGCATGATGTTCAGATCACACGCGAAAGCCCGAACTACCGTATTGGTTAGATAAATCAGCAGGTTACATGCTGTACTTAAGGTGATGATATGACCCCAGCCGCCCGTTATGCTTCCGCGATTGCGGTCTTGGATGATGTGCTGGCTGGGGCGTCCGTGGAGAAATGCTTAACGTCTTGGGTGCGAGCCAATCGCTATGCGGGGTCCAAGGATCGCGCTGCCGTTCGTGATCATGTGTTTGATGTTCTGCGTCGCAAACGATCCCTTGCTGCCCTTGGTGGGGGGATGTCAGGACGGTCCCTCATATTGGGTCTTTTGCGCCATCAAGGTATTGATCATAAAGAAGTTTTTGGTGCGGGTGGCTATGCGCCGCACGCTTTGACAGATGAAGAATTGGGTGGCGGAGACGCGACTTTTGCGCCTGCGATGGCGAATGATTTGCCCGATTGGCTCTGGCCGATGTGGGAAGCGGATCTGGGTGACCGTGCAGTTAGGTCTGCCCAAGCATTGCAAGATCGCGGTCCAGTGACGCTTCGGGTTAATCTTAGGCGTGGGACGCGCGAGGCTGCAATTGCGAAATTACAAGAAGATGGCATCATTTCCATCCCGATCGGGGATGTGAAGACTGCACTGCAAGTCATTGAAAATGAACGGCGTATTCATCTGAGTAATGCTTTTCTGGACGGGTTTGTCGATCTGCAAGATTTAGCCTCGCAAGAGGCGATCGCTGTTCTTGACCTCAGTCCCGACGCGCGTGTCCTTGACTACTGCGCGGGCGGCGGTGGCAAGGCACTTGCAATCGCTGATATGTATGGCTGTTCGATCACTGCCCATGATATTTCTGTTGCCCGTATGGCTGATATTCCGCTGCGTGCCGCCCGTGCAAAAGTGGAAATTGCGGTCCTGAATACTGATGCATTGGGAGACGCGGAGCCGTTTGATGTGGTTTTTGTGGATGCGCCGTGTAGCGGGAGCGGGACTTGGCGTCGTGCGCCCGAAGCCAAGTGGTCGATATCGAGTGAAAAATTAAGCGATTACAGTAAATTACAGAGAGAAGTTCTTGAGAATGCTGTTGCAATGGTGCGCCCAAATGGACGCATTATTTATGCAACCTGTTCCGTTCTGAAGGCAGAAAATTCGCGGGTTGTGGATCGCTTTGTCAAAGATTTCCCGGAGTGGAAACTCGTGTCGGATCATCAACGGCATCCGGACCAATTTGGGGACGGTTTCTACTATGCGGATATACATCGCGCATAAAACAACCTAGGATTGCCGTTCTTGAGGCTTTGATATGATTTTTGGCGAACGTTAAAGACGCGTTAATCCTTTGCATTGTATCCTACAGATCAAAACATGGGATCTTTGAATTGTCTGCACTTGAAACAGGTTATTTTGTGTCGCCGTACCCGCTTGCGCGGAGGATGCTGCCATGGGGATTTTGCATCGTCGCAGTCGGGTGCATTGCCGCGGCCAGTCAGATTGCCGACCGTACGGGGCAAGTGGTTATGTTCACGGCTGGCGTCGTTTTTTTACTGGGTGCGGGCCGCTTTTTCTGGGCAACTTCGACAAAGCTTGGTCGTGTAAATGGATCGCAAAATGATCTTAAGCAAGTTGTTCTTCGTGATCGTAGTTACGCGTTTCTAACCAATGGGGACGGCGATATTGAGATATGTAGCGAAGCCGCAAGCGAGCGTTTTGACGGCCCAAATAGACAGAATTTAGCACAGTGCCTAATGTCGATATTCGCAAATCCTGATCCCTTGTTGTTTCGGCTATTTACGCAATCGGCCTCAACTTTGTCGGCCACCGAACAAGTTAAGACGCGCAAAGGGATTGCCGCGTGTCGGTGACCAAATTGGAGAATGCGAAATATTTGTGGCGAATAGAAGAATGGACGACAGAAGCAACCAAAGGTGTCGTTGGGGCGCAAGGTTTGCACTTTCCGATGATGACAATTGGTGCCCGAGGGGCAGTGCTATTTGTCAATGACGCGTGCAGGGCGTTTTTGGGTTTTCGCCCTAAATCTGCGACAGAGGTTTTCGGAAATACACTGCTACGCAATGGCTTAATGCTGCGCGTGGCTGGCGCCGAGGGCGAGGTCCCCGTGACTGTGGCCATACTCAATAGTCAAGTAAGCCGGCGCGAAGTGTTTCTGATCCCAAATTCCGATGAGGACATTATTCACGCCGGACCACGAGAGTTGGCAGCAGAATGGGATGCAATTGAAGATCTACCCGTGCCGTTACTTAAGATTGATTCCAACGGCAGTGTTTTGGCATCGAACCGTGAGGCGCGCAGCTTGTTGGCTATTTCCTCGACACAAGGGAAACGCGTTGGCGATATTCTGGACGGACTCGGGCGGCCGATTAGCGATTGGGTGCGTGAGGCGATTGAAGGGCGCGGGGGCTATGTTTCGCAATTTCTGCGTGGACGCGGAGACAGTCATGAAACCTTTATCCAAGTCACCTTGAATGCTGCGGGTGGCCAAGACGATCCTCATCTGATCGCAGTCCTCAATGATGTGACGGAGTTGAAAACACTTGAAGCACAATTTGTGCAAAGCCAGAAAATGCAGGCGATTGGCCAGTTGGCGGGCGGTGTTGCGCATGATTTCAACAATCTGCTAACAGCGATTTCAGGACATTGCGATCTTTTGCTTTTGCGCCACGATCATGGCGATCAAAACTACGGCGATCTTATTCAAATTCACCAGAATGCTAATCGGGCCGCAAGTTTAGTGGGGCAATTGCTCGCATTTTCGCGCAAACAGCACTTGCAACCTGAGGTCATAGATCTGCGCGACACTCTTTCTGATTTGACTCATCTGCTCAACAGGTCGGTTGGCGAAAAGGTGACGCTCTCACTGTCGCATGACCAAGAGTTGGAGCAAATCAAGGCTGATAAACGGCAATTGGAACAGGTGTTGATGAACCTTGTCGTCAATGCGCGCGATGCTATGCCAGGTGGCGGCGAGATCAGGGTTGTGACCGAGAACTTTGAAGTCAAAGAAAAGGTGGTGCGGGATCGTGCGATCATTTCTCCGGGTCGTTATGTTTTGGTGAAAGTCATAGACGAAGGACACGGGATTCCGCCAGAAGTTCTGCATAAGATTTTTGAACCATTCTACACCACAAAGCGGACCGGTGAGGGCACAGGGCTTGGACTTTCTACGGCATATGGAATTGTGAAACAAACTGGCGGGTTCATTTTTGCCGAAAGCGAAGTTGGGCGCGGGACCGTATTTTCCCTCCTGTTCCCTGCACATGAAGTGACCGTGACGCAGAAAACTGCCCCCGTATTTGAAGCGCCGAAAACCATATCTGGTTCAGACGATGGCGTTGTTCTGCTGGTTGAAGATGAAGCCCCCGTCCGCGCATTTGCGTCTCGCGCGTTGCGGTTGCGGGGGTATACGGTTCTTGAGGCGGATTGTGGTGAAAACGCACTTTCAATGCTGGCTGACCCGCTGTTGAAGGTGGATGTGTTTGTCACGGACGTTATTATGCCCGGTATGGATGGTCCCACTTGGGTTCGAAAAGCCCTATTGGTAAGGCCCAATACACATGTGGTTTTTGTTTCTGGCTATGCCGAGGATGCGTTCGGTGACGAGGGTCCAAGAATTGATAATTCGATTTTCTTGCCAAAACCGTTTTCCCTCAATGACCTAACACTGACGGTTCAAAACCAGATGGAGAAACGACGAAACGCTCCCGCTTAGTCCTTCTGCACTTAGAGGTAGCAAAAAAATATCTCGGAGTGACCTATTGCTTGGTCAAGCTCTTGAGATGTGCGGCCGACCCAGTCAGAGCTGCATAGTCATCCTCGATTACACTGACCGTAAAGTTCCCCATGAAACCAGCAAAACGGCCTTTGTCACGAAATGCCTCGGCAAACCCGAACTGCGCAAGATAGGGCGCAAAGGCACGTGCAACACCACCCACGAGATACACGCCACCAAACGGCAGTTGAATCAACGACAAATTACCACAAACAGTACCAAGAATACGTGTGAAAACCCGTACGGCTTCGGTGGCCTTCGGATCCGAGTTATTGGCACATGCATCCATAATTTCTTTTGCGGAACACTCGGCTGGTGTGCCTTCCTCCTGCCCCAAAAACGCATAGACCCTTTCAAGGCCGCGCCCAGACAAGACGTCTTCTACAGCAGGGAAGCCATGGGCATTTGAAACAAACTGGCAAAGGCGCAGTTCGCGCTCGTCACGGATCGGGAGATTGGCATGGCCGCTCTCGGAAGGGGCGACAAGCCGCCCGCTTTCGGTTTCAAAAACGGGGGCCGCGTTAAAGCCGGTGCCAACGCCGACAACCAATTTGGCAGCGTGGTCATGCCCGGCAGGGCCTTGGATGATTGCGCGAATATTGGTCGGGTCAAGATGGCCAAGTGCATGACCTTGTGCCTGTAGGTCGTTCAATATGGCGACCGTCTTAGCCTTTGTCGCGCGCAGTAACGTGTCCTTGTCGATCGTCCAGTCGAGGTTTGTCATCGTCGCGCGACCATCGCGCACTGGCCCTGCAACTGCAACACAGGCTGCAATGGGATCGACACCGTCCTCGTCATCGATATAGCGGCGCAGCACGGTTTCTAGTCCGGGGTAATCGGCGTTGGAGTAGCGGCGAATTGTGCCTTCGACGATTTTGATCCCATTCGCGAGAGCCACACGTGTGTTGGTGCCACCGATATCAGCGACGAGGGAGTATTTGTTCTTTGGATGGGCCATGTTGTGAACTTTCAGTCGCGCGCGATTGCAGATTTTAGTGCGTGATATGATGCTTTTGGGGTCCGCTGCAAGGTTTCGAAGTCAACATGGATCATGCCGAACCTTTTCTCGTAGCCAAAGGCCCACTCGTAGTTGTCCAAAAGTGACCAGTAGAAGAAGCCTTGCACATTGGCGCCGTCTGCAATTGCGCGTTTGGCAGCCAAGAAGTGGTCGGAGACGAATTGGGTGCGTGCGGGGTCATAGACCGCGCCGTTCTCTACTTTGTCGTCCCATGCCATGCCGTTCTCGGTAACATAAATCGGCAGGTCGCCGACATAGTCACGGGCAGCACGGGTCAGAAAATGGTGGAGCCCGTCTGGGTAAATTTCCCAGCCCATTTGTGTTTTTTCAAGCGGGCCTGCGACAGATTTTTGATGCGGCCAAGCGGCATCGGGGTCGGCTGCAATAGTATTGCGCGTATAATAGTTCACGCCCAAGAAATCGATCGGTTGGGATATTTCTGCCATGTCATCCTGCCATGCGTCGGGCATGTGCGGGGCTAGTCCATCGAGCGCCTCGGCGGGGTAGGTGCCTTTGGTCACGGCCTCAATAAACCAGCGGTTATAAAGAGTGTCTTGGGTTGCGGCGGCCTTAATATCGGCGGGGCTGTCAGTGGCGGGCTGGGCGTATTCAAAGTTGAGAACGATACCGCAGTTGTCTATGCCTTTGCCGCGTAGCCGTGACATGCCGACACCGTGCGCGAGGTTGATGTGATGCATGGCGCGGGCGGTGGCGCGGATGTCGCGCAGGCCTGGCGCATGATGGCCAAGGAAATGCGAAAGGTAGGACACGCACCACGGCTCGTTGATTGTGGCGATGGAGGCCATACGGCTGCCGATTTTATCGGTGATCGCGTCAACGTAATCGCCAAAGCGCATCACGGTGTCACGGTTCATCCAGCCACCTTGGTCGGCAAGCGCGGAGGGGAGTTCCCAATGATAGAGCGTTTGGAACGGTTTTAGGCCGCGCTCTAAGATCGCATCTGTGAGGCGGTCATAGAAATCGAGGCCTTGCGCGTTGATCGTGCGCCCATCTGGCATGACCCGCGCCCAGCTCGTTGAGAAGCGGTAGGCGTCCATGCCTGCGTCTTTGAGTAAGTCGAGGTCGGAGGCGTAACGGTGATAGTGATCGCAGGCCACGGCACCATCTTCGGCACGGATCACATTGCCGGGAGTGGCTGCGAATGTGTCCCAATGGGTTGATCCTGCGCCGCCGAATTTATGGCCTTCGATTTGGTAGGCGGCGGTTGCGGCACCAAAGAGGAAACCATCGGGAAAATCTGCGCGTTTGAAGTTCATTTAGATGTCTTTCGGGGCAGGGCCAGTGGAGAGGCCGACCATCAATTCGGCCTCAAGCAGTTGATTGGGCGGTGTTTCGGAGGGCTCGGAGATCTCGGAGAGTAGCATTTCGGCCAAGCGGCGGCCCGCTTCGCGCACAGAGGACCGTGTCGCGGTGAAGATTGGGATATCGCCGCCGTTACGCAGGTAGGACAATGCGTCGTCGTGGGTCACCACGGAGACATCACGGCCCATCACAAGGCCTGCGTCCTCGATCGCGCGGCGCACGCCGAGAGCCGAGATCATAGAGGCGGTCATAATTGCGGTAGGGCGGTGATCCAGTGCCAACATTTCGCGGGTGGATTGAAAGCCGAAGTCTTCGGTCATCTCGCCAGTGCGCATGATTGCGGGATCAATGTCGATGCCGTTTGTGCGCAATGTTTCTTCATATCCTGCGCGGCGACGGTGCGCAAAATCCATCCCTTCGAGACCGTTCACGAGGCCGATGCGGCGGTGGCCGAGGTCGTAGAGGAAATTAGCCGCGCGGTGAAAGGCGCGCTTGTTGTTTACGTCGAGCCACGCATAGGGGCTGGTTGCGCCAGAGGAGCGGCCGTGCACGACAAATGGCAGGCCTATTTCATTGAGGAGCGGAATGCGTGGGTCGTTGAGGGTCGGGCCGTGCACCACAACACCGTCTACGGCGCGGCGTGATTTCAGGCCGCGATAGATCGATTCCTCGTTCTGGTCGTCAACGATTGACAGGACCATTTCATAGCCATTGCGCGAATAGGCCTCGCCAGCGCCGGCGATAAAATCGCCAAAGATCGGGTTCACCATTTCGTGTTTGGTCGAGACGGGGATAACGTGGCCGATTGCCAAAGCCTTGCCGGTGGCAAGCCCCTTGGCCCGAGACGAGGGGTTGTAGTTATGCTGCTTGGCTGCAAGCTCAACCTTGATCCGCGTGGCCTCTGACACCTCGGGATAACCGTTCAGCGCGCGGCTGACGGTTGTCTGGCTAAGCCCAAGGGCGGAGGAGAGCTGTTTTAGGTTCATCAGGTTTCAAAGCGCTTTCAATTGAGATGACGATA
>DFSO01000006.1 GCA_002378665.1 Loktanella sp. UBA3435 | reverse complement strand
CTGGGACCCGCAACCCCTTTTTTGATGAATTTGTCATTTTATCAAAAATCCAACGATGGCCCTTATTTTTAAGGGGTATGCGCCAATCATAGTTTGCGAGTTTTTGCCTATCCCCCCCTTTCCCGACCCGTTTTATGAACCAAATCAGACGAGTCACCCCCTGCCCTGCCCCGCATTCGAATGAATCACTGCGAATAGGCGTTAGAATCCCTCCAGAAGGAATCAATCACGGGCAAATCGTGCCTCACCGATACTATATACTTAGTATCACAGCGCGGGATGGTGTGAGGCAATGGACCCAAATGCGCTATGCATCGCCCGTACACAGGGCGTGCACAGCGCGTGCACCATTTCAGCGCCAAAGCTGTGACACCGCCTTGCTGTATATTCTTGCATCCGGTTGCAACACATGCGGTATTTAGGCGTGCGGCGGTTCCGATGATCCGGTAAGCCAGATGACAACGCTAGAGTGAGGACTACCCCCCGTATGACGCCCACCCTGAAAGATGTAGCAAAACGCGCTGGTGTTTCGCGCTCTGCCGTTTCGCGGGCTTTTACCGATGGGGCGTCCGTTTCGCCGAAGATGCGTCAGAAGGTCGAGAAAGCCGCAGAAGAGTTAGGATATAGTCCCAACCTATTGGCCCGTAGTTTGACCACACGGCGGACCAAGCTGATTGGGCTCGTATCTAACAACTTTCACAACCCTATCTTTTTAGAGGTGTTTGATCTGTTCACGCGTGGTCTTCAGGATTGCGGATTGCGTCCCCTGCTGGTGAACCTGAGTGATGAGACCGATCCGGAGCATTCGGTGCAGATGCTTACGCAATATTCCGTGGACGGCGTGATCGTTGCCTCTTCTACTCTCCCCCCCGCATTTTCCAAAGCCTTCCGCGATAAGCGTATCCCCGTGGTTAACACCTTTGGTCGCTATGCCAGTAATCCTGACGTGCATGTTGTTGGTATTGATAACGTGGCCGCAGGGCGCGCGGCGGCGATTGAGCTGATTGCACGTGGATATAAAGAGGTGGCCTTCCTAGGCGGTCCAAAATCGGCGACATCGACCCAAGACCGATTTGAAGGCTTTCGCGATGAGATTGCAAAGCATGCGGGTATGATACAGACACACTCTTATGCAGAGGCTTATTCGTTCCAAGCGGGCCGCGCCGAGATGGTGCGATTGTTAAAGGCTGGCCATGCAGAGGCGTATTTCTGCGGCGATGATGTTTTGTCGATTGGCGTGCTCAGTGCGATTAAGGATGCGGGCCTGTCGGTGCCAGAAGATATCGGCATCATTGGCCTGAACGATATGGAAATGTCGAGTTGGGAGAGTATTGCCCTCACCACGATCCATCAGCCGATCAAGCAAATCATCACGGCGTCTGTCGCATTGATGGAAGCGATGCTGAACGATCCTGCGCGTCATCCAGAGGCGCGGCTGTTTCCGTGCCATGTGGTTGAGCGCGGGACATTACGCCCGCGCCCGTAGACTTTACTTAAAGATGCTGGGCCGTGCATCCATCCAAGCGCCTTGCGCTTTGGCAGAAGCCACAGCCGTATGCACAGCCGCCATGGAACGAACACCGTCAGAAGCTGTTGGCAGACCGTCGCGGACTTCGCCCGCAATCGCATCAGCCAGATCGCAATAGATGTTTGCGACGGCGAGCGGGAAACCCTCTGGGTGCGCGATTGATACGCGGCTGAGGCGCTGTGCATCTTCATGCAACCCGCCCTCGCCCTTCTCGATGATCTGCGTGCGACCGCCGACGGGTGTGTAGATCAACTGGTTCGGCTGCTCGGAGGCCCAGCGGAATCCACCAGTTTCACCAAAGACTTGGATGTCAAAACCGTGTTGGCGACCAATGGCGACAGACGATGTCCAAAGGCGCCCGACAGTGCCGCCAGTCATGCGGAAGTTGACCATCGCGTCGTCTTCGAGAACGCGGCTTGGGATTGTGGAGGCGAAATCGGCGGAGAGAGTCTCGACCTGATCGTCGCAAATGAAGCTCGCCATGTGCATCGCGTGGATGCCGCAATCGGCGAACTGGCCAGAAACGCCAGCCATTGCAGGGTCATAGCGCCAACGCACGCGTGGGTTTTCGGCGTCGGTTACGTCGCCGTGGTGGCCGTGGCTAAAGTTTGTGACCACAAGGCGCGGTTTGCCGATTTCGCCTGCGCGGACCATGGCGCGGGCTTGGCGCACCATGGGGTAGGCGGAATAGCAGTAGTTCACGGCGCAGATTTTACCTGTCTTTTCAACGACTTTGACGATCTCCTCGCCCTCTTCCACGGTCATTGTCATCGGCTTTTCGCACAGCACGTTAAAACCAGCCTCAAGGAAGGATTTGGTGATTTCAAAGTGTGTGGCGTTGGGTGTGGCGACGGTGACGAGGTCGACGCGGTCCGCACGACCTTTCTCGCCGCTCAACATTTCCTGCCAGTCGCCATATGCGCGATCTGCAGCGATTCCAAGGCGTTGCGCATAGTCGCGGCCAGCATCGGCGCGGTGATCGAGGGCGCCTGCAACCATTTCAAAGCGTGCGTCGGCTTGTGCGCCAAGGCGGTGTGCTGGCCCGATTTGGCTGCCTTCGCCGCCGCCGATCATGCCCCATTTCAGTTTGGTCATAGTGTCTTCACTTTCCTAAAAAGCAATGTGCACAGGGCGTGCACCAAGCGTGCACCGCCCGTGCACCGTAAAATCAAAATCCGATGGACTGGAGGTATTCGCGGTTTGCGCGCGCGTCTTCCAAAGGTGTGCCCGGCATTGACGGGTCGCAGTCTTGCTCGACCGTGCACCAACCCTCAAAGCCGTGGTCGAGAAGTACCTTGCGTACGGCTGGGAAATCCACGTCGCCTTGGCCCAAGTTGCAGAAGATCCCCTGCCCGCAAGCCTTGTAGAAATCAGTGCGGTTCTCGACGACGTCGGCTTTCACGACTGGGTTGATGTCTTTGAAGTGCATGTAGCTGATGCGGCGCATGTTCCGCTTCATGAAGGCAACAGGATCAAAGCCAGCATAGGAGTGGTGGCCTGTGTCGAAGCAGATTTTCAGGATGTCCTCATCAACTTCGTTCAAGAGGCGCTCCAGCTCTGGTTCAAAGTCGATGAAGCCAGCGGCGTGCGCGTGGATGCCAACGGTGAGGCCGTATTCTTCGGCGCCCATTTTTGCGATGGTCGCGATACGGTCGCGGAAGGTTGTCCATTCGGCCTTGTCCATCTGCTCGGCCTCGTAAGCGCGGCCAGCGGTTGGGGCGCGGCGCGGCGAGATGCTGTCGATCAACACGAGGTGCTCTGCGCCATGTGCGACGAGCGCTTTGCAGGTCCGCACGGATGCGTCCATCACGTCGTCCCATTTTGCAGGGTCGTGGAAGGCGCGGAAAACGACGCCGCCGATGATGGAAAGATCACGTTCTGCCAAGGCTGGTGCCAAGATTGCAGGGTCTTCTGGCATATAGCCGATGGGGCCAAGTTCGATGCCTTTGTAGCCAGCGCCTGCGCACTGATCGAGCACAGACGTCCATGCAGGGTAAGACGGGTCGCTTGGAAACTCGATGCCCCAAGAACAAGGCGCGTTGCCGATTTTGATAGTCATGTGTTGTGCCTTTCGGGACGGTATTAAAGGGAGGAAACGTCGATCCAAGTTTTTACGCGAGACGACGCAAGGGCTGCAGCGACGACTTGGTTCACCGCCATGCCATCCTCAAAGGTTGGCCAGACGGGGGTATTGGTTGCGATGGCGTGAAGGAAATCCTTGGCCTCGATGATGATCTGATCTTGGTAGCCCGTACCATGGCCAGGGCCTTGGCAGAAGGGTTCGTAATCAGGATGCGCAGGACCTGTGAGGATTTTGCGGAAACCGCGCGTGGTCTCTGGTTCGTCTGCGGTATAAAGCCAGATCGCGTTTTGGTCCTCTTGGTCAAAACGGATAGCACCCTTGGTCCCTGTCACCTCGTAGGCGTAGCCCATTTTGCGGCCATGGGCCACACGGCTAAAGTACATCTGCCCCATGCAGCCATTTGCGAAACGGCACATCATTTGGGCGTGGTCGTCGTTGGAGACCGTGCCTTGGGGGCGTGTTTTATGGACGGTTTCCACCTCGGCGATGAGTTTATCAATCGGGCCGATCAGCGCGAGAGCTGCGTTAATCATATGGGGTGCGAGATCGCCCATGGTGCCGTTTGCGTCCCCTGTTGTGCGCCAGTTTGCGGGCATTTCGGGGTCGGCAAGAAAATCTTCGGTATGTTCGCCGCGAAACCATGTGATGTCGCCGATCACACCGTCAGCGATGAGTTTGCGTGCAAACTGGCTGGCGGGCGTGCGGATATAGTTGAAGCCCGTCATGTTGATCTGGCCCTGCGCTGCCGCGACCATCGCGCGGCTGTCTGCGAGCGAGGCGCCGAGCGGCTTTTCGCAGAACACAGGCTTGTTCAGCTTGAACGCAGCTTCGGCGATTTCGCGGTGGGTGTTTTGCGGTGAGGCGATCACGATGGCCTCAACGGCGGGATCATTCACGAGAACGTTCCAGTCGTCGGTGCAGCGGTTGAACCCGAAAGCGGCGCGGTACTTCTCGGCAGAGGCAGGATTCGTCGCACAAACCATCTCTAACTGCGGACGCAGCGCGGTGTTAAAGATCGCGCCGACAGATGACATGGCGACCGCATGTGCCTTGCCCATATAGCCGCCGCCAACGATGCCGATCCCAATTTTGGTCATGCTTTTCTCCCTGCCCCGAAATACACTTTGCAACCGGTTGCAAAATAAGTATCCTGAGATTCGAAACCGCGCAAGACGCAATCGCGTGTCGCCCGTTCCTGAAAAGAGAAAACTGATGACTGATCGCACCATTACATTGACGACGGCCCAAGCCATTATTTCCTATCTGAACAATCAGTTTATTGAGATAGATGGCGAAGAGATGCGGGTTTTTGGCGGAGGTTTCGGGATTTTCGGCCATGGCAACGTCACTTGTCTGGGTGAGGCGCTTTACGATGTACGCGACACTCTGCCGCTGTATCGCGGGCAGAACGAACAGAGCATGGGATTCGCCGCTGCGGCCTATACCAAGCAGTGGTTGCGTCAGCGTTTCATGTTTTGCACCGCGAGTGCGGGTCCAGGTACGGCGAACCTTTTGACGTCCGCCGCCCTTGCCCATGCGAACCGTTTGCCGATGCTAATGCTGTGCGGTGATGCCTATATCACCCGCCTGCCCGACCCTGTGTTGCAGCAGTTGGAGCATTACGGGAACCCGACCTTGGGTGTGAATGACGCGTTTAAAGCGGTCACACGGTTCTGGGATCGCATCACGCATCCTGCGCAAATTTTGCAATCGCTGCCTGCCGCCCTCGCTACCATGCTGGACCCTGCAGATTGCGGCCCTGCGTTCATTGGTTTGCCGCAAGATGTGCAGGGCTGGACGTTTGAGTATCCTGCAAGCTTCTTTGAAAAGCGCGTGCACCGCATTCGCCGTCAATCGCCTGATGTGGCGGAGATTTCTGACGCGGTGGCGTTGCTGAAGAAAGCAAAGCGCCCTGTGATTATCGCGGGTGGTGGTGTGCAGTATTCGGGTGCTGTTGCTGAATTAACTGCCTTTGCCGAGGCGCATGATATCCCTGTGATCGAGACGATTGCGGGCCGTGCGAATATGCTGCAAGGCCATCCGCTCAATATCGGGCCAGTGGGTGTGACGGGATCCGATAGTGCGAATGCTGTGGCCGAAAAGGCCGATGTGATTTTGGCTGTTGGCACGCGTTTGCAGGATTTCACGACGGGGTCTTGGACGGCGTTTGCAAAGGACGCAAAGATCATCGGGTTGAACGTCGCGCGCCATGATGCGGTGAAGCATTTGTCGATGCCGATTGTGGGGGATGCCAAGCTGGCGTTGGGCGCGTTGAGCGCCTTGGGTGACTATAAGGCCCCTGCGACTTGGGTTGATTTTGCCAAGGCCGAGCGCGTCAAGTGGGTGGCCTATACGGACGAGATCACGACCCCGTCGAATGGCCCGAATTCTTATGCCCAAGCGATCCGTGTTGTGAACGATCTGTGTGATCCGCGCGACCGTGTTGTCGCAGCGGCGGGTGGTTTGCCTGCGGAGGTCACGGCGCATTGGCAGACCAAGGATATTGGCACTGTGGACGTTGAATTCGGCTTTTCCTGCATGGGTTACGAGATCGCGGGTGGCTGGGGTGCGCGGATTGCGCAATCCGAGCGCGAGCCTGAGAAGGACACCATCGTGTTCACGGGTGACGGGTCTTATCTGTTGATGAACTCTGATATTTATTCGTCGGTACTTACGGGTAAAAAGCTGATTATCTGCGTGCTGGATAACGGCGGCTTTGCGGTGATTAACAAGCTGCAAAACAACACAGGCAACGAGAGCTTTAACAACCTGATCGCCGATTGCCCGACAGTGCCTGCGCCGTTCACCGTTGATTTCGAAGCGCATGCCGCGTCGATGGGTGCGAATGCTGAAACTGTCGCGAACCCTGCGGAATTGGGCGAGGCGTTTAAGCGCGCAAAGGCAGCCGATAAGACATCTGTGATCGTGATGAAGGTTGACGCCTACGAGGGTTGGACGACCCAAGGTCACGCATGGTGGGAGGTCGGCACGCCGCATGTGACCGAACATGCCAAGGTTGCCGAGAAGCACGCCGAGATTGAGGCGAGCCGGTCCAAGCAGCGGAAGGGCGTGTGATGGAAGGCATCAAGGCCAACAATTTTGTCGTCGTGGGCCGCGTTGGCATGGACCTGTTTCCTGCCAACGGCGTAGCCACCGAGGATGCGGATAACTTCACCGCCGATATGGGCGGATCATCGGCCAATATCGCAGCGGGGATTGTGAAGCTGGGCGGGAAAGCCGCCCTTGTGACCTGCGTTTCTGATGATGCCGTGGGGCGGTTTTGCCGCAATAAGCTCGCACATTATGGTGTCGATGCGACCTACGTGAAGTCGGTGGGCGGCGAGGCGCGCAATTCGCTCGCACTTTATGAAAGCCGCGTGCAGGGGCATCAGTCGGTGATCTATCGCAATGGGGCTGCTGACTTTGAGATGACCGTCGCGGATGTTGAGGCGGTGGATTATTCCCGCTTTGGTGCGCTGGTCACGGCTGGCACGGTGTTTGCAGCCGAGCCTTCGCGTACAGCCGCATTTCGGGCGTTTGAACTGGCCCGCGCGGCTGGCCTGCCGGTGATTTTCGACGTCGACTACCGCCCCTACTCATGGCCTTCCGCGGAAGTTGCCGAAGAAGTTTTGTCGCGCGCCGCTGCGATGTCTGACGTGATCGTCGGCAATGACGAAGAGTTCGGATTTATGGCGGGTGGCATTGAGAAGGGTCTAGATAAAGCCCGCGAACTTGCCGCCTCAACCGCCACGATTGTTGTTTACAAAATGGGTGCTGAGGGTGCGATAACGATAAGTGCCGAGGGTGAGATGCGCACAGGCATTTACACCGTTGAAGCGCTCAAACCCACAGGCGCTGGTGATAGTTTTATGGCGGGGATGTTGTCGTCTCTGGCGGCTGGCCTTGACCTGAAAACCGCCGTACTGCGCGGCTCTGCTTGTGCGGCGATAGTGGTGGCAAAACCGGGCTGTGCGCCTGCGATGCCCTACCCTGCCGATCTCGATAAATTCTTGGCCGCTCACGCTGGCCCCACAGACGTAACCTAAGGAAATCCCATGCATATTGCACCCCATGACAATCAGAACAAACCGATCGTCGACGCGGATGATCCGAATGTTCCGCTGAATTATTTCAACATCGTCAAGCTCAAGGCTGGCGAGGCGTTTGAATACCAAGTGCCGAACTACGAGACCTGCATTGTGCCTGCGACTGGCACGGTTGATGTCGAGATTGAGGGCGTGTCGTTTAAGGCCGTGGGCAGCCGCGGCGTGGACGTTTGGGACGGCGAACCTGAGGGTGTTTATGTGCCTGTCGGCGCGAAGGTGACGATTGTTGCTGTACGTGACACCGAGACATTTATCGCGGGTGCGCGGTACGACAAAGTCCTTGATCCGTTTGACGTGCGTGTGGCCGAGATTGACAAGGTGCAATACGGCTCTGACGACACCAAAACCCACCGCAAGATTAAACATATTTTGGGCACGAAGTATCACGGTAAGGTTGGCCGTTTGCTGGTGTCGGAACTGTTCACAGTTGGTCAAGGCGGCTGGTCCGGGTTCCCTGCCCATAAGCATGACACGGACCGCAAAGACGCGGCTGGTAACATCATCGAGACCCGCCACGACGAGACCTATAACTTCCGGTTTCGCCCCAATCATGGCTCTGGCGTTCAGATCATCCAGCACGAAGAAGGCAAGCCCGGAGATGCGTATCAACTGATGGATCGCTCGACGATTTTGCTCCCCTCTGGCTATCATCCCTGTGCGGTGATGCCCGGTTACGAGATGTATTACTTCACTATTCTGGGCGGCTTAAGCCAACGTAGCTTGGTCCAATATTTTCAACCCACACATGCCGCGCAGATCGAAACGATCCCCGGCATCAAAGACATGATTGCGAAATTCAAATGAGCCTTGTGACATTGGCAGAGGTGCTACAGCCAGCGCTCAAGGGCAACTATGCGGTGGCGGGTTTGGTAACGCTGGGTTGGGAAGATATGCGCGCCTATGTAGCGGCGGCCGAGGCCGAAGGGTGCCCTGTGATTTTGCAGGCAGGACCAGGGTGTCGGGCGCATACGCCGCTGCCGATTTTGGGCAAGATGTTTAGATACTTAGCCGAAGGGGCAAGTGTTCCTGTCGTGGCCCATTTGGATCATGGTTATACAGTTGAGGAATGCCGCGAGGCGCTTGAGTCCGGGTTCACCTCGATTATGTTTGACGGGTCGCGCAAATCCCTGAACGAAAACATTGACGAGACAGCCGCGATTGCCGAGATAGCCCATAAGATGGGCGTGTCTTGCGAGGGCGAGATCGGTTTTGTCGGCTATTCTGGTGGTGAGAATTCGGCGGGTACGGACCCTGCGGAAGCTGCCAAGTTTGCAAAAGAAACTGGCGTTGACGCGATGGCGATTTCTGTGGGCAACGTGCATTTGCAGCAAGATAAAGAAGGCGGCCTCGACATCGAGCGCATCCGCGCGATTGAAGCTGTGACGACGGTGCCGCTGGTCATCCACGGCGGATCAGGTGTGCCCGTGGAGCAGCGCAAATTGCTCGCGACAACCTCATCTGTGTGCAAATTCAACATCGGAACCGAGTTGCGCATGGCGTTTGGTGCAGCCTTGCGCGAGGCTGTGAACGCAGACCCCGACCGCTTTGACCGCGTGACGATCCTCAAGGAAACCCACGATCCACTGGTTGCCACAACCCGCCAAGTCTTGCGTGCTTTTCAAGCGCAGCGATAAGCGCGGGTCGCCCCACGACATGAAAAACGACCCCCTGCTCGACCCGTTTCAGTTGCGCCACCTCACCCTGCGCAATCGTATTATGAGCACGGCCCATGCGCCGTCTTATGAGGAAGGCGGGCATCCGCGGGATCGGTATCGTCTGTATCATGAGGAAAAGGCGAAGGGCGGCATTGGCCTGACGATTATTGGCGGATCAACGAATATTGCCCCTGATAGCCCGTCGGTGTTCGGACAACTTTACGCAGGCGATGACAGCATCATTGCGTGGTTCAAAAAGCTGACGGATGGTGTGCGGTCCCATGGTGCGGCTGTGATGTGCCAGATCACCCATATGGGGCGCAGAACGGCGTGGGATGACGGGCATTGGTTGCCTGTCGCAGGACCGTCTGGCACGCGCGAACGGGCGCATCGGTCGTTTCCAAAGACCATGGAGGCCGAGGATATCAACCGCATTATTGCGCAGTTTGCTGATGCGGCGAAGCGTTGCCAGCAAGGCGGCTTTGACGGAATTGAATTGTTGTCGCATTCACATCTGCTGGGGCAGTTTATGTCGCCGCTCGTCAACAGGCGTGAAGACGACTACGGCGGCTCGCTCGACAACCGCTTGCGCCTGACCATGCAGGTTTTGGAGGCCGTGCGCGAGGCCGTTGGGCCTGACCTGATTTTAGGAATGCGCGTTACGGGGGATGAGTTGACCAAGGGTGGGCTGGATGCAGATGACTGTGTCGAGATCGCCCGAAAGATTGCGGCAACGGGTGCCGTTGATTTCCTGAATGTCCTTGCGGGCGCGCCTTATGACGATTTGGGTTTGGCTGGCTGGGTGCCGCCGATGGGGATGCCCTCTGCGCCCCATTTGACGGTGGCAGGACGCATACGCAGGGCCGTTAATATACCGATTTTTCATGCGGGCGGCGTGGCTGATATCGCCACTGCGCGCCATGCAGTCGCCGAAGGGCACGTTGATCTGATCGGCATGACCCGCGCCCATATGGCCGATCCATATTTGGTCACAAAGCTTGCCCGTGGTGACGACGACCGCATTCGCCCCTGCGTCGGCCTTGGTTATTGCGTGGACCGCGTGAACCAAGGCAAGGCGGCGGTCTGTGGCCATAACGCGGCGACGGGTCGCGAGGCCAAGATGCCGCATCTGATCACGAAAGCAGAAACTGTCAAAAAAGTCGTGGTCGTCGGTGGCGGCCCTGCGGGATTAGAAGCGGCACGGATATCTGCGTTGCGGGGTCACGACGTCGTTTTGTTCGAAGCAAGCGACAGTTTGGGTGGGCAACTCAAACTGGCAAGCGCTGGCATGACCCGTCGCCAGATTTGGGGCGTTGCGGATTGGCTGATCTCGGAGGTCGCGCATCTTGGTGTGGATGTCCGTTTGAATACTTTCGCGGAGACGGATGAAATCACGGATCAGGCCCCTGACGTTGTGATTATCGCAACCGGCGGCTGGCCTGACGCGCCAGATTTTGAGGGCGCTGCTCTCACCACGTCGAGCTGGGACGTCTTGTCTGGCACGGCGCGATTGAGCGGCGAGGTGATGTTGTTTGACGAAACAGGCGACCACCCCGCGCTGGTCTGCGCGGATGTCTTGGCGCGACTGGGTTGCACGGTCCGCCATATCAGCCCTGATCGGGCGACGGCACATGACCTTGGCCCCACGAACTCTGCCGTTGTCCTGCGCGACCTTGCGAGCCAAGGGGTCACGTTCACCTGCTTTCAAGACATCGAAAAGGTGGCGCAATTGGGGAACCGAAAAGAGGTCACGTTGCGCCATGTATTGACGGGTGAAACATCGGTTCACGTGGTCGACCATGTTGTAATCGAGCATGGCATAACGCCAATGGATGCCCTGTATCACGACCTTAAGGCGCACTCGTGCAACCTTGGCCAGATTGATCAAGACGCGATGGTCGCGGGGCAAAACCCGCTTAAACCGACACAGGCGGAAGGTGGGTTTCTTCTGGCGCGGCTCGGTGATGCGATTTCGGGGCGCAATATTCACGCAGCACTTTATGACGCCTTGCGAATTTGCAAAGATATTTGAAAATCACGAGGCGGTGTAGCGCGCGGGCGCATAGGGCGACATATCGACGTTGGGGGTATTGCCGTCAATCATCTGGGCGATCAGGCGGCCTGTTTTGGGGCCAGCCGTAAGGCCAACATGTTGGTGGCCAAAGCCAGTGTAGATGCCTGTATTTCCGAGTTCTCCGATCAAGGGCAGGCTATCAGGCGTTGAAGGGCGGAACCCCATCCATTCTTGCGTGCCTGAATATATGAGGTCAGGAAACGTTTCTTTTACATGTCGCCTTAGCAATTTAATCGGGGCCTTGCTGGGACCTGCATGATGATCGCCAAGCTCAACAGTGCCCGCACAGCGCAGCCCCATCTCCATCGGGTTCACACCGAATTTTCCCGATACGACCAGCATCGGATTGCGCGGCACTTGTGACGGATTTTCAAAGATCACATGATACCCGCGTTCGGCCTCAAGCGGGACTTTGAGGCCCAGCTTTTTCATCAGGTCTTTTGACCAGATACCCGCCGTGATCACGGCGCGACTGCAATCAAACGTGCCCTGATCGGTTTCGATTTGCGATATACGCCCATTCGTTTTGATGAAATCACGCACCTGAGCCTGAACAAGGGTGCCGCCGTTTTTAACAAAGTGTTTCGCGAGCTCGGCGATGTATTGCCCCGGATTTGTGATGTGACCCTGTCCTTCTAGCACGGCCAAGCACTGAATGTCGGGGCCAAGGATCGGTTCGCAGTCTTGAACCGCGCGCCCTGTGACGATTTGCGGGCTAAGGCCTGCGAGTTTCTTCATGCTCCACGCATAAGAATCCGCCTCAAAATGCGCCTTGGATTTATAGACAAAACTGAATTTACTGTCACAGACCCAGCGCTCCAAATCCGTGCCTCGGACCAGCGATTTATGCTGATCGACGGTGTCGCTTAAGAGGGGGATCAAATGTGACACGATGCGCCGTGTCGCGGCATCGTTGGCATGCGACACAAACTGCGCCAGCCAAGGCAGCATCTTTGGGACATGCGCCCACTTCATGAACAGCGGGCTATTGGGGTCGAGCAGAAGCCGCGGCGCGTCCCGCCAGAGCGTGGGCGATGTTACAGGTGCGACAGCCCACCCAGCCAAAAGCCCCGCATTGCCAAAAGACGCCCCCATGCCGGGAGCGCCCTTGTCCATCAGCGTGACCGCATGCCCCGACCTTTGCAGCCAGATGGCGGTGGAGATTCCACACATCCCTGCGCCGATGACGATGATGGGTTTGTCCGTCATAAATCTGTCCTTAACACCGCATGTTGGCTCCGTTTGGATCATAGATTGGCCCGCCAAGCACTTTGGCGTCATAGAAATTGCCCAAGATTTCGACCTGCAACTTTGTGCCTGCCACCGCGCTCTCGGCCGAGACATAGCCCATCGCCATGGACATCGCCGACCTGTGACCAAACCCGCCAGAGGACACATAACCAACAGCCGCACCATCTTTCAGGATTGCCTCGTCATTACTGACGTCGATCCCGTCCACGTCAATGGTTATTGTGACCAGCTTTTGCGCAGGGCCTGCGTCGCGGATGGCTTGGGTCGCCTCTTTGCCGACGAAGTCTTTCTTCCAGTTGATAAAGACGTCCATCCCACTGGCGACCGCATCAAAATCGGGGCGGAATTCGAGGGTCCATACGCCCCAGCCTTTCTCCAGACGCATCGACATCAACGCCCGCGCGCCATACCAGCGATAGCCCAGATCGGCGCCCGCATCCTCAATCGCTGTGGCCAGACGCAACAGGTATTGCGGCTTGCAGTAGATTTCATAGCCAAGCTCGCCCGAGAAACTGATGCGGTTCAGAATGACAGGTACGTCGCCGACAAAGGTCTGGCGCAGATCGTGGAATTTGAACGCCTCGTTGGACACATCATCGCGGGTAATACGTGCCAGCAGCGCGCGAGATTTTGGGCCAGACAATGCGATACCGTGCCAGTCGCCGCTTGCATTTTTATAGGTCACATCAGCAGGCAAATCTTTTTCAAACCAGCGACGATGCGCCTCTTGCATCGCGCCCGATCCAAACAGCATGAAGTGGTCGTCATTCAGACAGGCGACGGTCAGATCGCCGTAAAGCTTGCCCTTTGGTGTCAACATGGGTGTCAGCGCCAGACGCCCCGCCTTTGGCACATAGCCCGCTAAGGTTTTGTCCAGATAAGCGCGTGCGCCTGCACCTTTGAATTCGTGCTTTGAGAAGTTCGCGATCTCGATCCCACCCACGGCCTCTTGCACCGCTTTGACCTCGCGCGCGACGTAATCATGGGAACGATTACGCTCGAAGGTGGGTGATTCATGCGCGTCGTCGGGACCGTCGGCAAACCAGAGCGCATTCTCAAGGCCAAACCCTTGGCCCATCCGCGCACCTTTCGCGACCAGTCGGTCATAAAGCGCCGTCGTTTTTTGCAACCGTCCCTTTGGCAGGGTCTCATTGGGGAAGGTCATCACAAAGCGCCGCTCGTAATTCTCGGTCGATTTGATCGTGCCCCAATCAGGCGTCGCAAATTCACCAAAGCGCGCCACATCCATCGCCCAAACGTCAATCGAAGGCTCTCCGTCAATCATCCATTCGGCCATCGTCAGCCCGACACCGCCGCCCTGACAAAAGCCCGCCATGACGCCCACGGCGACCCAGTAATTCTTCATGCCCGGAACAGGGCCAATCATCGGGTTGCCATCGGGGCCAAAGGTGAAGGGGCCGTTGATCATATCCTTGATGCCCGCCTCGCCAATGGCGGGGATACGCTCGAACGACATCTCCAGACGGTCGGCGATGCGGTCAAGATCAGGCTGCAACAACTCGTGCCCAAAGGACCAAGGCGTGCCGCCGATTTTCCAAGGTGTACCCTTCGGCTCGTAGGTGCCAAGCAACATGCCTTGGCGTTCTTGGCGGAAGTAGATATTCGCCTCGTAGTCGATGCCAGCGGGCAAACGCCCTGCCTCGCCCATGGTCTCCATCCGCTCTGCGATCAGGGGGATTTTGTCGGTGATCAGGTAGTGGTGCTCCATCGGTTGTACGGGCAAATGCACGCCCGCCATATGGCCGACCTCACGCGCCCAAAGACCACCGCAGTTGACGATCTGTTCGGCGTTGATCTGCCCCTTTGGCGTGGTCAAATCCCACGAGCCGTCAGGGCGCTGGGACATTGCTGTCACACCACAATGGGTGAAATATTGTGCGCCATAAACGCGGGCCGCCTTAGCAAATGCGTATGTGGCGCCTGACGGGTCAAGGTCGCCATCTTGGTCATCCCACAACGCCGCGTGATAGTGTTTGGGATCAATCAGCGGGTGCCGTTCGGCCAGTTCTTTGGGGCTGATAAACTCTTGGTTAAGCCCCATATAGCGCGCCTTGGACCTTTCGCGTTTCAGGTAGTCATACCATTCTTTTGTGGACGCCGCATAGAACCCACCTGTGATGTGCAGGCCCACAGAATGGCCTGACAATTCTTCAATCTCTTTATAAAGATCAATGGTGTAGCTTTGCAGGCGGCTGATGTTCGGATCGGATGAAATCGTATGGATTTGCCCTGCCGCGTGCCAGCTAGAGCCTGATGTCAACTCGTTGCGCTCCAGCAGCACCACATCCTTCCAGCCGAATTTCGCAAGGTGAAACAAGATCGAACAGCCGACCACACCGCCACCGATCACGGCCACCTTTGCATGCGACGGAAGCGGTTTGCCTGTGGCGGTCTCGTCGTTTTGAATCTCGGGCATATGAGCCTCCTCAGTTGAATGGCAAGCGACGGAAACGGTCGGGCGTTGCGAGATCATTCAAAGGGTGAAGCGGGCCGTTGTCCACAAAATTTTGGAGCCAATGGTTCAGCGCAGAGCGGTCTAGTTTGACGCAAAAGCGCAGCCTTCATCGCCTCGCACGCCCCGACAATGCGCAGGGCACGCTAAATGCCCCAAAGCACCGCGAAATTCGTCGCGATGTAATCGGGGCAGCAAAGCCAAGCCGCCAGAACAATTAGGACACCTGCGGGATGTCAAAACGGGCTTACCCCAGTTTTGACATCCTTGCTCAAATTTTCTAATCCAGTTCCTTCGTACGCTCACGCAGGACGAATTTCTGGATCTTGCCAGTTGAGGTTCTGGGAATGGTCGTGACCACAAACTTACCCGGAACCTTGTAGGCGGCGAGCCTTTCACGGCACCACACGCGCAGCGCGTCGGTGTCGATATCATGGCCTGCTGTTGCCTCGACAAAGGCGCAGGGCGTTTCGCCCCATTTGTCATGTGGCATGGCAACAACCGCCGCAATCTCAACACCCGGATAGCTGTAGAGCACCTCTTCCACTTCGATGGAGGAAATGTTCTCACCGCCTGAAATGATGATGTCCTTGGAGCGGTCTTTCAGCTGGATATAGCCGTCGGGGTGGATCACGCCCAGATCACCAGAATGGAACCAGCCGCCCTCAAACGCTTTTTGCGTGGCGGTGGGATTGCGGAAATAGCCCTTCATCACGACGTTGCCGCGGAACATGACCTCGCCCATTGTCGCACCGTCACGCGGGACGGGCTGCATCGTTTCGGGGTCAAGCACATCAAGACCTTCAAGCGGCAGATAACGCACACCTTGGCGTGATTTCAGGCGAGCTTGTTCGGGAAGCGGCAGGGACGACCAGTCTGCGTGCCAGTCGTTCACAACCGCAGGGCCGTACGTTTCGGTCAGCCCGTAAAGATGGGTCACGTCAAAGCCAGCCGTCTTCATGTCCGCCAATAGCTTTTCTGGTGGCGGGGCGGCAGCGGTGAAGAATTGCACGGTATGATCAAGCGTGCGTTGCTGATCGGCGGGTGCAGAAATCATCAACGACATGACAATCGGTGCACCGCAAAGGTGTGTGACGTTCTCATCGGCCAAGGCGTTCCAGATTGGCGCGGCGCGGACTTGGCGCAGGCAAACATGGGTGCCGATGATCGCGGAAAGGGTCCAAGGAAAACACCAGCCGTTGCAGTGAAACATCGGCAAGGTCCAGAGGTAGACCGCATGTTTGGACATTGAAGTGGTCAGCGCATTGCCCTGCGCCAAAAGATAGGCGCCACGGTGGTGCGAGACGACGCCCTTTGGATCACCCGTTGTGCCAGAGGTGTAGTTGATCGAGATCGCGTCCCATTCGTCTTCGGGCATTAGCCAAGCGTAGGCAGGATCGCCATCTGCAAGAAATGCCTCGTAATCGGTCCCATCAAAGACCGCCCTTGCGCCGTCATATTCGGGGTCGTCAACTTGGATCACCAACGGCTTGACCGTGGCCAAGGCCAAGGCCTCTTGCATCAGCGGCATGAACTCCGCATCGACGATCAGGATCTTGGACATCGCGTGATCAAGCTGGAACGCGATGATCGCCGCATCAAGCCGCGTGTTGATCGAATGCAAAACCCCGCCGCACATGGGCACGCCATAATGACATTCCAGCATGGCAGGCGTGTTGGGCAGCATCGCCGAGACGGTGTCGCCTCGTGTGATCCCGCGCTGTGTCAAAGCCGAGCCGAGCTGCCGCGAGCGAGCATAGAAGTCTGCATAATTGCGGCGCAATGCCCCATGAATAATCGCCGTATGGTCGGGGAAAACCGATGCTGCGCGTTCCAGAAACGTGAGCGGCGTCAGTGGCTGGTGGTTTGCTGGGTTGCGGTCTAGATCGGTGTTGTAAGGGTTCATGTTAGACGTCCTTCCACTTGGCTGCACGCTTTTCGATGAACGCCCCAATGCCCTCTTCGGCATCATGGGCCAGCATGTTGTCGACCATCACCCCAGAGGCATAGTCGTAAGCCTCGGTAAGGGTCATCTCGCGCTGCGCATAAAAAGCGCGTTTGCCAGTGGCGAGTGTCATGCTGGATTTGGACGCAATCTTGCGGGCCATTTCCGTGGTGGCGTCTTGCAGCGTGGCCTCGGATGCAACGCGGTTGACCAGCCCGATTTCGGCGGCGCGCGTGGCGGAGGTCATATCGCCCGTTAACAGCATTTCCATCGCGTGTTTGTTGGACACGTTGCGCGATAGGGCAACCATGGGTGTCGAACAGAAAAGCCCGATGTGAACCCCGGGCGTGCTGAACTGTGCGGTCTCGGCGGCGATGGCCAGATCACAGCTTGCGACCAATTGACAGCCTGCTGCTGTCGCGATGCCTGTGACTTCGGCGATCACTGGCTTGGGGCAATTGACGATACCCTGCATGACGCCAGAACACATGGACATCACGGAGGCAAAATACGCCTTACCGCCATCTGCATTGGCGCGACCTGCTGTCATCTCTTTCAGATCGTGGCCCGCGCAAAACGCAGGGCCATTCGCAGCCAAGACGATCACACGCACAGCAGGGTCCTTGCCCGCCGCGTCAAAGGCTGCACCAAGTGCGCCGAGCATCGCCTCGGACAGCGCATTGCGTCGCTTCACATCATTGAGCGTGAGGCGCAGAATTCCCTCTTCGCTCAGGTCACTTAAGAGAATATCACTCGACGTCATGGGGCTGCTCCTTTGGCGATACTTAGCGGATGTTGATTTCAACACTATCCGCAAGCGTGTTGGCAATAAAGCAATACCGATGTGCGCGATCCTGCATCTCGGCCATTTGCGCGTCAGTCACGGAAAACCCGGTGTCAAAGCGCACCACAGGATGCAGATCAATCTGCGTCACCGACATTTGCCCCTTAGGGTTCTTGCCTAGATGCGCTTCGGCGTAGTCGTGATAGCTTGCCACGGGCCAGCCTGCTTTTGCGGCCAAGGCAAGAAACGTCATCATGTGGCAGCTTGAAAGTGCAGAGGCCAGCGCCTGCTCGGGGTTTGTATTGGCAGGATCACCGCCCCAATCGGGGGCAGAGTCCACGGTAATGTCGTAGTTTTGGTTCATCTGCACCGTATGTGCGTTAGAATAGGTGCCCGTCGCAAACTCGGGCTCGGCGCGCTGCCAATGCAGCTCGATGGATAGATCGGACATATTAGGATCTCTTTTCAAATGAGCAGTGTTGCAGTGCGCATTTTCCTAAGACAATGCGCACTGCGTGAGGTGCAGGTACTTTACGCCGCTGCGATCTGCTTTTTCGGGTCATAGAACGGACGCTCGACGACAGTCGCTTTTGATACGCCCGCCTTTGTCACGACGTCCACTTCGGCACCGAGTACCGCCGCATCTGCCGCAACCAGCGCAAGCGCGATGTTCTGCTTGAGGCGCGGTGAGTAAACCGCCGATGTCACCTTGCCGATTTCTACACCACCTTGCTTGATTGCCCAAAAGGTCGTGTTCGGACCTGTCAGCGGATCGCAATCGATGATGAGGCCGATTTGCTTGCGCTTGGCGCCCTCTTCCTTGATGCGGGTCAGTGCTGCCTTGCCGATGAAGTCCGCGTCCATGTCGAGGTTCACAAGGCGGTCAAAGCCCAACTCGTAAGGGTTCGTTTTGTTGTCAGCGTCGGCGTGATAGGACAGCATGCCGCCTTCGATACGGCGGATCGAGGACGTGTGACCCGGCTTGAGGCCGTGATTCTTGCCTGCCGCCATGATCCGCTCCCAAAGCTGGTCGCCTTTTGACCCGTCACGCAGATAGAGCTCATAGCCAAGTTCGCTGGACCAGCCCGTGCGAGACACGATCATAGGGATGCCATCCAGTTCAACTTCGCGCAACCAGTAGTACTTGAGGTCCATGATGCTTTCGCCGAACAGCTCTTGCATGATCAAGCCTGAATTCGGCCCCTGAAGCTGAAGCGGTGACACGTCAGGCTCGCCAATCTGCACGTCCATGCCCGCATGTACGGCCACGCCCTGCGCCCAAAGCAAGATGTCGCTGTCGGCCAGTGAAATCCAGAAATGGTTTTCAGCCAAACGCAGCAGGATCGGATCGTTGAGAATGCAGCCTTCCGCATTTGTGATCAGGATGTATTTGCACTGGCCCACGGCCATCTTTGACAGATCACGGCAAGTTAGCGTCTGCACGAATTTGGCAGCATCTGGTCCTGTGATTTCGACTTGGCGCTCAACAGCGACGTCACACAGGATCGCCTCGTTCACGAGGTTCCAGAAGTTTTGCTCGGGATTACCAAAATCGCGCGGGATATACATATGATTGTAAACAGAAAAACCCTTTGCGCCCCAACGAACAGTTGCGTCGAAATAAGGTGATTTGCGGATCTGTGTGCCAAAGCCAAAGTCGTCTGTTTGTGTCATGTTTTCGTGCCTTTTGCAGGTGGCCTGACAGGCCAGTGAAGTGATGTAACCTGCGGATGATTTAGTTTGAAATCGCTGAGGATTCGGGTCTGATTTTGCGTGCCTACAAGACCGTTCAGACCGTTTTTTGGGTCGCGATCAGCCTGTTCAGTCTTTGCAGGCTATTTCGCTGATTTTGCGATTAACTTCGCCAGATTTGGCTGGCTGGTTTTGACCTGCCGCGTCGCGATGTAGGTCATGTAACGTTCGATCGAAAGCTCTGCCGCCAACATCTCGTCCATAAGCACCTGAAATGCAGCGAGGCTTGGCGTCACCGTTTTCATCACGTAATCCATGCCGCCACCCGTCGCTATGCAATCGGTCACTTCGTCCAACTTTCGGATGTAGCCTTCAAAGCGATCAAATTCTGACTTTCGGTGCGAGCTGAGTGAGACGGTCACCACGACTTGCGTAAAATCAACGATCCGTTCCAATGCCAGTTCGGCGTGAAAACCCCGGATGAACCCCGCCGCTTTCAGCCGATCCAAACGCGCCCAACACGGTGTCGGCGACAGGTTCACAAGCTCGGCGAGACGTGTTTTGCTCAGGTGCCCATGCTGCTGGACCGCGCTCAGGATGCGAATATCCGTGCCATCAAGACCTAGCTTTTTCACGTTTGAGGTTCTTTCATTATACCAAAGTGCGCAAGGCCCGCGCTTTCCAGTGGACGCGCCCATTTACATCATTTCAGGCAAAAACAAGAAATCAGCATTCGCTTTTCCGACCTATTGCCCTTTGATCTCGCCAAAAATGCGATTGGTGTTACGGCCCTGCTGGAACCCTGCCCGCGAAATTTGCTGAGCTATCACAGCCATATCTGCGCTAAAGTGCTGCCAAAACGTTATTTTCTCTCAACGTCTTGA
>DFSO01000093.1:22208-51133 GCA_002378665.1 Loktanella sp. UBA3435 | reverse complement strand
ACTGGCGGAGTGATCACTCCGCCGCCAGTTTACGTGGGTCCACGAGGGTGATGATGTCGCCCATGATTTTGTTCAACTCAAAGTCTTTGGGCGTATAGACCGCCGCGACCCCCATTTCGCGCAGTCGTGCTGCGTCGTCCTCTGGGATGATGCCGCCCGCGATGACGGGGATGTGGGACAGGCCTGCCTCTTTGAGCTTTGCGATCACATCGGCGATCAGCGGGATGTGTGAGCCTGACAAGATCGACAAGCCGATGACATGCGCGTCGTCTGCAACGGCTGCGTCGACAATTTCTTGCGGGGTGAGGCGGATGCCTTCATAGGCGATATCCATGCCGCAATCGCGGGCGCGCGCTGCGATCTGTTCGGCGCCGTTGGAGTGCCCGTCGAGACCCGGTTTGCCGACAAGGAATTTGAGGCGGCGACCAAGGGCGTGGCTGACCAGATCGACCTGTTCACGCAGCTCGTCCAGTCCTTCGGTCCGGTTCGATGGGTTTTTGCTGACGCCAGTTGGGGCGCGGTATTGGCCGAAGGCGCTACGGATCACGTCGGCCCATTCGCCCGTGGTCACACCTGCGCGGGCGCAGGCGATAGAGGGGACCATGATGTTGGTGCCGTCTTTTGCGGCTGCGGCGAGGTCTTTGAGTGCGGTGACAACGTCCGCCCCGTTGCGGTCGCGTTTCCATTGCGCGAGGCGGCGAAGTTGATCGGCTTCAGCATCTTTATCGGCGACCATGATCGCGTCATCGCCAGCGGTCAGCGGCGAGGGCTCGCCAGTGGTCCATTTGTTCACGCCGACAACGGTTGTTGTGCCGTTCTCTATGCCTGCGATGCGGGCGGCGTTACTCTCGACAAGGCGACCTTTCATATAGGCGATGGCCTTGACCGCGCCGCCCATGCCGTCGATTTGCGCCAGTTCGGCGCGTGCGCCTTCCTTGAGGGCGTTCACTTTGCGGTCGATCGCAGGGTTGCCGTCAAAGAGGTCGTCGAATTCCAAAAGGTCGGTCTCATAGGCGAGGATTTGTTGCATCCGCAGCGACCATTGCTGGTCCCATGGGCGGGGCAGGCCAAGCGCCTCGTTCCATGCCGGCAGTTGCACGGCGCGAGCGCGGGCGTTTTTGGACAGGGTCACGGCAAGGGTTTCGAGAAGGATGCGGTAGACGTTATTCTCTGGCTGCTGCTCTGTCAGGCCCAGCGAATTGACCTGCACGCCGTAGCGGAAGCGGCGGTATTTGGCGTCTTCAACGCCGTAGCGCGTCGCACAGATTTCGTCCCAAAGTTCCACGAAGGCGCGCATTTTACACAGCTCTGTCACAAAGCGGATGCCTGCGTTGACAAAGAAAGAGATGCGGCCAACCATTTCGGGGAAGTTTTCCGCAGGGACCTTGCCGCGCAGATCATCGAGAACGGCTGTGGCTGTGGCCAGTGCGAAGGCGAGCTCTTCCTCTGGCGTCGCACCCGCCTCTTGCAGGTGGTAGCTGCACACGTTCATCGGGTTCCATTTGGGCAGATGCTGCCGCGTATAGGCCGCGACATCGGTGATCATGCGCAACGATGGTTCGGGCGGACAGATATAGGTGCCGCGCGAGAGGTATTCTTTGATGATGTCGTTTTGGACGGTGCCTTGCAGGGCGGTGACGTCGGCGCCTTGCTCTTCGGCAACGGCGATATAAAGCGAGAGCAGCCAAGGCGCTGTCGCGTTGATCGTCATCGACGTGTTCATTTGCTCCAGCGGGATATCTTTGAACAGCGCACGCATGTCGCCCATATGGCTGACGGGCACGCCGACTTTACCGACTTCGCCTTTTGCCAAAATGTAGTCGCTGTCATATCCTGTCTGCGTCGGTAGGTCGAAAGCCACGGAAAGACCCGTTTGACCCTTGGCTAGGTTGCCACGGTACAGTGCGTTCGATGCCTTCGCTGTGGAATGGCCAGCGTAGGTGCGAAACAGCCAAGGGCGATCTTTCTGCGGTTGCGACATGAGGCGGCTCCTTAAATTTTTCTGCGCAATATAATTACGCGTTGATCCTATTATTGGTCATTTTCTGGCGTTGTCAATTCGCTGCGTTGCGGCATGACAGGATTTACCTCTGATGTGTTCCCTGTCAGGGTCGCGGGATGATGCAAACGATTTCCATGCCGCTTTGGGCTTTTGCTCTGATCCTGCTCTTTGCGGCGGTGACATTTGCGTCGCATTTTTTGTTCCCATCCGTACGTTGGTTTTTCCGCAAACGCGCCGAGCGGGTGATTGCGCGTTTGAACACGCGGCTGCAAAGGCCAATTGAGCCGTTCAAGCTGGCGCGGCGGCACGATATGATCCAGCGCTTGATCTATGATCCGGAAATCACAAAAGCCGTGCTAGATTATGCCGCTGAAGAGGGCGTGCCTGAGGACGTCGCTTTTGAGAAGGCCCGCGTTTATGCCCGCGAGATTGTGCCGTCGTTTTCAGCAACAGCTTACTTTTCAATCGGGACGCGGTTGTCGAAATGGCTCTCGAAATCTTTGTATCGCATCAGGCTTGGTGCGTTCGAGCGTGAGGAGCTCTCCGCACTTGATCCCAATGCGACCGTGATCTTTGTGATGAACCACCGTAGCAACTTGGACTACGTGTTGGTGACTTATTTGGCGGCGCGTGCGGGTGCGCTTTCCTATGCTGTGGGCGAATGGGCGCGGGTCTGGCCGTTGTCTTCGGTGATCCGTGCGATGGGTGCCTACTTTATCCGTCGCAAGTCGCGTGGGGCCTTATATCGTAAGGTTTTGGCCCGCTATGTGCAGATGGCAACAGCCGGCGGCGTCAGCCAAGCGGTGTTCCCTGAGGGCCGTTTGAGCGTCACAGGCGCGGTGGATGTGCCGAAGCTTGGGCTGCTGAGCTACATCGTTGGAGGTTATAAAGAAGGCGGGCGTGACGTGGTTTTTGTGCCCGTTGCGTTGAATTATGACCGCGTTTTGGAGGATCGTTTTTTGATTAAGGCGGACAAAACGGGCGAACGTAGGTTCCGCCCACCGCTTTGGACGATCATGTCGGGGACGATGAATCACCTTTGGGCGCGGGTGACGCGGCGGTTCAAAAAATTCGGGACGGCTGCTGTTAGTTTTGGCGCGCCGTTGAAGTTGTCGGAGTTTGCGCAGGGGCAATCGAGGGATTTTACCGATGGTTTGGCCAATGAGATGATGCAACGTATTCGCAATGTGGTGCCTGTTCTGGCGGTGCCTTTGGTGGCGCGTCTTTTGTTAAAAGGTGGTCCTATCACGGAGGATACCTTGGTCGCACAGGTGGCCGCAGTGAAAGCCGACCTAGAGGCAAGGGGCATTCCTGCACCGCGCCGTGATCCGAAAGTAGCCGTCGCTGCAGGTTTGGCTGATCTGCGGGCGCGGGGCGCATTGGACGAATCTGGCACCAAAATTGCGGTAAAGGCGAGTGAGGTTGATCTCGTTTCTTATTATGCGCGGTCAATTGAGCATCACTTTGATGCACCAGCAGCAGGAATTTCTGCAACTGCTGGGTAATTAAATTACAAAATAGTCTCAATTGGGGTTGCATTCTTTCTTGGCGAAAAGTTATCCATGATCAAACGCCGCGATTCTGCACTGCGGCAATCCATGTTGATTTCTACCTCAGGAGACTGAAATGGCCCTAGATATACAAACACCCATCGCCGCCTATGACGCCCCGCAAAAGGACCTTTATGAGGTTGGTGAAATGCCACCTTTGGGCCATGTGCCAGAGCAGATGTATGCATGGACGATCCGTCGCGAACGGCACGGCGAGCCAGAGAAGGCGTTCCAGATCGAGGTTGTAGATTGCCCGAAGCCTGACAGCAACGAAGTGCTGGTGATGGTGATGGCGGCTGGCGTGAACTACAACGGCGTTTGGGCTGGACTTGGTATCCCGATCAGCCCGTTTGACGTGCATAAAGCGGAATATCATATCGCTGGGTCTGATGCGTCGGGTATCGTTTGGGCCGTGGGCGACAAGGTTAAGCGCTGGAAAATTGGCGACGAGGTTGTGATCCATTGCAACCAGGATGACGGCGACGATGAGGAGTGCAATGGCGGCGATCCGATGTTCTCGGAAAGCCAGCGGATTTGGGGTTATGAGACCCCAGACGGGTCTTTCGCGCAGTTTACTTGCGTGCAATCTCAACAGCTTATGCCGCGCCCTCAGCATCTGACGTGGGAGGAAAGCGCCTGCTATACTCTGACGCTTGCGACCGCTTACCGTATGCTTTTTGGCCACGAACCGCATGATCTGAAGCCCGGACAAAACGTGCTGGTTTGGGGTGCGTCAGGTGGTCTTGGGTCCTATGCGATCCAACTGATCAACACGGCGGGCGCCAATGCGATTGGCGTGATTTCTGAAGAGGACAAGCGCGAGTTTGTTATGGGGCTGGGCGCCAAGGGCGTGATCAACCGCAAAGACTTTAACTGCTGGGGCCAACTGCCGACGGTCAACACGCCAGAGTACAATGCTTGGCTCAAGGAAGCGCGTAAGTTTGGTAAAGCGATCTGGGAGATCACCGGCAAGGGCAACAACGTCGATATGGTGTTCGAGCATCCGGGTGAGGCGACGTTCCCTGTGTCTTCACTGGTTTGTAAAAAGGGCGGCATGGTCGTGATTTGTGCGGGAACCACGGGTTTCAACTGTACCTTTGACGTGCGCTATATGTGGATGCACCAGAAGCGTTTGCAGGGCAGCCACTTTGCGCATCTCAAGCAGGCATCCTCCGCCAACAAGTTGATGGTCGAGCGCCGTTTGGATCCTTGCATGTCCGAAGTGTTCACTTGGGCGGACATTCCTGCCGCACACACAAAGATGCGCAAGAACGAGCATAAGCCGGGCAATATGGCGGTGCTGGTTCAGAGCCCCAAAACTGGTATCCGGACTTTTGACGACGCGATTGCCGAATCACAGCGTTAAAGAGTTGTGAGGCCAAGGTGCGAAAGGCGGTAGCAAAAATTTGCTACCGCCTTTTATTTTTCTTGCATCGAATAATTTCAACACATTGAAAAATATGGATTCCCTATAAATGGGGGAGGTAAAGGAGTGAGTTTTTAGTTAACAAGTTGAATGCTACTATAAGTTGTTAACGCTTCGTTAATGAAATTGTTGGAGGTTTGTAATGGGAAATGATTGGATCATCGACGTGCTCGCTGACCTACGGACATTTGCACAAAAGAACGACCTGCCGTTATTGGCTGTTCAATTGGATGAAACTGCACTTGTAGCAAAGGTCGAGATAGCGGAGATGGCCGAAAGGGCACCATTTGGGGTGCGAGGTGAAAGCGCTGAAACTCGATCCTTTTTTGTCCAAGCTGCAGGAAGCAGACGCTCTTGAAAAAATCCAAGATCTTATTCAAGAACTTCGCGAAACGCTAGCAATCGACCATGTCGTTTACCATTGGGTAAGCGCTGATGGTGAACAATACGGCTATGGCACTTATGACCCGATTTGGGTTCAGCACTATATCGATCAGGATTATTTAAGGGTCGACCCTGTTGTCCTCGGCTGTTCTCAACAATTCCATCCCGTTGACTGGAAGCGCCTCGATTGGTCACACCGCGCAGCACGCGCATTTCGAAAAGACGCAATTGACCATGGTGTCGGAAATCAGGGATATTCGATACCGATCCGTGGGCCAAATGGCCAATTCGCCCTATTTTCCATTTCCCACTCAACCGATGATGAATCTTGGGCACGGTGCACTGCCGAAAACCAACGTGATTTGATTCTGATTGCGCATTTCTTGAACCAAAAAGCGTTGGAACTGGAGAAGGACCGCGCTCCAGAGCCAATTCGCGCGTTGTCTCCACGAGAGATCGATACGCTGACGTTTTTGGCGATGGGATACAGTCGCGGGCAGGTCGCAGACATGCTCGAAATTTCCGAACATACGTTGCGTGCCTACATTGAGAGCGCGCGATTTAAGCTAGGTGCGCTGAACACAACACATGCGGTTGCACGCGCACTTGCCGAAGGATTGATCGTTGTCGGTGGCGCGTCACGTGCAGCGCACGGAAACTGGCCCGGACGACGTAGCGAAAAAAACGCAGCGGCGAATTAACAAAGCCTTACAGCAAGGCTACGGAGAGATAGCAATCCCTTAGGGTTTATCAACAATCTTCTGACTGAATGTTCAGTTGGAAGGAACGTCGAATTGCTAAGATATCTGAATGGAGATGCGCTCTCCAATTTCCCAAAATTACGCGACGGCATGCATCGTGACCACGCCGCGCAATTCCGAGACCGTCTTAAATGGGAGGTCCAAGTGGATGCGGCTGGGTTCGAGCGCGATCAATATGATGACCTCAACCCACTCTACGTGATTTGGGAAATGCCGGACGGGACTCACGGCGGCTCCATGCGGTTTCTACCCACATCGGGGCGGACGATGGTGCATGAGCATTTCCCCACACTGTTAGGCGGCGCGGATATCCGTTCAGATCACATTTGGGAATGCACGCGTTTCTGTATCGCTAAAGGCGCTGGCGCCAATGTTGCGGCGGCGCTGATGCTTGCAGGTGGCGAATTGATGCGGGCGTTTGAATTGACCCATCTTCTGGGTGTCTTTGATGCGCGGATGGTGCGGATTTATAAGATGATTGGCGCGTCCCCGCAGGTTTTGGGCAGCAGCGGTGAGGGCCGTGACAAAATCAGCGTTGGCCTTTGGCAGTTCATACATACAGACCGTGCCAAGGTGTTACGGCGCGCAGGCGTTTCGTCCGACATGTCGGAGTATTGGTTCAAGCGCTCCCTTGGCCATGCGATAAAGCGGTCAATCGCGGCATAAGCTCTGGCAGCCCCGCGTATGGCCAGATAGTGTCGCCGCCATGAGCAGCGCGCCAATAATTTTCTCAGACGACCAAGCAGAAGCATGGGATGCCGTAGCGGCGATGCTGCGGCATGCTGGCGTTGATCTGACCGATGATCTTTTGAGCCCCCCGCAAGCCGATGCGCCGTCTGTCATGGCGGTGATTGGCAAGGCAGGGTCAGGCAAAACAATGTTGCTCGCGAAAATCTACAAAGCGTTGGAGGATGCGGGTGTCGCCGTAGTTTCGGGCGATTGGGAAGGTAAAAAGACCAAGGATCGCAGGACCTTGGCTATTCTGGCACCAACGAACAAAGCGGCGTCGGTTTTGCGTAATCGCGGCGTGCCTGCCACGACGATCCACCGCATTCTTTACACACCTGTGTACGATCCTGAATATGAAAAAGTTGCTGAGTGGCTTGCGGGCCAAGGCGAGCGGCCAGAGATTGAAGGGCTGACAGACGTCGCCTTGGATCGCGCCTTTGCAAGCTTTCAAAATCACAAATCAGTACCTGCTGCATTGGCCGCAGCAGGCTTGCGCGGAAGCGATTTTATCACGGGCTGGAAGCGCCGCGAAGAGGCGCTCGACATCGGTTTTGTCGATGAAAGCTCGATGCTCGACGCCAAGCAATTTGCCGACCTGCAAGAGATTTTCCCGACCTTGGTCTTGTTTGGCGATCCTGCACAGTTGCCTCCTGTGCAAACATCTGGCGGCATGGTGTTTGAGACGATGCCGCCTGAAAAGGTCAAGTCGTTGAGTCGCGTGCACCGCCAAGATGCGGACAACCCGATCCTTGATCTGGCCCATGCCTTGGCCGACCCGATGCTGGATTTCTATACCTTTGAAAAGATGATTGCAGAGGCTGCAGCGACCGATGAACGGGTGGTGATGGCGCAGCGTGTTGAGGCCGATCTCATGGCCCGCAGCCCTGTTTTGGTGTGGCGCAATGCGACGCGGATCAAGCTGATCCACGCGTTCCGAACAGCGTTTGATGCGCCGATTGATGAACTGCTAGCAGGCGAGCCGTTGATTTGCGATGGTATTGAATTGCCCATGAAGCACCGCAAAAAGCGCCTTGATCTGGAGGCTCGTGGCCTCATCAAGGGCGCCCAAGTAATCTACCTTGGACCTGGCCGTAAGCCCGGGTTTTCGCGTCTGCATGTGATGGGTGCCGAAGATCCACAAGTCAGTGCCGCCTCTATTGTGAAGATCGAGCAAGAGGGCGACGCCGAACCTTTTATCCCATTCGCCGCGCGTATGGGGGCCACGTTTCTGCATGGCGCCGCTGTGACGATCCATAAGGCGCAGGGCAGCCAGTGGGACACCGTGCAAGTCTTTGCACCCGACATCGAGATCGCAGCCAAGATGGGGCGCGTCGAGGCGGGTCAACCGTTGTGGAAGCGTCTTGCCTATGTGGCGATCACGCGGGCGGAAACGCAGCTCCGATGGGTCGTGCGGAACCGTTTGGCGCGACCAAGCAACCCACTGACGGTTGACGATCTGGATGTCCCTGTCGTGGCCTTGGAATTGACCGCGCCCGAAGCCGATTAACGGCGTAGCAAGCCAAAAGCCGCAGACGCCAACCATCCCGCCGCGACCGCAATCGCAAGCGACATCAACCCGTAGAGAACCGCTTGTTGATGCGCGAGGTTATAGAGCCAGCGCTCAAGCCCGACCTTTTTAACAGGAATTGTGGTCATGTAGCTGTCCACAACATTCCCGTCACGCGTCAAGAAAATGCGCGTACTATAATAGCCCTCTGTCAGATTTGCAGGCATCGCAATTCTGGTTTCAAACAAAGTATCGCGGGACAAGTCAACCGCGCCTTCAAGTGTCAGATAGCTGTCATTCGCCTCGCGAATGCGCGTCAAGGCGCGAGAAAAGCTGCGGCTATCAAGCACGTTGGTCCCGACTTCACGGATAACTTGCGGCAAAGAAATACGGTTGTGTAAATCTTCGGAGGCGCGCAAAATTTTCTTGAGAGGGGCACTTGTTGCAACCGCATAGAATGAAGGTGCCGCGTCGATCTTCACGTCGTCGACATTGACCCAAATTCCCAACCGTCGATCTTTTCGGCGCACCACAATGGGAACGTTGGGTCCAGCCACGGTCACGATGACCCCAAGTAGACCAGACGGCAGTGGGCTATCACGTCGAATGGCGCCAAAAACAAGGATTTCGGATCCCTCAAACGTCGCTGTAATCGCCACTTCGTCTTGGCTGAGGCCCAGCACGATTTCTTCTTCAGCAAAGGCAGGTGCCGCGAGTAATATCAGCAGGGAAAGGAGGCGCATCATCATACCGTCCCCACCGCAATAGAGTAAATTTCGGTAGGTTTGATCAGCAGATCAAGCCCAAGCTTTATACAGACCGCAAGCACCAGAATTGCGAGAAGAACGCGCAATTGTTCGGCCTTCATTTTCAGGCCGATCCGAGTGCCGAACTGCGCCCCGATCACGCCACCGATGAGAAGGAAGAGCGCAAGGACCACATCCACAGTTTCATTGGTGATTGCATGGGAAAGGGTCGTGAAAGTCGCCACAAAGATGATCTGGAAAAGCGATGTGCCAATGACGACTTTTGTGGGCATACCGAGCATATAGATCATGGCGGGCACCATGATAAACCCGCCGCCAACGCCCATGATGCCCGCGAGAACGCCAACAGCCCAACCGACCATAAGTGGCGGAATGACCGAGATATAGAGCCCCGAAACACGGAACTTCATCTTGAAGGGCAGGGTGCTGACCCAGCCGTGTTTGCGTCGCGTGATTTTTGCGCCGGGCTTTTTCGCGCGCTGCAAGGCGCGCAGGCTTTCGACAAGCATCAAGGCACCAATTGTACCAAGGAAGACAACATAACAAAGTTGAACCAGCAGATCGACTTGTCCAAGCGCGCGCAGGTGGTTGAATATCGCAACGCCCATCGCCGCGCCAAAAAGCCCGCCGATCAGCAGAACCGTTCCCATCCTCAAGTCAACGGTCTTGCGTTTGAGGTGCGCCAGCAGACCAGAAACAGAAGAAGCCACAATTTGGTTGGAGCCAGTCGCAACCGCGACCGCTGGTGGAATGCCTATGAAAAAGAGGAGCGGGGTCATTAAGAACCCGCCGCCCACGCCAAACATTCCAGACAAAATACCGACGAGCCCACCCAGTCCGAATAATAGAAAGACGTTCACCGAGACCTCGGCGATGGGCAGGTAAATTTGCATGAGCTATCCCGGCAAGAGTTTGTGGCCGCTTTTGAGCACCAAAAACCTTTCAGAGTCTGATGTCAAACCCTTGGGGCCGAAAATTTTGACTTACGGAAATTTCGACCCCAAAGAGCTGTGCCTTTGTTAGCGTTCCTTAACATATGGCTCGCCGCCAGCCCGTGGCGGGATCGCTTTGCCCACAAAGCCCGCGAGGATGATAACGGTCAGGATGTAAGGCAGGACGTCAAGCAGTTGCACGTTCACTTTAAACCCAAGTGCGCCTTCGATGACGTCTGGTCGCAGCGCAAGTGCCTGCAAGAAGCCGAACAACAGGCAAGCATAAAGCGCATACCAAGGCCGCCATTTGGCGAAGATCAAAGCAGCCAGGGCGATATAACCGCGTCCTGCGCTCATGTCTTTCACGAAGCCAGCTTGCAATGCCGTCGCAAGATAAGCCCCCGCAATCCCGCAGAGTACGCCGCAAATAGCGACGGCTGCATAGCGTAACCCGATGACCGAAACACCTGCGGTGTCAACAGCTGCTGGGTTCTCACCCACGGCACGAAGACGCAGACCAAAACGTGTCGCATAAAGCACCCACCAAGAAAGAGGAACCATCAGAAGGGCGATATAAACAAGGGCGGTATGGCCAGAGATAAGCTCGTAATAAATCGGCCCGATCACAGGCACATCACGTATCGCATCTGCGAATGGCAGGGTGATCGGATCAAAACGCGCGGCACCTTGGAGTTGTGGTGTGCGCCCGCCTTGTCCGAACCAGCTTTGCGCCACAACGACCGTCAGTCCAGCCGCGAGGAAATTGACCGCAACCCCAGAGATCAGTTGATTGCCACGGAATGTAATAGACGCAAGCCCGTGGATGCCCGACAGAACCAGCGAGGCGCCAATTCCTGCTAAAAGGCCAAGCCAAGCAGACCCTGATGTATAAGCAATCGCCGCCGACAGGAACGCCGCCGCCAACATCTTGCCTTCAAGCCCGATGTCAAAGATGCCTGCCCGCTCAGAGAAGAGACCCGCCAGACAGGCCAGCAGCAGTGGGGTCGCAAGGCGCATCGTGCTGTCGAGCACTTGGAGGAGTGTGAGAAGATCCATTACGCGGCCCCCTTGTTACGACGTTTTGCGGCAAGGAAGGCGCGCTCAAGCGGCATTCGCACCATGTTATCGAGCGCCCCTGTGAACAGGATCACCAGCGCTTGGATCACGACGATCATTTCGCGGGGAATTTTGGTCCAGAGTGCGAGTTCCGCGCCGCCTTGGTAAAGGAACCCGAACAGGATCGCGGCGAGGAAGACGCCAAAGGGATGACTGCGCCCCATCAGGGCCACGGCGATGCCGATGAAGCCTGCGCCTTCAACTGCGTTGAGAACCAGACGTTCTGCCTCGCCCTGCACGTTGTTGATCGCCATCATACCTGCCAAGCCGCCTGAGATTAGCATCGAGACCATGATGATCTTTGTCGGGCTGATACCGGCGTATTTCGCCGCAGATTCAGAGTGGCCAAATGCGCGGATTTCATAGCCGAGCTTGGTGCGCCAGATCAGCGCCCAGACCGCCACGCAGGCCAAAATGGCCACGAAGAACGTGATATTTGCGGGGGCAGCTTTCGAGAATTCGATCCCGAAAAAGCCCAGCACATCATGCAGGTTTGGCAGATGGGTCGCCTCTGGAAATTTACCCGTCGCAGGCTCCATAGACCCTTGTGGCTTGAGCGCGCCAATGAGCAGATAGTTCAGCAAAGCCGCCGCGATAAAATTGAACATGATCGTGGTGATCACGATGTGGCTGCCGCGTTTGGCTTGCAGGAATGCTGGGATCGCAGCCCATGCAGCACCGAACAACGCCGCCGCAACCGTGCCGCCCAACAACGCCAGCGACCAATGGGGCCAAGGGACATACATGCAGACCAGCGCTACGCCAAGCCCGCCGATCATCGCCTGACCCTCGCCACCGATGTTGAACATCCGCGCATGGAATGCGATCGAAACCGCAAGACCGGTGAAGATGAAGTTGGTGGCGTAGTAAAGCGTATAGCCCCAGCCGTAGGTCGAGCCGAGCGCACCATCGACCATGATCTTGAGCGCGTTCATGGGGCTTTCGCCAATTGCCAAGATCACCAGCGCCGAAAGGATCGCCGCAAGCAGCAGCGAGATTAGCGGAATAAGGACAACATCGGCCCACTTTGGCATCACATCCATTACGCGGCCTCCCCTTTGGTCATGCCGGCCATCATCAGGCCCAGTTCTTTTTCGTCCGTCTCGGACGGTAGGCGTTCGCCCATCATTTTGCCATCAAACATCACTGCGATGCGGTCTGACAGGGACAGAATTTCTTCAAGTTCGACAGACACCAAGAGGATCGCTTTGCCTTGGTCGCGCAGGGCTACGATTTGCTGGTGGATGAATTCAATTGCGCCGATATCGACGCCCCGTGTCGGTTGGCCGATCAGGAGAAGATCAGGGTTCCGCTCGATTTCGCGTGCCAGAACGATTTTTTGCTGGTTGCCACCAGAGAAGTTCTTGGCGGCCAGTTTCGGGTCAGGCGGGCGCACGTCAAAGCGTTCCATTTTCTCAACCGTGTCAGCCTTGATCGCCGCGTTATCCATGAAGATGCCGCGCTGGTATTTCGCGTCGTGGTGATACCCGAACGCGGTATTTTCCCAAGCGGTGTAATCCATGATCAGACCCTCGCGCTGGCGGTCCTCTGGGACGTGCGCAATGCCACGGGCGCGGCGGGATTGCCCGTCAGAATGAGCCCCGGTGAGGTCAATCGCTTGGCCGTTGACAGTGATGCTGCCTGTGCCCTTTTCATAACCGCCCAGAACCTCGAGCAGCTCGGATTGGCCGTTACCAGCCACCCCGGCAATCCCAAGAATTTCGCCCGCTTTGACGTGGAAATTGATCCCCTTCAGGCGGTGCACGCCTTTGTTGTCGGTCACGTTCAGGTCTTTGACCTCTAAGATTGTCGCGCCAACTTTGGCTGGTGCTTTCTCGACACGTAGCAGCACCTTACGGCCCACCATCAATTCGGCAAGATGGGCTGGATCGGTCTCGGATGTCTTGACGGTCGCGGTCATCTCGCCACGGCGCATGACGCTGACTGTATCTGTCGTATCCATGATTTCGCGCAGCTTGTGGGTGATGAGGACGATGGTTTTGCCTTCGGCTTTGAGGCGCTCAAGAATACGGAACAACTGATCGGCCTCGGCAGGGGTCAACACGCCTGTCGGTTCGTCTAGGATCAGAATGTCGGCTTTGCGATAAAGCGCTTTCAAAATCTCGACCCGCTGCTGCATGCCCACGCCGATATCTTCGATCAGGGCGTCAGGCTCGACGTTCAAACCGTATTCATCTGCCAATGCTTTCAACTCGCGGCGGGCACGCGCAAGGGAGGGGCGCAATAGGCCGCTATCCTCGGCGCCAAGCACCACGTTTTCAAGCACTGTGAAATTCTCGACCAGTTTAAAGTGCTGGAACACCATCCCGATGCCCGCCGCAATCGCAGCTTGGCTGTCAGGGATTTGGACCTTTTTGCCCGCAATAAAAATCTCGCCTTTGTCCGCCTTATAGAACCCATAAAGGATCGACATGAGCGTTGATTTGCCCGCGCCATTCTCGCCGATAATGCCGTGGATCGTGCCGGGCATCACGCGGATTGAGATATCCTTGTTGGCTTGCACAGGGCCAAAGGCCTTGGAGATACCTTTGAGTTCGATGGCTGGAGCTTGGGTCATATCAGGTCACCGCGTCTGGGTTAAATGCATTGGGGCCGCACCGTGAAATCGGCGCGGCCCCATGTTTCGGCCTTAGCTGTTTGACTTAGAAGTCAAGCGCTGGGCAAGTCTCGTCGGAGTTGTAGTTGTGCACTTCGATGGAGCCGTCGATGATGGATGCCTGAGCAGCCTCGATTGCAGCGGTCATTTCAGGTGTGAACAATGCCGCGTTGTTGTCGTCCATTGCGTAGCCAACACCACCGTTTGCAAGACCCATCACGTTGAAGCCTGTTTCCAGATCAGCGCCCGCTGTGAAGGCATCATAAACCGCGTTATCGACGCGCTTCATCATGGATGTCAGCACTTTTCCTGGGTGCAGGTAGTTCTGGTTGCTGTCGACGCCGATGGAAAGCATTTCATTGTCTGCTGCTGTTTGCAGAACGCCAACGCCTGTGCCGCCAGCCGCTGCGTAAACAACGTCTGCGCCTTGGGATTTCTGTGCCAATGTCAGCTCGGAACCCTTAACCGGATCATTCCAAGCGGCAGGTGTTGTGCCTGTCATGTTGGAGATCACTGTGACATCTGCGTTTGCCGCTTTTGCACCCTGTGCGTAGCCACAAGCAAAGTTACGGATCAGTGGAATGTCCATGCCGCCGATGAAGCCAACTGTGCCTGTCTTGGAGGACAATGCAGCAGCCATACCAACAAGGTAAGAACCCTGCTCTTCAGAGAATACAACGGAGCGGACGTTTGGCGCGTCTACAACCATGTCGATGATTGTGAATTTTGTGTCTGGGTAGTCGCCAGCAACTTCTTCAAGTGCTGTTGCGAAAGCAAAGCCAGCCATCACGATTGGGTTATTGCCGTTCTCAGCAAAGCGGCGAAGTGCCTGCTCACGCTGTGCGTCAGACTGAAGCTCAACCTCGTCGAAGGAGCCGCCTGTCTCGTCTGCCCAGCGCTGTGCGCCAGTGAATGCAGATTCGTTAAAGGATTTGTCGAACTTGCCGCCAAGGTCGAAAATGATTGCTGGATCAGCAAGTGCAGCGCCGGCGGAAAGTGCCAGAGCAGCAGTCGCGCCAAGCATTTTATGCATAAGGGTCATAAGGTTAGTCTCCCAGGTCTTTGATTGTAGAGGAGAGAGCACCTTGCCTTCCCCCCGAAAAGCCGAGCCGAGTTCAGATCGGTCATTGCAAGATAAGGCCTTGTTGGGCTGCTGTGGTCAACCAGTTTTTCTTATTGGGCGCATTAACTTTGACCATTCGGTCAAGAAAAGATCGATTTTGTGCGCCGAATTGCAGGAAAGCACCCGTTAGAGATTGATTTGCATGATGTCAGCGCCGATTTTTCCGCCATCTTTGGTCACATAATAGCGTGGTCGATTACCAATAATTTCGAAATTATTGTTTAAATAGAGCGCTTTGGCGGGTATATTAAGCTCCGCGACCTCAAGAAATACACGCACCGCCCCTTGACTGCGTGCAAGTGTCAAAAACTGCGCAAGTGCCGCCTGCGCCAACCCTTTTCGCTGGTGGTCGGGGTGCGTTGCAAGGGTCAAGACCTCCGCCTCATCCACAATCACGCGCCCGAGGATAAATGACTTCGCGTCACCACACAGAATCACTCCCGTTTGGGGCAGCAGGCTCGCAAACTCATCCGCCGACCAAGGTCGCTGGTCGGTAAAAGCGGCGGCGTGGGTTTGGGCAAGTGCCTCGGGTGTCATTGTAGGATGACGGGAGGCGCGTCGCGTGGTGGGGCGGCGTCTGCGGCTCGGACGTAGAGGGGAACGGGGCGCTCTGGTGTCCAGATTTTACCGTCTAAATGTGCGGAGTTCCAACTTGCATCTGCATATTTCGCAATGTTCAAGCTTACGTTTTCGACGGCGCCATCCATCCAACTACTTGCATGCCCTGCCAAAGATAGTTTTTCAGCCGCATGACCGATGACCACGGTATTGACGGGGTACTGCAAATCATTGGGCAAATTTTCGAGGTCAACAATTGTTGGCTCTGCCGTCGGCTTACCATTTCTAAAATGCTGGACATATGCCTGTCCGCGCGGTGCAGGAAGGCTCACAATCTGGGAAGGTCCGTCCCCAACCCCAAAATGATATCGCAAGGTATCAAACATCGAGACGCCAAGGACTGGAATGCCAAGCGCAAGTCCAAGCCCTCGGGCCGCAGCGACACTAATCCGAATACCTGTGAAATTTCCGGGGCCAATCCCAACCGCAATAACGTCGAGGCTTTTCCAATCGGCGTTGGAGTGCGCCAAAACAGCCTCTAGCATTGGCATCAGCCGCTCGGCCTGTCCTCGCGCGATTTGTTCGGTGATTTCATAGCGGGGCGAATCAGAAAAGAATGTGCCCGTACAGTGCGGCATTGACGTATCGAATGCGAGAATGTTGGGGTCATAACCACCCCTTTCAAACGCTCTCGTCATTTTTCTAGGCGTTGTTAACTTCACACCTTGGACCACGTCAGAGGTTTCGATTTGTGTCGCACCACCACACCCTTGGCTTCCAAATCAAGCTGCACCGCTTTGATCCACCAGCCTGATGTTTTTCCTTCGGGGAAATGCTCTTGGCTCAGGATCGGCAAAACGCCTTCCTTGATCGCGGCATAGGTCATCGGCTCGGACGAAATCACCGCCATCATCGCATCAAACATCGCGCCGTATTTTTCGGCGTTCAGGTTCACTTTGTGGTCAGGGGCGTTGACGTTTTCGACTTCGATCTTGGCCATAGATCAGGCCGCGACAGGGCGCACTTCAACCACTTCGGGGATGTAGTGGCGCAGCAAGTTCTCGATGCCCATTTTCAGGGTCAGTGTCGACGACGGGCAGCCCGCACAGGCGCCTTGCATGTGCAAATAGACAATGCCGCGGTCAAAGCCGTGGAAGGTGATATCGCCGCCATCTTGGGCCACCGCAGGGCGCACGCGGGTATCAAGCAGTTCCTTGATCTGATCAACAATCGCGCCGTCTTCGCCCGTATGCTCGGCATGGCCAGAGGCAGGCGTCTGGTTCTCGCCAATCACAGCCTGACCGGATTGGTAATGCTCCATGATCGCGCCAAGGATCGCAGGTTTGATGTGATCCCACTCAGTGCCCTCGGCCTTAGTGACTGTCACAAAATCATTGCCAAAGAAAACACCCGTCACACTGCCTGTCGCAAAGATGCGCTTGGCAAGCGGGGAGGCTTGGCCTGCCTCAAGTGTCGGAAAATCAGCAGTGCCCATTTCAAGCACGGTCTGACCGGGCAGGAATTTGAGGGTCGCAGGGTTTGGCGTGGATTCTGTTTGGATGAACATGGGATCAACCTTTCTATCTAGATGCTAGATATGCGCCTGCAGCGGGCATACGTCAAGGTTTGGAATGGTTCTAAAACGTATACGCGTTGGCCCTGGGAGGAAGGCCAACGCGATATTCAGGCGTGCTGCCCGTAGGGTCGCTTATTGCGCGAGAGTCAGGTTCTTGGTCGCAACAGCCTGACCATTCACTTCCAAAACGGCAATAACATCGCCGGAAACAAAGTGGTCTGCATCGATTTCAACGCTTGGGTTTGCACCAGCCTTGACCGCTGTCTTGCCGACCAAAGCGCCTTGAACGCCTGCAGCGTAGTTGTAGACCGCGAGAATGCCGTCAGCGTCAGAGTGGACGTAGCCAACTTCAAGCACTGGGCCGTTGTCGATTGTTGTGCCTGCTTCAAAGTAGTTGCCCGCGGAAGCAGTAGAAGCGAATGCAGCAGTTGCAGCAAGTGTAGCGGCGATAAGTGTGATGTTCTTGATAGACATGATGTAACCTTTCTAAGGTGTTGTTTTGTTTGCGATTGCGACGGTTGCCGCTGTCGGTGGTTGAGAGATGTGCCAACTTGGCGCAAAGAAAAAGGGGGGGAGGGGTCACGAAAAAGAGACTGCTTTGTGAACAGATTCACCCCTTGAAAACCGCGTAGACCGCAACGGGTGGGGCTTGTGTTTATCGCCGCACATTGGCCCTGCGCGACTGCATGAGAAGTCGGACGGATTTTCCGTTTTTGACCAGTCAATCAAAAAGGGTTTATTTCCGTCGTTCACAAATGAACTTTTTTCGCGACCAATACTTTTGGAATTTTTCTTCTTTATTTCGCAAGGCTCAAGCGTCCGTGATCGCAGATGCTCGAACACCTGGCAGCAAGCACAAAAAAAGCGGCGTTTCCGCCGCTTCATTTCCCCGAATCTGATGTTGTTTAGGTGATCGCCTCGAGGCGTTCCTTTGAGATATCCTCTGGAACGATCGTCACAGGTATCGGCAAAGTGCCTGCTTGACGACTTAACGCGGTCACAAGCGGACCGGGTCCTTTGTTGTCGCTTGCCGCTCCAAGAACCAGCACGCCGATTTCGGGGTCTTCCATGACCTGCGCCATGATTTCCTTCATCGGCTCGCCTTCGCGGATCACCAGTTCAGGGTCGACGTTTTGTTTATCGCGCATCCATTTGGCAAAAACTTCGAAATGGACTTCGATCCGCTCGCGGGCCTCTTCGCGCATAATCTCGCCCACGCCGATCCAGTGATTAAATTCATCTGGGGGGATAACGGCCAAGACGGCAACACCGCCGCCAGAATGCGCCGCGCGCATCGCGGCAAAGCGCATAGCGTTCAGGCATTCACGGCTATCATCGAGCACCACAAGAAACTTACGCATAATCTTCCCCTTTGTTCGGGGTGATATTGGCGCAAGCTCTGGCTTGTGGCAACTGTTTACGCGAGGGCCACCAAAGCGGCGACATCAAGCCGCGCGTTGACCATCGCGAGAGAGCCGTCATCGTTGCGCGGCCATTCGGATCGCGGTCTGTCCACATAAAGCTCGACACCGTTTTCGTCAGGGTCGCGCAGGTAAACCGCTTCGCTCACCCCATGATCGGCGGCTCCGTCAAGGGATAGGCCCACGTCCAAAACGCGTTTTATAATGGCGCCAAGGGACGCGCGGTCAGGAAACAGAAACGCGGTGTGATATAGCCCTGTATGCCCCGCGGGTGGCGGGGGTGCTCCAAGGCTTTCCCATGTGTTCAGGCCAATGTGGTGATGATACCCGCCCGCCCCTAAGAACGCGGCGCGATTGCCCATTCGCTGCTGCACGTCAAAGCCCAAGATGCCTTGATAAAACGCAATGGATGCTTCGAGGTCTGATACTTTCAGATGGACGTGCCCAATCTGAGGTGTTGCTGGTGCAGACATGATAAACTCCTTTATCGCTAAGCATATACTTAGCCGCTAAAAGACGCGCACATAACTGGCGCGTTTCAACATAAAGGGTGCGAAATTGCGCCGTTAGCTGCGCAGCATGCCCACGATGTCATAGGTCTTGCGCAGGATCGGTTCTGCAATTTCACGCGCACGGGCAGAGCCATTGCCCAAGATGCGATCAATCTCGGCTGGATCAGCCATCAGGCGGGCCATTTCATCAGAGATCGGCGCAAGCTTTGCGACGGCCAAATCCGCCAGCGCGGGCTTGAAGCGGCCCCACTGTGCGCCTGCATATTCCGCAACCACATCGGCAGGGGTCACGTCATTCAGCGCGGCATAGATATCAACAAGGTTCCGCGCCTCTGGCCGCTCTGCTAAACCCTCAACCGTTTCTGGCAACGGCTCTGCGTCTGATTTCGCCTTTTTGAACTTCTTGGCGATCTTGTCGGCATCATCGGTCATGTTGATGCGTTCCATATCGCTCTCGCCTGACTTCGACATCTTCTTAGTGCCGTCGCGCAGGTTCATCACGCGGGTCGCAGGACCGTCGATGACAGGGGTCGTTTCAGGGAAGAAATCGACCTTATAATCGTGGTTAAACTTTTTCGCGATATCGCGGGTCAGTTCGACGTGCTGTTTCTGGTCTTCCCCCACAGGCACATGGGTCGCGTGATAAAGCAGAATGTCAGCGGCCATCAGGGCAGGGTAGGCATATAGCCCTAAAGAATGCTTTTCGGCGTTATCGCCAGCTTTGTCCTTGAACTGGGTCATGCGGTTCATCCAACCGACACGCGCCACGCAGTTGAAAATCCAGCCAAGCTCGGCGTGGGCGGAGACTTGCGACTGGTTAAATAGAATGGATTTTGTCGGATCAAGGCCAGAGGCCAGATAGCCCGCCGCCACTTCGCGCGTCGCATTCGCCAGTTCCGCAGGGTCCTGCCAAACCGTGATCGCATGCATATCAACAACGCAATAGATCGTCTCCATCTGGCCTTGCATCCCCACAAATCGCTTGATCGCGCCAAGGTAGTTGCCAAGTTGCAGACCGCCCGAAGGCTTGATCCCAGAGAAAACGCGTGGTGTGAAGGCGGAGTTGGTCATGGTCAAAATGTCCGGACTAGAATTTGCTGTCAGTGTCGCTTACCCATGCCAGAGAGACCCGTCAACTTCAACCATCCCGAAGGATACCCCATGGATCATGAACCTATTGTAAACCCGATCCCGCCTGTCGTGATCGTGCTTTGCCTGATTGTTGTGGGTGTCGAGTTGGTTTTGTCGATGGGGGCTGCTGGATTTGTCGGTGGGCCACTTGCGGTTGGCTGGCGGTTGATGGCGATGCAAGACTACGGGTTCTCGCCTGCCGTTCTCGATCGCGTTCTTAGCGTCGGTGACTTTAGCTTTGACGTGATCAAGCGCTTTGTGACCTACGGCTTTGTGCATGGCAGCTTTACCCAATCGCTCTTTGCAGCGGCTCTCTTGCTTGCTTTGGGGAAATTCGTAGGCGACGTGTTTCGGACAGGGGCCGTGTTGCTGGTCTTTGTCGGATCGCTGATTTTTGGCGCAATCGTCTTTGGCCTCTTTGTCGGGGGCACAACGCCGCTTTTGGGAATTTACCCTGCGGTTTACGGCCTGATTGGCGCTTATACCTACGTGATCTGGCTACGCCTTGGGCAGACAGGCCAAAACCAATTGCAGGCCTTTCGCCTCATCGGGTTCTTGCTCGCACTGCAATTGGTGTTCGGCCTTATCTTTGGCAGCAGCCCCGTCTGGATCGCGGAACTTGCAGGCTTTACCTTTGGATTTGGCATCTCAACGGTCGCAGCGCCGGGTGGTTGGACGGCTTTGCTGGTGAAGTTGCGCGAGCGCTCTTAACGGCGCATCGCGCGGCGGAATTCCCCAAGTTTGAAGGCGCCGATGATCTGGCCGATCCCGAAATAGCTGACGATCCCGACCATCACGAGGGCGAGCAACGCTAGGTAACGTACGGCTCCGCCAGACAAGAGCGGCGATAGCAAGGCTTCTGCCAAGACAAGTGCTACGCCCATACCCGCCGACGCGCCAAGGATACGCCACAGGCGCGACCAGAAGCGCGGATCAAACCGTGCCGCTTCACCCATGCCACGCGTGCCCCACCAAAGTTGCAGCGCCATCGCCCAGCCTGTGATCGTGGTGCCAAGGGCGGCTGCGATAAAGCCAATGTAAGGCGACAGCCCCACGGCCAAAACCACATTAAACAGCATCGCAACCAGCGCGTAATAAAATGGGCGCTTGGTATCTTCGCGGGCGAAGTAGAGCGGCTGCAAGGTCTTTTGCATGACAAACGCAGGCAAGCCTAAACCGTAGACCGCGACAGCTAAAGCCGTTGAAAGTGTATCTTGGGATGTAAACTCCCCGCGTTCAAACAGCACGCTCACCAATGGAATCGGGATCACCATCAAGGCCACGGTAGCAGGCACGGTGAGCGCAAGGCTTAACTCGCTTGCACGGTTAAACGCATCGCGCCCGCCTGCCACATCATCGGCCCGCAGACGGCGCGACAGATCGGGCAGCAGCACAACACCAATCGCTATCCCCACAACGCCGAGCGGTAATTGGTACAGACGGTCCGCGTAATTGAGCCAAGCAACCGCACCGTCGAAATAGCTGGCAACCTGACGACCGACCAGAATGTTGATCTGCACCACACCACCCGCAAGCGCGGCAGGGGCGGCAATCATCAAAAGACGCTTTAGTTCTGGTGTCATCTTGGGGCGGGCAAGCTTCATCGGGAAACCCGCACGCGCCGCCGCAATCCAAACAATCGCCATCTGAACAACACCGCCAACAGGCACCGCAATCGACAGCCATTCGCCAAAGTGGTTATGGAGCGCGTTTTCCATTTCCTGCCCTGCAGTCTCGCTCAATGACCAAAGCACTGCGGCGAAAATCATAAAGCCGATAAAGATGATGTTGAGGAAAACCGGAGCAGCCGCGGCGGCCATAAAGCGGCCCGTTGCGTTCAAAACACCCGACAAAAGTGCCGACAGCGAGATAAACAAAATATACGGGAACGCGATGCGCCCATAGTAAACCGACAGATCAAAACGGCTATCACCGATAAAGCCCAACGCCATTGCCGTCACCAAAAGCGGCATAAAGATAATGCCCAACACCGTAAAAATCGTCAAAATAAACGTCATGCCGACAAAAGCATCCTGCGCGAATTTCAATGCGCCTTCATCCGCCTCAACCTTTTTGGAAAACATAGGCACAAAGGCCATGTTGAACGCGCCCTCGGCAAAGAAGCGGCGGAACAGGTTTGGCAGCGAAAAGGCCACCAAAAACGCCTCTGCAACGGGCCCCGTGCCCAGATAGGACGCGATCATGATATCGCGTACAAACCCCATCAGGCGGCTCAAAAGCGTCCAAATTCCAACGGTGAAAAACCCTGCCATAAGGCGGATTGGCTTCATGATGTTGCCCTTTCGGCACCCTGCGTGATCGCATCGCGCAATTTACGTTCTAATACGGCCCGTTTGTGTTCGGAGTGGAATTTCAGCCCCACCATGTCTTTGACGTAAAACGTATCGACAACTTGTTCGCCAAAGGTCGCAATGACCGCACTTGCGATATAAACGTGGTTGTGCGCAAGGGTCCTCGTGAGGTCATAGAGCAAAGCGGGGCGGTCGCGGGTATCTACCTCGATGATCGTGTAGATTTCCGAGCCTTCGTTATCAAAGGTGATATGCGTCGGCACACGGAAGGCACGCTCGCGCTTCTTGATCTTGTCACGATCTTTGAGAGCATCGCGGGCGATCACTTCGCCCTTCAAAGTGCGGCTGATCATTTGCTGTAAACGGGGTAGGCGGCTGGCCTCGTAGGGATGACCGTCGGCATCCTGCACCCAGAATGCGGCCGTCGCATAGCCATCTTTCGACGTATAGGTACGGGCGTCCACGACGTTAGCCCCGACAAGCGCCAATGCACCTGTCATACGGCTAAACAATCCAGGATGGTCAACCATGGCAAGGCAAACGCGCGTCGCATCTCGGTCCTCATCAAGCGTCAGATCGATGCTAATCTCTGAATCGGTCACGTCGCGCAAAAGCGATGCAAAGACCTTATGGGTCGCCAGCGGTAGGCCCTGCCAATACGGGCCGTAATGCCGCCCCGTCTCGGTGCGCAAATCTTTCGCATCCCAATCTGCCAATTCAGCACGCAATAGGCGTTTGGCTTCTGCTTCGCGGGTATCGCGGCTTAGGGCCTCGACACCGTTCTCCAGCGTATCGCGCGTTGCCTTGTAGAGGTTGCGGATCAACACCGCTTTCCAGTTGTTCCACGTATCTGGACCAACGCCCCGAATATCGCAAACGGTCAACACGGTCAGCAGGTCAAGCCGCTCTACGGATTTCATCGCCTTGGCAAAATCGCGCACGGTGCGGGGATCGGAAATATCCCGCTTTTGGGCCACATCCGACAACAGCAAGTGATTGCGGATCAGCCATTCAACCGTTTCGCATTCCTTTTTAGTCAGGCCAAAGCGCGGGGCCACACGGCGTGCAATCTGTGCGCCCAGGATCGAGTGATCCTCTGGGCGGCCCTTGCCGATATCGTGCAACAGCATTGCGACATAAAGGACCTTGCGGTTCACGCCGCGTTTCAGGATCGAAGAAGCGACAGGGAGTTCCTCGATCAACTCTTCACGCTCGATACGGGCCAGGTGGCTGATACATTGGATCGTGTGCTCGTCCACAGTGTAATGGTGATACATATTGAACTGCATCATCGCGACAATGGCGGCAAAATCGGGGATAAACGCGCCCAATAAGCCAAGCTCGTTCATCCGTCGCAAACCCCGTTCAGGGTTGCCGTGCTTAAGCATGATATCAAGGAAATGCCGATTGGCGACCTTGTCGTTTTGAACTCGCTCGTCAACCAGATGTAAATTCGCCGACAAAAGGCGCATCGCCTCGGGGTGCAACAGCGTGCCTGTGCGAAGCGCTTCCTCAAAAATCTGGATCAGGTTTACGGGATCGCTCAAAAACGTTTTGACGTCTGCAACGGTCAATCGGTTCTGATGGATCGCATAGGGCGGCTTTGCCTTTTTACGGCGGCTGAAAAGGCGGGTCAAAACGGGTTCGGCTTTTGTAAAGCTCGCCTCCTGCGCGGTCAAAAACACGCGGGTAAGCTCGCCCACTTGTGTGGCTCTGCGGAAATAATCCTGCATGAAGTATTCCACGGCGCGACGTCCGCGCCCGTCTTCATACCCCATCTTGACCGCCACTTCGACCTGAAGGTCAAAGGTCAACTGATCTGACGGGCGACCCGTGATCAAATGCAAATGGCAGCGCACCGCCCACAGGAAATCCTCGGCCTTCTTAAAGGTCGCGTATTCTTCTGCGGTGAAAACCTTGCGGTCCACCAGTTCAGAGGCCTGTTTGACCCCGTTCACATATTTGCCGATCCAGTAAAGCGACTGCAAATCGCGCAAGCCGCCTTTGCCTTCCTTGACGTTCGGCTCAACCACGTAACGCTGTCCGCCTTGCTTGCGATGGCGTTCGGCGCGCTCTTCTAGCTTGGCCTCGATAAACTCGGCTGCCGTGGATTTGAACAGTTCAGACCAAAGCCTGCGGCCCAATTGTTTGGACAAAGCCTCATCACCCGCAAGAAAGCGATATTCGACCAAAGACGTGCGGATCGTGTAATCTTCGCGGGCAAGCCTAATACAATCTTTGATCGTGCGGCTGGCGTGACCAACCTTTAACTTCAGATCCCACAAAATGTAGAGCATCGATTCAATGACGCTCTCGGCCCACGGTGTGATCTTGTAAGGGGTCAGGAACAGCAGGTCGACATCGGATTGCGGGGCCATTTCCCCGCGTCCATAACCACCAACCGCAATCAGCGAAATGCGTTCGCCCTCGGTCGGGTTTGGCAAAGGATGCAATTTGGCAGTGGCCACATAAAGCACCTCATGGACCATCTGGTCAGTCAAGTAACTATAAGCGCGGGTCGTGGCGCGGGCGTTAAACGGGTCGGCCTCAAACGCGGCCTGAATGGCAAGGCGGCCCGTTTTCTGGGCCATTGCCAATGTCGCCACGCTCGCGGCGCGAACATCGCGTGCGTCAGTTGATTGGCCTATGGCCTCAACCAGCGCGGCGCGAACGGCGGTATTGTCAAAAATAGACGACGCCGGACAAATAAGATCGTCCGGCGTGTCAATTGTCGCGTTGTTTATTGTTGCCTCAGAGGCCAGCGCGGCCGAAGCTTCTTGGAGCTTGTTCAAGGATTACCACCTGATTGTTGCGAATGGTCGCGACAGCCAAGCCGCGCTCGTTTAGGCCGTTTGGCAGCAAGCGGAAAATGCCTGCAGTACCTTGGAAACCTTGTGGCGATGTCAGGGCCTGCTTGGTCAACGCGTTTGGATTGCCAGAAGCAACAAGCGCACCTATTGCAGCGATGCCATCATAGGCAAGGCCCGCCAACGGGTGCGGTTGCGCGCCATAGGCTGCGTTAAAGCGGCTTTCGAAAAGGCCAGACATGCCTTGGTCGGGCACAGCAAATAAGCCGCCCTGAAGACCAGGCAATGCCAGCGCCTGCGGTGCCGCGTTCCAGCGCGTCAGACCAATGTACCGTGTCGAAGCAGGATCAATTCCCGCCTCAGGCAACGCCGTCGCAAGGATTGGCAAATCAGCGTTGATACCAGCCGTCAAGAATACGCCCGTAGCACCGCCAGCTTTAGTCGCGGCAGCAATACGGGGCGTTGCCGACAGAATACCCGGCTGTGACATGCCATAGCTTTCAGCGCCCGCGATTTGGGCACCCTGCGTACGGACCGCATTCGCGATGGCATCACGGCCAAGCTGACCCTGAAGATCGTCACCGTAAACAATCATGAACCGCGTAATGCCTTGGCGCTTTGAGTAGTCAACGAGGCGGTTGGCCGTATTTCCAAACGTTGCACCAAGGACAAAGACGTTGCCGCCAGCAATCGTAGGGTTATTGGAGAATGCGAGGACGTTCACGTTGCGCGGCGCAACAACGAGCCCTGCTGCGTTAGCGGCCTCTCCGAAAAGTGGACCAAGAATAATCTTTGCACCATCATCAACCGCGCGCGTCGCGACAGCGGCGGCTTGCTGCGGATCGGCACCCGTATTGTAAACCCGCAAGTCAATTTTCACGCCATTAAGGTCCGACATAGCGAGCCGTGCGGCGTTCTCGAGGTTCGCGGCCAAAAGGCTATCCGTACCCGCGCCAGACCCACCTGGAACAAGAAGCGCAACCTGAGCGGGTGCATTGGGGTCGATACTCTGACCAGTGTTGTTACCGTTCGAAACGATTCCCGTCGGGGCACAGGCAGCAAGCCAGACAACGGTCATAAATGTAAAAATACGTGCTACCGCCTTGCGGACACTGGATAAACGGGCAAACATGGGCAAACTTCCTCTTGGTGGCGTGACCTTTTCAAACGGCGGATAATTCTCCGTCCAAAGGGTCATCTCTGGGGGACCATAATATAGCTTCAACCACAAGGGTCCAGTTATGAATTTTTTGACCAAGCCGCTCTCCGCTGGTCTATATTTCGTCGCGACCCCGATCGGGTCGGCGCGGGATATGACATTGCGCGGTCTCGACATCCTCGCCTCCGCCTCTTTGATCGCGGCGGAGGATACGCGGACCGCCCGCAAATTGATGGAAATTCACGGGGTCCCGTTGAATGGGCGTCAGGTTGTGGCATTTCACGATCACACCAGCGACGGGGCCGCTAAACGGTTCGTCGATGCCATCGCCGCAGGGCAATCTGTGGCCTATGTGTCTGAGGCAGGCACGCCTTTGGTCGCGGATCCCGGTTACGAGCTGGGCCGTGCTGTCATTGCAGCAGGCCTGCCCGTCACCACCGCCCCCGGAGCCTCTGCCGTTCTCGCGGCGCTGACCGTCTCAGGTCTGCCGACCGACCGCTTCGCTTTCGTCGGCTTCCTACCCAGTGCAAAAGTGCAGCGCGAAACCGAAATTGCGATGCTGCGCGACACGCCGTTCACGCTTGTATTCTACGAAAGCCCCAAACGCGTTAGTCATATGTTAAACAGCTTGCGCGAAGTTCTGGGAGGCGACCGTCAGGCTGTGGTCTGCCGCGAGCTGACCAAAAAGTTCGAAGAAACAACGCGCGGCTCGCTGGATGAATTGTGCGAGGTCTACGACGGACGCGCGGTCAAAGGAGAACTCGTCGTGCTTGTCGGGCGCGAAGGGGCGCAGGATGTAGCAGAGTTGGATGTGACAGAAGCATTACGTGAAGCCATGAAAACAATGCGCGTGAAAGATGCGGCCACGATGGTCGCGGGCGCAATGGGCCTGCCGCGCCGCCAAGTCTATCAAATGGCGCTGGGCCTTGGAGAAGACGAATAACAGGAACGGTTTCATATCACGCGGGCCTTGCCGCCGAAGACATCGTCTCGCGTGATTACGAGCGACGCGATCATATCGTCGCGGCGACCCGATGGCGCGGGCAGGGCGGTGAAATCGATCTGATTTTCCGCAACGGCCCGCAGGTTGTCTTTGTCGAGGTCAAGAAAAGCGCCAGTTTCGCCCGTGCCTCCACACGGCTTGGCCGCAAACAAATGGACAGGCTCATCGCGGCATCAACTGAATTCCTCGCAGACGAACCCAAAGGGATGCTCACCGACGTCCGCTTTGATCTCGCAATGGTCAATGGGCAGGGGCAGGTCAAAATCATAGAAAATGCCTTCGGAGAGGCGTGACCCGTTGAACAAAGGGCTGACCTGCGCCATGTATCAAAGCAACACTGCTTTAACCCGAGGTCTGACATGTCGTTGAAAGTTGCCATCCAAATGGACCCGATCGGTCCGATCAATATCAACGCCGACAGCACATTTCGGATCGCTGAAGAGGCACAATCGCGCGGGCATTCCCTGTTCTACTACACGCCCGATAAGCTCGCCTACCAAGAGGGCAAGGTCACCGCACGCGGTTGGCCGCTGACTGTCCAGCGGGTCGAAGGCAACCACTTCACCCTTGGCGAAGAGCAAGAGGTCGATCTCTCGACCTTCGACGTTGTCTGGCTGCGCCAAGACCCACCGTTTGATATGGGCTACATCACAACGACCCATATCCTCGACATGATCCACCCCAAAACGCTTGTCGTGAATGATCCGTTCTGGGTGCGCAACTACCCTGAAAAACTGCTGGTTCTGAACTTCCCGGACCTGACCCCTCCCACAATGATCGCCCGTGATCTGGAAACCCTAAAATCCTTCCGCGCCAAACATGGCGATGTGATCCTTAAGCCGCTTTACGGCAACGGCGGCGCAGGTGTGTTCAAACTTTCCAAAGGCGACGGCAATCTTGCGTCCCTGCACGAGCTGTTCTCTGGCATCAACCGCGAGCCGCTGATTATGCAAAAGTTCCTTCCTGACGTGGCCAAGGGCGATAAACGCGTGATCCTCGTTGACGGTGAACCCGTCGGCGCGATCAACCGCGTGCCTGCCAAGGGCGAAACACGCTCCAACATGCACGTGGGCGGCCGTCCAGAAAAAGTTGCACTGACTGACCGCGACCGCGAAATCTGCGCGGCTATCGGTCCGCTTCTGCGCGAAAAGGGCCAAGTTTTTGTTGGAATCGACGTGATCGGCAACTGGCTCACAGAAATCAACGTGACCTCTCCGACGGGCATTCAGGAACTTGAACGTTTCGACGGCACCAATATCGCTGCGAAAATTTGGGAAGCGATCGAGGCCAGACGGGCGTAAATGGCCCAGAGCTTTCGTCTCAGACTGGCAACCTTTTGCTCCCGCCTTTTTGCACGGCGGGCGCTATTGCGAACGACAACGCCCAAGTTGGCGCAGCAAAGCCTCGAGCACACAGCAAAACTGTGCTTTAAGGTACCTCCATTCCTGTGCCACCTAACCGAAAGCTCAAGTGGCATTAGGCTGAATTGGTTATCCGTTGGAAATCCTACCCCAAGAAAAGTAATTCTCTAC
>DFSO01000093.1:21486-21911 GCA_002378665.1 Loktanella sp. UBA3435 | reverse complement strand
TCGGGAGGATTTCCAAACTCTCAGGTGTCCACATTTGCGCCCTTCATTACCGTCTATTGCAGGAAGCCCCATTTCCCGTGGCCTTCGACGACGCACGTGAGGCGTGGGACCACCTTGTTCGGCGCGGCTACGATCCTCACGATATCATCCTCGGTGGTGATAGTGCAGGTGGCGGGCTTATGCTGGCATTGTTGTCTTATCTCAACATGAAGGGGGTTAAGCCTGCAGGTGCCTTCGCAATCTCGCCTTGGACCGATCTTACGATGTCGGGGGCGTCATTGTATAAATCAAAAGACGCGATGCTTCCTGTCGAACGATTGGAAGATGTGGTTAACATTTGTCTTGGGGATGCCGCGCGTGATGACCCTCGTGCCTCGCCACTATTTGCCTCTTATGACAAGCCGCCGCCTGTCCTCATCCAAGTT
>DFSO01000093.1:0-21160 GCA_002378665.1 Loktanella sp. UBA3435 | reverse complement strand
TCTGCCTTACATGTCTTCCAAATTCTGGATGGCTGGTTACCCGAAGCCCGCCTTGCACTACAAGACATCGCTCCCTTCGTTCAAACCTCTTTCGACATGGCCAAGCGGTAGCTCACCGCTTCGGCCACATGGGGCTGTCGTACGTCCGCCTCTCCATCCAAATCCGCAATCGTTCGCGCCACCCGTAGCACGCGGTGATAGCCCCGTGCCGACAGTCCAAAGCGTTCTGCAACCCGTGTAAGCAAGGCACGTCCTTCGGCATCTGGCGTCGCAAAATCCTCCAAAACCTTGCCCTCCGCATCGGCATTCACCCGCACATGCGTGACGTCTGCATAACGGGTCGCTTGCGCGGCTCGCGCCATTTTCACGCGGTCCCGCACCACCTCTGAACTCTCTCCATCTTGCGGTAAATCCAGATCGGTAAAGGCCACAGGTGGCACTTCGACCCGCAAGTCAAAGCGGTCCATGAGTGGCCCCGAAATCCGCCCCATATAATCCTCGCCACAGATTGGTGCCCTTGAGCAAGCCCGCGCAGGATCAGTTAAATAACCGCATTTACAAGGGTTTGCAGCGGCCACAAGCATAAAGCGGCAGGGGTATTTCACATGGGCATTGGCGCGGGCAACCACGACTTCGCCCGTCTCAATTGGCTGGCGCAGGGTTTCCAAAACCGTTCGCGGGAACTCTGGAAATTCGTCCATGAACAAAACACCATTATGCGTCAGACTGATTTCCCCCGGTTTCGCGCCACGCCCGCCACCGACAATTGCAGCCATCGAGGCCGTGTGATGCGGTTCGCGAAACGGGCGTTCGCGGCTAATTCCGCCCTCATCGAGCAAGCCAGACACTGAATGGATCATCGACGTTTCTAAGGCTTCTGATGGCGTCAAAGGTGGCAAAATTCCTGGAATGCGGGCAGCTAGCATTGACTTCCCCGATCCAGGAGAGCCGACCATCAACAGATGATGTCGCCCCGCCGCCGCGATCTCAATCGCCCGTTTTGCACGCTCTTGACCCTTCACCTCCGACAGATCACGCGCTTGGGCGGCTTGCGTCACCTCTCCGGGTCTTGAGGGTGCGATCACGGATTGGCCGTTATAATGGCGAATGACATCGGCCAAAGTGCGGGCCGCGATCACATTCGCGGTACCGACCCAAGCGGCCTCTGGCCCGCAGGCATATGGACAAAGCAGCGTGCGATCCTCGGATGCAGCGGCCATCGCGGCAGGCAATGCGCCAAGCACAGGAACCAAATTCCCGTTCAAGGATAACTCGCCCAAGGCCACAGTTTTTTCGGCGTCATCGGCGGGGATAATTTCTAGCGCAGCCAGCAATGCAACCGCGATGGGCAGGTCAAAATGCGATCCGATTTTGGGGAGGTCAGCAGGCGACAAATTAATCGTTATCCGCTTGGACGGCAATGCAATCGCCATCGATGACAGGGCGGAACGCACGCGTTCACGCGCTTCCGACACCGCCTTGTCTGGCAGGCCCACGATTGAAAACGCAGGAATGCCCGGTGCCACGGCGCATTGCACCTCGACCATCCGCGCCTCGATCCCTTCAAAAGCAACCGTATATGCCAGCGCCGTCATGCCGCCCCCGTTTCAACTTATGGTTAACGGGTAGCGGCTTTCGGTTTAAGAAAGGTTAACAGTGTTAGAGTAACGCCATGAATTTTGGCCAAGCCTCAGGGTCTGCCAAGGTCTTGTCGCGGCAAAAAGCGTTGCAAAAGCCAAATATCCGCCCATCCAGTTCAAGCATATGCGTGATCTCTTTGCCAGAATAAGGGCAGACGTTATTTTCAGGCGTGCCTGCATCCACCGCAATCGCTTTCATCGGCGAGGGGCCGCGCCAAGATACCTCTTCAAAAGGCATTTCAAACGCGGGCAATTTAGCCTCGTTGGCTAGCCCCATCGCCCGCCAACGGCGCAACGCAGGATCAGCCAAATGCGCCGCAACATAGGCCTTGGTCGTTGGGCGGGTATCGAAGCCATAGGTCGCGAGCCGCGTCGCCATGGGGGCGTAAATGGCATCGACAAGAGAGTAGTCACCACAAAGCCATGGGCCAGCAACACCCGTCACTTTTCGAGCGTGTGTCCAGATTTCCTCCAGTCGGTTTAGCTCCGCCACGATATCCTCTGGCGGCGCAACCGTCGCAAACTCCGTGCGCAAATTCACAGGCCATTTTCCACGCAGCCCTCCAAAGGACGAATGCATTTCGTTGGCCAAGGCCCGCGCCGTGCCACGCGCCAAGGGATCAGCAGGCCAGAAGGCAATCTCAGGATGACGGCTCGCCAGTTCTTCGGCAATCGCCATGCTGTCATTTAAGATCGCACCCTCAGGGGTTATGGCCGTTGGAAGGGTGCGCGCTGGTGCTAAATCGGCCAACATCGGGCGCAGGGCGGCTTCACTTTCAGGGCGGAAGATGGTGGTTTTGACCTGATCCTCTAGCCCGAAACGGTTAAACATCAGATAGGCTGCAATCGACCAGCTAAAATAAAGACGGTTTCCGAGGTAGAGTTGATAGGTCATGATTTTGGGCTCATTTCATAATATGTGTCGTCAGCCTAGACTGGCAAACATCATCACGCCAACGACAATAAATGCGCATGATCATCACGGATTGTGATTGATAATCTCGGCCCGCCAATCACCATTCTCAACCGTGATCTGCGTCAGCGACAGGTTCTCAATCCGCTGCGCAAATGCGGCGTAAGGCGTTATTTTCAAAGTTCTTTGCACTTGGCTTAAAACGACGCCGTAATGCGCGACAACGATCAAATCTGCGTGGCCTCGCGCCACATAGCCGTCCATCGCAGCATTCACTCGCGCACAAACAGCGTTCCAACTTTCGCCATTCGGTGGAGCAATATCTCCAGGGATTTCATAATAGGCGCGGATATGATCAGGCGCGCCCAGCTCGACTTGGGAAAACGTTAAATTCTCCCAATCGCCAAAGTTAATTTCGCGCAATTGGGGGTCGTGAGGCAAACGCGAGACTGGCGTCAACACATCACCCGTTTGCACCGCCCGCAACAGATCGGACGAGACGACAGGCGCGTCAGGCAAAGCGGCTCTCAAACGCGCAATTTGTGCCGTATCAGACAGGTCCGCAGGCAAATCCGTCCAGCCCACCATACCCTTTGCATGGGTCGGTCCGTGGCGGATCAACCAGAGCCGCGTCATTGCGGAATTGTCCCTTTAAGCGCCAGTGGTAGCCCCGCCATCACGACCACAACCAACCCCGCCTGCGCGGCCAAAGTCTGGTTCAATTGTCCTTGCGCATTGCGAAACTTTCGGGACAGCGCATTGTCAGGCACGATCCCTTGCCCGACCTCATTGGACACAATCACGATGGGGGCAGGGCAGGACGAAATCGCGGACAATAGCTTGGCCGTTTCGGCCTCCAAATCATGCTCTCCCAAGATCACATTGGTCAACCAAAGCGTCGCACAATCGAGCAGAACAACATTATCTGAACAGGCCGTCTCCAAAGCCGATGCCACATCAACTGGCGTCTCAATTGTCCGCCAATCCTCACCGCGTTGGGCCAGATGAGAGACAACCTTTTGCGCCATCTCATCATCGTAAATCTGGGCAGTCGCCACATAAACCTTGGGCCGCGCACTTTGCACGCAAAGGGATTCCGCAAACCGCGACTTGCCGCTCGCAGCACCACCAATGACCAGTGAAAGGGTAGGTAAATTATTCATGACCGCAGAGTGATCCAATTGCAGAACGAGGACGTAAGATAAGTAACTAGCACGTTAAAATCGGTAAACAAGCCAGAGGAATTTGTCATGGGAATCGCGACAACGGATCAAGGGTTTTCTCGGAAAGCAATGAAAGCAGAAATGCTTGACGCGGAAACGGAATTGGCGCTCGCCTATGCGTGGCGCGACCAGCGTGACGAGGAGGCCTTGCACCGCCTGATCACGGCTTACATGCGACTTGCGATCTCGATGGCGTCCAAATTCCGCCGCTATGGCGCGCCGATGAGCGACCTGATCCAAGAAGCATCCGTCGGCCTCATGAAAGCTGCTGACAAATTTGACCCAGACCGCGGTGTGCGTTTTTCGACCTATGCGGTTTGGTGGATCAAGGCGTCGATCCAAGACTACGTAATGCGTGACTTTTCTCTTGTGCGGACAGGCTCAACATCTTCGCAGAAATCGTTGTTTTTCAACATGCGCCGCGTGCAAGCGCGGATAGAACGAGAAGCAGGCGCGCCACTTGAAACCCACGTTTTGCACGAAATGATCGCCGCTGAGCTTGGCGTTCCAATCCACGACGTGCAGATGATGGATGGCCGACTTTCGGGCTCTGATTTCTCGCTCGACGCCACACAATCATCCGAGGATGAGGGGCGGTCTTGGGTTGATGCGCTTGAGGACGACAGCCCGCAAGCCGATGAAATTGTGACCAATAGTCATGACAACGCAACTCTGCGCCAATGGCTGACGAGTGCCTTTTCGACCCTATCAGAGCGTGAGCGCTTCATCGTGCGTGAACGCAAATTGCGTGACGATCCTCGCACACTCGAAAGCCTCGGCGGCGAGCTTGGCCTGAGCAAAGAGCGCGTCCGCCAGCTAGAGGCCGCTGCATTTTCAAAAATGCGCCGTAGTCTCGAATCTGTCGGCCCTGAAGTTATGACATTTCTACAATGACGTCTGACATTGTCTTTTCGGTAACTTCTGCCCTAGTGTCGGGGCAAGTTACCGAAAGGCAGAAACATGTTGGCTGACAAGCGTATACTCTTGATTATTGGCGGTGGGATTGCCGCGTTTAAGTCGCTGGATTTGATCCGGCGTCTGCGCGAACGTGGTGCCTTCGTGACGCCCGTTTTGACCAAGTCAGGCGCTGAATTTGTGACGCCGCTCAGTGTTTCTGCGCTTGCGGGTGAAAAGATTTATTCAGATCTCTTTGACCTCACGTCCGAAGCCGAGATGGGTCATATCGAGCTGTCGCGGTCCGCTGACCTCATCGTCGTAGCTCCCGGAACGGCAGATTTAATGGCGAAGATGGCGGGTGGATTGGCCAATGATCTGGCCTCGACCCTCTTGCTGGCAACCGATAAACGCGTGCTCGTCGCGCCTTCGATGAATGTGCGCATGTGGGAACATCCCGCGACGCAACGCAATCTGGCGACCCTTAAATCTGACGGTGTTTTGTTTGTTGGACCCAACGAGGGTGACATGGCTTGCGGCGAATATGGCTATGGACGCTTGGCGGAACCACTGGAAATCGTTGATGCAATCGACGCGGCTCTCTCAGGCGGCCCACTCAAGGGCAAGCACATTCTTGTCACCTCGGGGCCTACCCACGAGCCGATTGATCCCGTCCGTTACATCGCAAACCGCTCCTCTGGTGCCCAAGGCACGGCGATTGCAAAAGCGCTGGCTGCATTGGGCGCGGACGTGACATTCGTGACTGGTCCTGCGGATGTGCCGCCGCCAAATGGCGTGCGCGTGATCAAGGTGCAAACCGCCGCCGAAATGCTCACCGCCGTGATGGAGGCGCCAGCGTCCGACGCCGCCGTTTTTGCTGCGGCCGTCGCTGATTGGCGCGTAGAAAACGCAGGGCCATCGAAAATTAAGAAAGACGGCAACGGTCTGCCAACCCTCGAATTCGCCGAAAACCCTGACATCCTCGCCACGGTGTCCAAGCTTAAAAAAGGCCGCCCCGGGCTTGTGATCGGTTTCGCAGCCGAGACCGACGATGTGATCGCGAATGCGACCGCAAAACGCCTGCGCAAAGGCTGCGATTGGATCGTGGCCAATGACGTGTCGCCAGCAACGGGGATCATGGGGGGCACAGAGAATGATGTCACTTTGATCATCGCAGATGGCTCTGAAGACTGGCCGCGCATGGGCAAAGATGCGGTCGCACAGCGCTTGGCGCAAAAGCTGGTCGAGGCGATAAAATGATCGTGAAATTGAAGTGGGCCGAGGGCGCGGATCACTCCTTGCCCTTGCCGAAATACGAGACGACGGGTGCGGCTGGCGCCGATCTTTGCGCGAACTTTGCAGACCACGGCGGCGTCACTCTCGCCCCAAATGCCCGCGCGTTGATCCCCACGGGTCTGTGCATGGCGATCGCCCAAGGCTACGAGGTCCAGATCAGACCCCGCTCTGGACTCGCACTCAAACATGGCATCAGCATGGTCAACGCACCCGGCACAATCGATAGTGATTATCGCGGGCCAGTTGGCGTGATTTTGATCAATCTGGGCGATGCTAATTTTGAAGTGACCCATGGCATGCGCGTCGCACAAATGGTCGTGGCGCCTGTGATCCAAGCTGAATTTACGCTAGTTGAAACCCTCGACGAAACCCGGCGCGGCGCGAGCGGATTTGGGTCTACTGGCACATGATGGTCGTGTTGACGATGGCCGCTGCCCTGTGGGGCATCGGGGCCGCGATGGGCACACCACGCCGTGCTCGTTGGATCATGATCGGCATTTTGCTGCTGCTCGTAAATCTCGCGCAAATCTTGCTGCCCGAAGGCAACACATTGCGCGAAGCAACGGGAGGTGACGCGCGACTTTGGCCGTTCGTCATGTCATTGATCGCGATTGCATTTGGTTACAAGTATCTGCTTAACAAGCTGAAAAAAAGGATAAAAACACCAGAAGTCTCCGCGCCAAAAGCGGGTTTCTCTGACGTGGAGCTCGACCGCTACGCTCGCCACATCATGCTGCGCGAAGTGGGTGGGCAGGGGCAAAAGGCGTTGAGAAATGCAAAGGTTTTGGTGGTTGGTGCAGGTGGTCTTGGCGCGCCTGCGTTACAATATCTTGCCGCTGCAGGTGTCGGTACAATCGGAGTAATCGACGATGATCTGGTCGAAAACGCCAACCTACAACGGCAGGTGATCCACACATATGACCAGATTGGTGCGCCAAAAGTGATGTCAGCCGCCGACGTGATGACCGCGCAAAACCCGCATATCACTGTGCGTCCTTATCACCGCAGGCTGACGGCGGAAATCGCAGCGGAGCTCTTCGCAGACTACGATTTAATCCTCGATGGCACTGACAATTTTGAGACCCGATATTTGGTTAACGCGGCCTGCGTTTCACTGGGTAAACTGCTGATTTCTGGCGCACTGACACAGTGGGAGGGTCAGCTAAGTTTGTTCGACCCAGCACATGACGCACCTTGCTACGCGTGCGTCTTCCCCTCCGCCCCCGATCCCGCGCTTGTGCCAAGCTGTGCCGAGGCGGGGGTCATCGGGCCATTGCCAGGGGTAGTGGGGTCTATGATGGCGTTGGAGGCGATCAAAGAAATCACTGGCGCGGGCGAGGGATTGCGCGGGCGGTTGCTCATCTATGACGCACTTTACGCGCAAACCCGCGTGATTTCTGTGAAGCGGCGGGCCGACTGTCAGGTTTGCGGCCGCTGACCACTGGCACAATCTGGCGAGGCTGCTTAGGTTATGGTCAAAGGAGATTTTCCAATGACCAATCCGCTCTTGTCCGACTGGGACACCCCGTTTGATTTGCCGCCTTTTACCTTGATTTCAGACGCAGATTTTGCGCCTGCGGTTGACGCCGCATTAGACGCCGCCAAGGCCAATATCAACGCGATCACTCGCAACGCAGAGGCTGCGACATTTGCCAATACGGTTGAGGCCTTGGAATTGGCCGAAGACAAGCTGGGCCGCGTCTTAGGCGCGTTTTATGCGATGGCGGGGGCCGATAGTAACCCCGCACGCGAGGCATTGCAGCGCGATTTTGCGCCGAAACTAAGCGCTTACGGGTCGTGGATTACGGCCAATGCGGCATTGTTTGAGCGTGTCGAAACCCTTTGGAATCAACGTGATACTCTTGATTTGACGGATGAGCAGGCGCGGGTTTTGATGCTAACACGGCGCGGGTTTGTGCGCTCTGGTGCGCAGTTGGTTGGGGCGGATGCGGATCGGTTGCGGGATGTGAAATCGCGACTGTCGGTTTTGGGGACTGAATTTACGCAGAACTTGCTCGCGGATGAGCGGGAATGGTTCATGAAATTGGATCAAGACGGGCTTGCTGGTTTACCAGATTTTGTGGTTGCTACAGCACGGTCTGCGGGTAAGGAAAAGGATGCAGGCGGGCCTGTTGTCACGCTGTCTCGCTCTCTTATTGTCCCGTTTTTGCAATTCTCGGAGCGCCGTGATTTGCGTCAGAAAGCTTATGAGGCTTGGACCGCGCGGGGGGCAAATGGTGGCAAGACGGATAACCGTGCGATTGCCGCCGAGATCTTAAAACTCAGGGCGGAGCGGGCGAATTTGCTCGGCTATGCAACCTTTGCCGATTACAAGTTAGAAACGGAAATGGCAGGCACACCTGCGGCGGTACGCGAGCTGTTGATGAAGGTTTGGGAGCCTGCAAAAGCGAGTGCCTTGTCGGACGCAAAAGTCTTGGAACGTTTGCTGCATGCGGACGGGTTTGACGGGCCTTTAGAGCCGTGGGATTGGCGGTTTTATTCCGAAAAGCAGCGTAAGAAATTGCACGATTTGGATGAGGCGGAATTGAAGCCCTACCTGCAACTTGACCGTATGATCGAGGCGGCTTTTGCCTGCTCCACGCGCCTGTTCGGGTTAACCTTTGAAGAGATCGAGGCACCGACATATCACGCGGATGTGCGGGTCTGGAATGTGACCCGTGACGGTGAGCATATCGCTGTTTTCATTGGGGATTATTTCGCCCGTGGGTCAAAACGCTCTGGCGCTTGGTGCTCTGCGATGCGGTCGCAACAGCGGCTTGCAGGCGACATTCGCCCCCATGTTATTAACGTTTGTAACTTTGCAAAGCCTGAAGAGGGGCAGCCTGCGTTGCTGTCCTATGATGATGCGCGGACGTTGTTTCATGAGTTTGGGCATGCGCTGCACCAGATGTTATCTGACGTGACTTACGAAAGCATTAGTGGCACGTCCGTGGCGCGCGATTTTGTGGAGCTTCCAAGCCAGCTATATGAACATTGGTTGGAGGTGCCTGAGGTGCTGTCAGAGTTCGCGACGCATGCGGAAACGGGTGCGCCGATGCCGGAAGAATTGCTGACCCGTATGCTGGGTGCTGCGACCTATGATATGGGGTTTTCGACGGTGGAATATGTCGCCTCCGCGCTGGTGGATTTGAGCTTTCATGAGGGCGCGCCGCCAGCCGATCCGATGCAGAAACAGGCTGAAATCCTTGAGGAAATCGGGATGCCGCACGCCATTCGGATGCGCCACGCAACCCCACATTTCGCCCATGTTTTCGCGAGCGATGGATACTCTTGTGGCTACTACAGCTACATGTGGTCAGAGGTGATGGATGCCGATGCATTTGCCGCATTTGAAGAGGTTGGAAACCCGTTTGATGTGGAGCTTGCGAAGCGTCTGGAAGACACGGTTTTGTCCTCTGGTGGGTCGGTTGATGCAGCGGAATTATACGTCAAGTTCCGTGGTCGTTTGCCCGGTGTCGCGGCGCTTTTGAAAGGGCGCGGATTGGCTACTGCTAGCTAAAAACGACAATGCACAGGGCGTGCACCAAGTGTGCACCGCCCGTGCACCGATTTAACGCTGATCGTCGGGGTGTTTTTCGACGCCAACAGGATCTTTGTGGATCAACACATCGGCGCGCGGATAGGCCTCGGTGATGGCGCGGCGCAGGGCGGCACCGATGGCGTGAGCGTCCTCGAGAGTTTGAGTGCCGTCGAGTTCGATGTGCAGGTTCACAAACACGCGGCTGCCTGCAACGCGGGTTTTAAGATCGTGGAATCCGTGCACGCCCTCAAAGTCGCGGGTGATGTCTTCGATTCCTGCGATCATGCCGGTGTCGGCTTGTCTGTCCATCAGCGCGTCAAAAGCGGCCTTGCCAATACGCATGGCACCAAAGGCGAGTAGGGCGGCCGCAGCGAGGGCCACAATGCTGTCGATCTGGCCGATCCCGAATTTGGCAGAGGCCCAGAGCGCGATTAGCGCGCCGACATTGGGGATCAGGTCGCCCAAGTAATGCAGGCTATCGGCGGCGACAACGCGGTTGCCCGTTTGCTTTGCGACGCGCCGTTGCCACAGGACCAAGGCGATGGTGATGACGATGGAAAATACGATCACGACCATGCCGCTGGCCTCGCGTTCGGGCAATGATACGTTCCTGTCGAGAAGACGCAAGATAGCGGCGACGGCGATGACGGTCGCTGAAATCAGGATAAAGATGGATTGGCCGAGGGCTGCGAGGTCTTCGGCAGAGGTATGTCCGAAGTTGTGATCGTCGTCGGCAGGTTTGGCAGCATAGATGATGGCCACAAGTCCGCCAAGCGACATCATCAAATCCATCGCGCTGTCGGCTAGTGTGGCGGCAATAGAAAGCGATCCCGTTTCGCCAAACGCCCAAAGCTTGGCAATCACCAACACAAGGGCAACTGTCACAGAGAGCAGCCCTGCGGAGAGGTTTAATCGGGTTCCAGATTGCGTGTTCATGGCGCTGGTTTAGCGGGATGGTTGCCGCGGGGAAAGCCCTACTCGCGGACTTCGTCAGCTTCGACGCCCCAAAGTACGCCTTTGGGTGCCCAGCCTTTATAGCCGCCAGCCTCCAGCCAGCACCATGTCAGGCTGCATTCGTCGAGTTTGGCGATAACGCCCGCCTCAAGCACGGCATTTTCGGGTGCACCTGCATCGGGACGGGTGCGCAGGGCCATCATGTTTTCGTCAATGATCACGGTACGCGAACCTGACAGCATGGTGTAGTGAACCCAGCCACCTTGTCCGTCGCGATCAATCACGCGCCGCCAGTGGCCGTATTCGGCGACAACTTGCAGCGGCATGTCGCGGCGTTTGAAAACCCAGTCGATGCGGTGGGTGAGGGACGGGCCTCGGCGCACGTTGGCCTCTGACGCTTTGAGCGAAACATAGCGTGGCATGGGCAGGTTGGTTTCAGGCCCAAGGACGACGTCGGTTGCGTCAGCGGGGGCCTCATTCGTTTCTTGTGCGTTTGCTGCACCGGCGCATAAAACTGCGACGCAGAGAGTTTTTGCCCATGAAAACATTTGCCTGTGACCTTTATTTCTACTCAAGTGGCGCTGGGTTCTTGTGCCTAGCGTCCGTATCTTGCAACCTGACATTAGCTGAGTGATTTGGGAAGCAAGGGAGTGCGGATCATGCCAGGTAAACGCTTAAGTGTTGTTGTGACGCGACGGTTGCCCGATGTTGTAGAGACTCGATTGTGTGAATTGTTCAGCGTGACGTTGCGCGATGATGATAAGCCGATGAGCCGAGAGGCGCTGGCGGAGGCGATGAAAACCGCCGATGTGCTTGTTTCAACGATTACCGATCAGATTGACGCCGCATTGTTGGCAGGTGCAGGTGAAAACCTGCGTCTGATCGCGCAATATGGCGCAGGGGTTGATAATATTGACGTATCCACCGCCCGTCAGCGCGGGATTCAGGTGTCCAATACGCCCGGTGTCACCACCGATGATACCGCTGATATGGCGCTGGCGCTGATGCTGGCGGTCACGCGCCGTATTCCTGAAGGTCTTAAGGTTATGCAGGACGGCAAATGGGAGGGCTGGAGCCCGACCGCGATGCTGGGTGGCCGTATTGGCGGGCGTCGTATCGGCATTTTGGGCATGGGCCGTATTGGTCAGGCTGTTGCAAAACGTGCAGCCGCCTTTGGGATGCAGATCCATTACCATAACCGTAAGAAATTACGCCCAGAGCAAGAAGAGGCCTTAGAGGCCACCTATTGGGAAAGCCTTGATCAGATGGTCGCTAGAATGGATGTGGTGGTGGTCAGTTGTCCGCATACCCCGTCTACGTTTCATCTGCTGAATGCGCGGCGGTTGAAGCTGATGAAGCCCGATGCCGTGCTGGTCAACGTGTCGCGTGGGGAGGTTGTCGACGAAAATGCCCTGACGCGCATGCTGCGTGCGGGCGAGTTGGCAGGGGCGGGGCTTGATGTGTTCGAGAACGCCCATGACATCAACCCACGGCTCAGGGAACTGCCCAATGTTGTGCTTCTCCCGCATATGGGATCGGCTACGATTGAGGGTCGCGTTGAGATGGGTGAGAAAGTGATCATCAACATCAAGACATTCGCTGACGGGCACCGCCCACCTGATCTTGTCGTGCCATCAATGTTGTAGTCTACGGTCGGGCCGCAAGGCCCGATCTATTCATTTAACAGTGTTTTCCAAGCGCAAAATGGCTCAGTTCTTATCCTCAAGGGTCAGAACGTAATTTGATGCGGAAAAACGAAGCATGTCATTGTCGGCACGTCCTGCGACGTAAGAGCTTTGGGCGTCCATACAGGCCCCCAAGACCGACATTGCGACAAGCGCAAGCACGGTTCTACTGGTCATTACTATACTCCTCAACGATCCACTTCTAACGAGTGGTAATAGCAACATAGCATGAGTCGGGGCATTTTACGAGGGGGAGAATAAAATTTCGCTTCCCCATCAAGGTGTTCTCGCCAAATTCTATATGTTGATGCCTCCGGCGGGAGTGTATCTAGACATAGAAAATGGCTGTGGATTTAGCGGTACACTTCGTCTTCTGAAGGGAAGGAACGGTCTTTTACTTCTGCCGCGTAACGTTTCACGCTGTCCTCGATCATCGGACCGAGTTGGCCGTAGACCTTGACGAATTTCGGGGTCCAAGGGTTCATGCCGAGCATGTCTTCGAGCACCAGAATTTGGCCGTCGCAGTCAGCGGAGGCGCCAATGCCGATTGTGGGGATTGCGATTTCTTTGGTGATCTTTGAGGCAAGCGGTTCGACCATGCCTTCAAGCACAACAGAGAAGGCACCCGCGTCTGTCACTGCGTGCGCGTCTTTGATGTGCGCGGCCCACGTATCTTCGTCGCGGCCTTGGGTTTTGAACCCGCCCATCACGTGAGACGACTGCGGGGTCAGGCCGATGTGGGCCATGACGGGGATGCCGCGCTCGACGAGAAACTTGATTGTTTCGGCCATACGCGCGCCGCCCTCAAGCTTGACCGCGCCACAGCCGGTTTCTTTCATGATCTTGGCTGCATTGCGGAACGCCATGTTTGGCGATTCCTCATAAGAGCCGAACGGCATATCGACCACGATCAGCGCCTTTTTTGTGCCGCGCACCACGGCCTTGCCATGCATGATCATCAGATCAAGTGGCACGCCCACGGTGCTATCCATGCCGTGCATGACCATGCCAAGGCTGTCACCAACAAGGATGAAATCGGCGTATTTGTCAACGATTGCAGCCGTATGCGCGTGATAAGAGGTCAATGAGACAATTGGATCGCCACCCTTACGCTTTGCGATTTGTGGGACGGTGTTACGGCGGATGTTCTCTGGTTGGGCGCTCATAGGGCGACCTCCTTTTGGTCAATCAACAGGACTTCACCGAACTGGGCCGACAACATGATCCCGACGGGGCCAGTTGGTTTGCCCGCTACAGGGGCGAAAGTGGTTGGGTCTACGATATCGACTGCCATCAGGGTGGCAAGGGGTTCCGTGGCGATGTTGGCGGCAATCGCCTCTGCGGCGGTCTCGGCGGTCTCGCCCATTTGCAACAGCGCCTCGGCTGCGGCAAGGCTCGCGATGAGGATCGGTGCCGCAGCGCGATCGGCAGGGGTGAGCCGCACATTGCGCGAGGACATCGCAACGCCATCCGCTTCGCGCACCGTGGCCACGCCGTGAATTTCGATAGGCGCATGCAAGTCGCGAACCGTACGGCGGATCACCGCGAGTTGTTGATAGTCCTTCTCGCCAAAATAGGCGGCATCCGCGCGGATAATGTTGAAAAGCTTGGTCACGACTGTTGCGACCCCGCGAAAATGGCCGGGCCGCACGACGCCGTGGAAGATATTGGCAAGGTTGGTGGTCTCGACAATGGTTTCGTCACCGTCTGGGTAGATTTCGGCGACAGTTGGCAGAAACACTGCTGCAACGCCCGCCTTTTCCAGCATGGCGAGATCGGCCTGTTCGGTGCGCGGATAGGTTTCCAGATCCTTAGGGTTGCCGAATTGCGACGGGTTCACAAAGATCGTGGCGATAACAGACGGATGCGCGTCTGCGGCGGCTTTGACCAAGGCCATATGGCCCGCGTGCAAAGCGCCCATGGTGGTGACAAGACCAACAGTGCCGCGCGGTTTCAAGTCGCTGACAGCGCTGCGGATTTCGGAAATCGTACGGCAGATTTTCATGGGCACGGCCTTTGCGCTATTGCTTGATCCATCAATAAGCGGGGCTGCGGGGGGCTTCAAGGGTGAGCAGAGCCGCGCAATTCCCCGCCACTGTCGCAATCGTGCGATGACAGGTCGGCTGGTTCTGGTGTTGGCAGCCTTTTTCGCGCAATTTGTGCCAAAGCGTATCTCCGGAGGAATCGGGCCTATGAAAACCAACGTAAAAGCACTTGTTGTCGGCGGTGGTGCCGTCGGAACCTCGATTGCCTATCACTTGGCCAAGGCGGGCTGGGAAGATGTCATGCTTTTGGAGCGCGACGAGCTGACGTCTGGCTCCACGTGGCACGCTGCTGGCTTACTGCCGCTGTTCAACATGTCGTTTGCGACGACCCACATCCACAAATATTCGGTTGAGTTCTATAAGTCGCTTGAGGCCGAAACGGGACTGAATGCGGGCTTTGCTGTCGTGGGCAACTTGCGCATGGCGCAGACCGACGAGCGTATGGACGAATATATGCTTTACGCCTCCACCGCAGAGACCTGTGATGTGCCTTACGAATGGATGACCCCTGACCAAATCAAGGCGAAATGGCCGCTGATCCGTACCGAAGACCTTAAAGGTGCGCTGTATCACCAGACCGACGGCTATATTAACCCTGCCGACGTAACCCAAGCGATGGCGAAAGGTGCCCGACAGCGCGGCGTGATGATCGAGCGTAAATGGCAGGCCGATGCATTCCATTGGAACGGCACTCATTGGGAAGTGACTTGTGTGAAAATGGTTGAGAAGGGCGGCAACCTTGTGCCATCCGACGAGACAATTGTGATCACCGCCGAGCATGTTGTGACAGCCTCTGGCAATCACGCGCAAACGACGGCGCGCAAGCTGGGGATCAAGATCCCTGCGATCCCTGTTGAGCACCAGTTTATCGTGATGGATCAAGACCCTGCGTTGGTAAAGTTCCGCGCCGAGGGCAATGTCGAGCATCCTGTCGTGCGCGATGCCGATGCGCAATCTTACGTGCGCGAAGAGCGTGGCGGCTGGATTTTGGGCGTCTATGAGAAGGGCGCGCCTGCTTGTTTCGAATATGGTGTGCCAGACAGCTTCCGCGCTGACCTGTTCCCGCTCGATCTGGAGCGGATCGAAGAGCAGTATATGGCGATGATCCACCGCATTCCGTCTTGCGAAGAAAGCGGTCTGAAGGACGATTTCAACGGCCCGATTTGCTATACGCCAGATGGTAACCCGCTTGTGGGACCTGCGCCGGGTTTGCGGAACATGTGGCTTGCTGAAGGTTTCTCATTCGGGATCACGGCGGCTGGCGGCACTGGCTATTACCTCGCGCAATTGATGGTCGAGGGCGAGGCCGAGATCGACATGGCGTCGCTTGATCCAAAGCGTTACGGCGACTGGATGACGACCGAATTTGCGGCACGTAAGAACGAAGAGTGCTACGACCACGTCTACATTCTGCATCACCCTGATGAAGAACGTCCTGCGTGCCGTCCGTTGCGCACGTCGCCTGCTTATGATCGTCAGGCGATGCGCGGCGCACAGTTCGGCTTTGTAAACGGCTGGGAGCGTCCGAACTACTTTGCGCCAATGGGCTTTAACGACCATGATGCGCGGTCCTTCCGCCGTGGTGGCTGGTGGCAATATGCTGTCGAAGAAGCGAAAGCCGTGCGCGAGGGCGTTGGCCTGATCGATGCGACGGCCTTCACGAAGCATGTCGTCAAAGGACCTGGCGCGACGGCGTTCCTCGACTGGTTCACGACGAACAAACTGCCAAAGATTGGCCGTATCAACCTGACCTATGCGCTGACATCTCACGGCACGACACGCACCGAATATACCATCGTGCGCATGTCCGAGGATGAATATTACCTCGTGTCCGCAGGGGCTTGGACAGCTTATGACGCCGATTTCTTGCGCAAGGCTGTTGAAGACAAAGAGGCCGAGTTTGGCCGCATTGAGGTGCAGAACGTCACGACCCAATGGGGTGTGTTTGCGATTGCAGGCCCAAAGGCACGGGCTGTTATGGCCGAAGTCATCAAGGACGCCGATCCTGAAACGGCGCTGTCCAACAAGCGTTTCCCTTGGTTGTCCGCCAAGAAAATCGAGCTTGGCATGTGTCCTGTGAACGCGATCCGTGTGGCCTATACGGGCGAGCTGGGTTGGGAATTGCACCACCCGATTGAGATGCAGAACTACCTGTTCGATCTGCTTGAGAAAGCGGGCGAAAACCATGGCATGAAGCTGGTTGGTGCGCGGGCGCAAAACTGGCTACGTCAGGAGAAATCCTACCGTGCGTTTGGCAACGAATTGGGCCGCGATGCGACACCTGTTGAGGCCGATCTGCCGCGCTTTATCGACTTGGAGAAGGATTTCCACGGTAAGGCCGAAATGGTTGCCAAAGGTGTGCGGTCCAAGTGTGTGACCGTGCTGATTGACGGGCCAAGCGATGCCGATCCATGGGGCCGTGAGGCGCTCTATGATATGGATGGCAACCGCATTGGGCGTCTGACATCTGGCGGATATTCGGTGGCTTTCGAGAAATCGATTGGCATGGGCTACGTGAAACCTGCGCTTGCTGAAGTTGGCACCAAGGTGCAGGTTAAAATGCTCGATAAGCTCTGGCCTGCCGTGATTGTCGAAGACAGCCCCTATGACCCGAAGAACGCGACAATTCGCGTAGACGGTTGATCTAGCGTCGATTTTTCGTCGAAAAATCGGACCTAGCGGAACCGCTTCGGATCAAGAGCACCAACAGCGCCCGCGTCGATCGCGGGCGTTTTGCCGTTCACGAGGTCTGCCAAAAGCTGACCCGCAGCTGGGCTGGATTGCATGCCATAGCCGCCTTGGCCTGCACACCAGATAAAGCTGGGTTCGGATGGGTCAGAGCCTAGAACGAGCGTGCGGTCAGGTGAAAATGTCCGCAAGCCCGCCCATGAGGATAGCAAGCGCGTGACGGGTTCGGTCACGTTTTCTTCGTAGCGTGCGAAGCCTTCGGCAAGGATCATATCGTCAACGAAGGCATCGTGAGGTTCAACAAGGATTTCCTCGGCGGGCGAGACGATGAGCGCGCCTGCGTCGGGCTTGGCATACCACGCTTCACCCGCGCCAAAGATCATTGGCCAGCTTGAAACATCGTGACCGCCAGGTGCGGGAATGCGGCCCATCGAGCGGCGCAAAGGGGTGAAACCTATCGGGGAAATACCCGCCATTAAAGCTATTCGATCAACCCATGGACCTGCGGCGTTCACGAGGATAGCAGCCTCGTAGGTGTCTGTTTTTGTTGAAACTTTCCAGCCTATTGCGGTTTTTGAAATGGCCGTGGCGCCCGCATTTGTGGCGATGTTTCCGCCGTTTTCGCGGATGATTTTCACAAAGCTTTGGATCAGTGCGTCGGTGTCGAGATCCCATGCGTCTTCGTGAAATCCTGCGCGGTCAATGACGTCGGTGTTCAGGATCGGAACCACGGCTTTCGCCTCTGCCCCAGTCATCATATCAAGGCCCATTTGCTGGCGTTCCGCTTCAAATTCGGCCGCGTTATCTTTGCTGCCGACGAGCATCAGGCCACGCGGCGAAAGCAGTTTGTTTTCAACGTGATAGGACCGAGACGCGGCGTTGAGAGCCACGGTGGAGGGTTTGCCGTAGCTTTCCTCGAAGAGCGCCGCCGACCGCCCAGAGGCGTGATAGGCGAGATTGGGCTCGGCCTCGAGCAATTGTACTGTGCCCAGCTTGGAAAGAAAGGCGCCTGCGGAGGTGCCAGCGACGCCGCCACCGATAATAATAAAATCTGTCATGGGGCGACGTTCTCATGAGTTTGCGGGCAAAACAAGATGTGATTTGCGTGCACGCGGCGTGCACCGCGCGTGCACTAAACTGTGCGGGTGAGTTGTCCGCGATAGGCGGCGATGAGGCCGATGAAGGGTGCGGCGATTTCGACGTCGAAGGCGAATTTGCCGTCGATTTCTGTCTCAAAACTATTGCCCGCAGGCATCAGGAATTTCGGGAGCGGCAGGCCAAGGAACGACCAGTGACGCGGGATCAGGTAGAGACGGTCGTCTGCGATAGTGACCGCGAGGGCTGCGGTGATCGGGCCGAAGCGCTCCATTAAAAGATGTGTCTTCCGGCCCGCGCCGCGCGATTGCACCGAGTGGAATTTGTGCGCCCCAAATGCGCGCCGCCATGTCTCCACGCCGTCTTTATAGTCAAAATCGACGGTGACAGAGGTGGCCTCGGTTGTTTTTGGGAAGCCAAAGAGGGCGCCGATGATGTTTGCAAGAAAGCCGGTGCCGCGTCGCACGGACCCTGTGCCTTGCCAAGTGCGCGAGGTGGTGTCGTCGTGCAGGGCGCGGACTTGTGGTGGCAGCATGTCGAAGGCGTCGCCTAGGATGTGACGGTAGAGAGGTGCCGTACGGGGAAGCGGTCTGCGGAACCCTGTGGTGATGGTTTTGCCCGCGAAAACAGCGTCGAGTTCGGCAAGGGTGAGCGCGGCTGTTGCAGGCCGCTCACCGTTTTCGGGACGGGTGCCGCGCAATTGTTTGCGCACCAAGGCCTCTATCGACATTGATGGAATGTAGGGGCCATCATCGCCCTCGGCCAAGAGGTGCCAAGACATCTCGGCGCTGTCGCCCTTGGCGTGGATATACATGCCGCCCCGATGCTCGCCGAATTTCATCAGGTTCAGGATGCGGTGGAACAGGGGGGAGAGCGGTGTAAGGCTGGGCAGGCCCAATTTGGCGCGCGCTATGGCGAGCATATTGAGGGCGCGGTGCAGGAATTCTGGCACTGGGCCCGCGCCCATCCAGATGTTTTGCAGACTGGGGTGTGCGGGTGGCAGAACTTGGAGATCGGGGACATCGACGAGGGAAAAGCGGATGTTATTGAGGGGCGTTTTTCCGGGTACGGCGATTGTGTAACGGCGGCTCTCAGTCAGGCCGAGTGCGGTGGTTTGCTGGCCATTGCGTGTCAATTTCACAGGGCCGCCAGCGTATCCGACAACGGCGCGCATGACGTTCAGGCCGATGCCCGCGTAGGGGGAAGGGGCGATGCCGCCTGTGACGTCGGTGATCGGGAACTCTTTGGCGATTTCGCGCAGGACGGCGGCGGTGAGAACGGGAAATGAGCTGACCCCAGAGAGGACGTAGATGCCTGCGTCTTTTGCCGCTTGATCAAAGGCCGAGACGCCAAAGACAAAGTCGGCCGCATCAGCGAAATCCATGTAGTCGGTCTGCGCCGCGATGCAGGTCTCAATCACGCTGTATCGCGCGTCGCCGTAGTCTTGGAACGGGCCAGAGGCGTCGACGACAAGATCGGGGGCGAGGGTTTTGATGTGTTGGGCTAGGTCTGCGCGGTCAAAGGCGTGGTGCGTGGCGTGGCCCGAAAGGGTTGCGCAAAATGCGGTGGCTTTGCCGATGTCACGTCCGCAGATTTGCAGGTGCAGATCGGGTATGTCGCAGAGCAATTCCGCGAGCCTGCCGCCGAATGTGCCGTAACCGCCGAGAATGAGGATTTTCATGTCGCACCACTTTGTTTGGTCACGGGGAGCCTATGGCAATAGCCACCTGAACACCAATGCCGATATGCTGCGTTGAGGCCAGATGCCGCAGGAGAAAGACCGATGCCAAACCCCCTATTTGATGCGTTATATCCGCCCCATGTGGGTGGTCGAATGGTGTTTTGGATTTGGGTATGCAGGGTGGCGTGACGATTTACCAATGTGTGAGCGACGCACTGGAAAACGACGGTTTTCTGCTTTGCCTTTGTGCCGACAAATGCCACAGTTGCAGGCATGGATATAACCCTTCTCAAAACATTCCTCGAAGTTGCCGCGACCGGATCATTCGTTTCGGCGTCTGACCGGCTTTATGTGACGCAATCTGCGGTGTCTTTGCGCATTCAGCGTCTCGAAGACACGATGGGAAAGCCGCTTTTTACCCGCTCTAAGGCAGGGGCGGAGTTGACCAATGCGGGGCGGGAGTTTGAAGGCTATGCCCAATCGCTCATTCGGATTTGGGAAGAAGCGCGACAGCAGGTTGCGATTCCAGATGGCTATACCCGCAGTCTGACAATTGGTGCGCAATATTCGCTTTGGCCGCGGCTCGGATTTCGGCTGATTGATGGGTTGCAGGCGAAAATGTCGGATTTGAATATCCGCGCCGAACTTGGGATGCCAGACAGGCTCACGCGGTTTTTGATTGATGGGACGATCCAGCTTGGGTTGCTTTATATGCCACAGCTTCGCCCCGGATTGGCCGTTGAAGAGCTAATGGAAGAAGAATTGGTGCTTGTCGCGTCTTGGCCGAACCCGACGATGGATATGGGCGGGAGGTATGTGTTTGTTGATTGGGGGCCCGAGTTCGTCAATGCCCATGCCGCCGCTTTGCCAGAACTTACGAATCCGGGCACGACGTTTGCTTTGGGGGCTATGGTCGCGGAATATATCGTCAATCGGGAGGCTGCGGCCTATCTGCCTGCGCGTTATGTTAAGAAATACCTCGATAGCGGACAATTGCACCTCGTGCGCGATGCGCCGTCTTTCCCCTATCCCGTTTGGGCGGTTTGGCGCGAGGATCTCGATCCGAAAATTCGCGATGCGGCAAAAGAGGTATTGCGTCATGTTGGTGATGCGGCGGAGCAGGCGGGGGATGAAGTTGTTGGTGTTTTACGCAACCTGAACAACGACAATCAACTTTAACGTGATCGGCGAGTTTCGGCCTATCCATAAGTCAAACTTTGCTTAAGTATGATTTTTTAACGTTTTACAAATGTATGGACGGGGCCTAAATCGGCCCAAGCAGGAATGCTCCCGTTCTTATGACAAGTTCGGGTCACCTTCTTTGGGAGAGGAATGACCCATGAAGACCAATACACTAATTATCGCTGCAATCAGCGGTTTTGTTGCAACTGGCGCAATGGCGCAGACAACAACATTTGACAATTCAACAGCCGCTGCAGACGCGGTAGAGTCTATCGAAGATTCTATCACAGACGCTGCAGAGCGAGAGTGTCCGATCTTCTGTG
>DFSO01000055.1:31541-32096 GCA_002378665.1 Loktanella sp. UBA3435 | reverse complement strand
AAATATCCTAACAGACCGTTAAGATTCTTGCGCCAAGGGGCTGTATTTCATACCGTCTGCCCAAATAGACGCAAATGATCGGACCGGCCCCATGTTTGAACACATCCTCTCTCGCTTTCGAGGTGACGCAGATTTCACCACGCCCATGCCAGAAAAAGACGCACAACATGCGCTCGGCGCTTTGCTCGTGCGGGCTGCAAAAGTGGATAAAGCCTATTTGTTTGAAGAGGTTGAGCAGATAGACGCGGTCCTCATGCATATGTACAAGCTGAACCCCGTCGAGGCCGCGAAAATGCGCGCCAGCTGCGAAAAGCTCGAAGAGGATATGCCCGAAACCGAGGCGCTCGCGGGCATCTTGGAAAAGGCGATTAGCGAGGCAGACAGGCTAGCGGCTGTTGCGGCACTTTGGTCGGTGGTCTTTGCGGACGGCGTCGAGCAGCAGGAAGAAGACGATTTGTTGCACGCAGTCGAGGCAGTCTTGGGCATCTCGCCTAAGGTCAGCAAGCAATTGCATGACGTTGAAATGGCCAAGCGCCCGCTGAAACGGACCTAACG
>DFSO01000055.1:24776-31275 GCA_002378665.1 Loktanella sp. UBA3435 | reverse complement strand
GCTGAAACGGACCTAACGCCCGCGCCCTGCGAACCACACAGACGACGCCCCAGCCGCTGCGATGATGGCGAGGCCCAAAAGTGTGAAACCATCAGGCCATTCGCCAAACACGATCACACCCAAAACCGTGGCCACGATAAGCTGGCTATAGATCAACGGTGCGATCACATTCGCAGGCGTGGTGCGGTTGACCAAGACCAACAACAGGTTCCCAATCGCCGATCCCATAGCACTGATCAGGATCAAACCAGCGACTGGCGCGGTGATTTCTGGCACAGGTCCAATCGCAAAAGGCGCAATCAAAATCGCACCGATCACCAGTTGCGACAGCAGTAAAAACCGCGGACGAAATCCACCCGCCAACCACCGCGTCGCGACCAAATACGACCCATGCAAACAGCCCGCCAAAACGGCAAACCCCATGCCTGTCGTCATCCCAAAACCGGGTCTAACAACGACCAAAACGCCGATAAAGCTCAGGGCAAGCAAGGCGGACCTGCGCCAAGTGACCACCTCTTTAAGCAGCAAAGTAGACAGCACATAGGCCACAATCGGCCCCACGAAAAACCCGCCGAATACATTGGCCATAGGTTCGGTCTTGAGTGCGGTCAAAATGCAAACAATGCCACCGACAATCAGCAAGGCCCGCAACACCAACCGCCAATCCATCGCCAGTTTGAGGTCGCCACGCTGCAACCCCGCAAAGGGTGCCACAATCAATGCTGCCAGCGCAAACCGCGTCCAAGCCACAAAAACAGGATCAAAGCCTGCTCGCCCCAAAACCTTGGCCGCCGCATCGCCCGACACGATCAACACCATTGCCGAGACAACCATCAAAACAACGCGGGGCAGGGTGTGGGTCATTGGTTTTCCTTTGGCTTTCAAACACTTTGCCCACGCGGTCCAAGTGATGTCAAACCCACAGTTTTGCGAACAATTGGCGTGTTTTGGTATCAAAATACCCATTAAAATCAGCGGATTACAACTTTATAAGTTATAAACGAAAAGAATGGGGTTATATAAACAAGGCGAAAACGAACATTTCTAGGAGGCCCCGTTATGCCAGAACTCAATCGCCGCCGCTTTCTGCAATTCGCAGGAGCCGCAGGATTAGCACCTATAATGCCCGCATTGCCAGCAAGCGCCGCGGCATCCTCAGGCACGGTCACCTCGTCGCAGATGTTATGGGCCAGCCTTTACGCCAAAGCAGGTAACGCCCAAAACGCGCAAGGTATCGCCAGCGCCATGGGCATTTCGACCGAGGCGGCGCAGGGCATCTACGCCAAACTGGTCCAAAACCAACTCCTCACCGCGCACACCGCCAACACACTGCGCGGCACCCTGCGTTCCGCACCCGTCCAAGCACAACCCGCAACCGAGGCCTTGCGCCCGAAGTCGATCAGCGTCGATATCGAAAAGTTGCTCGGTGACACCGCCCAAGATGAAACCGACCTGATTTCGCAGGAGAGTATTGAAGAGATCGAGGGCTTAGACCAGGGCGCATAGCGTGGCCGAATTATTCGAATTGAAAGGTTGATCTAGCGTACTTTTGGTGTCGATTCCTGCCGTCGTTGAATAGATCGTAGCATCAGATATGCTGCGTATTTTATGCGCTCTTCCTTTTCTTTAACGAGACCTCCTGCTGGAGCAACTTCACTCAAATTCGGGTAAGTTATACCCCATTTGGATCGTCCTAAGAAGCGCGGATCAATATGCAAACGTCTAACATCTCGTTCCGATAAATCAGGGTGAGAGAACATGTCGGCTATAACGCCGCCATTCGCCCTGTTCATTGTCAAAATGGCACCTTCTGCTTTTATCGCGAGCCAGCTGGTAAGATTGTATAACGCGCCATTTACGACGAGATGCGCGGCCAATATGCGGTAGCCTTTGAATTCTTCAAGGCTTGATCCTCGGGTAACGGCGCGTCGCAACAGCGCGTCGATCCGAGTGATATCGTCGGACGTTAAGGGCGATTGCTGCAAGCGCTTGATCAAATGTCGTTTTACATATCCAGACCGAAATAACATGACGTCTGCTTCGAGAAAGGCCAAGGCAAATGCGATCAAATCGGGTCTCGGACCGGGCCATCCGGGTTGCGCAACGTCGGACGCGAAATCCATGAGGGACTCGTCCAAATTCGCATCGTTTAACGCCTAATGCCATGGGGCGTAATCGCAAGGACGTTTCCCAGATCGCACACGGACCGCCACCTTCGATACTGTGGTCGTCCAGCCAATCACGCGTTCAGGCGCTAACCTTTCGGCACGGGCGTCTTGATCGGCAAAGCTCTCCGCCAGCTTGTTTTTGTTAAAGTCGTACCCGCCATAACCGTCGGAATTTCCCATACGTCAAATGACGCAGATTCACATAACCACGTCCAATTCCTTTTAACGAAACGAGAACAATCGATTTTATCGGACTTTTCAAAAACGCCGCTCGTGTTTGGAACCATAAGTGGATGATCGTTTCCATCGTGCGGCCGCTCAACGTTGATATCGAAAAGTTTCTCGGTGACGATCCTAAAGACGAGACCGCCTTGATCACGCAAGAGAGCGTTGAAGGTCTAGATGAAGGCGAGAAAGTTGCGAGCCGAAGGTGAATTCCACCCGCTATGCAATTGGCAAGCCTTCCGACAAGTGCACCCAAGAAAGCCGTTCATCCGCATGATAATGCTGCTGCGGGCTTATGTGTTCAGGGTTATCGAGCAACGCGGCATAGAAATGCATTTCGTTCGGGTATTGTTCTGAACGATAAAACATCGTAGAGCCGCAAGTTCCGCAAAACCCGCGCTGTTGCCCTGCGCTGCTGTTATATGTGCGCGGTTGATCTCCAAGGAGCTGCCACGTTCCATTCTCCTGCCCGATCCACGTCGTGAATGGCGATGCCGTCGCACGCCGGCAGCTTTCGCAATGACAATGCCCAACCCAATTGTGCTCTCCAATCAGCTCGAAACCTGATGCGCCACAAAGACAATGCCGCGTAGTACTTCTTCGGAATTCCCACTCATCTCACCCCCGCTTTGCAGCGATTATTAGCGGGAATGGTCAGACCCACAATACCCCTTGCCATCCCCCCCCTCCACTTGGTCTAACCTCCTTAACCATAAGGAACACTCCGATGACCGACATCGCCGCCCGCGTCTGGAACCACAAATGGAAGATCGACCCAATCGTGCGGTCGCTCATCGACACCGACTTCTACAAACTCTTGATGTGCCAATCCGTGTTCCGCAACAAACCCGACACCCAAGTCACCTTCTCCCTCATCAACCGCTCCAAGGACGTGCGCCTTGCCGATCTGGTGGACGAGGGCGAGTTGCGCGAACAACTCGACCACATCCGCTCCCTTTCTCTCACACGCGGTGAAAGCACATGGATGCGCGGCAACACATTCTACGGCAAACGCCAGATGTTCACGCCCGAATTCATGGACTGGTTCGAACAACTCCGCTTGCCCGCCTACCACCTCGAAAAAGTGGACGGCCAATACGAACTCACGTTTGAGGGCTCATGGCCCGAAGTCATGCTCTGGGAAATCCCCGCCCTTGCCGTCCTCATGGAACTACGCGGCCGCGCTGTCCTCCAGAAAATGGGCCGCTTCGAGCTCGAGGTCCTCTACGCCCGAGCCAAAACCAAAGTCTGGGAAAAGGTCGAAACCCTCCGAGGTGTCCCCGACCTCAAAATCGCCGACTTCGGCACGCGGCGCAGGCATTCCCACCTCTGGCAAGACTGGTGCGTGCAGGCCATGTCCGAGGGGTTAGGCGACAAATTCACAGGCACCTCCAACTGCCTCATCGCCAAAAACCGTGACCTCGCAGCCATCGGCACCAACGCCCACGAACTGCCCATGGTCTATGCCGCACTGGCCAAAACCGACGCCGAACTGCTGCAATCCCCCTACGACGTGCTGGCCGACTGGCAGGCCGAACACGACGGCAACCTGCGGATCATCCTGCCCGACACCTACGGCACCGAAGGGTTCCTCAAACGCGCCCCCGACTGGCTCGCGGGCTGGACAGGGATCAGGGTCGATAGCGGCGATCCCGCGATATATGCGGAAACGGCGATCAACTGGTGGACATCGCGGGGCGAGGACCCGACCCAGAAACTGGTCATCTTCTCGGACGGGCTCGACGTCGATAAAATCGTCACCCTGCAAGCGCAATTCGCAGGGCGGTGCAGGGTCTCGTTCGGCTGGGGGACCATGCTGACCAACGACTTCAAAGGGCTCACCGAAAACGACAGCCTCGCGCCCTTCTCGCTGGTGTGCAAAGCGATCTCGGCCAACGGAAAACCCACCGTGAAACTGAGCGATAACCCGAACAAAGCCATGGGCCCCGCAAGCGAGATCGCACGGTACAAGCGGGTGTTCGGGGTCGGTGAGCAGGAGAAGGTTGAGGTTGTGGTTTAAAGCTTCACTTTAAAAAGCTTCTTCACGACCCGCTCCACAACTTGCCAATAAATTTGTACATCTTCATCCAATATATCAACCGTTGCGCGCTCATGAACTAGTTTATTTCGCAAATTTGCATAGTGGTATGCTAAATCGAGGTCCGATTGCCGCAAGTTCACCAGTAACTTTACTTCATCAAGAACTTTTTTGCGGCTCTTAAAAATCTTTGCGATTTCTTCATCAGGATAATACTTGGAATTCTGATGAACGAGAAATTCTTTCAGCGATATTTCGAAGGTGCTGTCCAGCAAAAGTAGAACAATTCTGTTTTTCGTCGACAATGGACGTCGCGAAATGAAATCCGCTACTCCGATGGCTTCAACGATACCTCTGGTCCACGGCTTTTTTGCAAACAGCTCCTTGTTGTCATCAAAGATTCGTTCGGAGTACTTTTTTGCGCGGCCTCGTGGCACAGGTAGATTTATAATCTCTTTTCCAGTTTGAGATCTTTGAAAGTCGAATTCTTTGATAGCGCCAGTTACGAATGGAAATACCGCAGTTTCACGCTCATTTTTTAGTCGACGCGAAATTGTCGAAAATCGTTTGGCTGTTGAAAATATCCGTTCACGGATTTCCATGAAAACGGGATGACTCCAGTTTATGCCGCTCTTACTTGAGTTCCATGGCATCAGGCTGGGCAGACCAGTCATTTCAACGATAACTCTGCAAAGGGAAGCGTCAGGGTGGGGAACGCCAGCATACCCACTCAAAAAGCCAACATGGTGGGTCTTTTCATGAGCAAGAATTAGTCTCTTATTGCAATAAAAATAGACCCCGTAGTTGCCTTCTTTTGGAGACCGATCTGAAATTAAGCCTCCAGTGACCCGTATACTGATTTCGTTTCTGTCGTCGGGCGAAAATACTACTTCACCTGTCAGGGGGGGGGATATTCTTGGGGGTATGCCCAATTATCAAACTTGTTCTTTTCAAGTGGCTTCCCATTGAAAAATATGGCGCAATCATTTGAAATGAAGTTCGCATAAGTATCGGAAAGATGTGAAAAAATCGAACGTAAATCGTCGTGGCTAAAACCTTGGCGTAGTTTTGAAATATTGATTTTAGTCTCACCAGCTTCAATTTCGGTTGTTTCGTCAATATCCATGTTCCAGTCTTCGTGCTGAAGCCATTCGTTATCAATTTTAAATTTGTGTCCTTGCCCCTCACCAACGCGGGTATAGACTTCAACCAATTCCCCAATTGCAACGCCTGCTCGCTTTCCTCCTACCCCAAAGTTTCCGATCATTTGATCGGAGACCACCTCTCTACTGGCACCAGGTGCAATCAGCAGTTGAATTTGATCCCTTGGTACGCCTCCTGCTGTATCTTTGACCGTGGCCTGTTGCCGATCTTGGTTCATAAAAACTTGAATTTTTAGCGGGGAAAGGCGATCGCTCGAATTCCAGTGGTCTAGTGCGTTGTCGACCAATTCACATAGCGAAGTCTTGAAATCGTAGTCAGCAATAATTGATAGAAAAAGCCGTTTTTGGGGTGTGGCGTCAATAGGCAATGGTTTGGTCATCTAATTACTCTTTGGGTAGGCCGAACGTACAAGTTACTCCCGCCAAAGTTGACCAAAACCGCGGTTAAGCCAAGCAGTTTTTTGAAGAGTCCAATCGTCGTTTCTACTCCTCAACCTTCCCCCGCAGCTTCTTCACTTCCCCGCGCTCTTTCTTCCCCGCCAGCCGCCGCTTCACGGACCCATAGGTCGGCTTGGTCGCGCGGCGGCGTTTAGGCACAAGGGTGGCGGCGATGATCAGTTCGGTTAGCCGTTCGCGGGCCAGTTCTCGGTTGCGCGCTTGGGAGCGGGTGTCTTGCACGAAGATCACAATCGCCCCCTCTTTGGTCCAGCGTTGTCCCGCCAGCCGTTTGAGCCGCACCTTCACGGGGTCGGGCAAGTTGGGCGAGCGTTCCGCCTCGAACCGCAACTCCACCGCCGTCGACACCTTGTTCACGTTCTGACCACCCGGACCAGAGGCGCGGGTGAAGCTTTCCGAAAGCTCCCAGTCCGCGAGCTCAATCTGGTCGTTAATCCGCATGGTGTTTT
>DFSO01000055.1:4715-24534 GCA_002378665.1 Loktanella sp. UBA3435 | reverse complement strand
GCATGGTGTTTTTCCTGTGCACGTCTGGTGCACGCTCGGTGCACGCCCAGTGTATGCCTGTTTTGCCCAACAAAAAAGGACCACTCCAAGTATGAAATGGCCCTTTCCTGAATTTCGGAGGCGGGTTCGGTTAGGTTCCCCACCTTGAGAGTTAACTATCTGAGATTGCTCTAGAAAGTCGCCCCCCAAGTTGTCCCGACTACCTTCTCCAATACTTCATAATGCACTGGATCACCTCCTTTCAAAATGTTTCGATAAGAGGAGTTTTGCATATATGAGGTATATGTCAAAAGGTTTTTCACCTCATGTAGTAGGTTGTGACATTCTTCCAATAATAATGCGGAACGGCACCAAGGCGATCAAAGCGATCAAAATCTTAACCCCCCAATCCGCGACTGCCAAACTGACCCAAAGCGGCACCTCTGACCCGACGTTCAGGAAAGGAACAGGCCCCTGCGCCCACATGATCTGCTCCGCCGCCACCTGGCTGAACCTATTGAAAAGGCTAGAGAAAGCGATGGTGAAAAAGATCACCGTATCGACGATGGACGAGATGATCGTGGAGACAAGCGGCGCCTTCCACCAAGACCCGACGCGGAGGCGGTTGAACACAGCGATGTCCAATAACTGCGCCACCAAAAACGCCGAAGCCGACCCAATCGCGACGCGCAACGCAACTGCTGGACCGTATTCCAGCATGATCTGGGACCCGATCAACGAGCAAATAATCCCAACAATGAGACCCACATAGACAACCTTGCGGGCTGCTGCCGCGCCATAGATGCGGTTCATGATATCGGTGACAAGGAACGCGAGCGGGTAGGTGAAGGCCCCCCACGTCAGCAGTCCATCGAGGATGAGGAATTGAACGAGGATGTTTGAGGCCACCACAACGATGGCCATGGCGATCACGCCAGGAATGAGCTTAGACATTTTATTACATTATCCGTTTTAACAAGGGTGCGGCACTTGGCCCCCGACCATTCAGGGACGCGCTGCATTACCGCTTGAAACAGGTTCGGTCAATCGTCGATTTGGTATTCGACGATCTGGGTTTGCTGAAAGAATTTGAAGTTATCGTCTGAGATCATCGTTATCCGCAGTTGCCCTGCCGCATCACGCCAGACGCTGATCCCTTCGAGATTGTCGTGGGTTGCGTTGGCGGTGTCGAGGACGGTGGTCTCATGGGTCCCGTCCAATTCAAAGCGGCGCACGCGAGTTTTGAATCCGAGGCCCGTGAATTGCCGTTCCAACACATAAAGCCGGCCATCAGGTCCGATGTCTGCGCCAGATACAAGGTGCTCATCGCGGCGCGGGATGGCGAAGGGGATGTCCCATTTACCGTCTTTGAAACGGTACACAGGGAACGGCCGCGTCATTCGGCCCGACCTTTCAGGGATCGTGTAAAGCGCGCCGTCGGGGCCGATCGCGAGGGCCTCCAGCGAGCTATTGCCTTGCAGGTTTGCAAAGGCGGGATGCTTTGGCAGCACTACGGTTTCGGTGGCCCCGACAGGATAGGTAAGGATGCCGTGCAGTGGCCCCTCGGTGGAGATATAGATCGTGCCATCAGGGGCAATTGCAAGGCCTTCGGCGTCGGCCCAACCTGCGACAGCGTTACCCTCCAAATTCGGGTGCGAGACGTCTTCCACGTCTGCAACGCCTGTGATCACGCCATCTTCGCGCGTCAAAGTTCCCGTCGTTATCAAAATGCCGCGGTCAGTTATGGTTGTGAAGTGGAGGCCATCGGAGCTTAACTCTAACCCCGAATAGCCGCCAAAGTTCTCGCCCTTAGCCGTCCAAATCGTCTCGCTCAGAAGCGTTGTTTCGGCACATGCGGCTTGCCCAATGCAAATGAACGCAAGAAGACCTAAACGACGACGCATCTTAGTTGTTGATAACGCTCGTGCATTGTCCGGGCAGTTGCGAAATTTTCAACGGGCCGCGCCGTGGCGTCGGTGTTGCGTTTGGATCTGCGGGCTTTGGTGGTGGCGGGTTCAGGATACGGTCAACCCAGCCCTGCGCCTCGGCACAACCATCACCTGGTGGCGGCGGCGCTTGATCCTCGCAGCCAGCAGTTCCTGCAGGGCAGTTGAGTCGCACGTGGAAATGATAGTGGTGACCCCACCAAGGGCGGATTTTGCGCAGCCAGCTTCGGTCGCCGGTCGCGTTTTTGCACATCTCTACCTTTGCACCCGGAAACAGGAAGATACGTGCAACACGCGGATCAGAGGCAGCGGCTTTGAGGATCGCTTCGTGTTGCGGGGTCCAGCTGGAGTTTACAAAGGCACCACTGGCGCGGCGCATCGAGATTGACGACAGGCTCTCGCGCTCGGCGGCGGACAAGTTCAAACGGTTCGGCGGCAGCATCCAGATATCGGCATCAAGGCCCGTCTGGTGGCTTGCGTGACCTGTGAGCATGGGGCCGCCACGCGGCTGGCTCATGTCGCCCACATAAAGGCCGCTCCACCCAGATTGGGTCGCGGCAAAGCGGGACAGGTCTTGGATGTAGTCGACGGTTTGCGGCTGCGCCCAGTTACGGTTACGCGACAGGCGCATGGCTTGCCACGTTGGGCCGGTTTGAGGAAGCTGCACAGCACCTGCTTGGCACCCGCGGGCATAGCCACCAAAGGACTGCGGTCGCCCAGATGATGACGTGGCAACCCTGCCGAACACCTCTTTGGCGACGCGGTTATCACTGGAGCCTTGCGTGCTGATGCTCGCCTTGGCTGCCTGAGATGAAGTCTTGTCACCGCCGCAAGATGCGAGGGCGGCGATAAGGGCGATTGCTATACTTAAGCGGACCATTCTGCTCTGTCTCCGTCTTTGTTAACCCACCGTAGCATGATCAAACCGATCAAGAAAAGGATGATGACGGGGATAAATCCAATTTGCGTATTCCCGCTGATCACAGTGAAAAGTGTGATGAGTGCAGGTGCAAGGAAGGCAGTTGCCTTGCCAGTCAGGGCAAACAGGCCAAAAGCCTCGGCTGGTCGTTCGGGATGGGTGTGGCGAACCATGAGGGAACGGGACGCAGAATAAAGTGCGCCACCCGCACCGCCGATTGCCGCACCACAGATGTAAAAGATCGTGTCGGGCAGTGACGAACCTTCTGGCAATGTCATCATAAACAGGTGATCGCGGTTCATGCCGACGATGATCGTGCAAACGGCAATCAGGGTCAGGATGGCGACTGTAATGACAGGCTTAGGCCCGTATTTCTGATCGCATAGCCCACCGATCCACGTGACGACTGCGGCGGCAATTGCAGCGATGATGCCAAAGATCCCGATCTGCATCGTGTGCCAATCCAGAACAAGCGCGGCATAGACCCCTCCAAAGGCGTAGAGTGCGTTCAAGGCATCGCGGTAGACCATGGAGCCGATCAGGAAATTCATCAGGCTTTTGCGTTTGTAAACCGATTGCAGTGTCGCCCAGAGATTAGCCAAGGCTGTGCGCATAGTAGGGCGCTCGCTGGCGACTTTGGGATCGTCGCGGACCCACATGAAGAAGGGGACCATGAAAATGATGAACCAGATCGCGATGAATGGACCGACAAAGCGGGTGCCTTCGCGCAATTCAGGATCAAGCCCAAACAGCGGCTGAATGCCGAGGAATGTGACGCCTGTGTCACCCTCTGCAAAGAACAACAGCATGATGAAAAGTGAGACAACGCCGCCCCAGTACCCGAACGCTGCGCCAGAGCCTGAAATACGCCCGATTTCTTTTTCATTCCCCAAGGAGGGCAAGATCGCGTTGACGAAGTTCAGCGCGCTTTCGGCCGCAAAGAAGCCAACGTAAAAGATGAAAAGCATCCAGAGCAAATTTGCCCCGTCGGGCGTGAGTCCCCAGAGCATTGCTGACGCAACAACGTAGATGACCAAGAAGAATAAAATCCACGGCATTTTACGCCCTGAAGTATCTGCAAACGCACCAAGGACAGGCGCGGTAAAGGCGATCAAAAGCCCAGATAGGGTTTGTCCCAGCCCCCAAATGGATTGCGCTTGTGCGTCAGCTGCGGCCGCATCAAGCCCGATGCCGAGGTAATATTTGGCGGCGACGGCTGCGAAATAAGGTCCGAAAATGAAGGTCAGGCCAAGCGTATAGAACGGCTGCGTGGCCCAATCGAAGGTCATCCAGCCCCAAATCTTCTTTTTCTTGCTAATTTCCACGGCCTGTCCCCTTTTTTCTTTAGGGGATAAGACACTGGATTAGGGCGGGCTGGCAAGCGCCTTTAATTGCCTTAGCGCTCAGGTGGCCAAGGGCGGGTGGCGTCGGCGTCGATCCAGTTTTTGACCCAGAGCGGCAACTCTGGTGAGGTGCCATGATGGCCGATCTGCTCGAACACGCGGGCGGGGGCGACGATGCGCCCTTTCTGGACGACGGCGGAGCGGTAAAGCGCTTGGGTCGCGCATTCGCCTCCGATCCAGATTGACTGGTCGACATAAAAGAACCGGTCATCCCAACCGATTGCCCGGCTGACGATTTTGAATTTCACAAAAGGCGTGATCCGCTTGCGGTAGCGCACCGACACGCCTGCCATCGTCAGCCCCCATTTTTGGGCACGCAGTACGCGAAGCAAACCAGTACGTTGCGCAAGGCCTGTCCGCCCCAAATCAAGGATCGTCAGAATGCGGCCGTTGTTCATCTCGAGAAAGTTGTCGATGTCATGCGGCCAGCAGCGGTGGTGCGAGACATGGGTGCCGAGAATGTCGAGAGCGGGCGCCTTGCGATGGACGACAAGTTCTTTGATCAAACGGACGAAGGGATACATGGGACAACTTTCATAATTTGCACGCAACCTACGCCCATTGACGTTTGCGTCAACTTGTAACCTCGCGGCAAGCGTCCCCTTGCCCAATCGCCTTTTGGCCCTTACTTCCACAGCAACAGTTTAGAAAGGCATGACCATGCAATCCTTGTTCGAAATCCTGATGCTGCTTTTGGGCGTCGCGCGCACGTTGATTTTCGCGCATTTCATCATGAGTTGGCTGATTAGCTTTCAGGTGCTGAACGTCCGTCAACCGCTCGTGGGGCAGGTTTGGTATACGTTGCAGCGTATCCTAGAGCCGATCTACGGCCCAATTCGCCGCATTCTGCCAAACTTTGGTGGGATCGACTTTACGCCAATCGTCGCAATTCTTGGCATTCAGATGCTCGATATTGTTCTAAGGAACAATGCGAGCTTGTTCTATTAAGTCACCGTAAACTTTTGACCAAATGAAACGGGTCTCGCGGCAAGAACGCCTGCGAGGCCCGTTTGCGTTTTGGCGGATTTACCCCGAAAAACGCCGCGCGAGACTTCGATATTGAATAACACTGCGCCTGATGCCTAGTCTGAGATAACGCCAAACGCTTGTTTGGAAAAATTGATCAACGACTGGAGACTATGATGCGCCGCCTACTGATGACGACTGCACTTGCCCTGTTTGCCCACCCAGCCCTCGCACAGGATGCGGCTGTTTTAATCGGGGTCGAGCGGTACCGCACGCTTGACCGCTTTGTTGGCGGGACAACCGTGACGGACGCTGCACGCGAACTGGCTGTTGCGGGCTATACTGTCGAAACCTTGGAAAACGATGACGCGCAGGCGATGCGCGAACTGTTGGAGCGTTTGCATGACCGCAGCGCGGAGGCCGAAAGGCTCGTCGTTGCCCTATCAGGTCGGTTTGTGACTGATGATAACCGCACGTGGATGATGGCGGTAGATGCAGGGACGCCTGAGATTTTTGGACTGGGACAGGACGCGATCTCGGTTGAAAGCGTGCTTAGCGTCATGGCCGCCACGCCCGGGCAATCGATCCTCTTGTTGAGCTATGACGATAAAGAGCGAGACCGGATCGACACGGTCCTAAGTGAAGGCATTGGTCGCCTTGATATCCCGCAAGGCGTGACCGTCGTCATCGGCAATCCGCGCAATATCACGGCCTTGATTGAGGATACAATCGTTGCGCCGCAGGCGGATGTGGTGGAGGCCGTTGCAGGAAATCGCAACATTTCGCTTCAGGGATACCGCCCTCACGCGCTGATCATGCAAGGCGATGCACCTGCGCCGCGTGCAAGTGATCCACGCCCTTATGTCGTTGACCGCATTGGTGAGAGCCTGTTGTGGGAACAAACGAAAACGCGCGACACGCTTGAGGCCTACACTGAATTCCTGCGCAGCTTTCCACGGGGTGAGCATGCCCAAGCTGCACAGACGGCGATTGATGTAATTCGTAGTGAACCAAATCGTGCGGCACGTCTTGCAGAAGATGGACTGAACCTGACCCGCGATCAGCGTCGTAGCATTCAGCGGGATCTTTCGATCCTTAACTATAATACGCGCGGCATTGACGGAATTTTCGGGCAGGGTACACGGTCGGCGGTTTCCAATTGGCAGCAGCAGAACGGATTTGCGCAAAGCGGCTACCTCACCGATGAGCAGATCACGCGGATCAACGCCCAAGCATCGCGCAGGTCGGCGCAGCTAGAGGCAGAGGCTGCCCGTGAGCGTGAAGCGCAACTGCGCCGTGACCGCGCCTATTGGGAAGAAACTGGAGCCAATGGCCGCGAGGCTGGTTTGCGCAGCTACTTGGAACGCTATCCTGACGGGCTTTATGCCGAACAGGCGGCTGAGCAATTGGAACGTTATGAGGCAGATAAGCTTGCGCAAGCCGCCCGCGCAGATCGGGATGCATGGACGATCGCACGGAATGCAAACTCAATTGCTGGATATGAAACCTATCTGAAAAATCAACGCAGGGGCGCGTTTCGCGATGAGGCAAACGCCCGCATGGCCGCGCTCCAAACCGAGCAATCAACAGCGGCAACGACAGATCAAGCGAACCAAGAAGAAGCGGCCCTGAACCTTAACGTGATTACACGGCGGATTGTCGAGGGACGCCTTGCCCAGCTTGGTTTTGATCCTGGTCCGACGGATGGACGTTTCACGAACGAAAGCCGCCGCGCTATTCGGCAATTCCAACGGGGCCGTAACCTCGCGCCGACAGGGTTTCTAACCCAAGCTGCTTTGGTGCAATTGCTGATCCCTGCGGGCAACTAGAACGGTGGCATGTGGCGGCTGGGATTTCCCGCCGCCACGATTAGGTTTTACTCGGCAGGAACGTAGCGTTCGACCAAGAGACGGACAAAGCCTTGGCTGTCGCCTACCTGTTTGACGCCAAAGATGTAGGTGCCCTTTTGGACCCGCGCCGTCAAAAGGCTGTTGAGCCCATCATTGTCGTCGTTTTCACCAACCTTACGGCCAAGGTCATCATAAATCACAAGCCAAGGGTCACCGCCGTCGCCAGCTGCAATTGCTTCGATCAAGATCAGGCTGGAGTCTGCGATATCCATTGAAAACCAAGCAACTTCGCTGCCAACTTGAATGTCTTGGCGCGAACGGCTGGTAATCTCGCCCATGGCTGTCACTGCGACAGAACCGTCGAGCGGCGGCGCTGCTTCACCACGTGCGTAAAGTGCTGCGAGTTCGGCTGCGGCATCGTAAACTGTCACGGTTGTCGCAATTGGGACGCTAGTATCGCTCAATGCGCCCATGCCGATGCAATAGTCGCCAGCAGGCAGTGGGTTGGATTGCGTAATGCGCGAGTTCAGCCCGTCGAAATCATCGTTTTCGGCAAGCGTCGTGCCGTCGCTATCATAAAGCGCAATGGTAGGGTCCGCGCCGTCACCATTGGCCGTAATCGTGATCGCGGTTGGTTCCGACAGGGTGAACGACCAATGGCTCGTCTCGTCCACGGAGGCTGCGTTGACCGCGCCAATTTCGCCCATTGGCGTCGCGGCAGAGCAATCATTCGACGGTGATGTTCCCTCACCGCTCGCCGATGACCCTTCGGCCAACGGCTCTTGGTCCATGCGGCCGACGCGCAGGAAGGCGGTCATCGGGCCGCTGTCGTAGGGTTTCATGTTAACGCAATAGGTGCCCGCTTCGAGCGATACCTCAGAGCGCGCCGCGCCTCCACCACCAGAATCGTCGTCAGTTGCAACGATCCCACCAGCAGCGTCAAATACCTCGATCAACGGATCACCGCCCCCACGACCTGCAGCTTCAATGCGGACCTCGGTTGGTTCCGAGAGCGAAAACAGGCCGACATAGGCATTACCGCCCAATACAAGCGCCATTTGCTCTTGGTAGGCTTCCGTCGTGGTGATGTCTGAACTCTCTTCGCTGCCGCCGACCCATTGACCACCAGCACCTTTGCCACCGCATAGATCCTGCGCCGCCAAAGGCGAGGCGAGGGCCATGAGTAAAGCGGTGGTCGGAATCGTTGTACGTCGCATATAGCAGCTCCAAAATATAGTTAATGTGGTTAGCCTAGACCCAATAGAACCGCTCTGACCAGTCCAAAGCGGGGCCTGCATAAAAAATGGGGGAGGTCTGCTGGAAAATTCCTTACCGGGCACCGCGGCCCTTTGAAGAGTGGTTGGGTTACTTAAACAAGTCGACCAAGCGGACTTTTGGGGCAGGTAGTGATGATAGTCAGGCTGGTGTCCAAATGGCGCGGAGGCTGCCAATAATGCCTAAGGCCACATAAATGGCGCCACATGCCAAAGCGAGAAAGGGTGCCATATAGAACTGACCCATCAATGGTGAGTTAAATGCCACCAGCCCTGTCCAAGTGATCAAAACGGCGCCACATAAACCCATTATAACCTGAACCGCGATATGAATTAACCTGTGAGGTGCAGCGACAGCGTTGCAGCGCAATTTAGGTATGCTCAAGAACGCGAGGATAACGGCGAGGCCTATCGAGGGAATATAAAGAAAGCTGTCGAGCTTGCCCCTAATATTTCTATTAAGCTGCTGCACTATTACGGACGCTGAAAGCGCGAGTGTGATTATCGTAATCACGATAGTGGTTCGCAGAAAGAATTGGTGAATTTTAATCATAAATATCGCCTAAGTTGAAAACAGGGCAAAATTTGGACCAGCGTGATTGTTGTGGATGCGTCTTGAGCAACAAAACTGGATTTTGATGAAGACTCCAATGCCATCATTTGTTGCGCTGTTCTCCCAAGGTAGACGCGGGGGGGGCAGCACCGAAGTTACTCGTCATCCTACTTCGCGGACCTCAGCAGTGATTCGCCAAAAGAAAAGGCCGCGCCCGATGAGGGGCACGACCTTTTAACGATCAATACTTACGTTGGTTTAGCCCTGACGAGCTTTAAACCGACGCTGCGTCTTGTTGATTACATAGACGCGGCCCTTACGGCGCACGACGCGGCAATCGCGGTGACGCTGCTTGAGCGAACGGAGGGAGTTACGAACTTTCATGGGTTCATTCCTTCTTTGTCGCGGCGCGGCGATTGCGCCTTGGGTTACATTCAGGGTCAGAGTGACCCCACTTAAATTCTGGTGGACGATACTGGGATCGAACCAGTGACCCCTTCGATGTCAACGAAGTGCTCTACCGCTGAGCTAATCATCCAATGTCTGCCTTTGGTTATTTCAACGTCCTATAACTAAATAGGACGCGGGAATTTCCGCGTCAGTCGTGCGGTCTATAAAAGGAGTCGGAGGGGGGATCAAGGCCTTTTGAAAAACTCATTTTATGGGCTAGTGTATTGGCAAAGGAGCAACAATGTTTAAAGCGCCCTATCATCTTGCCCAGCCGAACGCACGCACAACAAGCGTGATTTTCGCGTCACCCCATAGCGGACGGGACTATCCACAGGCATTTTTGGACGCGGCAAGGCTTGATGCTGCTGAAATTCGCTCGTCTGAGGACGCTTTTGTTGATTTGCTTTATGGGGAAGCACCAGAATTTGGCGCACCACTGCTGACTGCAAATGCGCCACGGGCCTATCTTGATCTCAACCGTGGATCAGATGAATTCGATGCTGCGTTAATTTCAGGTGTCCGTCGTGTGTCGCATAATCCGCGTGTTGCAAGCGGTCTGGGCGTGATTCCCCGAGTCGTGGCCAACGGTCGGTCTATCTACGACGGCAAACTCTCGCTTGAAGAGGCGCATTTCCGCATCGCCAACTATTGGCGGCCCTATCACGATGCACTGCAAACACTGATCGATGAAAATCATCGCACCTTTGGGCGGGCGATCTTAATTGATTGCCACTCAATGCCACACGAGGCGCTTGATAACATCGCGACAGGCGGATCGCCGCGGCCCGATGTGGTGTTGGGGGATCGCTTTGGTGCTTCGGCCTCTACCGCAATTGTCGAGCAGATCGAGGCAGCCTTTGCTTCGCGTGGATTGGAGGTTGCGCGTAACGTGCCATTCGCGGGGGCCTATATCGCACAGCATTATGGCCGGCCGTCGCGGCGGCAACATGCCGTGCAGATCGAAATCGACCGCGCGCTCTATATGGACGAGGTTACGCTAAAACCCCGCGCTGACTTTGATGAATTCCGCACGGCTCTAACCGACGTGATCGCAGAGATTGCCGAAATTGGGCGCGATACGCAGGCCGCTCTCGCCGCAGAGTAGGATGGGTTTTAACTCATCTGCGCCTCAAAGAACGCCTCTGGGCTTTCAACCTCAACCAATCTGCGCCGATCAATCCACCAAAACCGATTGCCGACATTACGCACAAAGCTGCGGTCGTGGCTGACAAGCAGGCAGGCGGCGTCATGTGCGCAAAGTTCTTCCTCCAAGGCTTCTTGCCCTTCGATATCCAAATGGTTTGTCGGTTCATCTAGCGGGTAAAAGTTCGGATGTTGCAAACGCAAAACCAGCATTGCCAGCCGCGCCTTTTGTCCGCCCGATAGTTTGGCAAGCGGGGTGTCTTGCATCTGGATCATTACCCCCGCTGCCGCGAGCAATCCGCGTGCGCGCTGATCGCCAAGCCCGAAATCGCCAATCGCCTGCATCGGTGTGTCGGTCGGGGTCAGTTGGGACAGGTGCTGATCGGAATAGCCAAGGGTCACCGACGGCGCAGATTTCACGGTGCTGTCCTTACCAATCAGGGCGCGGTACACCATGTTCATCAGTTGCGTTTTGCCCGTGCCATTGGCGCCCAGTAAAACGATCCGATCGCCGGGCGTGATCCATTTTTGGCCACTGGTATAAAGCGGCCTGCCATCTGGTGTGCTAACCTGCACATCGTCAAAGGTCACAAGCGCTTTGGCGTGGGTACCCGCATTCCCAAGCTTGATCTCGCCCGCTCCTTTTTCGCGGTGGGCGGGTTTGGCGGCAGCCTCGATCTTGGCTGCGCGTTCGGTCAGTTGTGTGGTCTTGGTGATGAGCAAATCAGAGCCAGAGTTGATCCCGATGTTTTTGAGTTTTGCCGCTTGTTTGCGCAATTGGCTGGCCTTGTTGAGATCGTTTGCAAAGCGGCGTTCATCTGCCGCGTCTGCTTCATCCAGCGCCAGTCGCGCATGGCTAAACGGGGTCGCGAAATCGCGGCTGCTAGTTTCGCGCAGGAAAAGCGTGCGGTTCGTGGTGGCATCGAGAAAGGCGCGGTCATGGCTGGTGATGACAACGCCCACTTCACGGGGAAGGTTGGTCAACCAAGTCTCTAATAAGGCGATCCGGCCCAGATCAAGGTGGTTCGTCGGCTCATCAAGCAGCAGGATATCAGGTTGTGTGATCCACGCGGCCGCCAAGAGCGCGGTACGCTGCCAGCCGCCCGAAAGCTCGCGAAGCAGTGTCTGCTGCAGCTCGCATGGCACCGAAAGTTCGTCCAGCGCCACATCAACCCGCCAGCCCTCGAAGTCGGCCTGATCGGCGGGCAGGGCAGATAAAACCTTGTTGTAAAGCGTCATATCCAGATCAGCATCAGGCACATATTGCGCCACATGCCCAACTCGAAGCCCGCGTGCCCGGGTGATGTCACCGCTGGTCGGCTCAAAAGTACCAGCAATGCAGCCCAGCAACGTTGTCTTGCCGCGCCCGTTTGCCGCGACCAAACCAAGCCGATCTCCCTTTGTTAGGGTCACAGTTAGGTCAGAAAAGAGAGGATCACCTAGCGTTACGCTTAGGTTTTGAATGTTCAATAAGCTCATGAAATGACGCTAGAGTTGGAGGGGGCTATGGGTCAAGACCCTTCCTACTTAGGTCCGCCTAACGTAAAGCCCGTCCTTTAATGATCGCATCTTTACCGAACTTCTCGCGGATCTTATCTGCAGCAGCCTCTGCTTTCGCTCTTTTCCCTGCGTTAGGGTCTAATAAGTCGCCGATCCTGTCCGCATCTGCTGCTGACCCAAGCTCACTAATGCCGACACCAATCAAGCGAAATGGCCCCTTACTGCCCGCTTGGTCAAACAGGCTCCGTGCAGTGCGGTATATTGTGTCGGCCAATTGCGTTGGATGATGCAAAGACTGCCGCTTTGAAATCTGTTTGAAATCGCCCGTTTTGAGCTTCAGGTTCACGACACGCCCTGCCATGTCCTTGGCTTTGGCGCGGTCCGATACCTGTTCGGCCAACCGCCAGATGTGACCGTCAAGTATATCAGGGTCGCTTGTATCTTCGTGGAACGTTGTCTCTTTGGATATACCCTTTACTGGGGTATTCGTCGAAATGCGTCGCCCGTCTTCGCCACGTGCCAATGCATACAGCCGCTCACCCGTCGCCCCAAAACGGTCATGTAATTCCCGCCTGTCCCAGCGTAGCAGATCATCAAAGGTGCGTATCCCTGCCGCAGACAGACTGTCTTGAGCGGCAGGGCCAATCCCCCAAATCAAACGGACCGATTTGGGGCGCAAGAATTCTGTGGTCTCTGCTTTTCCAATCACCGAAAATCCGCGGGGTTTGTCGAGGTCTGAGGCGACCTTTGCCAGAAACTTATTGTGCGACAGACCTATAGATCCCGTCAGCCCAACCTCGGTTTTCATCCGCTTAATCAGCCGCGCCAACATAACGGCAGGCGGCGCACCGTGTAAGCGCGCCGTACCTGTCAGGTCCATGAATGCTTCGTCGAGCGAGAGTGGTTCCACGATGGGTGTCAATTCATCCATCAAGGCGCGGATCGCGCGAGATGCCTCAACGTAGGCGTCCATGCGCGGCCTGACGACGATGGCCTCTGGGCAAAGCTTTAGCGCCTGAAACATCGGCATCGCGGACTTTACACCTTTGATCCGCGCGACATAGCAAGCGGTAGAAACAACGCCCCGATGTCCGCCGCCGATGATGACGGGTTTGTCGGCCAACTCTGGATTATCGCGTTTCTCAACGCTGGCATAAAACGCGTCACAATCCATATGGGCGATGGTCAGGTCGAACAATTCGGGATGCGATATCTTGCGTGGGCTGCGACACGCAGTGCAGCGGGTTCCAACCTCATAGGTGGTTAAGCAGTCTCGGCAAAGTATCGGCATGGGGTCAAGATAAGGGGCGCGAAGGGGGGCTACAACGATTAAGGTGGCGACATGGAAAATGACTTTCACGGCGCCAAGGTCGCACTTTTTATCGGTGGGAAACTGCTCGTCACGCTGCGTGATGACTTTGCCCATATCCCGTTTCCAAACGTCTGGGATTTACCCGGTGGTGGGCGTGAAGGCATTGAAACCCCATTACAGACACTGAATCGAGAGGTAATGGAGGAGGTCGGGTTGACGATTCCAGCCGAGGCGATTGTTTGGAGCCGGCGGTATCCGTCGGCAAACGATCCACACCGACATGGGTATTTCTATATTGCCCATATGCCCGCAGGCACCGAGAAGGATATCGTTTTTGGTGACGAAGGGCAGGAATGGCGATTGATGGATTTGGAAGCCTTTCTCGCGCTCGATCGGGTTGTTCCTGCATTTGCATCGCGTCTGCGTGATTGGCTTGCAACAGGGGCTTCCGTTGATTTCACCGCATAAGCCGTTGCAGCGGACCGTTTGACTCCATATCTATCTGGCAAGTTTTAGGGAGGTATTTCACTATGGAACAAGTTTTTTCGGAATTTCTCGGCGCGAATATTCTCTTTCTCGTGCTCGCGGTTTTTATCATCATCTGCATCATGGCTGGCGTGCGGATCGTGCCGCAAAGCCAAAAGTATGTCGTTGAGAGGCTTGGTCGTCTGCACGCGGTGCTTGGCCCAGGCATCAATTTTATCGTGCCTTTTCTTGACCGCGTCCGTCACAAGGTGTCGGTGCTGGAGCGCCAATTGCCTGCGATGTCACAGGATGCGATTACATCGGACAACGTGCTGGTGCAGGTCGAAACATCCGTGTTTTACCGCATTATCGAGCCTGAAAAGACGGTTTACCGTATCCGTGATGTGGATGCTGCGATTTCCACGACTGTTGCTGGTATCGTGCGATCCGAGATTGGCCGCATGGAGCTTGACCAAGTGCAAGCGAACCGTTCGCGACTGATCGGGGCTGTGCGCGATCAGGTGGCCCAGCAGGTGGATGACTGGGGTATCGAGGTGACGCGAGCCGAGATTTTGGACGTGAACTTGGATCAGGCAACCCGCAACGCGATGTTGCAGCAGTTGAACGCCGAACGTGCGCGTCGTGCGCAGGTGACCGAGGCCGAAGGCACAAAGCGTGCGGTCGAATTGAACGCCGATGCGGAGCTATACGCCGCCGAGCAAGCGGCCAAGGCGCGTCGTGTTTCTGCGGACGCAGAAGCTTACGCGACACGTGCCGTGGCTTCTGCAATTGCGGAGAATGGGCTTGAAGCTGCGCAATATCAGGTCGCGTTGAAGCAGGTCGAAGCACTGAATAAGCTAGGCTCTTCCGCTGGGTCGCAGACGATTGTTTTGCCTGCCAATGCACTTGATGCTTTTGGCGATGCCTTCAAGATGTTGAAAGGAAAGTGATATGATCCTTTGGGAGCAATGGTGGGTTTGGATGTCGGGCGCGGTGTTGCTTGCAACGCTTGAGGTCTTAGCCCCCGGTTACATATTCTTGGGCTTTGCGATTGGTGCCTTTGTGCTCGGCTTGCTCATCCTCATCAACATTCCGCTTGGCGGTTTGGCAACGATGTTGCTGGTTTTCGCGCTGCTCTCGCTTGCGGCCTATCTTGGGATGCGCCGCGTCTTTGGTCTGAAAGCCGGTTCAGTCAAAATCTGGGACCGCGATATCAACGACTAAAAGAAAAGGCCCGCGGCAAGGAGCGGCGGGCCAGTTTGATCAAGATTGGGACTGTTTCGTTCTGTATGGGGACAGAGGCAGGCGAAACGATCTTGATCGGCAGTTTACGTTTTGCTGATCGCCGCCCTGACACGGGGGGAAATGCCAAGGCGGCGCAGCTGCGGCGATGCGGTTATCCGCGCGCCGTATCCGACATCCGAAGCGCGCGCGCAGCCAAGCCAGCCGCGATAGATGCGGGCTCCATGGTTTGCGGCGCAAATAATTCACAAGGGTAGCGGAACATCCGACCATCGCGTTGAATGTCAACGGATGCCTCAAACGCGCCAGAACTGGCGTTGTATCGCAGGTTGTTGATACGCATGACCGAATCCTTTCCTCTTCACTCAGTGATGTAGTCACGAAGTTAGGGAGGAAAAGTTTCTCAAACGTTTCTTCACGGTGATGTGAGAAAACTCAGGATTTCTGTGAGGAGGCCATTTCCGCTGTGATTGCCAATGCGGCAGCACGTGGATCGGCGGCTTGCCAGATCGGGCGACCCACGACGATATGGTCTACGCCGTCTGCGATGGCTTGTGCAGGTGTCGCAACCCGCTTTTGATCTCCAAGCGCAGTACCAACAGGGCGTACACCGGGTGTCACGATCAGCTTGCCTTTGGCTTCGGGCAGGGCGCGGATCAAGGCGGCCTCTTGCGGGGAGGCGATCACGCCATCCGCACCAGCCTCTAGCGCACGACCTGCGCGTTCTTGTACCAGATCGGTGATATTGCCCGCTTTGATCAGGGATGCATCAAGATCGTCACGGTCAAGCGACGTCAGGATCGTCACCGCGAGAATCTTCATGTGAGACCCTGCAGCACCCTCGCGGGCGGCGCGGACAACATGCGGGTCACCATGCACGGTCAGCAGATCGAGATCGAATTGCGCCACACCGCGCACGGCGGCCTCAACGGTCGCGCCAATGTCAAAGAACTTCATGTCGAGGAAAATCTTTTTGCCGTGCTCGACCTTCAATTCATTGGCGAGGGCCAAGCCACCGCCCGTCAACATACCCAACCCGATCTTATAAAATGACACCGCATCACCAAGGCGCGTGGCAAGATCCATACCAGCCAGAACATTGGGGACATCAAGGGCAACAATCAGGCGGTCATCGGACATTGGGCGCACTCCATTTTGATTTGAGGCGGTCTAACGCTTGCCGCGACCCAGCGCAACACAAGCAAAAAACGCGACTGCATTGGGAGCAGCCGCGTCTTAAGGTTCACGGTGACGACAGCACCAGAACTCCTTGGCGAAAAACTGGGGAAGAAAAACGCCAAGGATACTTGGGAACACTTGTTACTGGTTTTTCGAGGGCGTCGTCTTGGGCGTCTCTGATGTTAGCGTCGACTTGATCGCGGCATCATGCGCCTTAAGGCGTTGCACGATGGAATCGCGCAGATCGGCCCCATTCTTTGCAGGCGTCTTAGTCGTTTTCTCGTTATCTGTCATAATCATAAACATCCCCTTCCGTGTTACTCTGTATGCGCAGGTCTGAAGGAAATGACTTGGGGAACTTATGGCTTGTGTTCCCCCTTTCCAGCATTGAGGCACCTTGCAAGCGGCGATCCGCCACCCCATTTATAGAACAGGCCCAAAGAGGGCGTGTGCCGAACAATCGGGCGCGTCACGCACGGGTGCTTTAAAAGGAGAGACCCATGAATTTAGATAAATTCACCGAGCGGTCGCGCGGCTTTATGCAGGCTGCACAGACGATCGCAACACGCGAAAGCCACCAGCGGCTTGCGCCTGAACACTTGCTCAAAGCGTTGATGGATGACGACCAAGGTTTGGCCGCCAATCTGATCACACGTGGGGGTGGCGATGCTGCTGCTGTACGCATGGCGGTTGACCTTGCCGTGTCGAAAATCGCCAAAGTGTCTGGCGATGCGTCCCAAGTGTATCTCGACGGCACAACTGGCAAGGTTGTGGCCGAAGCCGAAGAGCTGGCCAAGAAAGTGGGCGATAGTTTTGTGCCTGTCGAGCGTCTGCTTATGGCGCTCGCGATGGTCAAATCGAAGGCGAAAGATGCGCTTGACGCAGGTAAGGTCACGGCTCAAGGGCTGAACGCTGCGATCAATGACATCCGCAAGGGGCGCACTGCCGATAGTGCTTCTGCGGAAGATGGTTATGATGCGTTGGCGAAATATGCCCGCGACCTGACCGAGGCTGCCGAGCAAGGCAAAATCGACCCTATCATTGGCCGCGACGAGGAAATTCGCCGTGCGATGCAGGTTCTGTCCCGCCGCACAAAGAATAACCCTGTTCTGATTGGTGAACCCGGTGTTGGTAAAACCGCGATTGCCGAGGGACTTGCCCTGCGCATCGTCAATGGCGACGTGCCTGAAAGCCTGCGCAACAAAAAGCTGATGGCGCTGGATATGGGGGCTTTGATTGCGGGTGCAAAATACCGTGGCGAGTTTGAAGAGCGCTTGAAAGCGATCCTCAAGGAAATCGAATCTGCCGCTGGCGAGATCATCTTGTTCATCGACGAAATGCATACGCTTGTGGGCGCGGGTAAGGCTGACGGCGCGATGGATGCCGCCAACCTGATCAAACCTGCGCTGGCCCGTGGCGAGTTGCACTGTATCGGTGCGACGACCTTGGACGAATACCGCAAGTATGTGGAAAAGGACGCGGCCCTTGCCCGTCGTTTCCAACCGATTGTTGTTGAGGAGCCAACGGTTTCGGACACGATCAGCATTCTGCGTGGGATCAAGGACAAATACGAGATGCACCACGGTGTGCGGATTTCCGATAGCGCCTTGGTGGCGGCGGCGACATTGTCGCATCGTTACATCACGGATCGGTTCTTGCCTGATAAGGCGATTGACCTCGTGGATGAGGCCGCGTCGCGTCTGCGTATGGAAGTCGACAGCAAGCCAGAAGAACTGGACGCGCTTGATCGGTCGATCTTGCAGCTGCAGATCGAGGCCGAGGCGCTCAAGAAAGAGGATGACGCTGCTTCCAAGACCCGTTTGGGGAAATTGGAAGAAGAGTTGGCCAACCTGCAAGAGCGTGCCGCCGAGATGACAGCGAAATGGCAGGCCGAGCGTGACAAGCTGGAAGGTTCGCGCGAGATGAAAGAGCATCTCGACCGTGCGCGTGCTGAACTGGATATCGCAAAGCGGGAGGGCAATCTGGCGAAAGCTGGAGAGCTGTCCTACGGCGTTATCCCAGAGTTGGAGCGTAAACTGTCAGAGGCGGAAGGGTCAGATGACCTGATGGTCGAAGAGGCGGTGCGTCCAGAGCAGATCGCGCAAGTGGTCGAGCGCTGGACAGGCGTGCCGACGTCCAAGATGTTGGAAGGCGAGCGCGACAAACTGCTGCGCATGGAAGACGAGTTGGGCAAGCGTGTGATCGGTCAGAAATCTGCGGTGAAAGCCGTAGCCAATGCCGTGCGCCGTGCGCGAGCAGGTCTTAATGACGAGAACCGCCCGCTTGGGTCGTTCCTGTTCCTTGGGCCAACAGGTGTTGGTAAAACCGAGTTGACCAAAGCTGTCGCCGAATATCTGTTCGACGATGACAGTGCGATGGTTCGTATTGATATGTCAGAGTTCATGGAGAAGCATTCGGTGTCCCGTTTGATTGGTGCCCCTCCAGGTTACGTCGGTTATGACGAAGGCGGTGTTCTGACCGAAGCCGTGCGTAGGCGCCCATATCAGGTTGTCTTGTTCGACGAGGTCGAGAAGGCGCACCCTGATGTGTTCAACGTGCTTTTGCAGGTTCTGGACGACGGCATCTTGACCGATGGTCAGGGGCGGATGGTCTCGTTCAAGCAAACGCTGATCATTTTGACGTCGAACCTAGGCGCTCAGGCTCTAAGCAATTTGCCAGATGGGGCGGATGCCTCTGAGGCGAAGCGCGATGTGATGGAGGCCGTGCGTGGACACTTCCGTCCAGAGTTCCTCAACCGTTTGGACGAGACGATCATCTTTGACCGTCTGGCCCGCGAGGATATGGCTGGTATCGTGGATATTCAGCTGGGTCTGTTGATGAAGCGTCTGGCTTCGCGTGAGATCAAGTTGGACCTGACTGACGGTGCACATAAGTGGCTCGCTGACGAAGGCTATGACCCTGTGTTTGGTGCGCGTCCGCTCAAGCGCGTGATTCAACGTGCCGTGCAAGACCCCTTGGCCGAGATGATCTTGGGCGGTGATGTTTTGGACGGGGCAACGGTGAGTATCAGCGCTGGGCCTGACGGGTTGATCGTGGGGGATCGCGTGTCGAAAACCCAGAGGCCCGAGCCAGAAAAGACGATTGTTCATTAAGCACAAACTCGTAAGTCAAAAAGAAATCAGCCTCGCGAAGGCCGCGGGGCTGATTTATGACGTCACTCAGATCGCGCTATCAAAGATACAAAAAGGTATTAAAACAAGAAGTTATTAAAAAGCGCGAGGCCGTCAACATTTTCCAAAGTGAGTGCGTCGCCGCTGAGCGACGTGACGCTGAAGGTCGTTTCCGATGCAGAGACGACGCTCCAATTTGCGCCGTCAAGCCATACATCAAGCGCGAGACCATCGATCGTAATGGTATCAATGCCTATCTCAAAGTCGGTGATAACGTCTTGGCCGTCACCAGAGACAAAATAGAAATTATCCGCACCCGCGCCACCAGTCATGGTGTCATTTCCAGTGCCGCCTGTCAGTTTGTCGTTGCCGTCGTCGCCATTGATGACATCATCGCCGCTATCGCCAAAGAGGTTGTCTTTGCCATCGCCGCCAGAGATATCGTCATTGCCACCACCGCCACGAATAGCATCGTTGTCGCCGTCGCCATTGATAACATCATCACCG
>DFSO01000055.1:4227-4432 GCA_002378665.1 Loktanella sp. UBA3435 | reverse complement strand
TCGCCGCCAGAGACGATGTCATCGCCAACGCCGCCATAAACTTCATCTTTGCCAGCGCCGCCATCGAGCTCGTCATCGCCATCGTCGCCCCAAAGACGATCATCGCCCTCACCGCCACCGATGAAATCATTGTCGTCGCCGCCGCTGATGCGGTCTTTGCCGTCACCCCCAAAAAGTGAGTCGTTACCGTTTTTCCCAAAGAGAA
>DFSO01000055.1:2429-3919 GCA_002378665.1 Loktanella sp. UBA3435 | reverse complement strand
CGTTGCCGCCATAAAGCTTTTCATTCCCAAGACCCCCAGATGCGATGTCGTCGCCATCTAAAAGGTACACTCCGTCCGCCAGATCGGTGCCGATGATGATGTCAGACCCATTTGTAGGAGCTTCGGAAACGAAGTCTGCACCATTAATGATATCAATAATTGATTGTTCGATTTGAGATAAAGGCATTTTTTCCCCGTTAAAATTAATCGCCGCACTTCTGCGACTCGATCCGAAATTGGCCCCGTTAACCATTAACTATTATTTATAGTCAGTAACTTAGAGAAACTGGGGTCAGAATGTGTTTTTATACTAGGAATATTTTCTCATAAAAACAAAGGATTATGAGATTTACGCCTTATTTCATGGGTTATTACACGTATAAGTGGAAATAGTGACCTCGAATCGGGGCTGACTGTTTCCGCTTTGGTGTCCAAATGTGGCGATGACAGGTGTTCCCGCTCGCGCTCCGCGTTTCGTTACAGCCCGTTGGCGTGATCGTGAGAAACCTTTCATAGGTTTTGTGCGTATATACCCCCAAGTAAGTTTGAATGTTTTCAAGATGGAGGTGCCACATGGCATATCGCTGGACCAATGATCTGACCGCCGCTGACGTGACCCCAAAGTCCGTGTTCTTTAACCGCCGCCAGTTTTTCAAAGGCGCCGCAGGTCTCGGCGCGATTGGATTTGCTGCGAGCCAAGCGGCAGCCCAAGAGGCTCTTGTTCCCAATTCCCTTGAGGACATCACGACATACAATAACTTTTACGAGTTCGGCACGGGCAAGGATGACCCCGCCAAGAACGCAGGTGAAATGATTACGTCCCCTTGGCGGGTCAAGGTTGACGGTCTCGTTGATAATCCAGGTGAGTATAGTGTCGAAGAGCTGCTTGCAGGTTTGGGCGTCGAGGAACGTATCTACCGTTTCCGCTGTGTCGAGGCTTGGGCGATGGTTGTGCCGTGGAACGGTGTGGAGCTTTCGGACATCCTCAATAAAGCAGGCGTGCAGGCGAACGGCAAATATGTTGCCTTTGAAACGGTCGTGCAGCCAGAGACGATGGTCGGCGTGCGCCAAGGCGTTCTCGACTTTCCATACGTTGAAGGCCTGCGCATGGACGAGGCGATGCATCCGCTGACGATGCTTGCGACTGGTATCTACGGCGAACCTTTGGCCAATCAGTCAGGTGCGCCGATCCGTTTGGTTGTGCCTTGGAAGTACGGCTTCAAATCGATCAAATCGATTGTGCGGATTACGGTGACCGAAGAACAGCCAGAAGCCACGTGGAATAGGATCAATCCGCGCGAATATGGCTTCTATAGTAATGTGAACCCAGAGGTGGATCACCCGCGCTGGTCGCAAGGGTCCGAGCGGCTGATCGGTGGCGGCTTGTTTGCAAAGCGTCAGGATACGCTCAAGTTCAACGGGTACGATGAGGTAGCAAACCTTTACGACGGCATGGACCTGCGCAAAGAGTTCTAAATCCCAAAAAGAGC
>DFSO01000055.1:0-2110 GCA_002378665.1 Loktanella sp. UBA3435 | reverse complement strand
AACGGACACTATATACATGATTATCGCGAACACGATGAATGGCGTTTTGCGCCGCGTACCCGCTTGGTCGATTTACGTGGCAGCGAGCGCCTGGACGGGGTGGATGTTCTACCTCGCGGCCACCAACCAAATGGGGCCAGAGCCGATAAATGCGCTAGAGCGCGAATATGGCGCAATGGGTCTTAAGCTGTTGATTGTGGGATTGGCCGTTACCCCACTGCGTACATGGACGGGAATCAACTTGATCAAGTTTCGCCGTGCGCTGGGCGTCACGACATTCTTTCTGATCCTCGCGCATTTTATGGTCTGGGCGATCTTGGATGTGCAAACATTCGCCCGCGTCTGGACCGAGATCGTAAAGCGGAAATATGTAACGGTTGGGATGGCGGCGTTTGTTCTACTGATCCCGCTTGCGGTGACATCGAACAACCTATCGATCCGCAAGATGGGGCCGCTTGCTTGGCGTAAGCTGCATAAGCTGGTCTATCCGATTGCGATATTGGGCGGCGTCCACTTTTTGTGGTTGGTTAAAGGGTTTCAAATCGAGCCGATCATTTACATGACTGTGATTGTCGCGCTGCTTGGGGCACGGGTCGTTTGGCACCGCAAAAAAGCCGTCTGATCTTCGGTGAGTGCGCTGGTTTTGTGAAAAGGTTTGGGCAAAGTCTGACTTGGACGTTAGCCGTGAGTGAGTTTATAATCTCCGCAAAGCAAGGTGCGCCGCATGATGTCGGTTTGCTGGGCAGCGGATTGGAATTTACACGCGATTTATCTCTATGACCAACAGAACCGCGTCGACTTGGTTGTGCAACATGCTTGACCTCGCAGGCCCTGGATACACAAGTGGCGAATGGATGGGGCCGAGAAACCGGCTTAGTCCATTTGACCGAGATGACCCTAAGAGCGTTTCAGACCACTGGCTCAATTTGCAACGGATTGATGCGGGGGTTACGAAAAACTTAGTTGTGAAACTCAACTACCCTCAGTTCACGAAATTTATTCCCCAAAGCGATCAGATCGATCCTGAACACCGTTTTGTTTTTCTGACCCGCGATAACAAGGTGGAGCAGGCAATCTCACAGTTTGCGCTTGAATTGACAGCAAAAGGCCAGAGCTTGACGCTTAAGTCATTGGATCCCGAAAGGATAACGGGACTTGTTGCCATTTTTGAAAAGTCGAACGCGCAGTGGGCTAAATGGTACGCAGAAAACGGAACCCAGCCCTATGTATTGTCCTATGAAGAGATGCGCGCACGCCCCAAGCAGCATGTCGCTGGTATCCTAAAGCACTTCGGCGATGACGATTTTGTAAATTCTGAGCAATTCGCAGCCTTGCCTGAAAAGGGTTTGGAAGTGTCGAATCCCGTAAACAAGCTATCGTATCGCACAGTTTGGGTTGCTGCGATGGATCGCTACATGAAGAATGATCCAGATTGGCACCATGAGCTGGACGTCGATGTCCCGCACGATGTCTTCATTGATCGCAGCTTGGCTGAAAAGTGACGCCTAGGCAGTGATGGCCTCAAAAGAGCAAAGTCGGCGCGGGTATCTGGGCCGAGACACTTAAGGCTTTTCATCTGCCCTACTCTCGTACGGGCGAGGCAATGACGAGCGAACACTTACGCCGCACTGTCTTCGTGATCCGACCAGTGTTTGCCGCGCTGCCCCACGAAACACTATCATAATACTATGCGCGCGATCGCGAGCTTCCTCGCGCTGGCCCGTATGGCCACTGACAATATCAAGGTCAGGTTCCGCACCGTGTTATTGGTGCGCCTGTCGCCGCGCGTGTTGATCCTGCTGTTGTTGTTGATGTGAGCCTACATCGGACGAGCAGCCCTAATTTCGGGGCTATTGGCGGATAGTTGGTTGCCAATGAGGCTGGAGCGGCAGTGAATCGCGGAATCGCAAAGGTGATTCATCTTCTCCATTGTGGCGCATGGCCGTCCCACAGCGATATGTAGTGTTAGTGTTGTGAGTGCTCGCTAATATTAAACCGATTTGACCCTAGGTCCACGACAGATAATTGCCCTAAGTCTGCCAAAACAAAGAAAAATCAGGTTTTTCGATAAAAAATCAGATTAAGCGAAAAAAGGGGTTGCGGGTCCCAG
>DFSO01000012.1:8002-8170 GCA_002378665.1 Loktanella sp. UBA3435 | reverse complement strand
GCATATCTGGGAAAAGCTGAAGATGCTGGCGGCTGGTGATTTGCGCCGTGCTGTCGACTGGTTTGATTTGCTGCTGCACGCCACGCCATGGGTGTTGCTGGCGATCCGTTTGATCCGCATGAGCATTCGCGGGTAATCAAACAGGGCAGGGCCTTGGGCCCTGCACCG
>DFSO01000012.1:0-7668 GCA_002378665.1 Loktanella sp. UBA3435 | reverse complement strand
TTACGGGCCAATTCCCCCGAGATATTTCAGATCAGAAGAAGGGGGCCGCGCGGCTTTATTTTGTCAGGTTGTGCAGAATGCGCGCCCATGACCGTGTGCCTTTGTGGAAGGACGACAGGTCGTATTTTTCGTTGGGCGAGTGGATCTGGTCGTCGTCTTTGCCGAATCCGATCAGCATCGCATCCATGCCGAGAATGGTTTTGAAGTACCCTGCGATCGGGATCGAGCCGCCACAGCCGACGTAGGCTGCGGTTTTTTCGAACTCGTCGGTGAGCGCGCTGCGTGCTTTCGCAAAGGCGGGGTCTTCGGTGGACATTTGCCCAGCCGGCCCTGCGCCATGGTCTTTGAAGGTGACGGTGCAGTCGGCAGGCACCATGGCGGAGACCAATTTGCGGAAGTCTTCACGGATTTTCAGCGGGTCTTGGGTGCCCACTAGACGGAAGCTGATTTTTGCGGAGGCTTTGGAGGGCAGCACGGTTTTGAACCCGTCGCCTGTGTAGCCCGATGTCATGCCGTTGACTTCGCAAGTGGGGCGCGACCAGATCATTTCTAGCGGGCGGCGCCCTTTTTCGCCTGCGGGAAGGGAAAGGCCTACGGCGCCGAGGAAATCTTTCTCGTCGAATTTGAGGTCGTCCCATGCGGCGGCGAGTTCATTGGAGAGTTCAGGCACGCCGTCATAGAAGTTTGGCACGGTGATCCGTCCGTCTTCATCGTGCAGGCTCGCGATGATCTTGGCCAGCACGCGGGCGGGGTTCATGGCGAGGCCACCGTACATACCAGAGTGCAGGTCTTTGTTCGGTCCTGTGATGGTGAGTTCTTCGCCCAAGAGGCCGCGTAATTGTGTGATGATCGCGGGTGTGTGTTCGCCGTACAGGCCTGTGTCGCAGATCAGCGCAATCTCGGCGGTCAGCTCTTCGGCATTGTCACGCATGAAGGGGGTGAGCGACGGGGAGCCTGATTCTTCTTCGCCTTCGAAAAAGATCGTGATGTTGGCGGGCAGGGTGCCGTGGATTTCTTTCCATGACCGGCATGCCTCGACAAAGGTCATGAGCTGGCCTTTATCGTCCGACGAGCCGCGCCCACGGATGACCTTACCTTTGGCGGTGTCTTGGATTTGCGGATCAAAGGGATCATTGTCCCACAGGTCGAGCGGATCGACAGGCTGCACGTCGTAGTGGCCGTAAAAAAGAATGTGCGGGCCGTCACCGTCTGAGTGTGCCACGACCATCGGGTGACCGGGGGTGGGGCGTTTAGAGGCTTCAAACCCTATGGATTTAAGGTCTTCGACGAGCCAATCGGCAGCGCGGTCGCAATCGGCCTTATAGGCGGGGTCAGTTGAAATGGACGGGATGCGCAGCAGGTCAAGAAGCCTTGCCGTTGCGGCATCTAGGTTTTCGTCGATTCTCGCGAGGACGGGGTCAAGGGTCATGTTTTTGTGCCTTTTTACGCGTTATTGATATGGATCATGCAAAGCCTAGCGCGACATGTGCATAAGGCCAAGCAGGGGGGCGACAGATTGTAGCGTATTGCCCGCTGGCCTTTGGCTCTATATGGGGGCTAGAATAATTCTAATCCGCGTGTCGATACGTGGGCGAGAGACGAAAGGAAGTCTTTTGGATTACGATCTGATGCTGAACACTGCGATTGAGAACCTTCATACTGAGGGGCGCTATCGTACATTTATTGATATTGAGCGTAAGCGCGGTCAATTCCCCCATGCTGTGTGGACCCGCCCTGATGGAGCGGAGACGCCCGTAACTGTCTGGTGTGGCAACGATTACCTCGGCATGGGCCAGCACCCTGTTGTGCTTGCCGCGATGCATGAGGCGATTGATGCGACGGGTGCAGGGTCTGGTGGTACGCGCAATATTTCTGGCACGACAGTTTATCATAAGCGCCTTGAGGCCGAGCTTGCGGATTTGCATGGCAAGGACGCGGCGTTGTTGTTTACCTCCGCCTATATCGCCAATGATGCGACGCTGAGCACGCTGCCAAAGCTGTTTCCGGGGCTGATTATCTATTCTGACTCTTTGAACCATGCCTCGATGATTGAGGGCGTGCGCCGTAATGGTGGGGCGAAGCGGATTTTCCGTCATAATGACGTGGCACATTTACGTGAGTTGATGGCGGCTGATGATCCTGCGGCACCTAAGCTGATCGCGTTTGAGAGCGTCTATTCGATGGATGGCGATTTTGGGCCTATCAAAGAGATTTGTGATGCGGCTGATGAATTTGGCGCGCTGACTTACTTGGACGAAGTCCACGCCGTTGGCATGTATGGCCCGCGCGGTGGTGGTATTGCCGAGCGTGACGGGTTGATGGGCCGTGTGGATATCATCAACGGCACATTGGCCAAGGCGTATGGTGTGATGGGCGGTTATATCGCGGCATCGCCTAAGATGTGTGATGCGATCCGCTCTTATGCGCCCGGTTTCATTTTTACGACATCTTTGCCGCCAGCAGTGGCCGCAGGGGCGGCGGCGTCGGTGCGGCATTTGAAGACTGATCAAAAGCTGCGTGATGATCACCAGACGCAAGCGAAGATACTCAAGCTGCGCCTCAAGGGGCTGGGTTTGCCAATCATTGATCACGGCTCGCATATTGTGCCCCTGATCGTGGGTGACCCAAAGCACACGAAAAAGCTGTCCGATATGCTGCTTTCGGAGTTTGGCATCTATGTGCAGCCGATCAATTTCCCGACGGTTCCGCGCGGCACAGAGCGTTTGCGGTTCACGCCATCGCCTGTTCACGGCCCGCGTGAAATTGATGCTTTGGTGGGTGCCTTGGATGGGCTTTGGTCCCATTGTGCGCTGAATCGTGCCGAATTAACTGGATAAACTAAGAGTGTTCGCCATGGGCTTTACCCTATGGTAAGTAATCAGTAATGCACGTCGTCGGTTCGATTCGGCGGTATAATTTGGGCACGCAGGTTTCGGGACACGGCATGATTGGTAAAAGCTTCAGACGCACAAAAGCAGCTGATGACGTCAAAACTAAGGGTTTTGATGGCTTCGACTTGCGCCTTGGCGACTTGATGCGCGGTGAGCGCGCAACTTTGGGTAAAAGCCTTCTTGATGTGCAGCGCGAGCTTAAGATCAAAGCTGCCTATATTGCTGCGATTGAAAATGCTGATCCTTCGAGCTTTGACACCCCCGGTTTTATTGCAGGTTATGTGCGGTCTTATGCACGGTATCTGAACATGGACCCGGATTGGGCGTTTGATACGTTTTGCCGTGAAAGTGGTTTTGCCACAGCGCATGGCATGTCTGCAAAGGCGTCCTCAACACGTCCAACGCCAAAAGGCGCAAGCGCGCTTGGTGCTGGCAAAGATATTTTCTCGTCGTCAACCACGCCTTTCATCCCTGCAGGTGAGGCAATGTTGTCGTGTATTGAACCGGGTGCAATTGGCTCGGTTGCTGTTCTGATAGCTTTGGTCAGTGGACTTGGTTACGGCGGTTGGACCGTTTTGCAAGAAGTGCAAAAGGTGCAGTTTGCCCCCGTTGAGCAAACCCCTGTCGTCGTCTCTGATCTTGATCCACTTGCGGGTGCGACCAATAGCATTGATGAAACAGTTGGCACCGACGTGATTGCTACGTTTGATGCGCCAACACCAGAAGCCTTTGACCGTTTGTATCGCCCTCAGGCACTTGATGTGCCTGTTTTGGTGGCGCGTGATGGCCCGATTTCAAGCTTGAACCCAAATCGCGGCGAGACCGTGACAGCTGTTGTGCAAGAGGCGCTGCTTGTTGCTGGTGTCGTGCCAAATAGCGATGTGCCTGCAATTCAAGTGAACGAAGGCCCTGTACCAGAAGTCCAATTGGTCGCAGCGCGTCCTGCTTGGGTGCGCGTCCGTTCGGCCGATGGTTCGGTGATCTTTGAAGGCATCATGGACGCAGGCGATAAGTTTGCACTGCCAGCGACCGAAGAGCCTGCGACATTGCGCGTTGGCGAAAGTGGCGCGGTTTATTTTGCGGTGAATGGCACGGCGTATGGTCCTGCTGGTCCAAACGGGTCTGTGACAAATAACCTGCCATTGTCGGCCGCGCATTTGACAGATGCTTATCAAGTGGCTGATTTGACTGCGGATCAGGGTCTTGCCGATGCGGTAAGTCTTGTGGCCGAAGCCGTTTTGCCAGTTGAAACTGCGGGTCCTGCGACCGAATAATCCCAAGTTGCTGGTTGCTGATGTCGCCTTGCCTGCATAGGTAGGGGGTGAGTTTCCTTGTCCTGAAGAGGCCTGTTTGATGTCGCTTAATCACATCCGTCCTTGGCGCAATATTGAGCGCCGTAAATCCCGTCAGATCATGGTGGGCAATGTGCCAGTCGGTGGCGATGCCCCGATTTCGGTGCAGACGATGACCAATACGCTGACGACGGATGTGAAGGGCACGATTGCCCAGATCCAAGCAGCGGCGGATGCGGGTGCGGATATTGTGCGGGTCTCTGTGCCTGACGAGGCATCGAGCAAGGCGCTCAAGTTGATCGTGCCTGAGGTGTCTGTGCCAATCGTGGCCGACATCCATTTCCACTATAAGCGCGGGATTGAAGCGGCGGAGGCGGGGGCTGCTTGTCTGCGCATTAATCCGGGTAATATTGGTGATGCCAAGCGCGTGAAAGAGGTCATTCAGGCGGCGCGCGATCACAATTGTTCCATTCGGATTGGTGTGAACGCGGGATCATTGGAGCGGCATTTACTTGAGAAATACGGCGAGCCTTGCCCTGATGCGATGGTCGAGAGCGGTATGGATCACATCCGCATTTTGCAGGACAATGATTTCCACGAATTCAAGATTTCGGTGAAGGCGTCGGATGTGTTTATGGCGGCGGCGGCTTATCAGCAGTTGGCAGAGGCCACAGACGCGCCGATCCATCTTGGGATCACCGAGGCTGGTGGCTTGATATCTGGTACCGTGAAGTCGGCGATTGGCATGGGAAACCTGCTTTGGGCGGGGATCGGGGATACGATCCGTGTGTCTTTGTCGGCTGATCCTGTGGAAGAAGTGAAGATGGGCTTTGAAATTTTGAAATCTCTGGGCCTGCGTCACCGCGGTGTAAACATCATTTCTTGCCCGTCATGTGCCCGGCAAGGGTTTGACGTGATCAAGACCGTCGAGGCGCTGGAAAAGCGTCTGGAGCACATCAAAACGCCAATGAGCCTGTCGATCATCGGCTGCGTGGTCAATGGCCCTGGTGAGGCGCTGATGACTGACGTTGGCTTTACGGGCGGCGGTGCTGGCTCTGGGATGGTGTATCTGGCGGGCAAGCAAAGTCACAAGCTGTCCAACGACCAGATGGTCGATCATATCGTTGAACAGGTTGAGAAAAAGGCAGCTCAGCTTGATGCGGCAGCCGCCGCGGAAAGCTGATCACCGAACTGGCGTTATCCCTTCGGTAGGGGCCAGCGGCACAGGTTGCGTGACCAGATTGCTTTTGCGTTTCTCGTAGAATGCGTTTCCACCAGCGGTGACGACGTAATGCATGTTGTCATAGGGGAACGTATGGCCCGCAACATGGAAGAACCGTGCGTTCTGCACCAGCGGATGCCGTTCGCCATGCATAACGGCAGATGCGGCCTCAAGGACAAGTGGCAGGCCGCTGTCATTCATCGGTTTGCGCATGATCCCTGGCGCGAACTGGTTTTTCTGCCCGACAACTTTGCAGACCGTGTTGGGGAAATCCGGGGAATTGACGCGGTTCATCACAACGGTGCCAACGGCAATCATGCCGTCGCGGCTGGAGCGGTTCGATTCGAAGTACATCGCGCGGGCCATGCAGGCTTCTTGCGCACCTCTGGGACCTCTGACCCTGTCAGATGTGTCCGCGTCGTCTTTTCTGAACATGGAACAGCCCGACAACACGGAGAGCGCGGCCAAGATTGTGATCGCAGTTTTCATGCGCGGTTTGGTAAGTGTCATACTGGTAAAGCCCATCAGGTTTAGAATTGTTGGCGCTTTATAGACAGGTTTTGTGGATGTGGCACTGCACGCTGTGGCGCAGTGCCATTTTCCGCTTAGGAGGCTTCGTACCAATTGCCGTATTTGGTTTCGATCGCGCCTTTGACCATTCCCGCGAATTCGGCGGGGTCTTGGGTCCCGTTGTCGCGTCCACGGTAGTGGTAGTGGTAGGGGTAGATGTATTTTGGCGCGAACTCAGAGACGGCTTCTGCTGCTGCTTCGGCACTCATTGTAAAGGGCAGGTTCATGCAGACAAAGGCCACGTCGATGTTTTCAAGCGCGCGCATTTCGGGCGTGCCTTCGGTGTCGCCAGAGATATAGATACGCAGGCCGTCAACTGCCAAAACATAGCCGTTGTCCCGCCCTTGCGGGTGGAAATTCAGGCGGTCTTCTGTCGTGTTATAGGCGGGGATCGCGTCGATGGCGACGTCGTTCCAAACCGTGTTTTCGCCGTTGGCAATCGCGCTGGCTTTGGTTTTGAGCGCCTCTGGCAGCATGTCCAAAACAGCGGGGTTGGTAATCAGTGTTGTCGCATCGCCTGTGAGTGCTGCAAGCGTGTCGGCGTTATAGTGATCGCCATGCTCGTGGGTGATCAGGATCAGGTCGGCGGCGGGCAAATCGGCATAAAGTGACGCTTCGCCCACAGGGTCGACGTAGATCACGCCTGCGGGTGTTTCGATCACGATAGAGGCGTGGGAGATCGGATGCACCGTCACGGTGCCATTGGCGGTCTCGTAGGTGTCAGAGCTGTGAGCGGCAGCCATCGCGGCGTAGGGCAGCAAGGTGATAGTGCCAAGTGCTGCGGAACTTGTGAGAAAATGTCGACGTGTTTGCATGGTTTCACTCCTGGGGTTGTTTTGATTCCTCCAGATAGTGCTACGTCCAAGAAAGTGACGTTATTTGCCGTATTCTTTGAAGTCAACGCGCCGCGACCTGCCGCATCACGATGAGAATATAGGCCGATATGATCGCAGCCATGAAACACCAAACCGACGTGAAGGCGTATTGCGCGAATAGAAAACCGATGATCACCGAGAGGGTGATCAGCACGCCGAAGGTCCGAATGGATCTCTTGGAGGACAACAGCAAAGGGATGCAGACAATGCCCGCATAAACGACGCGCAGCACGGCCTGAGGTAAGATACCGTCCCAGATCAGGTGGGAGTTATAGTCGATAGAATGCCGCTCAAGTGTGAGTGGAACCCAATCTGGGTTCACCAGCAAGGGGAGATAGAGCGACAGCCCCAAGGCGCCGCCAAAAACCGTCAAACCCAGAAACATCGTTCTGCGATTGCTGCGCGGTTCGACCATCGAGGTCGAAAGCGGGACTAGAAACGGCCATACCAAATAGGCAAAGAACAAGAACCCCAAGGCCAGTGTGTGTGATTGTTGCGCGTTTCCATTGCCGATCGCCATCCAAAGGCCGCCTTCGAAGGCTTGTTGCACGCCAAACAAAAGCGGAAATAACGCAAATCCCAGAAATCGGCGGTCATTTTGCAGCGCGGTTTTGACTGTATAAATGCCGACCGGTGTTAGGACGACGGCTGTCGTGAAACTGGCTGAAGCGGAAAAGCACATGAGGCGGCTCCTTAAGCAGTTTGCGGTATCTACCAAAATGCTAGGGGGCGCTGGACGGATGGCAAGCAACTTTGCGTGCGCAGGGGTGGGACGCCGCCAATCGTGGCGGGGTCCCCATAAGACGTTAAACTGCGTC
>DFSO01000060.1 GCA_002378665.1 Loktanella sp. UBA3435 | reverse complement strand
TGATCGGCGATGGCTTCGGCGCGTGCGGTGTCTTGCGTCCAGACTGATGCTGTCAGGCCAAAGTTGCTATCGTTCATCAACTTGATGGCCTCGGCGTCGTCTTTCACAGACATGATGCCCACCACTGGTCCAAAGCTCTCGTCGCGCATGACGCGCATGTCGTGGGTCACATTGGTGAGAATTTGCGGCATGAGGTAGGCGCCGCCGTCTTTGGGGAAGAGTGCCGGATCGATATGCGCTTTTGCGCCCATCGCGATGGCCTCGGCGGTTTGCGCACGGACCTCATCGGCGAAGCGGACGTGGGCCATTGGGCCAAGTGTGGTCTCGGTGTCCAACGGATTGCCGAGTTTATAGCCGTTCACGATCGCAACAGCCTTTTCAACAAACTGATCAAACAGGCTCTCATGCACATAAATCCGCTCTATCCCGCAGCAGCATTGCCCCGAATTGAACATCGCGCCGTCGATCAGTGTATCCACTGCATCATCAAGATTGGCGTCGTCCAAAACATAGCCCGGATCTTTGCCGCCAAGCTCTAACCCGATGCCTGTAAAGGTGCCGGCGGCTGCGACTTCCATCGCTTTGCCACCGACCACCGACCCTGTGAAGTTCACAAAGCCAAAGGCACGGTCTGAGATGAGGTCTGATGTGGTTGTGTGATCCAAAAAGACGTTTTGAAACACATCCGTCGGTACGCCTGCAGCATGGAAGGCGGCGGCCAGACGTTCGCCCACTAAGGGCGTTTGCGATGCGTGTTTAAGCATAACGGCGTTGCCTGCAATCAATGCGGGAGCCACAGTGTTGATCGCGGTCATATAGGGGTAATTCCACGGTGCCACGACCAAAACGAGGCCGTGCGGAACGCGTTTGATCACGCGGCGAAACTTGTCGCTATCTTCAATTACGATTGGTGCCAGCGCGTCTTCGGCGATTCTGGCCATATAAGTGGCGCGCTCGTTAAAGCCGCCGAACTCGCCGCCATAGCGCACAGGTCGGCCCATTTGATGCGCCAGTTCAGGTACGATGTCGTCGTTCATTGCGCCGACAGCCGCGACGCCTGCTTGCACTAGTGCGATGCGGTCAGCGAGGGGACGGAGCGCCCAAGCCGCTTGGGCTGATTTTGCCTGTGCCACTGCGGCGTTCGCCTGCGTGCGCGTCAGAGTTTCACGTTCGGCGTAGACCGACCCGTCGATGGGGGAGATACATGTGATCGTCATAGTTTAAGCTCTTTCAAAACCGCGGGCGATTTCCCAATCGGTGACAACGCGGTCAAATTCTTCTTGTTCCCATTCTGCGGCGCGGGTGTAGTGATCGACAACATCGTCACCCAGTGCCTCGCGCAAAAATGCGGAGTTGCGCAGTGTTATTGTTGCGGCGCGTAGATTCTGTGGAATATCTGCGGCCTGTGCATCCACGTAAACATCGCCCGTTGTGGCCGGCGGGAGCGCGAGCGCGTCTTCAATCCCTTTGATGCCCGCGGCAAGCATGGCTGCCTGTGCGAGATAGGGGTTGAGATCAGAGCCGCCAATGCGACATTCGACACGCACGCCTTTGGTATTCTCGCCGCACAAACGGAAGCCAGCCGTGCGATTGTCGACCGACCAGACGGTTTTGGTGGGCGCAAATGTGCCTTTGGCGAACCGCTTATAGCTGTTCACGTAGGGCGCAAGAAAATAGATATAGTCAGGCGCATATTTGATCAGACCCGCCATATAATGGCCCATAAGTTTAGACATGCCGTGGGGCTGGGATTTGTCGAAAAACGCGGCGTCGCCGTCTTTCCAAAGCGATTGGTGCACATGGCTGGACGAGCCGACGCGATCTTTGTGCCACTTGGGCAAAAAAGTCGCGGCATGGCCGTTTTGCCAGGCAATTTCCTTGATCGCGTGTTTTGCAATCGAATGGTAATCGGCGCAATCGAGGGCAGGGGAATAGCGGATGTTGAGTTCTTCTTGACCTGCTTCAGCCTCGCCTTTGGTGTTCTCAATCGGCAGACCTGCCGCAAAAAGGAGGTTGCGGATCGGTCGCATAACCCCTTCTTCTTTCATGGTCTGGAAAATGTGATAATCTTGATTATAGCCGCCAATCGGTTCCAGATTGCGGAAGTCGTCTTTGCGGATTTCGTCGAGGGTTTTGGCAAAGAGGAAAAACTCCAACTCGGTCGCCATTTTTGCCTCTAGGCCAAGCGCTTCGAGCCGCTTGATCTGCTTTTTCAGGATCGCGCGCGGGGAATGGGAAATCGGTTCATTGGTGTGGTGGTCAAGCACATCGCACAGCACCATTGCAGTGCCTTCAAGCCATGGCACAGGACGGATCGTGCTCAAGTCGGGGGCCATGACGTAGTCGCCATAACCGCTTTGCCAACTGGTCGAGGCATAGCCGCTCGGCGTCGCCATCTCGAGATCAGTCGCGAGCAAATAGTTGCAGCAATGGGTTTCTTTGAACGAGGTCTCTACAAAATTGACGGCATGAAATCGTTTGCCCATCAGACGGCCCTGCATATCGACAAAACACACCAGAACGGTGTCGATCTCGCCAGATGCGACCATTATTTTGAGGGTTTCGAAATCGTGTGGTTTTGTCATGGTCATACTCCGACAAGTGGTGGCCAGCACCAGTACCCGTGCTGGCCAATGTTATTCATTACCCAAAACTATAAGGAGGTCCAGCCTTGCTGATGACATCGTTATAGTCTCGGAAGGTTTGCACGATTTTGGCGTTCAATTCGCTTTCTGCGGCGATTTCGGTCCAGAATACTTTGGCAGCTTCTTCGACGACGACCCATTCCTCTTGTGGAATTGTGCGTAGTTGCAATTTGTCACCTTGGGCGCGCAGGCGTGCCTCGCCGCCCCA
>DFSO01000034.1 GCA_002378665.1 Loktanella sp. UBA3435 | reverse complement strand
ATCGTCACCGCATCAACGAGGATTTTTGGCAGGATGATCCCCGTCAGGTTGATGAAAAAGCCCGCGCCAAGTGCAATGATCAGTGCGTTTTTGAAAACGGCCTTAAAGACCTTTTGCGGCAAGGCTTTGAGTGATCCGCCGCGATTGCGCACGATCTCCATCGCGATGATGCCTGTCGTGTAACAAATAGGGGCATTCAGCGCGATGATCGCAAAGTTGGATTGCAACGCATCACTGCCGTAAGCCCGCTCTGTAATTGGCAGGCCCAATAGGACCGAGTTCGAAAACAGTCCAACAAAGCCGATAGCGACGCAATCCTCCCAGTCCCGTTTAAAGATCACCCGCGCACCGATGAGGCCGACTGCAAAGCAGATCAGCGCACTGGCGTAATAGCTAAACAGCAATGGGAAATGGAAGTTCTCGCCCAGATCAAGTGATGAGATCGCCAAGAACAGCAGGCAAGGAATTGCGAACCCTTGGGTGAATTTCATCAGCGCATCGACCAGTGCCGCGCTAAAATACCCTTGCCAGACAGAAATATAACCGAACCCAAGCACGATAAAGACAGGCAGGGTGACGTCGAGGAGTGCATTCATGGCGCGGGCCTTCGTGTTTGTGGCCGGTGTCGGATCCTCCGGCGGAGGTATTTAGGGATCAGAAGAAATTAGACGGTTATCGTCAGTTCCATACCGTCATAGGCGGGCCGGATATGATCAGGGGTTTCGGCCGCCACGACGTCATAATCCAGATCGATGTGCATATTTGTTAGCACCGCTTGCTTTGCCTTGGCTTTGGCGATCCAAGCGAGCGTGTTTTCAAGGTGGCTATGGGTGGGATGCGGCGTTCGTCGTAGCGCATCCACGATCCAGATGTCGAGGTCTTGAAGTTGCGCCCAAGCATCTTCGGAGATGTCGGAAACGTCGGGCATATAGACGACGTTATTCACCCGTAGCCCCAGCGCGTCGATATTGCCGTGGGTGACGGTGATCGGCGTGAAGTTGAGGGGGCCGGCAGCGCCCTGAACCGTCACATCGCCGGTGATCGTGTTCAGCTCGCAAATCGGCGGATAGGACGACCCTCGCGGTTGCACGAACGCATAGGCAAAGCGCGCAATCAGCGCGTCTGCGGTCTCGCCATCGGCCCACACTTGGAGCTTCTCGCGGGTGTTAAACACCAACATCCGCACATCATCTAAACCATGGACATGGTCCGCATGGGCGTGGGTATAAATCACCGCATCAAGGCGGCCTACGTCCGCATCAAGCAGTTGATTGCGCATGTCGGGTGAGGTGTCGATCAACACGCGGGTATGTTTGTCGCCGCTGGTGCGGGTGACGAGGAGCGAGCAGCGCTGGCGACGGTTCTTGGGGTTGCTTGGATCACACTCACCCCAATGCCCGCCAAGGCGCGGTACGCCTCCAGAGGAGCCGCAGCCAAGGATACGAAAGGTGATTGTGTCTTGGCTCATAATTTTGCTTTCCAAAACAGGCGGTCGAAATTCGCCGTGGTTTGCACCGCGAAATCGTCATAGCTCATGCCAAAGACCTCGGCACCAACGGCAGCGGTATGGACCGAATAGGCAGGCTCATTGCGTCGCCCGCGCTTTGGTTTGGGCGCAAGGTAAGGACTGTCGGTTTCCACCAGAATGCGGTCAATCGGGGCGCTCGCAAATATATCGCGGACCTCTTGGCTTTTGGGGAAGGTCGCTAAGCCCGACATCGAGAGATAGAAGCCCAGATCAAGTGCTGCACGGCCCAATTCTGGGCTACTTGAAAAGCAATGCATCACGCAACTATAAGCACCATTGGCGTGCTCTTCAGCCAGAATACGGGCCATATCATCGTCGGCCGCACGGGCGTGGATGATCAGCGGCAGCTTGGTTTCACGCGCCGCGGCGATATGAATGCGCAGGGATTCCTTTTGAATATCAGCGCTTTCCGCGGTGTAGTGGTAATCCAGACCCGTCTCGCCAATACCCACGAACTTCGGGTGCTTGGACATCGTGACCAACTCGTCAAACGTCGCTAGCGGTTCCTCTGCCGCACTCATCGGATGCGTACCCGCAGCATAGAAAACAGCTGCGTTCGCCTCTGCGATAGCACGCACCGCAGGCTCGTTGCGCAGGCGCGTACAGATCGTGACCATCCGTTCCACACCCGCCTCAATCGCGCGCGCAATGATCTCTGGGCGCTCTGCGTCAAAGTCGGGGAAATCGAGGTGGCAGTGGCTGTCGACAATCGTGGCTTGGCCCATGCTGATCTCTCTTTTTAGGTTTGCGCGACGCGGCGCGCCGTCTCTTCAATCTTGAATATCATATCAAGGATCAGCGAGGCGGGGTCAAGGTTGACCGCCTTGCCATGGCGCACACGTTCCGACAGGCTTTGCTGCAACTGCGCCCAACTTTGCGCGGCGTGATGATTGGGGGACAACCGCGCCAAAAGGCGGGCCTCATGGGGGGCGGCTTGCGAATGCGGCTCGCCCAGCAATCCCGCCCGTGCGGTGCGTGCCAAAAACAAATCCATCAGATCAAGCGTCAGGCCAAAGCGCACTTCGGCCCCACGCCCCGCACAAGCATCGGCAATCCGATGGGCCAGCAGCCTGTCCATGCGCGGCGCGCCTTCGAGCAGGCGCACAAGTTCGGCATAAAGCGGCAGACCGTCATGGCGCAGCAGGCGGACCGCATCGCCAGCGGACCCTTCGGACAATGTCGCCAAGGCCTCGGCACTGGTGGTCTCTAACCCTGCTTGCGTAAGCGAGGCCTGCAAATCTTCCGCGTTCAACCGCCCACAGCGCAATTCGCGACAGCGCGAGCGGATCGTGGGCAGCAGGCGTGAGGGCTGATGGGCAATCAGGAGCAAAGTGGTCTTTGCGGGCGGCTCTTCCAGCTCTTTCAAAATCGCGTTGGCCGCGTTGCGGTTCATTTCATCGGCGGAATCGACAATCACCACACGACGGCCACCGTCAGCCGATGACATATGAAAAAAGTCCTTGAGCCCGCGCACGGCATCCACCGTGATCTCTTGGCGCAACTTCTTGGTGTCGTGGTTATAGGGGCGGCGCACGACTGTCAGGCGCGGGTGTGCCCCAGATTGCACCAGCCGCGCATCGGGGTTTTCGGGCGAAATATCAAGGGCCGTCGCAGCTGTCGGGGCATCGCCAAAGAAGCCGTCGTTCGGGCGCTCTGACAGCAAAAACCGCGCAATTTTCCACGCCAACGTCGCCTTGCCCACGCCGCGCGGACCCGTGATCAGCCAGCCGGAATGCAAACGGCCTGTGTTGTAGGCGTCCAAGAAATCCGCCTCTGCACGCGCTTGGCCAAACAAATGCATGGTCTCGCGCGGGTGCGGCGCACCTTCAATACGGTCAGGTTCTGGGAGCGCGTCGTCGCTCATGCGCAGGCCGCGATCTCGGTTGCGATCTGCTCCACGGTGCGGTTGCCATCAATGAGCACGCAACGCTTCGGGAATGCATGGGCGAGGGTCAGGAAACCGTGGCGCAAAGTCTCTTGAAAGGCCAAACCAAAATCCTCGAAACGGTCCTCACCAGACCCACGCGCCAAACCACGTGCAAGGGCCACCTTAGGGTCCATGTCGATGATAAACGTGAGGTCCGGTTCGCGGCCAATCATCAGATCGTGTAGCGCGTCGACCTTGCTGCGCAGATCACCACGGGTCGCACCCTGATACACCCGCGTGCTATCGGCAAAGCGGTCACAGACCACAGTTTTTCCAGCGGCAAGGGCAGGGGAAATCGTCTTTTCCATATGGTCGCGGCGGGCGGCGGTAAATAATAAAATCTCGGTCTCCGCACTCCAGCGGTCGGTTTCGCCCGTGAGCACGAGGTTGCGGATTTCCTCGGCACCTGTGCTACCACCCGGTTCGCGGGTGAGGATAATCTCGTCACCACGCGCAGTGAGCAATTCGGCAAAGCGGCGCGATTGCGTGGACTTGCCAGAGCCGTCGATGCCTTCAAATGTGATAAAGCGTCCCGCCATCTGGGGGACTATGCAGCTTCTTCAGCGGCAGGTTCAGCCGGTAGGACAGGGCCAAATCGGCTCCAAAGGACCATCGCCGCAGTACGCATCCGAATGGCAAAGCCGCCTTGCCCTACATCACGGTCCGCAACCAGCGGCATACGGCGCTCGGGCAGGCCTTCTAGCGTTATGACAAGCTCGCCCAATTGCTGGCCTTTGGTGATCGGCGCCGCGATAGGGCCGTCAAAAACGACCTCGGCGGAAATACCATTGGCGGTTGCAAGAACGGGGACCAACATTGACAAGTCTTCCGCGACCTCTAGGCCAACTGTCGGCTGATCGCCCATCCACACGTCAGCATCGGCAAGTTTCGTGCCAGATTGCACCACGTCTTTGACTGCAAACTGACGAAACGCCCAGTTGACGATCTTTTCGGCTTCTTCCGCGCGTTCTTGCGTGCTGGTCAGGCCAGTGATGACAAAGATGATACGGCGATCACCCTGTTTTGCCGACCCAACAAGCCCATATCCCGCCTCGGATGTATGGCCTGTCTTCAGACCATCCGCGCCAATTCCAAGGCTCAAAACCGGATTGCGGTTCTGGGTATTGGAAGGTACGCGGCCGTCAAAAAGGAACTCTTGCTCCGAGAAAATAGGATAAAATGTCGGAAAGTCCTTGATCAAATGGTCGGCCAAAATCCCAAGATCTTTCATCGACATACGCTGACCCGTTGCGGGCCAGCCGTTGGAATTGGCGAAATGGGAATTCACCATACCCAATTGCCGCGCGCGGTCTGTCATCATCCGCGCAAAGCCAGCCTCTGTGCCATCAAGCGATAGGGCTTCGGCCAAGACCGAGCTTGCATCGTTGCCAGAAAGGACAATCACACCGCGCAATAAGTCCTCAACGCGCACACGGTCCGTTGTATCCAAAAACATCGAACTGCCAGTATATGCCGACGAATGGCTCGACACAGGCAAGCGATCATCAATGTTCAAGCGACCATCAGCAATCGCTTCAAACGTCATGTAGATCGTCATCAGCTTTGACATCGACGCAGGCGGCAATGGCAAATCCGCGTTTTTGGACAACAAAATCGTGCCTGTCGATTGGTCGATGACATATGCGGCTCTCGCTTTGGTATCAAAAGCCTGTGCCGCGACCATCAAAGGCATCAGCACCAATACAGACGTGAGCGTAGCAATGCGTCGCAATGTCATGGCCATAGGTTCTCTCCAGCTTAACGTTAGTTGGTGACGAAATAAGCGTCAGTAAATCCAAGGGCTTTGACCTTAGATAAGATCGCCGCGCGGTCTGCCTCGTTTGGTGTCGGACCCACAATAACGCGCCAGAAATTACGACCTTGGCTTTCTTGTGCAATCACTTTTGCAGACATGCCGTCACCGCGCAGCTTGTCGGCCGTTCCCGTGGCATTTGCCTCGATACTAAAGATACCGATCTGGATGAACGGTTTGGCCAAGTTGGACGCGGCTGGCGCGGGCTTTGGTGCAGGGGCAGGGGCTGGCGCAGGGGCTGCGATTGGCGTCGCGGCAACTGGCGTTGGCGTGGCTGTGGCTTCTGCGGCATCAATCGCGGCCGCGGCACCATCAATCGGGTCAAGCGGTGTCGCTGCAATCTCGTCAGGCTCGCCGAAATCCGTCGTCGCATCTGGCGTCTGGGGGGCAGCGGCCTCTTCGCGGCGCAATGCGGTGACGTTTAAAGTCGTAGGCGCGCCCGCCAACAGGCCAAGCGCCTCAGCGGCATCAGACGACACCTGAAGCGATGGACCTGGATTTTCACGCTCACGGCGGAAGAGGGCACCAATAACAAATTTGCCGTTTGCCTCATTGCGAATAATCACGCGCTCAGGATCACTCACGGTCGGGTGGGCAACCCAAACACCGCCCAATGACGGACGACCATCCCAAAGGCCCGCTCCAGTCACCTGAAACACATCAGGGGCTTCGACATCGCGCTCTACCAATTGTGTGGTTTGTGATCCTCCAGACACGGCGGCAGTTGCGCCATCCGTGGCGGTTGGGGCCGGAAGGCCAAAGTTCCCATTCTCATCGCAAGCGGCAAGCCCCATTGCGGCGAGCAGTACAATCGACATACGCAATTGTTTCGTAAGAATATTCTGGTGACCTGTCATCTCTTGCCCCTATCATTTCCCTGTGCTCTCTTTTTGAGAGCGGTCCGTTTGCGGACGTTTCACAGGTCAAATGGCCTAACTTTTCGGTTGGACAAAACACGTGTTTTGCCCCGCCTGCATTGCTGTTGCACAGACACTAGCGCGGACGCTAGCATTTTGGAAGAGTTGGACACATTTTGTCGGCGGATTTCCCCAATGAAGGATCGGCCTTTCCGAATCAGAAATGTGCCGCTAAGAAGCCCGCAACGGAGGCTTGGCAGAGTGGTCGAATGCACCGGTCTTGAAAACCGACGAGGGTGAAAGTCCTCCCAGGGTTCGAATCCCTGAGCCTCCGCCATTACCCTAATTTTTTATAATAATCATGTAAATAAGGGCTTTGGTGGCTGTCGTTGAATGGCCTCACCCACACGCTGTACCCACACGTTGTACCCACACGCTAACAATGCTTGTTGTCGATGCTTTCCATGAACAGACTAGGCGATGGGCAGTGAGGTTCATCAAGTATGAACGACATCACCAATCTATCAGGTGAAAGTGGTCCTGATGGGCCAGTCACTCTATGTGACCGCTCGAATATCATATCGACCAACTTTGTGAAAAGTTGTCAGCTAGCTCACAGGGTTTCACAAATCAGCGGGGTAGGTGGTTAGGCCATGCACAGTTTCACCTAGCGCTCAGATAATTTCGCTTCCTTGGTGTGGATTAAGTTAGCAAGTCGTTCGTCCAGTATTTCACCGTTAACTCCAAAGCGAATTTCTCTGTGAGCATTTGGCGTTATTGCTGCGCAATTTACTGGATGATCGAGGCCGCCATCTGACAGCTTTTTGATATGATGCACCTCTAAGTAAGGGTTGCCATTCGCTTTAGTGAACGGCGCCTCCTCTGCAGTGAGTTCGCAGACACCATTTGCCCTGCGAAGAACATACTCTTTTATCTCACTACTTCTTTGCCGTCTAATCTGTTTGGCCATTCGCCAATTGGGAGTTTCTGTCGGGGTGACCGCATCAAAAGCCGATTGTCGCATTTGCTCAAAGGTTCTAGCTGGCAGCACTACCTCTGCTTCTGTCTCTTCAGCTTCAGCGGAGTGCATCGAATTGATTGGGGTTAGATTGAAGCGGATCGTTTTACGTGTGCTTCCGTTCAAGTCTGGTCCAGATGCAAAATCAATCGACGCACATTCAAATTCACCGATGAACTCTACAGGTTTACCTTTGCCCGTGGCCCTGAACAAAAATAATTGTTTCCCGTCAGAAATATGGTCTCGAATGGCTTTGTTGCCTCGAACGAACTCCATGTCACCAATCTGGCCTTGTCCAGTGTAAAGAAACACTCCGTCGTCTGCTTGCCATCCATCGTCGTAACCGTATGCTTCCCCGCTATCCCCCGTGAATAAGAAGATAAACGGATGGGATGCGCTTGGTGAAATGCCACTTTGCCTAGTTCCACCATATTGGTCGTGAATATCTGCTGCCCGACTGTATTTCTGTCCAATGACAAACATCTCAATACCTCTGCTTACTTGGAATAACCCCACGTACCCCGCCTCTGGGGTCAACGACATCACCATCACGTCTTGGGATCAAGTGTACATGGACATGAAACACTGTCTGACCCGCTGAAGCACCTGCATTGATACCTACATTGAAGCCTGTGACTGTAGGGTCTTCTTCGAGTATCTTACCTCTTTGGTCATGCAGCATGGCTTCGATGGCATTTCGTTCAGGCTGATGAAGATCAAAGTAATCAGCGACGTGCCTTTTGGGGATAACCAGCGTGTGGCGGTCAGTAACAGGGAAGGCATCTCGGATCGCAAAGCACAGTTCATTTTCAGCGATTATACGTCCAGTGCCTAGCTCACAGAAGATACATCCTGCTTCCCTGTAGTCATAGGAAGAAAGCACTTCCCTGAAGTCGGTATTATCCCTGTCTCTCTTGCTGGTGTTGCACGACACGCAAAGGGCTTGAAAGTTTGACACATCATCTGAGCCACCTTTTGACCTTGGAATAATATGGTCGATATGAAGTGCTACTTGGGTTTCATGTGCGCCACAGAGTTCGCAGGGATATTTCGCACGTTTGAAAACCTCATATCTGACTGAACCGCTAACATAGCCGTCAGACAGGCTCCTATGGCTCCATATGGAGTCACCTCGGCTCAAGATATAACCATTGAGCTTGTCGTCGCAGATGGCGCTTAGGTCGGCTCTCTGTTGCCCTGAGAGGTCGCTGTCAACCAATCGGTAGCCAGTTATCTTGTTGCCTGCCTTGATCGGCTCAACGACACCATTCTGGGTTAGGACTTTGCCAACCATATTTTTGGTTCTCAAAGCATAATAATCAATCTGAGGGGTGTCATATCCAAGAAGTGCTTGAGCAACCTGCTC
>DFSO01000027.1 GCA_002378665.1 Loktanella sp. UBA3435 | reverse complement strand
TAAAATCTAGGACCACCTCTCAAACGCCGATACCATGCTCGACCAAAGCAAAAACCAAGTAACGTCAAGATCAGGACCTGTCCGCCTAAGAGGACTACGCTGGAGTAAACTATGAGAGTAAGGGCGCAAAGTCTGATGGAAACGAGTGAAAATAAATGTCCCCCGAAATGTTGAAGCCAGCGCACACTACTCTGATGTTTGATGGACAAATAAACTCCATGGAGCACATTAAAAGCTCTGGATTACACCAAAAACTTCTTCGGGTTTTTCCCACCATTTTCAATGGCTGGCAAAAATAGGCCACGAAAGTGGCAGTCAATTCATGCCATTTGGCAGAGATTGACCGTCACTTTCATTCAATCAACATACCTTACATAAACTAGCCGCACTTAGAATAGCCGCACGACCCGCAGGTCATGCACCCCTCGACCATACGCAAGGAATAGTCGCCGCACGACGAGCAGGCTTTTCCTTTGGGTTTACCGCCGATTGCCACGACGTCACCGTGTGGATCGGACTTGAGGCCCATGCCCTCGCCTGCCAGGAAACCAGTCGCGACCATGTGCTTTTCAATCACGCCACCGATGGCGGCCAAGATGGACGGCACGTATTTACCCTGCATCCAAGCGCCGCCGCGTGGGTCGAATACGGCCTTCAATTCCTCGACCACAAACGACACATCACCGCCGCGGCGGAACACCGCAGAGATCATCCGTGTCAGTGCAACCGTCCACGCAAAATGCTCCATGTTCTTGGAATTTATGAAAACCTCGAACGGGCGACGGTGCCCTGCGATGATTACATCGTTCACTGTGATATAGATCGCGTGCTCTGAATCTGGCCACTTCAGCTTATATGTGGCGCCATCAAGCTCGGTCGGGCGGTCCAGCGGTTCGGACATATAGACAACTTCAGCACCCTCACCGTCGATATGCAACTGCGCTGGTTCCTCGGACGGTGTTTTCCCCTCGGAGACCGACAAGACCGATCCCGTCACATCGTTCGGACGGTAGGTCGTGCAGCCTTTACAGCCCTGATCCCAAGCAGCCATATAGACCTCTTTGAAATCATCAAAGCTAATGTCTTCGGGGCAGTTGATCGTCTTGGAAATGCTCGAGTCGATCCATTTCTGGGCGGCCGCTTGCATGCGCACGTGATCCAACGGCGCCAGCGTCTGCGCGTTCACAAAGTAATCAGGCAAAGGCGCATCGCCCTTGAGATCACGCCACATCTGCACGGCGTAATCGACAACCTCTTCTTCCGTGCGCGAGCCGTCTTTTTGCAAAACCTTGCGGGTGTAGGCATAGGCGAACACAGGCTCGATGCCTGACGACACATTGCCCGCGTAAAGCGAGATAGTGCCTGTTGGCGCGATTGAGGTCAAAAGAGCGTTGCGGATACCATGCTTGCGGATCGCGTCACAAACGTCCGCGTCCATATTCTGCATCGTGCCAGAGGCCAGATATTTCTCGGCATCAAACAAGGGGAACGCGCCCTTCTCCTTGGCCAATTCCACCGACGCCAGATATGCGGCGCGTGCGATCGCGTGCATCCATTCATCCGTCTGACGCGCCGCCTCCTCTGACCCGTAACGCAGACCGACCATCAGCAAAGCATCGGCAAGGCCTGTGACACCAAGACCAATACGGCGCTTGGCTTGCGCCTCGGCACGCTGAGCCTCCAGCGGGAATAGTGATGTATCTACGACGTTATCCATCATACGCACGGCGGTTGCGACCAGCTCGGCCATGTTTGGCACATCGAGACGGGCATTTGCTTCAAAAGGATCAGCAACAAGGCGGGCCATGTTGATCGACCCAAGCAAACACGCGCCATAAGGCGGCAGCGGCTGCTCACCACAAGGGTTGGTTGCGGCAATGGTTTCGCAGTAATTCAGGTTATTCGACTGATTGATCCGATCGATGAAAATCACACCCGGTTCGGCGTAATTATACGTGCCAGTCATGATCGCGTCCCAAAGCGCGCGGGCCTGCACCGTCCGGTAAACCTGACCCTTAAACACCAGATCCCACGGCTTATCCGCCTTCACCGCTTCCATAAACGGATCGGTAATCAGTACGGACATGTTGAACATCCGCAGGCGGGCTGGGTCGGATTTGGCGGTGATGAAATCTTCCACATCTGGGTGGTCACACCGCATTGTCGCCATCATGGCTCCACGGCGCGAGCCTGCGGACATGATCGTGCGGCACATCGCGTCCCAAACATCCATAAACGACAGCGGGCCAGAGGCATCCGCCGCCACGCCCAAGACCGACGCACCCTTTGGACGGATCGTTGAGAAGTCATAGCCAATGCCGCCGCCCTGCTGCATGGTCAGGGCCGCTTCTTTCAGCATGTCGAAAATGCCGCCCATGCTGTCAGGGACCGTGCCCATGACAAAGCAGTTGAACAGCGTGACCTGACGGGCCGTGCCCGCACCTGCGGTGATACGGCCCGCTGGCAGATACTTGAAGTCTTCTAAGGCGCTATAGAACTTTGGCCCCCATGCTTTTGGGTCTTTCTCAGCCTCGGCCAAGGCACCCGCAATCCGCTCCCAAGTCTGCTCGACAGTCTCGTCAATTGGCGTGCCGTCTGCTTTCTTAAAACGGTACTTCATATCCCAAATTTGTTCGGCGATAGGGGCAGAAAAACGGGTCATTGGCAGGCCTTCTTATATAAATAGGGTCACGGACGCGGCATCATAGCGAGGCCATAAAGATTCGGAAACGGCGGAACTGGTGGAAAAGTGAACTGATTACCTCCGAGGGCATAGACCACAACATGTGGTGTGCTCAATACATTATTAACATATATGTTGAAAAAATTCGCACCCATTGTTATCAGGCCACATTGCCCTAATTTGATGGGGTAAACCGCGAGGACCACATGGCCACTACCCATCTACTCAAGCTTTCGGTCGGCACCGATGATGTCGCAGGGCTCGCCGC
>DFSO01000033.1:77411-77662 GCA_002378665.1 Loktanella sp. UBA3435 | reverse complement strand
TTTAATGGGTCCTGACCCTAGTCGGCGATTGTTAGTCTTACCATTTCCACTGCCAAACAGGTGTCGGATTGGGCGTGGGATACTGACTTCAACTACGAGCGTACCTCTGACGGCCCTAATTTTTGGCTCAGGGTAATCCTCCCAGCCAAGAGTCTTGTCGTTCGATACGTTCATATCTAACCCAAATTATAGCAGGTGTCGTGACAAGTGTCGTGACTTGAGCCTTAATAATAAGGAATTTCCATAAAAAC
>DFSO01000033.1:56411-77390 GCA_002378665.1 Loktanella sp. UBA3435 | reverse complement strand
AAAATCTAGGACCACCTCTCCCGTGGGATGCTCACTTCAATAGAGTACTTGCCCTTTACGAGGACGACTCGTGGCGCTGAGTAGTCTGCCCAACCTAGTTTTTGGCTATCATTGACCATAACAACAGCCAGTGTGTTGTGTCAGGTGTTGTGTCAACGGTTGTGTCAAATGCTTTGCCATAACCCTTTTTAGTATGGATTTTACTTAAAAACAAGGGGTTTGGTTGGTGGCGTGGGGGAGACTTGAACTCCCGACCTATCGATTATGAGTCGATCGCTCTAACCAACTGAGCTACCGCGCCAACGTGGCCCCGATTACGCAAAGCAGGCAGGGGTGTCAAACCGATTCTTGGTTTGATTGGTGCTTTTCGGCAGTTAGAGTCCAACAAAGTGAAAACGTGGCATATTTCGACGTTTGTATCAGGTGCATTCGCGGGGAGATGGGTTAAAACCCATCCTACGCAATAGCGCGTGACGAACATAAGGAAGAGCACGGCGATGGCGACAGGATATTTGACGACGCATGTGCTGGATACCGCGATTGGGCGGCCAGCGATGGGGATGAAGGTGGATTTGTTCCGCATTGATCGCGGACATTGGCAGCATATCGTGACGGCTGTGACCAATGCGGACGGGCGCACGGATGGGCCGATTTTGCCCGCCGAGGCGTTTTTGGTCGGCCAGTATGAGTTGCTGTTTTATGCGGGCGATTATTTGAACAAGTTGGGTCCAGCTTCGGATGGTCCGCGTTTCTTGGATCAGATTCCGATCCGATTTGGCGTGTCGGACCGCAACCAGCACTATCATGTGCCGTTGCTGCTGACCCCGTTTAGCTATTCGACCTATCGCGGCAGCTAGGTTTCGAACCGCCAGCTTGTCGTTTGCGCATAGGTTTCGCCCGCTTTGAGCCTGATCGACGGGAAACCCCGATGATTGGGGGCGTCGGGCCAGCCCTGCGCCTCAATGGCGAGGGCACTGTAGGGCATAGGCAGCCTGCGTCCGTCATAAATCTGGATACCTGTTTCGGTCGTGGCCATTGTCATTTTCACACCACGGGTGCCTGTGAGGGTGACAACGTCGCGCAGGTCTTGTTTTGTTGTGGCGGTGCAGAAGTTGTGGTCGAAAATGTGGGTACGGCTGGCGATTTCTGGTCCGTCGCGTAGGTCCATCAGCGAATCCGACACCTCTGCGGTCTCTCCCGTGGGGCATGCGTCCGCATCGGTGGGCAGGTAATGGTTGGCCGCGATGTGCATGCGGTGGCCTGTCCAATCCTCAGACCCGTCCATGTTCCAATAACCGTGCTGTGCAAGGTTCATCATGGTGTCGGCGTCGCTGGTCCCTGTGAGCGAGAGGGTGAGCGTTGCGGGGGCTGTGACGGTGTAGACCGCGCGGATCGTCCGCTTGCCCGGAAGGCCGCAGAGGCCGTCACCGAGAATGGTCTCCAATGTGACGCTTGACGCGCTTTGCTCAACGACCGACCATACTTGAAAATGCGTCGCGTCCTTGCCTGAGTGCAGATGAATGCGCCCGTCTTGATTTCGCTCTAACTCGTGCATCATACCTTCAATTTTGACCTGCGCGGTGCTGATCCGATTGGCGATAGGGCCGATGATGGTGCCATGATAGCGCCAATCACCCGCGTAGGCCAAAACGTCGTCTGTGCCAGCGGTTAGATTGTAGTCGACACCCGCAAGGCGCACTTCGTGAAGCGCTGCGCCAAGAGTGAGGATCGCGACCTTTAGGTCACCAGCTTCGAGGGTAATCCGTTCGACGTAACGTCCGTCGGCGGTGGTGCCGAAATGGGTCATAGGGCCTCCCAGTGAACGCCAGCGGCTGGAATGATCACATCGCCCCAGCTTTGTGCTTTTGGTGCGTAGTTGAAGATGAAACGATGGGTGTCCGTGTCGCGGATGCGTAGCCCGTCAGGCAGGCTATAGGTCGTGATGTCGAGCGTATCGCAGAGCCCGCCGATGATCGCGTCAAAGGTTGCATCGTCTGGCCAGCCCGCGAGGTAGCGGATGTTGTCCTCGCCCATGATCGCGGGCTGACCATCTTTCGTCGAAAGATGGACCTGCGCAGTACCTATGAGGTGCTCGAACCAATGCAGGAAGCGCCCGCCGCCTTGTAGTTTGACCTTGGCGTTTGGTGGGATGCTTTCTGTGAGTGACACGGTCACGTCGACGTTTGGCAGGTTCGGGCCAAGCACATCGGGGATCGCAAGTTCGCGGGTTTTCGTGTCGCTGCGGGGGCCGATCAGGGCGATGCCTTCAAAGGTCGTGAGGGCATTCCGCAGGTTGTCAGACAAGGTCATGATTCCGGGGGCGAGGACCAGTTTATAGGTGGACAGGTCAGCCACATCCGGTGGCAGGATATCAATGTTCAGACCAGCGCGACGCAATGTGCGGTAGGCGGCGCACGCGAGGCGGAACATCTCGAAATCGGCGCCTTGCGGCTGGACATCCCACGCCCATGCGCTCTCGTAATCGAAGACGAGGGCCACGGATGCGGCGGCTGTTCCGACGTCGGGCATGAGGTCAAATTCATCGGCGACTTGGCGTGCCTCGGCCAAGGCTGGCGCGGGCGCACGGTCGGGGCGCAGAAGCCCTGCGTGCATTTGCTCTTGCGCAAATGGGGCCTGCCGCCAGCGGAAATAGCAAACAGTTTCGGCACCATGCGCAAAGGCTTCCCAAGCCCAAAGTCGCGCCATTCCTGGCAGCGGAGCTGGGTTGTAAGGGGCCCAATTTACAGGCCCTGGTTGCTGTTCCATCACCCACATGCGGCCACGGCCCACGGCGCGGTAAAGGTCGTGGTGGAAGGCTTGGTTATCGGGGTGGCCTTGGCGCAGGAATTTCAGTTTTTCTTTAGGTGTTCCTTCGATGCGATCGGAAAGGAAGCCAATCGGGTAACTATCCCAAGACGCGATATCGAGGTCTGCGCCGACCTTCCAATGATCGAATGTCGTGATACGGCCCATGTAGTTGTGGATCAGCGGTGCGTCCGAATGGGCGCGAATGGCGCCGGCTTGCACCTTGTTGAACGCCACGACTTGATCGGAGGAATGCTGGCGGAAGGCCAGTTGGTGCGGGTGGTTGGGTTCTGTCACCGTTAGGTTGGGCAGTTCAATCTGGTCGAATGTGTCGTAATCCATCGACCAAAACACATTGCCCCATGCGCGGTTGAGTGCGACTGTGGATTGATATTTCTGTGCCAGCCAGTCTTGGAAGCCGCGTTTTGCGGCCTCTGAATAGGATAGGGTCGTGTCGTGGCAGTCGTATTCGTTGTCGATTTGCCAAGCGGCCACATGCGGGTTCTTGCCATAGCGTTCCGCCATCAACGTGGCGATGCGTTTGCTCTCATCACGGTAGGGTAGGTGGCTAAAGTCATAATGCCTGCGCGAGCCGAATTTGCGGGTATTCCCGTTTGCATCGACGGGGAGTATATCGGGGTGCTTGTCGACCATCCAACGCGGCGGCGTGGCGGTTGGCGTGCCAAGGACGACCTTGAGGCCAGCATTGCCTAAGGTCGCGATTGCACGATCAAGCCAATCCCATGTCAGAACGCCCGGCTCGGCCTCCATCCGCGACCACGCGAATTCACCGATGCGCACCCATGTCAGGCCAGCTGCGACCATTTCGGCAGCGTCGGCGGCCCATTCGGTCTCGGGCCAATGTTCGGGATAATAGCAGACGCCGAGGGTGCGTTTCATGGGGGTACCTTTTTGAGTATTTGGAACAAAGCGAGGTGGGGCGGTTAGGCTAGGATGACCTGATGGTCTGCTTGTCCTGTGTAGGTGGTTTGGAAGCTGAAAGTTTTGCCGTCGTCGGTCCCGTCTCGTCCGACTGCGGCGGAGGTGCAATAGAGGGTTTGTAGGTTTTCACCGCCGAATGCGGGGCAGGAGGATTGGATTGCGGGCATGTTGAACGCTTCGATGAAATGGCCTTTCGGGTCGTAGGCTGCCACGCGGCCAACGCCCCATTGTGCGGAAAAGAGGTTGCCGTTTGCGTCGCAGACTGCGCCGTCAGGGCGGAAGTTAGTGCCGCGCAGATCGATGTGCAATTGTGGATCATCATTTGGCCATCCGTCTGTGTCGAGTGAAACGGCCATGACCATCTGCGTGTTTGTGTCGGTGAAATAGGCGGTATCGCCAGAGGGTGCAAAGCAGATGGAATTGGTAATTTGTAGGTCGCCGTAAAGTTTGCGCAACTCGCCCTTGTAATAGCGGTAGATGGAACCTGCGCCCAGTTCTGCATTTAGACCCATCGTGCCAATCCAGAAACCGCCTTGCGGGTCCGCGCGTCCGTCGTTGGAACGGGTGCCGGCGTTATCGGCTTCAAGGTCACAGAGGAGGGATTGTTCGCCAGTGTTGATGTCAAAGCGGTGCAAGCCCTTTGCAGAAGCGATGACTAGCGTGTCATGATCGACCCAACCTGCCGCAGAAACATATGTGTCGAAATCCCAATGCTGACCTCGGGTGTGCAGTCGCTTTCCAAGGATATCGAACCAGAAAAGCTGTTTGCGCAAAGGGTGCCAAAGTGGCCCTTCGCCCAGCGTGCATTTGGTGGCGTCGAAAATCATGACTTAGCCGCGTTGTAGGCCGCGACCATATCGATGGCGCGGGCTTTGACGTCGACCACGGAGAAGCCTTGTTTGTAGAGAGCAGAGCCAATGCCAAACCCGTCAGCAGAGGCTGCCATCCATTCGCCGAAATTATCTGCGCCAGCGCCGCCAACGGCGTAAATGAGCGTGCCTTTGGGTAAGACTGCGCGGATTGCCTTGATCCCTTCAGGGCCGAGAAGTGAGGCCGGAAAAATCTTGAGACCGTCTGCGCCAGCCTTGAGTGCTGCGAAGCATTCGGTGGGGGTCATCACACCTGGCCAGCTTGCCATGCCTGCGGTTTTGGTGGCCACGATCACGCGCTGGTCGGTGTTGGGGGAGACGATAAGTTTGCCGCCTGCTTGCGCCACGCGGCCTACGTCCTCGACCGACAGGACCGTGCCTGCGCCGATCAATGCGACATCGCTGAACGCGTCTGCCATGGCTTTGATGCTTTCAAACGGATCTGGGGAATTGAGCGGCACTTCGATCTGGGTGATGCCCGCGTCGATCAAGACTTCGGCAATTGGAGCTGCCTCGGACTGTGTGACGCCGCGCAGGATCGCGATCAGGGGGAGGTGTGACATGGCGTTATCCTTTGAGGCGTTTAAAGGCGGCGGTTAGGCCCGCGAGTGTGATCGCGTCACCTTTGACTTGGGTGGCAGGTGCCGATTGTGCGGCCAGCGCACGGACGTAGAGAGAACAGAGTCCGCCCGCACCGATGACGGCGACTTGTTGGCCGAGCCAGTAAGGTTTGGCACCTGCGAGTTCCGCGCCTATCAGCAGGCCTGACAGGCGGGCTTTGGCCGTGCCGTTTTGCATGCCGTTGAGCAGGCCCTCAGCGCGGAGTGAAAACAGCCGTGCGGCGAGCCGTTCGGGGCGGGCCATGGCATCGGCAACGCCACCATCAAAGGCGTCATTGTCCCAATCGTCGCTATTCACGGAATGCTTGAGAACAGTGTTTCCAGAGATCGCGGCAAACAGGTCGCCCGTCATGTAGGTTTGAAAACTTACCACCTCATCTGCGCTGATATGGGCCCATTTGGTGTGGGTTCCGGGCAAGCAAATGACGCCGTCCCAGTTTTTGTTCATCGACAAGAAACCTGCGATTTGGGTCTCTTCGCCGCGCATGACGTCCGCAGGATCAGCCTGCTTTAGTCCCGCGATGATGTACACGTCGAGGTCGCCCGCATCGGGTTTGGTGAAACCTTCGGGCGTGGCCGCGCAAGGGACGGCAGCGTAGGGCGCTTCCATCCAGCCTTGCTTTGCGCCGACCATGCCGCAGGCGATCATCGGGGCGCCCTTATGGTCCCACGGGGCGATGGCGTCGCGCAGGGCTTGCTCGAACTCAGCGGGCTTCAAGCTGCCCATGCCACGATCAGAGCGCACCTCGTCCAGCACCGTGCCGCTGGCCGACATTGCCCACGCGCGCATGTTGCTGGTGCCCCAATCGACAGCGATCCAATCCGGTTTAAGCATAGCGTCCCCCTAAAGCTTTGTGCCTTCAACAACCCACATACGTTCTGGGAACGACCACGGCAATGTGATGCCACGGTTCATCAGGAATGCGCCTGAAAGCTCCATGATCCGCGTTTTGAGCGCAGGTGTGCCGCGTGACAAATGATGCGCGTCATCGCGGTTGATCAGTTCGATTTTGTACATCGACACTCGCGCAGGCAGGCCAAGTGGCGCCCGCCTATTGCACAGGTGTTGGCAAAGTGATTCTGGCTTTCATGAATGAGGAAAGCCGCAATCTCGCGATTCAGCAGCAGGCATTTCACAGTTATACCGATGCGACCCATACCGATGCCAAAACACTTGAGGTCGAACTTTCCGCGATCCACAAAGATGGTGTCGCCTATGACCGCGAAGAACATCAGTCGGGTATTATCAGCATTGCAGCCCCGATCCTGACGGCCCGCAAACGCGTGATTGGTGCCGTGTCGATTGCGACCAGTACCTCGCGTCATAGTCTTGACGGGTTAGAGGCCTTCCGTCCCATACTTCTTGAAACAGCCGCCAAAATTGGGACCGGAGCCCAAAGCTGGCGATCCCCCATTTAATGCAGATAAGGATATAGCACGATGTCAGGTGTAAAGCTTCAAAACGTCATCAAGAAATACGGCGATGTGCAGGTGATCCACGGGATTGACCTCGAAATTGCGGACGGTGAATTCTGCGTGTTTGTTGGTCCGTCAGGCTGCGGAAAATCCACGCTTCTGCGGATGGTCGCAGGCCTTGAGGAAACGACAAGCGGGGCGATCAATATCGGTGATCGCGATGTGACCGTTTTGGACCCAAGCGAGCGCGGTGTGGCAATGGTGTTTCAGACTTACGCACTTTATCCGCATATGACCGTGCGCGACAACATGGGCTTTGGGTTGAAGATGAACGGTTTTCCGAAAGCCGAGATCGTCGAGAAAGTGGCCGAAGCGACCCGCATTTTGAAGCTCGAAGATTACCTCGATCGCAAACCTGCCGCCCTTTCTGGTGGTCAGCGTCAGCGTGTCTCGATTGGTCGCGCGATTGTGCGTGGGCCTGAGGTGTTCCTCTTTGATGAGCCGCTCTCAAACCTCGATGCAGAATTGCGCGTTGAGATGCGTGTCGAGATTGCCCGCCTGCACAAAGAAATCGGCGCGACTATGATTTACGTGACGCACGATCAGGTCGAGGCGATGACCTTGGCTGATAAAATCGTTGTACTGCGTAAAGGGATCATCGAACAGGTTGGCGCGCCGATGGACCTTTATCGCGATCCAGACAACAAGTTTGTGGCGGGTTTTATCGGCTCACCTGCGATGAACTTTCTTGAAGGCACCGCTAAGGACGGCGCAGTTTCAGTTCCTGGGATGAAGGCAGAGTTTCAGGGTGTTATTGCGCCAGCCTATACGGGCAAATCCGTAACTGTTGGCATGCGTGCAGAGCATCTAATGGTCGATCCAAATGGCGATACACATACCGTTGAAATGACAGAAAGCCTTGGCGGCGTGTCATTTGTTTATCTGTCAGGCGATACTGGTGAGCGGATTGTGATTGAAGAACGTGGGGATGAACGGTCTAAAACTGGGGCGCGTGTAGGTGTGACAATCGACAAAAGCCGGATCTATTTGTTTGACGCACAGACAGAAAAACGTATCCGCGGGTAACCAATTTTCGACGAAAATTGGAAAAAGGCGCATCGTTAAGATGCGCCTTTTCTTATGACTAACGCTTGCCGTAATACAAGCCGACGACGTGTTCGGCCTGTGCAAAGAACAACCATCTCAGCGCCAGCACGCCCGCAATGTGGCTAACAACTGCAACAAGCGCATTCCAATGATGGAACGTCATCAAGAGCATCAAAACGGGCACGACGAATCCCAATACAAGCGCGATGACGCGCAGCTGTAGCGCATGCTTGCGCCCGACAACGTGGATGAACTCTTTCATCAGATAGTTGGTGCCCGTATGCGGCGGCTCAAACGCACGGACCGTGCCGATATGGCCAAGGCCTGTCGCCGTTTCCATCGTGGTGCCAGAGGCCGCAAAGCGTCCGTCGCCGTGGAACCAAGCAAAGGCTTGCAAAACGCCCGCGATGATCAGCAGCGGCAATGCAAAGCGCACATTGCCAGCCAAAAGCGCGCCACCACCAAGCGAGAGCAGCAGGAACAGCGCAGGCGTTGTCCAATGCTTCCAACGGGGGACAGTCTTGAGTTGGGCGTAAATCATAGAGGTGGTGAAAACAGTCGCCAATGCACCCAGTGCACCGAGCCAGCCAAGCGGCGCCCAATGAGCGCCAAAGAACACCAAGCCAGCCCCATAAAGCGCCATGATCAAAAGAGTTGCGACCGCACAAATTCCCTCACGTGACAGCCAACTTGTCTTCCATTGGCTGAACGCTTTCAGCGCCCGCTCTGGATGGCCAAGGTGAAATGTTGAGGCCAATAGACCACCCACCGCGCCGAGATAAGCGATGGCAAAGAAGACAAACGCGACCCAACCCGTAGGGGGATTGGGGTTGATGCCAAGCCAAAACAGCAGGCCAAAACCAAGGCCGGAAAATGTTGTGAACAGAATAACGGATGGTGCTGGATGCATTATTTTGCTCCTCCAGGAAGTGCAGAAAGCGCCTTGTCGAGCCAGCTGATGAAGCCTTTGCCGTCTTTGGCAATCGGCTCAAGGTAGGGGGCCAGAATGTCATATTCAGGCTCCACATCTTTCGGGCGCGGTGGCAGATATTTGTTGGTGGGCTTTGTGCCTTGCTCTGGCATCAAATCAAACCCGCCACGCTCGGCGACCAAAATCGAGACATCACTCTCGGGGTCGGCCAAATCACCAAAATGACGCGCGTTTGACGGACAGGTCCGCACGCAGGCTGGCTGGCGGTCTTCCTCAGGCAGGTTCTCGTTATAAATGCGATCCACGCAAAGGGTGCATTTCTTCATCACCCCTGCTTTTTCATCCAATTCACGCGCCCCGTAAGGGCAGGCCCAAGCACATAGACCGCAGCCAATGCAGTCCTGCTCATTGACCAAAACGATCCCGTCTTCGGACCGCTTATAGCTGGCACCCGTCGGACAGACCGTCACACATGGCGCGTCATCACAGTGCAAACACGACTTTGGAAAGTGGATCAGCTGTGCCGCTTGCGGCTCATCGCGCAGCATAGGCGGTTGCACCTCGTAGGAGTGCACGCGGTTCAGGAATGTCCCCGATGCGGCCCCAGAATAGGCATTCTGGTCCGACAACGGGGCGCCGTAATTTTCGGTATTCCACCCTTTGCACGACACCACGCAGGCATGACAGCCCACGCAAGTATCAAGGTCGATCACGAGGCCAAGTTTCTTGGCAGTGCTGGTCGGAAGCTCGGTCATAAGATCGCCCCTTCTTGTGTCCAATTGTAGCTCATCGATTCCTCTTTTGAGGAATCCCATGTGGCGATCATCCAGATGAACGATCCGAATGTGATCACCACAAACCCGAGAATCAGCAGCAGGATTTGTGTCTTGCTCATTTGCCCACCTTCCATGCGATGTCTTTTGGTCCTTTGCCAACGGGCGACTTAATCGCTGGCATGGCTGGCTGCGCCTCGTTTGGTACACCCGATTTTTCGATCTTCACGCGCAGATCAAACCAAGCGGCTTGCCCCGTGATCGGATCGGAATTGGCCCAGCGAAGCCCGTCGCCCTTGGGCGGTAAAAGTTCGTGGATCAGATGGTTGAGCAAGAAGCCCTTGGACGCTTCGGATGCATCGGTATCAAGCGCCCAAGCGCCCTTGCGCTTGCCAATCGCGTTCCACGTCCAAACGGTGTTTTCATTCAGCGACGCCTGATGCGCCACAGGCACGGTGATTGACCCGTGCACGGAACTCACTCGCGCCCAATCGCCATCCTTGAACCCGTTGGCTTCCCAAATCTTGGTCGGGACATAGAGCGGGTTATGTCCGTGGATCTGGCGCAACCACGCGTTTTGTGTGCCCCAAGAGTGATACATCGCCATCGGGCGCTGTGTCAGCGCATGAACAGGGTATTCTTCGGGGTCCACATGCCCATCCTCAAACGGTGGATACCAGATCGGCAGCGGGTCCATCGTGACCTTGATCTGGCCACGCAAATGCTCTGGCGGTTGCCGCGTGCCGATGCCTTCGGCGGCGGCTTGGAATTTGCGCATGGGTTCGACGTAAAGCTGGAAGATATAGGGCTGTACCACATCATAGAACCCCATCTTCACGGCCCAGTTTTGGTAGTCCATCGAGAAGGGTTTATAATAAGCGCAATTCTTGGGAACATGCTCGATCCAAAAGCCGCCGTTCTTGATATAGTTGTCGATCTGGCCCTCATTCACGTCACCGCGCCCGCCTTGCAGACCCTTTTCGCCTGTGCGGAACCCAGCCAAAGGCCCAATTCCTGGACGGCGAATGTGGTTAGTGATGTAGTCGGCGTAATCCTTGTATTTCTGGCTGCCGTCCTCATTCACGAAACCAGGCAGGTTCAGCATCGCGCCAAGCTCACAAAGCACCGATTGGAAGCCGCGGACATCGCGGTCAGGCTCGACCACGGGCCAGCGGATCGCATCGGCCACACCGTCGGCCTCGCATATCGGGCGGTCCAGCAGCGAGATACAATCGTGCCGTTCCAGATAGGTTGTGTCTGGCAAAATCAGATCGGCATAAGCCACCATTTCGGATGAATAAGCGTCCGAATAAATGATGTTCGGGATCACATAGGTCCCATCCTCGTTCTTGTCGGTCAGCATCTGCATAACGCCGCCCGTATTCATCGAAGAGTTCCACGACATGTTCGCCATATACATAAACAGCGTGTCGATTTTATAGGGGTCGCCCGCATGTGCGTTCGAGATCACCATATGCATCAGACCATGCGCCGACATCGGGTTTTCCCATGTATAGGCCTTGTCGATACGCGTGGCAGAGCCGTCCTCTTGCAGCAGCAAATCTTCGGGACCTTGCACATAGCCCAAGTGCGGGCCGTTGAGCGCGGCGCCGGGTGTGACCTTGCCGTGCGGCTTTGGGTGGGCTGTCGCAGGCTTGGGATAGGGCGGCTTGAAACGCATGCCACCGGGCGTCTCAACAGACCCCAAAATGATCTGCAACATGTGCAGCGCACGGCAGGTCTGGAAGCCATTGGAGTGCGCCGAAATCCCGCGCATCGCGTGAAATGACACGGGGCGGCCAATCATTTTGTCGTGCTTCACACCACGGAAATCGGTCCATTCGCGGTCCAGTTCAATCGCTTCGTCAAACGCCACACGCGCCAGATCTGCAGCAATCGCGCGGATGTGCTTGGCAGAGATGCCGCAGCTTTCTTCTACCGCTTCGGGGGCATAATCGTCGCTGAGATATTTGTCGGCCATCAGGTGGAACACAGGGCGGTGCGTGACGCCCTTGGCGCGGTGCGTGCCCGAAAGATCAGGCTCAACCCCTTGACCGTTCCACGCGGCAAGCTTGCCCGTGCGACGATCAATCACCTGCGGTTGACCTTCGGCGTCGCGCAGAAACAACCCGTATTGCTCGGATTTTGGGTCTTGGTTTACCAGCACAGAGGCATTGGTGAAGCGAGCGAGGTAATCGAGATCAATTTTGCCCGCTTTCATCAGGCAATGCACCAGCGCCAGAATAAACTGCCCGTCGGTGCCGGGTGTAATGCCAACCCAATCGTCCGCCACCGCGTTATAACCAGTGCGGATCGGGTTCACGCCAATCATCCGCGCGCCGCGTGCCTTGATCTTGCCGATGCCCATTTTGATCGGGTTGCTGTCGTGGTCTTCGGCGACACCAAACAGCATGAACAGCTTGGTATGATCCCAGTCAGGCTGGCCAAATTCCCAGAACGCGCCACCCATCGTATAGATGCCCGCAGCGGCCATGTTGACCGAACAGAACCCGCCGTGGGCTGCATAGTTTGGCGTACCAAAGCCTTGCGCCCAGAACGACGTGAACGACTGTGACTGATCGCGGCCCGTAAAGAACGCGAGCTTCTCAGGGGCATTCGCACGGATCGGCGCGAGGGTATCGGTCGCAATCTTGAGCGCCTCTTCCCAAGAAATTTCCTCGAACTCACCCGACCCACGTGGGCCGACGCGCTTCAATGGCGCGCGCAGACGCGACGGCGCGTTGTGCTGCATGATGCCCGCAGACCCTTTGGCACAGAGCACGCCCTTGTTCACAGGGTGGTCTTTGTTTCCCTCGATATAGGCAACTTTACCCTCTTTCATGTGTACGTTGATCCCGCAGCGGCAGGCGCACATGTAACAAGTGGTTTTGCGTATCTCGTCGGACACTTTGGGCGACAGATCAATCTGGGGCTGGTCTAGCGACATAGGGCTACCTTTCAGGACAGGGATGTTCGGATCAGACCTGCCAATGCAAGTCCGGTCAAGAGTGTGAGGCAAAACGGCCGATAATACGTTTCGAATTTTGGTGTAAACAAGCGCTGGCCGATAAAGACGCCAATGAAGCAAGGCAAAGCAAAGGTGGCTGCGCGTGCAGTCGCTGTCGTCGTCATAACGCCAAACACGAAAAGATAGATGATGGATGTGGCCATGCTAATGAACAAAAACAACGCAAGTGCTGCGCGCATTTTGCGGGCGGGGGCGTCTTGACTAAGCACAAAAAGGGCGACGACCATGCCTCCCACCGAAGCCAATCCAGATGCAATCCCTGCAGAAAGTCCCGCCGTATAAAGCCCTGCCTTCGTGGCAAAAAACGGAATGCGGATCTTTGCGAGTTGGGTCAGTGCCAACACCATCACGAGGATCAATACGATGAGCTTGGACGCATCAACAGGGATGTTTGTGGTCAGTGCCAGCCCGATGGGCACACCCACGGCTGATCCAATCACAAGACCGAAAACGATCTTTCGGTCTGCTTCTTGCCAGCCTGATTTGGCCATTAGAATACTGGCACAAAGCTCCAACCAGAAACAAATTGGTATGAGTTGCACAGGCGGCAGGAAGGTTACTGCCGATGCCATGACAATCGCCGAAAGCGCAAAGCCTGAAAAGCCGCGCACGACGCCTGCCAATGTGGAGATTGCGCCAAGTAACCAAAACTGTGTCGCGGTCAACTCGGTAAATGTATAGAGCGCTTCCATCAGTACCCCGCGTCCATCAGGGCAATCGCGTCGCGGGCGATTTGGCGTTCTTCATCAGCGGCAACCACATGCACTGGCACTTCGCCAAAACACGCCAGATGTGCCATGATTTTCTTGCGGATCGGGGCGGCGTTTTCTCCGATGCCACCTGTAAAGGCCACAGCATCAAGACCACCCATCGCAATAATCGCAGAACCCGCATGGCGGGCCGCCCAATAGCAGAAATGTTCAACTGCAAAACGGGCGGCGTCATCGTCGCGGGCCAATAGGGCGCGCATGTCAAAGTCGCCAGCCAACGCCTGAAGACCAGAGTTTTTGTTGAGTATGCGATCGGTCTCGTCTTCGCCCAAGGCCGCCGAAATCCGCAGCACAGCCGCCCCGTCGATATCACCAGACCGCGTGCCCATCGTCAGGCCTGATAGGGGCGAGTGACCCATTGAGGTTGCGATGGATTTTCCGTCAAGGATCGCACAAAGCGAAGCGCCGTTGCCAAGATGAAGCGCCAGTAAGCGACGCGGCAGATCAGCCCCAAAGCTTTCGGTCAAATGGGCATAGGACAACCCGTGGAAGCCATAGCGTCTAATGCCCGCGTCATGTTGCGTTTGCGGGATCGCATAGCGGGTCGCGACTTCAGGATTGGTCGCATGAAAAGCAGTCCCAAAGCTGACATATTGCGGCAAATCGGGGGCCATATCTTGCAGGGCAAGCATTGCGGCAAGGTTATTGGGGTTATGCAGCGGCGCCAGTGGGATCACGCTTTTGATTGCCGCGATAACTTGCGGCGTGATCCGCGCAGGTTCGGTCAAAATCGTTCCACCATGCACGACGCGGTGGCCGGCAGCGGTTAGCTTGTCGATTGTGATCCCTGCGGCGGTCAAGGCCTCGATCATCAAGGCCAAGGCCTCGGCATGATCGGCGGTTTTCACATCGCGCTGCATATCGCCCAGTTTAATCGTGCCTTGCGTCCCAATGCTGGAAACCGCGCCGCTCATCATAGATGTCAGGTCAGGCCCGAAAACTTCGACCTTAAGCGACGATGATCCTGCGTTGAGAACAAGGATCATTTTGGCAATCCGCAGGTGATTGCTGCAAGTGCAACAGAAGCGATACGCGCAGCAGCGGGGTCGGCACGCGAGGTCAACAAAATCGGCACCTTCGCACCGGTCACGATGCCCGCAGCACAGCCGCCTTTGAGGTAGACGAATGCCTTGAATAGCGCATTTCCCGAGACGATATCCGGCACGACAATCGCGTCCGCATGGCCTGCAACGGGATCGGCCCCCATGCCTTTGGTCGCAGCCGCATCAGGGGACATGATCAGATCAAACGCAAGCGGCCCCGAGATATCGGCATATGGTAGGTTTGCTTTCGCCCAATCGGCCAAGGCGCGCCCGTCCATAGAGCTTGGCACCGAGGGGATCGGACTTTCTGTCGCCGAAAGGATCGCAATTTTCGGGCGTGGATTGCCCAAACGGATCAACAGATCAGCGCATTCGCGGATGCAGTCGTGGCGGGTCTCGATGTTTGGCGCGACGTTCACGGCCGCGTCCGAAATCAGGATCGGTCTGCCGCCATCAGGGTGGGAAATATGGAAGATGTGGACAAAGCGTTTTCCCGTGCGCAGGCCTGCATCGCGCGAGACGGCGGATTTCATAAAGACATCCGTGTGCAGGTTGCCCTTCATCAAAACGTCAGCCTCGCCCGCACCACATAGCGCGGCTGCGGTGCGCCCCGCCTCTTCCTCGCCATTGGTGTCGTGGAACGCATAGGCGGAAATGTCCCAATCGAGCGTGGCGGCCTCGGCGCGGATCGCGTCGGCCTCGCCTACAAACACTGGGATCATCAGGCCCGCTTTGGTTGCGTCTTCGGCTGCTTCCATCGGCAAGGGTGCGCCAGCGCGGGCAATGGCCACGCGTGGGGCCGCGAATGTTGCCGCCAGATCAAGCAGGTTTTGCGGCGCTTTGGCCTCGCGGGTCGAAAGGAATGGGGATGTCATATGTGCCTCATAGAAAAACGCGGACCAATCCCAGAATGGAAAGGGTTAACAACAACATGACCGCAAATTTGCGGAATGTCGTGGGGGATGCAGAAAGAAATTGCCGGCCGCCCAAAAGAACGCCGATGAGCAGGATCGGGAAGGCAAACGCGGCTGCCTTGGCCGTTTCCCACGTCACGCCACCACCCGCCCACATGATCGGCAGGGTGATCAGATCAAGGCCCGTCAGGTAGACAATCATCGTCGCGCGAAAAGTCGCGGCCGCCATCGGTTGCGCGGTCATAAAGGCCGCAACAGGCAGACCGCCAACGCCAACGGCGTTGAATAGCCCAGAGATCATGCCAACGCCCCCATGACCTATGGTGCCAATCTTGCGCTGGATCGTCCAGCCCGTGAGCAAAATGAGCGACATGACCAATACAATGGCGGATACAGCGAAGCGTGCGGTCGTCTCTCCTGTGGACAAGACAAACCAAACCGAGAAGGGCAAAACACTCGCGGCACCTGCCAGAAGTGTGAGCACACGACGCCAATCGATGTGCCCTCGAATACCGCGCGCTTGCACGGCCGTCATCAGAATTTCGCAGGTGAACACAACAGGAATTAGAGGGACGGGATTGGTGAGCAGGCTCGCAAAAGCGATAAAGATCGCCGAAAACCCGAACCCAGAATACCCGCGTACAAACGCCGCCCCAAACAGCGCGATGCTGAGGGCGGCGAGTGTTGTTGTATCAAGGTCGAAGAGCAAACCTTAGACGGCTTGGCTGCGCATGTCGGCCTTGTTGATCCCAGCAATCGCCACTGGCTTCTTCATTGCGTCGCGGCGGAATGGATCACCCAACTCTTGGTTGATCATCGCTTCGATCAATGTGGTGATGCCGTTTTCCATCTGGTCTTTGATCGCCTGTGCGAGGGCCGCTGTCAGCTCGTCTTGTGTGCGTGCAATGACGCCCTTGAGGCCACAAGCGTTGGCGATACCAGCGTAAGACACCTGCTCATCAAGCTCTGTCCCAACGAAGTTGTCGTCGAACCAAAGAGTAGAGTTCCGCTTTTCAGCGCCCCACTGGTAGTTACGGAAAACGATCTGTGTGATCGCAGGCCAATCGCCACGGCCAATCGCTGTCAGTTCGTTCACGGAAATCCCGAATGCGCCGTCGCCCGCAAAGCCAACAACAGGCACGTCGCGCTTTCCGATTTTCGCGCCAACAATGCTTGGCAGACCGTAACCACATGGGCCAAACAGACCTGGTGCAAGATACTTGCGGCTTTCGGTGAAGGATGGGTAGGCGTTACCAATCGCGCAGTTGTTGCCGATGTCGGACGAGATGATCGCATCCGTTGGCAAGGCTGCTTGGATCGCGCGCCATGCCATACGTGGGGACATCCACTCTGGCTTGGCTGCACGTGCGCGCACGTTCCAATCTGTACCCGGATCGTCCTGCTCGTCAGTCATCGAAGTGAGCTCTTGCGCCCAAGCGGATTTGGTCTGCGCGATCATCGCTTTGCGTTCCTTGCGGCCCGCATCACCTGCACCAGCGCTCAGTTTCGCAGTAATGCCAGACGCCACCTTGGCTGCGTCGCCAACGATGCCAACCGTGACCTTTTTGGTCAGGCCGATACGGCTTGGGTTCAGGTCAACTTGGATGATTTTCGCGGATGTCGGCCAGTAGTCGATGCCGTAGCCTGGAAGCGTCGAGAACGGGTTGAGGCGCGTGCCAAGGCAAAGAACAACGTCGGCCTTTGCGATCAATTCCATGCCAGCCTTGGAGCCGTTATAGCCCAAAGGACCTGCATAAAGCGGGTGCGTGCCAGGGAAGGCGTCGTTGTGCTGGTAGCCCACGCAAACGGGTGCGTCGAGTGCTTCAGCCAAGATGCGCGAAGCCTCAATGCCGCCCTTGGACAAGATCGCGCCTGCACCGTTCAGGATCACTGGGAACTTCGCGTTTGAGAGCAAATCAGCCGCGTCTTGCACAGCAGTTTCGCCACCCTGCGGCAATTCAAAGTCAACGATCACTGGGAGGTCGATGTCGATCACTTGGGTCCAGAAATCGCGCGGCACGTTGATCTGTGCTGGCGCGGAGGCGCGTTTCGCTTGCATGATCACGCGGTTGAGTGTCTCGGCAATGCGGGACGGATCGCGGACTTCTTCTTGGTAGGCCACGCAATCTTTGAACAGGTTCATCTGCTCCATCTCTTGGAAGCCACCCTGACCGATTGTTTTGTTGGCCGCTTGTGGCGTGACCAGCAGGACAGGTGTGTGGTTCCAATAAGCAGTTTTCACAGCGGTGACGAAGTTAGTGATACCCGGCCCGTTTTGCGCGATCATCATCGACATTTTGCCAGTCGCGCGGGTAAACCCGTCGGCCATCATGCCGCCTGATGTCTCATGGGCACAGTCCCAGAACGTGATGCCCGCATCAGGGAAAATGTCGGAAATCGGCATCATCGCCGAGCCGATGATCCCAAAAGCGTTATCGATGCCATGCATTTGCAGCACTTTGACGAAGGCTTCTTCGGTGGTCATTTTCATGTGGGCAGTCCTTTTTAAGCTAAATTAGGAAATTCGCGACCGAAATGTCGCGCGTAGTTGTCGCAGACACTATGGTCCAGTGAAGAGTCGCGTTAGGGCCAGTTGTAGGGCTAAGTTAGCGCCAGCGCAAACTTTAATGAGACGAAGTGTCTCAATAGTTGATGTTTTTCAATGAGGCGCGAATGGCCTTCGCGATGAGGGCGATCCCTTCTGGGATGCGGGCGACAGGGATAGACGAATAGGCCAAGCGGAAGAATTCCTTTGGCGGATTTTCGGCTGCGAAAAAGGGCGCACCGGGTTCAATGAGAACACCGTCGGCCTGTAGCGTTTTAGCGAGGGTGCTGGTGTCGACACCGTCGGGTGCGCGCAGCCAAACGGAAGAGCCGCCATTGCTGCCTTGTCCCACAATAGTCAGCCCTTCGGCGCGGATTGCGGCGTTCATCACGTCGCGCCGTTCGCCAAATGCGCGCCCCATGCGCCGAACAAGGGCGTCGTAATGACCCAAAGAAAGGTAATAACTTACAGTACGTTGGATGTGTCCAGGGGGATGACGGAGCACAGACGCACGCAACGCACGTGCCTCTTTTATGAATGGTGCGGGCCCCACGAGGTAGCCAAGTCGTAGGCCCGGAAAGAGGGATTTTGAAAAGGAGCCGACGTAGATGACGCGGCCGTTTCGGTCGAGGGATTTGAGCGAGGGCGAGGGCGCGTTGCCGAAGGACATCTCGAACTCGTAGTCGTCTTCGACCACGAGGAAATTCTCGGCTTCGGCTTTCTTGAGGAGGGCCATGCGCCGCGCGAGTGGCATCGTCGCACCTGTCGGGCAGTGGTGGCTGGGCGTGGTAAAGACGACATCGGTGCCTGCGGGCAGGTCGTCAGGGCGTAATCCATTGGCGTCAACGGGCACGCTGGCAAGCTGGCAACGCCCCTGTTCTAAGATGTTGCGCAGGGCGGGGTAGCAGGGGTCTTCGACTGCGGCGACGCGGCGGGCGTTGAGTAAAACTTGTGCCGTGAGCCAAAGCGCATTTTGCGCCCCCATGGTCACCAATATCTCGTTTGGGCTGGCCAGAATACCGCGTCGTGGCAAGGTTTGCCGCGCGATGAAATCAATCAGTTGCGGGTCGTCACCATCATAATAATCTGCCGTGAGGGCCGAAAAGTCACGCTTTCCCAGAGCCTTAAGGGCGCAAAGCCGCCAATTGGCATTGTCGAACAGGGTCTCATCTGCCTGCCCGTAAATGAAGGGAAACCGGTAAGTTGCCCAATTTGCGGGCTTTTCCATCCCCAGCGAGGGGGAATGTTTGGGACCAATGACGCGGGTCCAATCTACTGTGCTGTCTAGGGCGCTTTGGACGGTGAATTTGGGCGGTTCCGGGGCGTTCTCAGACACGAAATAACCAGAGCGACCACGCGATGTCAGATAGTCGTCAGCGACCAATTCTGTGTAGGCAAGTGTGACGGTGATGCGGCTGACGCCGAGGTGTTGCGCGAGTTTGCGGCTAGAGGGCAAACGTTCGCCTGCGTGAAAACGGCCAGACAGGATACCTTGGGCAACCATCTGTTGGACCCGCGCTTGCAGGGTGCCTGATGTTTCAGGATCTAGAAAGAAAGTTTCAACTGAAATTGACATGATCTGGCCTTATGGAGGGGTCAGATTGGATCTAATTTGGGCGAGATACAACCCGTGCAAATGAAGATTGGCCTAGAAAATTTACGAATTGGAAGGGGTATGGCGATTAGCATCACAACAGTTGCGCGGGTCCGCGCGGTGGGGAGCTAAGTCGTTGATAAGATTTACTGGTATGGTCATTTTGGTCGCCCTTTTGGTGCCAGCCTGTACGCGCGATAGCGAGGCGTCCTTGCGCGTAAGGCTGGACCAATGGTTTTACTTGGGCAGTACCGTTTATTTTGTGTCTAATAGGCAATGCACGGGGGCGATGGTTTCGGTGAATGTCAGCCGTCCCCGCCGGTCAATTGCGGTGTATGATAATGTGATTGCCGCCAGCTATGCCTTTAACAATGATCGGGTGGTCGCGGTGCAGGTTGCCGATGCCTCACCTGCCGAAGTTATTGATATTATGATACAAAACGGATCGAGTGGTTTTGGCCGACAGGCACTTTCTGCGGTAGCACTTGCGACGTCATGCTTCGAGGACAAGCTCGTTGGTGGCTTTGTCCATGAGGCCTTGACGCGCAAAGGTGCCATTCTGGCCTTTGATCGCGAAAGCCGTGGGTTGATGGTGTTGGACCCAAGTCATGACCGGCTCTTTTTTATCGGGAGCGATGTCTGGTGAGTTTGGCAAAAGATTTGGCGGAATTGCGAGATCCTCCGCCCGCGCCGAGCAGACTTGGCCGCGATTGGGCATGCACAACCCGTGCACCGCGCGTGCACAGGACGTGCACCGAATATTTGAAAAATTTCCTAATGTGACGACGGAATTCGCGCAGCCACACGTTCAAGGTGGGTCATTTGAAAGGCACGACCATGAAATCTTACGCAAAACTTTTCCTCTTGCTTGTCTCGGCTATGTCGGTCGCCGCAATCTTGAGTTCGCAAACTTTGGCGCAGGGTTCTGATCCGAGTGCAGGACGCTCTATTGAGCGCTCAATCAACTGATGCCGCCGCCGCGCAAAAGCTCAGGATCGGTTTTGGCGTAAAGCCTCCCCTCCCACTCGCGGAACGCCAAGACCAGAAAGGCCCGCGCGATTGCACGGGCCTTTTTTGATCATAATTGGAAGCCAACGCATGGGGCTTATCAGTCTTGAACCACAAACCCGCCGTCGATGCGGATAGGGCCTGATGTGTCGATGATGTTGCCCGCAATAAATTGCCCGTCGTCGCCAACAAAGGCGCCTATGATTGATGCATCAATGTCTTCAACGGTCTGTGTATCGGGGACCTGCAACGTGCCCAACAGTGGAGTGTTGAACCGTGGGTAGCGAGTGCCCGTAAACACATCATCTTGAGGCGACATGCTAAAATCTAGTTGACCCTGCAAGCTTTGGCCGCTTTCCGAGACGAAGCTATCAATCATGCCGTCAATATCCGGAGTTTGATCGCTGAAGGTAACTTCAACGTTCATTACGCCACGCACCAATTCAGTTGTTGGCATGGTTTCGCCGCTGACCTCAAAATACCCGACGCCGTTATAGGTCGCGGTGCCAGACAGTTCGCGTACGGCTATCAGCGTTGTCCTGCTTTGCGCATCTTGTGCGTCCCAGAGGCTCAATGCGGTGTTTTGCAAGTCGTCGAAGTTGGGGGGAGGTACG
>DFSO01000033.1:34306-56058 GCA_002378665.1 Loktanella sp. UBA3435 | reverse complement strand
CATTCAAGCGCAATCAGTTTCTAGCTTATTGGAACGAGATGCAGTCGCTAAGCAGAGTGGCCTCGTCAGAGCCGTCTGCGCCTGAGCGGAAATAGAGTGAGGCCTCGTCGCCTTTGGTCCACCAGATGTAGCCTGACACATCGTTGGCGGGCGCGTATTTTACGCCAGAGGCTCCTTGGACTTGAACTAAGCCCACTTGCTGTCCTTCAACGCCGATGATGGCGACGTTTTCGCCTGTCTCTAGTGTGGCGTAGACTGTGGGGACGGTGACGCCGTGCTCACAGGTGTATGTTGCGTGGAATATCCCAGAATCTGCGTGGGATGATGTTGCGGTGCATAGCATGAGAGCAATTATCGCAAAGTCGAATGTCCGCATGAAAAAGCCTTACCAAGAAACGAAAAAGGGGCGCAGTGATTTGCGCCCCTAATGTATTAACAAATGGTAAATATTAGCCAACGACTTTTTTGATGGCGTTGTCTACTGCCTCGGTTACTTGGTTGAGGTCATCTTTGGTCGCGATCAGGGGTGGGGCAAACAGCAGTGTGTTGTTGAAGCCGGGCAGCGAGCGGTTGGTTGCCCCGATGATCACGCCTTGCGCCATGCAATCGCCAACGATCTGAGCGACCATTTTCTCTGGCATTGGTTCTTTGGTCTTGCGGTCGAGCACGAGCTCGGCACCTGCGAAGAGGCCGATGCCGCGCACGTCGCCGATGCAGGCGTGCTTGTCCATCAACCCATGCAGGTTGTTCTTGAGGTGCTCGCCCATGCGAGTGGAGTTGCCAAGCAGGTCTTCCTCGATGAGGATTTTCATGTTCTCGATGGCTGCCGCTGGACCGCCTGTGCATCCGCCGAATGTCGAGATGTCGCGGAAGTAGTTCATGTGGCTGCTATCGTCGGTGAATTTGTCGAAGACGTCGTTTGTGGTGACGCAGCAAGAGATCGCCGCATAGCCAGAGGCCACACCTTTTGCCATTGTCACAAAGTCGGGCTGGATATTGTAGTGCTGATAGCCGAACCATGTGCCTGTGCGCCCAAGGCCGCAGACGACCTCGTCGATGTGCAACAGGATTTCGTACTTTTTGCAGAGTGCCTGCACGCCTTCCCAATAGCCGTCGGGTGCGATGATCAAGCCGCCACCAGCAGTGATGGGCTCTAAGCAGATGGCGCCGATGGTGTCGGCCCCTTCGCGCAAGATTACGTCTTCGATGGCTTTGATGGAGGCTGCGGCATAGGCCTCGCCGGTGGAGCCGTCTTGGCTGCGGTATTCAAGGCAGTGTGGAACGGACACGAAGCCGGGTGTATACGGACCGTACTGGCCGCTGCGCTCTTCTTGGCCACCAGCCGAGAGAGTGGCGATTGTGGTGCCGTGGTAATCACGTTCGCGGAACAGGATTTTGTTTTTCTTGCCGCCGTGGAAATTGTGGCTGATCTGGCGGACCATTTTGAAGGCTTTTTCGTTCGCCTCGGAGCCAGAGGACGCATAGTAGACGCGGTCAAGGCCGGGCATTTTGTCGATGAGCATTTCCGAGAAAATCGATGTTGGGATGGTGCCAGCAAGTCCGCCAAAGAAACACATTTTGGTCAGTTGTTCGGCGACCGCATCGGCGATCCGCTTGCGGCCGTAGCCGACGTTGACGGTCCAGACGCCACCAGAGACGGCATCGATATGCTCTTTGCCTTTGATGTCCCAAACGCGAAGGCCTTTGCCCTCGACGATGATGCGCGGGTCCACGCCGTTGGCGTATGGTTTGTGTTGGCTCAGGTGGTGCCAAACGTGCGCGCGGTCGGCTTCAACAATGCCTTGCGGGTCATTGGTATGTGCATTGATATCCATGAAGATCTCCATGTAAAAATATTGAGAGGACGCGTCCGAATCTTGCGGCAGCGTGAAAACCAGACTTGTTTTACTGTGCCTATCTCTCGGCCTTGTTCAATAGGGCCAGAAGGCGTTCACCGTTAGGTCCAAAAATACGTCAATGCCTCATGTATTTATGGTAAACTTCGATGATAACAACTGTAAAAGTGCAATTTTTTGAGGGCGCTGCCGCTCATTTGGCCGCATGGAAGTTCCAGATTTTTATCAAATTCGTTGACGGAATGATTTCAATTTCATTCACTCGGACCGGATCATTCCTGCCCACTCGGCGCATCAATGATGAGAAACACCAGCCAACTTCGCCACTGGTGGAGTTGGTAAACGCTGAAACGTTGATTTGAGGACTTTAACTTCGCAATAATTCATGTTCAGCTTTGATCAGATGAGGCAGGGCGAACCCTGTCCACTAAATTGCCCGAATCTGGGCTTTCAACACGGGAGAGAATGAAATGACGATGAAGACAACTTTGATGGGCGCTGCTGCCGCTGTCGCAATGATGACAGGTGCAACAACAGCGGTCGCTGACAGCCACGAATTGACAGTGGCGTATTTCCTCGAGTGGCCAATGCCATTCGAATTCGCAAAAGTTAACGGCGACTATGAGGCTGCTTTGGGCATGCCAATCAACTGGGTTTCTTTTGACACAGGTACTGCGATGTCCGCCGCTATGGCGTCTGGCGACGTTCACATTTCCGTATCCCAAGGTATCCCGCCATTCGTGGTTGCAGCCTCTGCGGGTCAGGACCTTCAGGTTCTTGACGTTGCGGTTTCTTATGCTGAGAACGACAACTGCGTTGTTGCCTCTGCACTTGAAATCGACGCGACGTCTGCTGCTGAATTGGCTGGCAAAAAGGTTGCTGTGCCACTTGGTACTGCGGCGCACTACGGTTTCTTGCGCCAGATGGATCACTTTGGCGTAGATGTGAGCACGTTGGAAGTTGTGGACATGGCACCAGCTGATGGCGCTGCTGCGATTGCACAGGGCCAAGTTGACATGGCTTGTGGTTGGGGTGGCGCGCTGCGTCGCATGAAAGAGCACGGTAACGTGTTGCTGACTGGCGCAGAAAAAGAAGCGCTGGGCATTCTGGTATTTGATGCGACGACAGCACCTGCATCGTTTGTTGCTGAGAACCCAGAGATTGTTGCAAAGTTCTTGGCTGTGACTGCCAAAGCAAACGCCGCTTGGAATGATGGTTCCATGACTGCAGAAATGCTGCCAGTCATCGCAAAAGACGCGGGTATGGAAGAAGATGCGACAGCTGAAACAATGGCGGGCTTTGTTTTCCCATCCATTGAAAATCAGTTGTCCACAGCTTGGCTTGGCGGAAACGCTGCGACATTCATGAAGGGTGTTGCTGACGTATTCGTTGAGTCTGGTTCGATCCCTTCTTCGAACGAAAGCTATGAATCAAACGTCAACACTGGCCCATTGGCTGCTGCTGGCTCTATGTAATTTAGGTTACACGCGGCGCGGGGTTTATACCGCGCGCCGCACCACAATTTCCTTGAGAGTTTTGCGCACCAGAAATGCCCCGCGAGTGGTAGGATGTCGTATAATTTTCTGGAAAATTATGGGGTAGGGACATGGCCGGACTACAAATCGACAAACTTTCCATGCGTTTTGATCTGCCGAACGGTGCCTCCGTTCAGGCGCTCAAGGATGTATCTATTGATCTGAAGGCAGGCGAGTTGCTTTCTGTTTTGGGGCCATCGGGCTGCGGGAAAACGACACTTTTGAATATTGTCGCAGGGTTTCTTGCGCCGACATCAGGGGCGATCACGCTGAACGAAAAACGCGTCTATGGCCCCGGCCCAGAACGCGGCATGGTTTTTCAGCAGGGCGCGTTGTTCGAATGGATGTCTGTGCGTGAGAACGTGGGCTTTGGGCCGCGCATGAAGGGGATGGCCGAAAAGCCAAAACGCGAGATCGTGGATCACCTTCTCAACGTTGTGGGTCTTCAGGAATTCAAGGAAAAAGCGGTTTACGAGCTGTCTGGCGGGATGCAGCAGCGTGTTGCTTTGGCCCGTTGTCTAGCCAATGAACCTGATGTGATCTTGATGGACGAACCGCTTGGCGCACTGGACGCGTTGACCCGCGAAAAGATGCAAGGTCTGGTTCTGAAGCTATGGAAAGAGACTGGCAAGACGATCATTTTGATCACCCACTCGGTTGAAGAAGCCCTACTGCTTGGTGAACGGTTGATCGTGATGGCCCCGCGTCCGGGCCGTATCCACAAAGAGTATAACCTACCGTTTGCCGAAATGGGCGTGGGCCAAGACTTGCGTGAAGTCAAAAAGCACCCCGATTTTGCGACGACCCGCGAGGAGATTTTGTCGATGATCTGGGACATGGAAGAAGAGATCATGGGAGGGAAAAGCGCATGAACGTCATCTTTGAACTCTGGGGCGAATTGAAGGCCGTACTTTTGACAATCGTGGGCGCGATACCTTATATCGCGGGCTACATTCTTTTGATCCTTGCAACGATGTTTGTGTGGTCGTTCATCAAGCGGATGCTGACCCCGAAACATGACTATAGCTCGTTGAAAACGGTAACGTTTGGTGACGAAAGCTCTGTTGTGTCCAATACCGCAGCCTCTATCATTTCGATTGTGCTGATCTTTGTGCTTTGGGGTGCGTTCACGGGGTCTAAATTACTGCCTGGCTTTATGCACGTTCCTGGCCCGTTTGAGGGCGAAGGGACGTTTACCTATACATCGACGTTGCCGGATGGCACGACTGACGATGCGCAAGTGACCGTTCTGGTGCACCCCGTTGGCGAAGATGTGGCCGATCCTGTCGTTGAGGCTGGCGACGGTTTTGCCAAGAATGACAGTATGACGATTGGATCTTATCGCTCGGCCTTGATCCGTGTTGCGGACAATGATGACACCACGCGTGGTGACGGTGCCGTGATTACTGCAATTGACGGCAAGCCGATTGTCCCAAGCGAGAATGTGAAGATCGATTTTGGTCAGGTTTCGATGACACCAAAAGGCACGCTGAATGTGCAGCCTTCGACGGGCTGGCAAATGGAGCCGATCTGGTTGCCGTCGCCGGAGGCCGTCTGGAAACGTCTGGGCGAGATCGCCACGGATGGCTACCGCAACTCGACATTGGCCGAGCACTTGGGCTTCTCGCTTTTCCGCGTGATCGTGGGCTTTATCCTTGGCTCGATTGTCGGCATTCCGCTGGGCTATGCGATGGGTCTGTCGTCATGGTTCCGTGGTTGGTTTGATCCCATTGTGGAGTTTATGCGCCCCGTGCCGCCGCTTGCCCTGATCCCGCTTGTGATCATTTGGGCGGGGATTGGTGAGGTTGGCAAGATTATCCTGCTATTCCTTGCAGCCCTTTGGATCATGGCGATTGCTGCCCGTTCGGGTGTGTCTGGCGTGCGGATTTCCAAGGTGCATGCGGCCTATAGCTTGGGTGCCTCGAAGTGGCAGATCATGCGCTATGTCATCATCCCGAACTCGCTGCCTGAGATTTTCACAGGTGCGCGTGTGGCGATGGGCGTTTGCTGGGGCACTGTTGTTGCGGCCGAATTGGTTGCGGCGGAAAAGGGGGCAGGCATGATGATCATGGTCGCGTCCAAGTTCCAGTCCACGGACATCGTTTTGATGGGTATCATCCTGATCGGGATCATCGGTTTCAGCATTGATATGCTGATGCGCTGGGTCGAGCGGATTATGGTGCCTTGGAAGGGCAAAGGCTGATCCTGATAAAGGGCAAGCTTCGTTCACATCGAAAAACTGAAGGCGCGCTGCATTGAGTTCTGCGCGCCTTTTGCATTTGTGCTATCATCAAAGCTGCGCATTCATGCGTGACTATTTGAAGGGGCACTGAAATGGGTATTCAAAGTATTCTGGTTATTGTGATTATCGGGGCAATTGCGGGCTGGTTGGCTGGGCAAATCGTCAAAGGGTTCGGCTTTGGCCTGCTGGGGAATATCGTTGTTGGTATCCTCGGCGCCTTTGTGGCGGGGCTGATCTTTCCTGTGATCGGGCTCGGTTTTGGTGGCGGTATCGTCGGCGCCATTATCCACGCGACATTGGGGGCCGTGATCTTGCTGTTCCTGATCAAGCTGGTCAAACGGGCCTAACACTCAGTTTTCAAGAAACTTGAGGGGGCGGCGCGCGGCTGCCCCCTTTTCCGTTGCGAGGCGGTGGCGGGGCGATTAACACTCACCCTATGGAAGAGTTGAGCGATCTGGCCCTGCTGGGCATCGGTGCGGGTGCACTTGTCATAGTCTACCTGTTGCGCGTGATGTGGGGGCTGCGGGGAGGAAAACCACGGGCGCAGCCCAAGCGACGTGGCCGCAAACCGTCAAAATCCAACATCAGTGTCATTGTGGACGGCTCGAACGTGATGCACTGGGGCGGGGAGCCGTCAGAGATCGTGTTGGCCCGCGTGATCTTGGCGATCATTGCGAAAGGGTATGAGCCTTATGTGATTTTCGACGCCAATGTCGGCTATAAACTGCGTGGAAAATACCTAGACGACGCCCCAATGGCGCAGCTGATCGGCCTGCCTGTCAAGCAAGTGCTTGTCGTCGAAAAGGGCGTGGTTGCAGACGAGCTTATCCTGCAAGTGGCGACCGAAAGGGGCCTTAAGATCGTAAGCAACGACAGGTTCCGCGACTGGTCTGTGACCTACCCGATCGTGCGCAAAAAGGGGCAGATATTGCGGGGGACAGCGAAGGGCGGCGGCGTGCAGTGGCAGGGGATTTGAGGGTTAGCCCTCGGCTCCGAATGCGTCGTCACAACACTCAAAAAAGACGGCTACGATTGGTCGCGAAGTTGCGACGTGTCAGGATGTGGAGTTTTTCGCCCACGGTGAGGATGAGGGTGTGGTCCATTAGGGGCGTCCTTTGACACTTAGCTCTGTAGTTTCGCAGCGAGTATTGGGAGGTCGTGGTGTGATAATAATAAAACGCCAGTCACGCTACCAAGGTCTTTTGCGCTTCGAGTGAACTCAGCGTTAGTCAAAACTGCTGCGTGGTCTAGTCCGTAATAGGTTTTTCCAGCATGGGCTTCTTGGATCGCCTTATTCCCAACAGCACTGCTATACAATTTACATTGAATCCCAATGCTTAAGCCATCTCTTTTTGCGATGACGTCAATGCCCTGATCGCCTCCGCCGCTCGTAGTTTCAGCATCCCAGCCGAAACCAATAAGAGAGTCAGCTACCCATTTTTCGAATTCATGCCCGTCAAAGGGGATATTACTTGAATCGAACCCCTTCTGTAAATCTTGTTCTCTTTGATGGTCGAGTTGTTCTAGGATTAAAGAGTAAGCTTCAGAATGTTCAAATGCATCAGAGTCTAGATCAATGCTGGCTAGGAACTCATCAAGTGCTAAATAAGAATTATCGCCTGTGACTACACCGTAATCATTGCGGACTATTGAGCGATCAAGGTTACGTTTAAGAGCTACCCGATGTTTGTCGATACTATCGATCAGCCTTTCACGTTCTACGAAGCGACGTCGCAGTCGTGATTTTTCGGCATCCTGCTGCTCAAAACGCGCATTTTTCCCGAGAGTGCTAGCGGACAGCTCGTTTTCACGCAGAATGCGATTTCGCCTTCTTACGAAAAGATCTGCAATGATCAAAGGACCGAATAGAATGCCTATTGCACCAGCCGAATAGGCATTGCTTTCGGGTTTAAATAAAACCGCCAAAGCTAAAACCCAAACGAAACACGATGCAATCCATATTCCAATGAAAATAAGAGTATTTTTTATCACGACGAAACCATCAATTATTAAATATCTCAGATTAGTATAGTCAATTTTTTGCCTCACTTAAAAGAGCTACTTCTTCCCGCCCCATCCGCTTTTCCCGCCTCTTTGCCCAGGCCGTCCGCCCGTGCTTCGCCCTGATTTCGCGCTGCTCTCAGACACGGCTTTGTCGACCGCGTATTGTCGCGCGAGGGGGTCGTCGGCGATGGTGAGCTCGACCGCCTCCAAGCGTTTGACTTCGTCGCGTAGGCGGGCGGCTTCTTCGAATTCCAAGTTTTCGGCGGCTTTGCGCATGTCGGTTCGCATGCTTTCAAGGACGGTTTTGATGTTGCCGCCAGCCATGCTCTTGTCAATTTTCGCGGTGACGCGGGATTGGTCGGTGTCGCCTTTGTAGAGGCCTGCGAGGATGTCTTCGACGTTTTTCTTGACAGTTGCGGGTGTGATGCCGTGTTCGACGTTATAGGCGTGTTGTTTTTCGCGCCTGCGGTTGGTTTCGCCGATGGCGCGTTCCATAGAGCCTGTGATCCGATCGGCGTACATGATGACGCGGCCTTCGGCGTTACGGGCGGCGCGGCCGATGGTTTGCACGAGGGAGGTTTCCGAGCGCAGGAAGCCTTCTTTATCAGCATCCAAGATCGCCACGAGACCACATTCGGGGATGTCCAAGCCTTCGCGCAGCAGGTTGATCCCGATGAGGACGTCGAAGGCCCCAAGCCGCAGGTCGCGCAGGATTTCGATCCGCTCAATCGTGTCGATGTCAGAGTGCATGTAGCGCACACGGATGCCCTGTTCGTGCAGGTATTCGGTCAGGTCTTCGGCCATGCGTTTGGTGAGCGTTGTGATGAGCGTGCGCATGCCCATTTCGTTCATCTTGCGTATTTCGTCGAGCACGTCATCGACTTGGGTGCCGACGGGCCTGATCTCGACGGGTGGGTCGAGAAGGCCTGTGGGGCGGATGACTTGTTCGGTGAACACGCCGCCCGTTTGCTCCATTTCCCACGCGGCGGGGGTGGCGGAGACAAAGACGGTTTGCGGGCGCATGGCGTCCCATTCTTCGAACTTGAGCGGGCGGTTATCCATGCAAGATGGCAGGCGGAAGCCGTGTTCAGCCAGCGTCATTTTGCGTCGGAAGTCGCCCTTATACATGCCGCCGATTTGCGGGACGGAGACGTGGCTCTCGTCGGCAAAAACGATGGCATTGTCGGGGATGAATTCGAACAAAGTGGGCGGGGGCTCGCCCGGTGCGCGGCCTGTGAGGTAGCGCGAGTAGTTCTCGATACCGTTGCAGACGCCTGTGGCTTCCAGCATTTCGAGATCAAAGTTGCAGCGTTGCTCAAGCCGCTGTGCCTCTAGGAGTTTGCCCTCGTTCACCAATTGGTCAAGCCGCATTTTCAGCTCTTTTTTGATGCCGATGATCGCTTGTTTCATGGTCGGTTTCGGGGTGACGTAGTGGGAATTCGCGTAGATGCGGACCTTGTCAAAAGTGCCGGTTTTGTGGCCTGTGAGCGGGTCAACCTCGGTGATGCTCTCAAGCTCCTCGCCGAAGAACGACATCGACCAAGCGCGGTCATCAAGGTGGGCGGGCCAGACCTCGAGGTTATCACCGCGCACGCGGAAGCAGCCGCGCTGGAACCCTGCGTCGTTGCGTTTGTATTGTTGGGCCACGAGGTCGGCGATGATCTGGCGTTGGTCGTACATTTGCCCGACGTGGATGTCTTGGGTCATCGCACCGTAGGTCTCGACCGAGCCGATGCCGTAGATGCAGGAGACCGAGGCCACGATGATCACGTCGTCGCGTTCCAGCAGGGCGCGGGTGGCGGAGTGGCGCATGCGGTCGATCTGTTCGTTGATCTGGGATTCCTTCTCGATAAAGGTGTCAGAGCGGGCGACGTAGGCTTCTGGTTGGTAGTAGTCATAGTAGCTGACGAAGTACTCGACGGCGTTTTCGGGGAAAAATCCTTTGAATTCCCCGTAAAGTTGTGCTGCGAGTGTTTTGTTCGGCGCTAAGATGATCGCGGGGCGCTGTGTTTCCTCGATCATTTTGGCCATAGTGAAGGTTTTGCCCGTGCCTGTGGCGCCAAGCAGAACCTGATCACGTTCGCCGTCGCGCAGCCCTTGGGAGAGTTCCTTGATCGCGGTCGGCTGGTCGCCTGCGGGCTCGAATTCGGTGTGCAGGATGAACTGCTTGCCGCCCTCCAGTTTCTCACGGGTCTTCACATCGGGCGCAGCGTTCGCCAGATATTGGATCGGTTCGATCTCGCGTTTGTCGGAGTGGGCGTAGGCCATTGGCGATATCCTTTGGGAGTTGCCCTATAGTTGATGCCTAGGGGCAGATGTTCAAGGGCGGCTGCTGAGAGGAAGTGGCAGGAGAGGGTAGGTTTCCGCATTTGGAAACAGACTGTGTTTCGAATTTTCTCGCTCAGCGCCCGCGTTTCTGGGATGTAAGCGAGAGATTGAAAACTATTTTAATCATTCAGAGGTTATGCCCATGTCAAAGTTATCCAGTATCTCTGCGTTTTTGCTACTTTCAGCATGTGGCGGCACCTCGCTTGGCGGCACTGAAATGGATACGCGGCATGCGTCGAAACTCGCAACCTTTACGCGGCAAGACGAGGCCATTCGTGCAATGAACCCCACAGGCCACTCCAACTTGCCTACTTCTGGAACAGCTGTGTTTGATGGTCGCGCGCTGATCACCGCTGAAACCACCAATGGTGATCTTAGGTATGTGATTGTTGGGGATTCACACATTGATATTAATTTCACCGCATCGTTTGTGTCTGGCAATTTGAACAATATGACGGGCGAACGCACCGACGGTTCAGGTGCCGTGACATATCATACGATCACAGGTTTTACTGAACTTGGCGAAGACGATGTTTCCACGGATTATTCTACCCCTTCTGGCCACGCTGGATTCTTGGGAAGCCATAACTTTGAACTCAATACGCCAGACGGTCTTTTGGATATCGCTGGCGTGCTTCAAGGTCAATATTTTGGAAATGCAGCGAATGCCCCTGCGGGTGAACATGTAATTCGTGGCGTTACCATGGAATCTGTTTTTGACGCCAACGACACGCTGGGCGGGCGCGACGTGCAGACTTCGGTTTTTGTAACAGGCTACGCCGTGCGTTGATTTCGACTCGGCGCTGCTTGACGCCCATTTTCAGCGGCGTAGGGTCCTAATCAAATATAATAGGAGCCTACCTCGATGACTATTGATCTCGTAAAGCTAGACCGTTTGGCCGAAGTGGCTGTCCGTACTGGTGTGAACCTTGGTGAGGGGCAGGAGTTGGTGATTACGGCCCCGATTGAGGCCTTGCCGCTGGTCCGCCGTATTGTAGTGCATGCCTATAAGGCGGGCGCGTCGCTGGTCACACCGATTTTCTCGGATGGCGAGATCACAAAGGCGCGGTATGAGAATGGCGCTGATGCGAGTTTTGATAAAGCGCCTGCTTGGCTGTTTGAGGGCATGGGCGCTGCGTTTAAGTCGGGTGCTACGCGTATGGCGATTACGGGTGATGATCCGATGTTGTTGGCCGAGATGGACCCTGCAAAGGTTGCCCGTGTGGGCAAGGCCACGTCGATTGCCGCCAAGCCTGCGATGAACCCAATTGTCGGCTTTGAGGTGAACTGGAATATCGTGGCCTATCCGACGGCGGGTTGGGCTGCGAAGGTGTTTCCTGATCTGGAAGTCGAGGAGGCGCAGGCCAAGTTGATGGATGCGATTTATGACGCGTCTCGGATTGGCGGCGACGATCCTGTGCAGAACTGGGTCGATCATACGCTGGAGCTAAAGAAGCGGGTGAAGTGGCTAAACGACCAGAAGTTTGATGCCTTGCAATACACAGGTCCGGGAACGGATTTGCGTCTGGGATTGGCCGAGGGGCATATCTGGAAGGGTGGGGCGTCGCCTGCATTGAATGGGATTATCTGCCAGCCAAATATTCCAACAGAAGAAGTGTTCACTTGTCCGCACGCCTATAAAGTGGATGGCACGGTGTCGGCGACCAAACCGCTGGCGCATCAGGGGTCTGTGATCGAGGATATCGCGGTCCGTTTTGAAGCGGGCAAGATTGTGGAGGCGACGGCGTCGAAGGGGCAGGATGTGCTGCGCGCGCTGTTGAAAACCGACGATGGGGCGAGCCGTATTGGTGAGGTGGCCTTGGTGCCGCATTCCAGCCCGATTAGCCAATCTGGCGTGCTGTTTTATAACACTCTGTTTGATGAAAACGCGTCGTGTCACATAGCACTTGGCCAATGCTATGCCGATACGATTGCGGGTGGATCGGAGTTGTCTCCCGAAGAGTTGCAGCAAAAAGGTGGCAACCAGTCACTGATCCATGTGGATTGGATGATGGGATCGGATGCGGTTGATATCGACGGGATCACGCTGACGGGTGACGTGGTGCCTGTGATGCGCGGCGGTGAATGGGCGTTTTGATTTGCGCGTGCGCGGCCATTTCTTCAAGCTTCGGATGAGCCTTTGACACTTTGTACGCTATTTATTTGCAGCAAGAACAAATGGCGCAGCCCGACGGCTGAGAAAATCTTTCGTCGTCATGAGGGCGTCGCAACCCGGTCTGCTGGCACAAACAGTGGGGCGCGTCGGCAGGTCAGCGTTGCGGATGTGCAGTGGGCGGATGTGATTTTCGTGATGGAAGAAAAGCACCTATCGCGGATGCGTTCGGATTTTCGCAGGGATATGGAAAACAAGACCGTCTATGTGCTCGACATTCCCGACGACTACCAATTTATGGATCCAGAACTGATTGAGCTCTTACACGAAGTCGTGACGCCATTGATTGAAACTGCAGGGCTAATTGATTGAAAGATTAGGCGCTCGTTTCACGAAGTGTAGCAGCCACGAGCGCGTTCGCATGACCATGCCCCATCGCGTACTCTGCCTTAAGCCAAGCCACGATCTCCATATGCTTTTTGCCTGATTGGGTGCCAATAAGCGCCTTCCATTCCGCAATCGGGCGGCCATATTTGGCCTCGATGGTGGGGAAGTAAGAGGCGGGGCCTTTGATTGATACAGACATGGTGGGATGCTTTACTTCTCCAAATGCGCCTGATTGCTGCTGACTTCGCGTTGCTGGGGGGCAAGAAAAGAGCGCCGCTCAAGCTTAGATCAAAAAGATTGCTCCCGGTAAACCAAGAACGATAAGGCCCATCGAACCAAATGCGGCAAGCACCCACGATGACCGTTCGTGTTTTTGCATGTCTGAGAGTGATGCGCTTTCTGTAAGTTGAAGCGCCCAGAGATGAAGCTTATGACTAAATGTCCCGCGTTCTTCGTGAAGCTGTAGGATAAACTTTGCGCCACGGCGCTTTGGCAAGAACACGTCTAAGAAAGAAAAGATGGTCGTAAGCAACTTAACCCGAGGCGGTTTCCACCTTGGGAGAGAGAGCGGATTGAAGCCCGAGGCCCATGCAGACAGCATAAGCCATATGATGCCCAAAATTATACAGAGTTCCCAATCAAACTCAATCATTGCCTCTCCAATTTGCGAGAACAGCTTAACTTAGCAGGTTTGAGAACGTGGTCGAATATTACTTTTCCAAACGCGCCCGATTGCTGCTGACTTCGCGTTGCAGAGGTTCCAAGCCTGCGGCCATGATCTGGTCGGGGCGGTAGCCTGACAGCGCGGCGGAGGTCAGGGCGGACATGGCTTCGGCGAAAGCGGGGCCTTTTTCGGAGACCATTTTGGTGTTCTCGTCAGCGTCTGTTGGGATCGCGCCCATCATGTCCATCATACGGATCGACATCACGGCGTGTGTGTCCATCATCAGGTTAGTGAAGGAGTTGTTGAGTTTCATCATTTGTTCAGGTGTCATGGCTATTCCTTTCTCGGAAAGCAGTTGTGACGACCCTAGCGCAATGCTGCACTGCAGCATAGGGGTAATTTTACAACATCTTGCACTGCGACGTCATTTTGCCGATAAGGGCTGGACGAAACTGGAGATCACTCATGCGCGCACGAATCTATAAGCCTGCAAGGACTGCTATGTCATCTGGCACCGCAAAAACGCACCTATGGGTTTTGGAGCATGTGGCCGAAAGCGCTCGCTCTGTTGATCCGCTCATGGGCTGGACATCGTCAAGCGATACGCAAGCGCAAGTGAAATTGACGTTTGAAACCAAAGAGGCAGCTATGGATTACGCTGCTGCAAAAGGAATCGACGCGGTCGTTCAGGAGCCCAAAGAACGCAAGCCGATTGTCCGCGCTGGCGGTTATGGCGAGAATTTTGCGACAAACCGACGTGGCGTTTGGACCCACTAAGGGTTTCGAACCTAAAATTTATGCGGTAACAGGCGGCCTGATGGGTCGCCTTTTTCGTAGGCCCGATTTGGAGTTCCCTTATGACGATCACAAAACTTGTTACACATTCTGGTGGTTTCCACGCTGACGAGACCCTTTCGACAGTAATTCTGACGAAGATTTTCCCAGATGCGAAGGTTTTGCGAACCCGTGATCGTGACATGCTGATCCCTGCAGCTGACAAAGTGATTTATGATGTCGGCGGCGACTATAATGCCGAAGCCCAAATTTTTGACCACCACCAGCGCCCTAATCCGCTGCGCGAGGATGGCCAGCCTTATAGCTCGTTTGGCCTGATCTGGGCGCATTATGGCCACGCGTATCTCGCTGCGATGGACGTACCCGCGAGCGATGTTGACGCAATTCATCAGAAGTTTGACACGAATTTTGTGCTGCCGATTGATCTGCTGGATAACGGCGCGATGGAGCCGTCGGTTGCAGGGCCATTGTCGAACATGACGTTTCCTGCGCTTTTGGGGAGCCTGAAGCCGGTATTTGATGACACTTCCCCGACTGCAGATGACGACGCGTTTTTCGCGGCTTTGCTCATTGCGCGGACATTCGTTGAGGCCTCTGTGCGTAACCAAGCCGCAAAAGCGCGCGCATCGGCGATTGTGGCTGATGCGATCACTGCGGCTGGAACGTCGGCGATTTTGGAATTGCCGATGGGGATGCCTTACGGCGCCGTTTTGGATAAATCTGGTGCGGATCACATCATGTTTGTGGTGAACCCGCGCGGTACTGAGTGGATGTTGAACGGGATTAAATTGTCGCAAGACACGTTTGAACAACGCGCCGATTTGCCCGCAGCATGGGCAGGTTTGTCGGACGCGGCTCTTGAAGAGGCGAGCGGCGTGACGGGTGCGAAGTTCTGCCACAACGCCCGTTTCCTAGCTGTGGCTAATTCGCGCGATGCGATTATGGAATTGGCGCGGATTGCCGTCGAAAGCCTTGCAGTCCCCGCGAGTTGATCAACACGTTTTGGACGCTTCCATGCGCGTCTGTCTGCGTGCTATCATCCAGTTCAATTGGTGATTTAGTTAGGCCCTTGCTACCTATGGGCCGCGCAGGGGAGTAAAGATGAAGTTAGCGGCTGGCAATTGGAAGATGAATGGGCTGGGCAGCAACCTTGGCGAGGTTCAACGCCTCATTGCTGCGATTGGTGATCCAAAATGTCAGGTGTTGATTTGTCCGCCTGCGACCTTGATTGACCGGATGAGTATTCTTGCGCTCGATACGCCGCTGCATGTTGGCGGCCAAGATTGTCACGCGAAAACAAGTGGCGCCCATACGGGCGATGTCTCGGCTGCGATGCTGGCGAATGCGGGAGCGAGTTACGTTATTGTTGGCCACTCCGAGCGCCGTGCCGATCATGGCGAGACTGACGCGATTGTGTTGGCGAAAACGCAGGCTGTTTTGGCTGAGGGATTGATCGCGATTGTCTGTGTTGGCGAGACCGAAGCGCAGCGTGACGCGGGCGATACGTTGGCAGTTGTAGGCGCGCAATTGGCGGGATCGCTGCCTAACGGATGCACGGCTGACACCGTTGTTGTCGCCTATGAGCCCGTCTGGGCGATTGGAACGGGGCGCACGCCAACGCTGGAACAAATCGCCGAAGTGCATGCGTTTATGCGTGCGGAACTTGCCGCGCGGTTTGGCGGTGCGCCGATGACATTGCTCTATGGTGGGTCGGTAAAGCCGTCGAATGCGGAAGAGATTTTTGCGCTGCCCAATGTGGATGGCGCATTGGTTGGTGGTGCGGCGTTGAAGGCGGCTGATTTTGCGCCAATTGTTGCAGCACTGAGCGCAACTGTTTGATGAAAAAATGGCTGGGGCCGCTGGCAAGTTTATAATAATTTCGGCATTACATCGGTGTAATTGCCGCGCCGCGCATTGCGGACATGAGGAGAAGAAACATGACAAGCGTACTTGATCAACTGCGAGAAATGACCGTTGTGGTTGCGGACACTGGCGAAGTCGCCGCCGTAAAGCGCTATGCGCCAGTAGATTGCACGACGAACCCATCACTGGTTTTGGCAGCGTTCAAAGACCCTGCATCCACCGATATGATCGCAGCAGAGATCGCAAAGGGTCGCGCAGCGGGCCTGTCGGCTGATGCATTGACCGAGACATTGACCGTGGCGATTGGTGCGGAATTGACCAAGCTGGTGCCGGGGCGTGTATCGACCGAAGTGGATGCTTGTTTGTCGTTTGACACTGACGCCTCCGTGACCCGCGCGCGTGCGATTATTGCCGATTACGCCGCGCGGGGAATCGATAAGGATCGTATTCTGATTAAGTTGGCCGCCACTTGGGAAGGTATCCGGGCCGCCGAGATTTTGCAGAAAGAGGGCATCGATTGTAACCTGACGCTGCTGTTCTCGATGGCGCAAGCGGTGGCCTGCGCGGATGCAGATGCTTACCTGATTTCGCCATTTGTGGGCCGTATCACCGATTGGTTCAAAAAGGCCGAGGGCAAAGATAGCTACGCGCCAAACGAGGATCCGGGTGTGAAGTCGGTGCGCAGCATTTATGACTATTACAAGTCGAATGGCATCAAGACGATTGTGATGGGCGCGTCGTTCCGCAACGTGGATCAGATCAAGGCGCTGGCTGGCTGTGATAACCTGACAATCGCGCCAAAGTTGCTCGATGAATTGCAAAGCGAAGGTGCGGTTCTGCCGCGCGTTTTGTCGCCTGAAAACGCAAGCGGCGTGGCGGCAGTACATATGGACGAGGCCCGTTTCCGTTGGGCGATGAACAGCGACGCGATGGCCACGGAGAAGCTCGCGGAAGGTATCCGCAACTTTGACGCCGACCATAAGAAATTGATCGCTTTGGTTGCTGAAAAGCTAGCCTAATGCGTTAGACTTGGTGGCGGTCCTGTGATCGCCACCAAGGATTTAGGCCGACCTAATCCACCATATTGCGCCTTGTTATTTTGCTGTTTTGCTCGTGGATGCCTGACGCGGTCAGTGCCTCGATGACCCTTTGGCCTGCGCGATTGCCAGCTGAGGGGTGGTTCAATTTATATTCATCGATACTAAACCCTGGATGACGTCGGATCAGATCCTGCGCGGAGGCGCGGGCGTCTTCGTGTTGCCCAAGGAAATGAAGTGTGGTCGTGCGCGTGCGCAAAGTTGAAAGGTGCCGATCATTCACGCAGAGTGATTTTTCAGCGCAAATCAGCGCGTTGGTAAAGTCTTCCGCGGCAATATAAGCTGTACTGGCAAGGCTGTCGTAGTAATAGCTAAATGGATCGATGGGCGAAAGTTTACGCGCCGTTTGCGTGGCGCGAATGGCCGCAGCGCCATCGTCTTGAAAGGCCATCAAAGCCCCGCGCAAAAGCCAAGACAGGCTTTCGTTTGGATTGACGTCAAGGGCGGCGGAGTAGCGTTTTTCAGCGACGTCCATATTTTTCAAAAGGTTGTTTTGTGCAAACCCGTCAATGGTCAGGCTAAAGCTGCTGCGCGGATCGATATCAAGCGCGCGGGCTGTGCAATCTAGCGCTTTTTGTGTGTCGCCTGCGCGGTCAGTTGTAAAACCTTTGAAGACGCTGAGCACATACCATTTGCCAAGCCACGCATGGACGTCGGGCGATTTTGGCATGCGGGTGCTGGCCTCGATCAGATAATCGCGCGACGAAATAAAATCACGCATCGGACTGCGATGCATGAGCGATACACCTGCGATCACCAGATCATGGTCGGCAACCTGCGGCATCGGGCGGTCACGCACGCACTCGATCGCGCTATTGGCGATTGATTGGCCGATGGATTGGATCACATTGACAAGGCGGCCTTGGAGTTCGTCGGTGAATTGATCCGCGGGGCAAGACAAGTGCCTGTTCCACAGGATTGTCCCGTTGGCCGCATCAACGAACTCGAAGTCCGCGATCATTTCACTGCCTTGGCGGCGCAATGTGCCCGTAACGAGATAGTCAACTTCTAAGGTATTTCGCACCTCGGTGATATTGATCATCTTTTGCGCCATCGCACAGCTAGAGAGGTGCGAAATGACGCTGAGCAAGTTTGAGCGAGATAGCGAGCGGCAGGTTTCTTCGGCGACCCAATCGGCGAGGATTCGCAAGTTGGGATCGTTGCCTAAGACTGCCAAAGGCAAAGCAGTGATCCTTGGGCGAGCATGGCCTTTGGTGCGCTGCGGGGCCAATTGGTAAAGTGCCAAGACTTGGCGGAGGTTTTGGTGGACGCCTGCCGCCCAAGAGCAGAATTCACGCGCGGACACGTTCAGGTCATCCAAAAACGGGCCTGCATTTGGGTCGCCGATATAGGTCACATGGACGAGGTCGATTTCGACGTCGCCGTTGGTTATATGAAAGAACCGATCAAAATGGGTCCCAAACAGCTTGCGTAAATCCGACAAGGCGCGACGCAGATTTTGGTGCCCGCTGTCGTAGTCAGCCAAGCCCCAAAGTGTTGTTTGTAGATAGCTCCTGGTGCGTCGCCCAAGTGGGGCGGTCGCCAATAATGCGATCAAGGCACGATGCTTTGCCCCTCTGATTTCGCAGGGTTCACCGCCCGTTACCCTCACAAGGCAAGTCCCGAAGAGGGATATCTCTAGTGTTGCGCCCAAAGTGAAGCCCCCCAGCTTTCATATGACCTTAACACTTCCCGTGAGCGCCTTCCAAGGAAGTTCACAGTTTATTCACGCACGCCCTGTCCGCAGGCTAGCTAAGGTTGTGAGGTAATTTCCTGTGACCGGGGCCGACAGAATGCGAACCGCAAATGCTCATCTCGCCATCGAAGATCTTGTTGATTTTTACAAACGGTGGCCGGACCTCAGGGATATCGCTGTGGATCTACAAAGTGACGCCCAACTGGCACAGGATCAGCAAGCCATACTGGAGTGGATGGTGCTTGTGATTGATAGGGTCGGGCCTGCTGACCTTGAACGAAAATAGGGGAAGATATGTTTGCTGTAAAACAAGACCAACGCTGGACACCGATCGATCAAAATCGCTGGTCGCTCCGTGCATATGGCCGTGAAGTTATGCTGGAATCGAGCGGGGGTGCGTTGAGTGCGGATCTCAACCAGTTTGATGAGGACGCATCCCTTCAAGTTAATTGGCGCAATGATGATCCCGTGAATTGGCTGATTGGCGTTTATCAATTGGCAGCAAATTTGTTTCATACTCCGACCAACAGTCGGAGAAATCAATTGGTAGGGAAACACGCTATGAAATCTTTCGGAATTATTGCGGTTACCGCGTTTTTGGGCCTGTCGGCCTGTGGTGGCACCAGTATTGAGTTGCCAGATGGCGGTTCAGTTGGCGGCGTTGACGGCAGGGAAAATGAAGACCAGACTTTTGGGCGCATTTTGAACAATGTGCGCATCGGGAATGGCGCGAGTGCCGTCACCTATGACAGCCGTCTGGATGCGGCGGCCCAGGGCCACGCAGACGATATGGTTGATCGCGGTTATTTTGCTCATAATTCGCCTGAGGGTGATGATGTGCGTGACCGTATTCTTGAGCAGGGCTACATTCCTATCGCTTACGGCGAAAACCTCGCGCGGGGACAACAATCCTAAGCTGGCGCCATTACTGGTTGGGAAAACTCACCGGCCCATGACGCGATGATGAATGCGACGACCCTCGAAGAGTTCGGCCTTGGTATGGCAGGATCGGGGCGCACTACAACTTGGGTTCTTGTGATGGCAACCGAAAGTCAGGCAACCCCATAAAATTTGGTGAGGTGGTAAAAGATCGGCGCGGCGAAAATGACGCTGTCGAGTTGATCGACAAAACCGCCTTGCCCAGGGATCAAGTGTGACCAGTCTTTGACACCACGGTCACGCTTGATCGCTGTGACAACAATATTGCCGAACATGCCCGTCAAGGAAGCGATGCCTGCCATGGCCATTGCGCCCCAGAGGCCAAATGGTGTGATCCAGCTGAGCAATCCGCCGATCAGCATCGCAGAGATCACGCCGCAAGCGACCCCTTCCCATGTTTTTGGTGACAGGCCTGCTGCGATTTTGGTGCGGCCAAAGCGGCGGCCAAAGAAGTATTCCAACAGATCACCAAGCTGCACGACCATCACGAGGAAGGTCACGAGTAAGATCGCGCGGTCGCCTTGTCCTGCGATGTTGAGGTTCATCAGGGCGGGCACGTGGCTGACGCAGTAGACCGTGATCATCAGGCCCCATTGGGTTTCGGCGACGCGGATCAGGAACCTGTTGGCGTTGCCGCGCAAGGCCGAAACGATGGGTAGCAAGAGGAACGCGTAAACGGGGATGAAGATCGCATAGAGCCCCGACCATTCCATCGCGACAAAGAAATATTGCAGCGGCATGATCACGAAAAACGCAAGCGCGAGTGACAGGTGGTCTGCCTGTGCCTTGGTCGTGAGTGTGAGGAATTCGCGCAGTGCTGCGAAGGATGCAAAAGCGAATAGCACCGTGACCCCGATTTTGCCCGTCAGCATGGCAAGGCCGATGAGGATCACCATGCCCCACCAGCTTTGCACGCGGGTCATGAAGGTTTCGAGAACGGGGTTTTGCGTGTTTGGGTCTTGGCGGGCGCGTAGGACCTCGCCAAAGAACGTGAGGCCGACAAGGATCGCAAAAGCGCCGAGGCTCAGCCAGATGATGTCGATTGTCGTGGTGTTCATGATGCCACCTCTGGTTTGAGGTCAGACAGAGCCTTGGCCGCTCGGGCGAGGAAGTCGTCTTTGCTTTCGCCGTTTTGCACATGCACGGATGCACCAAAGGTGACGGTGCAAATCAAGGGCAGCGGGATGATCTCGCCTTTGGGCATGATGGTGTTGAGGTTGGCGACCCATGTTGGCACCAGATCAACGTCGGGCCGCGCAAGCCCCATGTTATAAAGCCCTGCCTTGAAGGGCAGCAAATCCGCGTCAGTCATGTTGCGGTTGCCTTCGGGGAAGATAATCAGGGATGATCCTTCGTCGAGGGCCGCGAGAATTTTGTCCATCGGCTTGTCGTCCACTTCGGGGCGACGGTCGATGAGAACGCAGTTGAAGACCTCGGGGCCAACAAAAGCGCGCAGCTTGTTTTTCAGCCAGTAATCGGCGGCGGCCACCGGGCGCACGTCGCGTCGCAGGGCGGGGGGCAGCACCGACCAGATCATCGGCATGTCACCGTTGGAGGTATGGTTGGAGTAATAGACCCGCTGTCGCGGAATAGGTTCGATCCCCTGCCAATCGGCCCGCACGGCGGTAATCGCGCGCGCGAAGAGGCGGATAGATTGCCCGACGATACGGGCGGCGAGGGGGCGCAAGATGTTCATGAAACGAACCTTAGCAAAGGTATGAAGATATGGAAGTGAGTAGGATGGGTTTTAACCCATCCCACCATTTGTTTATTGCAGATTAGTCTTTGTCGCTGACGTAGTCGGACAAAAGCTTCTCGTTGCGGGCGTCTTCCAAGCCGCTGGATACGGTCCTCTGAGAGGCGATCGTGAAAGCGGTATTTCACAAAGTTCACCAGCGCGAGGGTTAGCAAGAGGATGCCAATGCCCCAGAAGCCTTTGGTAGAAAGCGGGACCTCGGTTGAGAGGTAGAGCGAGAGGCCAAGCATCCCGTAGGCCACGAGCACTGCTGCGCCGTTAAAGAACATGATGAGGGCGTTGTCTGATTTTGTGTTGGTCATCGTTTTTACTCCGATTGAATAGTTATTTTGTGGATTTGATGCGGTCGAGGACGGATTGGGCGGTGACGCGGGTGGCGTCACCGTAGCCCGCGTCGGCCATACGGTCTGCGATTGAGCCATGGTTTAGGTCCTTATTGATGTCCGACAGAATTTCGCTGTGCTCAAAAGGATCATC
>DFSO01000033.1:33505-34023 GCA_002378665.1 Loktanella sp. UBA3435 | reverse complement strand
CGCGGCCAATGAGTTCTTCGGCCTCTTCGACGCTGCTTGAATTACTGTGCATTGGTCCCATCCGCATTTGGATATCTTGTTCGCGGCGGACAGCGCGGGCTTGGATAGCACCTTGTTTCAGGTCGATAATGCGGCGGTGGCCTGCCTCGATACTAGAGCGGAGGCGCAGGACCTTTTGCTCTAGACGGCGCAGTGTCTCGGTGCGGATCGTCAGTTCGTTTTCCATTTGTGCGATGGCATTTGCAGCCTCAATCGCCATGTCTTCGTTACCCGCATCGAGTGCTACTTTGGCGCGTTTGGTCAGGTCGTTGACCCTGTTTTGCAGGCCGCTGCGTTGCTGTTCTTCAGAGCATTGATGCTGGATCAGGCTTGCGAGGGTGGCCTTGGCGGCCTTGAGGTTGCCCTCGGCTTCGCGGATTTTCTGGTCGATCAATTCGATCGCAAAGGCGTCGCGGACCCTGTCTTCTGTACGGGCATTCGCGCCGAGGATGAGTGTACTAAGTGTCTTGAACATCTGT
>DFSO01000033.1:0-33165 GCA_002378665.1 Loktanella sp. UBA3435 | reverse complement strand
TTTTACGAAGAACGCGCCAATTGCCTTAAAATAAGGGCGATCATGGTATCGATATTGTCGGTTTGCACGCCCGCATTGGCCTCATCCAGCCCCAAAAGCACGATCCCATGCACGGATGAGAATAGTCCTTTGGTCAAAAGTAGCCGCTGATTCTGGTCCATCGCGGGGAAAATCGCCATAAGCGGGTCGTGGATATAGGTGAAGAGCTGGCTGAGCTCGGTCACATACCATTCGGGGGCCGCTTCCCCTTTGGGCCTGTCGAGATCAAAGAGCGCCCGCCACAGGTTATGATGCTCGGCCGCAAAGGCGTGGTAGGCCTGCGCCATGACAACGAGTTGCTCGACGGGGGCTTGCGGGGCAGTTGCCAGCGAGGCCGCAACTTCGGCACCCAACGCATGAAACGTTCGCGCATTCACGGCCAGAACCAAATCGTTCAGATCGCCAAAGACGTTATAGATTGCCCCCAGCGCACAGCCCGCCTCGGTCGCCAAATCGCGGGCCTTGAGGCCTGAAAGCCCTTCGCGGGCAATCGTCGCCTCTGCGATATTGATCAAATCTTCCCGCAGCGCCTTACGCCGTTCTGCGACCTTACCTGCCATTGCGTGTCTCCCGTTGAACGTGGTTCACTATAGACCAGCAATGGCAAACAAGAAAGTCAGGCTTTCACAGGGGCGCCGCCTGCGAAGTTGTTGACCTCGTGGTAGCTGATAGGCTCGTTTTGCATTTGCAGGTGCAACCCGTCGCCATCATAGGGATGCGCGCGCGCGAGGTCTTCGTCCACATCAATGCCCAGTCCTGCGGCAGTGGGGACGGGGATATAGCCGCCCTCAACGCTTAGGCTGTTCTTGATCAGGGCAAAGTGGAAGTCGGTTTCAATGGTTTCGGCCATCAGGATGTTCGGGATTGATGCTGCCAGTTGAATGTTGGCCGCCCATTCAATCGGGCCTGCATAAAGATGCGGCGCCATCTGCGCGTTATAGGTTTCGGCGATGACAGCGATTTTCTTGGCTTCCCAGATGCCTCCTGCGCGCCCAAGGGCGGGCTGCAAGATTTGCACGCCAGCTTTGAGGGCTGCGACGAATTCGGATTTGGTCGTCAGTCGCTCGCCCGTTGCCACAGGGACACGGACAGCGCTGGTCACAGCCGACATATCGGCATCGGGCGGCGTGGGTTCTTCATACCAGAGCGGCGAGAAGGGCTCCAAAGCTTGGCCGATGCGGATCGCGCCTGCGGTGCTGAACTGCCCGTGGGTGCCAAAAAGTAGGTCCGCCTGATTGCCAACTGCTTCTCGGATCGTTCTGCAAAAGGTGACCGAAGTGTCGATGTCGTGCATCGACGGCATATGTCCGCCACGGATCGTATAGGGGCCAGCGGGGTCGAATTTGACGGCTGTATAGCCTTGCTTGACCAGCGCCACGGCACTTTCGGCCGCCATATCCGCATCGGCCCAAAAGGCAGGCAGCGGGTGGTGTTTGAGCGGATAGAGGTAGGTGTAGGCGCGGATGCGGTCGTTCACGCGTCCGCCAATCATTGCATGCACAGGGCGGTTGCGGTCCTTGCCGACCATATCCCAGCAGGCCATCTCCAAGCCAGACCACGTGCCCATGACCGTCAGGTCAGGGCGTTGGGTGAAGCCTGTCGAATAGACGCGGCGGAACATCAGTTCGATATTCTCGGGATTTTCGCCAGCCATATGCCGCGCAAAGACATCGGTGATAACGGCTTTCATTGCCTCTGGCCCGACGGAGGAGGCGTAGCACTCGCCCCAGCCTACGATGCCTGTATCAGAGGTGACTTTCACCAAGATCCAATAACGGCCACCCCAACCGGGTGCAGGTGGGGCGGTGATGATGATGTCGAGATCGCTGAGTTTCATGGCGGTGGTCCTGCGTGGTTATTGCCCTCACAGTGCCACCGCATGAAATGGATGCAAGGGTTTATCCGACCTCGTTTGTCGTTTCTGTGCGCGGCGGGATCGACTTGCGCACGGGGATAAAGATCAGGACCGCGCCAAAGGTGAGCACGGCCGAGAACAGGAACGGCGCACCGGGGAGATATGCGGGGGCTGACTCGTGAGTGAAGTAGAAGAAAAGCTGCGTCATCAAAAGCGGTGCCATGATCGTGGCCACTGCGTTGATCGAGGTCAGCGCCCCTTGCAATTCGCCTTGCTGGTTGTCGGCGGCAGTGCGCGACATGATCCCTTGCAACGCAGGACCTGCGATAGAGCCGAGAGCGGTGAAAGGTGTCAACGCGAGGGCGATCCAGCCGTTGGTCACAAAGCCGAGCATGATGAAGGCCAGCACATCGACGCTTAGGCCGAGGACCACGGCATTGCGCTCGCCGATTTTGTTGAGGATCGGGCGCATGAGGAGGCCCTGCACAATGGCGATTCCGATCCCAAAAGCGCCAAGCGAGAGCCCGATCATGCCCGGACCCCAGCCGAATTGAAGTTTGCCAAAATAGGCCCAAACGCTGGGATATACGAAAAACGCGAGGCTGATCACGAAGCTGATGATCATAAACCGCCCAAGGTCGGGGAGCTGGGTGATGGATTTGAACGCGCCAAGCGGGTTCGCACGCTTAATGTCAAAAGGCCTGCGAATGCGGTCAGTGACGGTTTCAGGTAGCGCAAAATATCCGAAAATGCCGTTGGCACCTGCCAGAACAGCAGCGGCCCAGAAAGGGGCACGCGTGCCATATTCGGCAAGGATGCCGCCCAACATTGGGCCGATGACAAAACCGATCCCAAAGGCCGCGCCAATGAGGCCAAAGTTCGCGGCCTTATCCTCAGGCTTGGAGATATCGGCCATATAGGCAGAAGCCGTGGACTGCGTCGCGGCGGTGATTCCGCCGATGATGCGGCCAATCACCAAAAGCCAGATCGTGCCAGCCACAGCCATCAATACGTAGTCAAATGACATCACAACAAGGGCGATAAGCAGAACGGGTCTGCGCCCGAACCGATCCGAGATCGAGCCAATCGTCGGCCCGAAGAGGAACTGCATCACCGCAAATATTGTTGCCAACACCCCGCCCCATAGGGCCGCTTGTCCGAGATCACCGCCCTCCAAGCTTTGGATCAAGTCAGGCATCACGGGCATGATGAGGCCGATCCCCATGCTGTCCAAAACGACAGTCAGCAGAATAAAGATCATGGGAAGGCGGCTTTGCATATCGGGCTCCGAATTCTCTATCGGGTGGACTTATGCCGTGCCACTCAGTTTGCAACCCTGCTGAGCAGCAATGCCAGTGCTTTGGGGTCCGACAGGAACGGCGAATGCGACGTTGGTAGGTCGCTGACCGTACTGGCAGGCCAGTCTTCGGTCATGGTGACTTGGAACGCGGGCGGGATCGTGCGGTCGTCGGTGCAGCGGATGTAATGGCGCGGCAGGCTTTGCGTCACCTCAAGCACAGTTTCCTGCGGTGCGATAGGTTGCGGGCACAGGTTGCCCACGGCCCAAGCGGCGCGGGCAGGGTCCACATCGTGATAGAACTTTTCTGCGGCCATAGTCGGATCAATTTCAAAGCTGATCCTGTCGTCGCAAATGCGGATTGCCTCGATGAGGGGTTGGCTCGGTGCAGATTTGCGGCGGTCGCCAAGGGTCATGCCTGCCTTGGGAACGTAAGCGCAGAGGTAGATCAGTTTGTTGATCTTTTCAGGCGCAAGCTCTGCCGCGGCCGTGATCGGATAGCCCGCCATTGAGTGCCCTATGAGCGTAACGGGTGTGTCAATCGCGTTGATGATCGCGCGGGCGTAGCTGTCGAGCGAGACCTCCGCGACAGGCGTCTTGTCCGCACCGTGGCTTGGCAGATCAATGGCGCGGGCGGTGTGGCCCAAGGCCTCCAGCTCGGGGATCAGATCATCCCAGCACCACGCGCCGTGGCACGAGCCGTGGATCAGTAGAAAATCAGACATGACCAGTATTCTCCATAAATTCGGATAGTATTTCGGCATAGCCAATCGGGTCTTCGGCGCAAGGCAGGTGGCCGCAGTGCGACATCACCTTGAACTGTGAGCCGGGGATCAGATCAACGGTTTCGCGCACCAGATCAGCAGGCGTCGCCGCATCTTGGCCGCCCGCGATACCCAACGTGGGGATGCGCAGACCAGAGGTCGGCGTGTAAAAGTCCGTGCCCGCAATCGCTGCACAAACGCCAGTGTACCCGATGGGATTACAGGCCTCGACCATCGCTTTCCGTGGGGCCATGTCAGGAGTGCCGTAAAAGCTACGTCCAAACCAGCGCTGCATGATACTGTCGCTCAACGGGGCCATGCCTTGGGCCAGAACCGCGTCGATACGGTCTTGCCAAAGTTTGGGATTGCCGATTTTGGCGGCAGTGTTGGACAGCACCAAAGCGCGGATCAGGTCGGGGCGTTTTACCGCCAATCCTTGCGCGATCATGCCTCCCACAGAGAGGCCCACAAACATTGCGTCCTTCACATCAAAAGCATCACAAACCGCCTCTGCATCGCTGACCATCTGGCCCATTGTATAGGGTGCGGCGGGTATATCTGACTGCCCATGCCCGCGCAGGTCATAACGGATCAGGCGCAGGCCTTCGGGCAGCAGCGGGATGATCTTTTGCCAAAGGTTCAGCGTTGTTCCAAGCGAGTTGGCAAAGACCACAGTGGGCGCGAGGCGATGGTCCACCCCATCCACACGTGCATGAATTTGCACACCATCTTGGTCTATTTTAGTTTCGCGCATCGTGATTTCCTTAGTCTTAGAAAAGTTCAAGCCGCGCTGAGGGTTTCCCCTGCGCGGCTTTCCCTTGCTGTCCGGTCCTCCGCTTGCGCGGGACGCTGAACAGCCCTCCCGTTGCATATAGAATGCATTTCCCACCCATGAGTCAACTATAAGTATTAACGAGAATTATCTTTGCCCTTGAGCTGCATGTGCGCGATGATTTGCCCGTGATCAGAGGCCAATTTATTATAGGGCGCCTCGGGATGAGAGCCGTCGGTGATGTGGTCGTTGAGGACCGAGAAATACTCCATCTGGCCAAGCCGATCGGCGTTGTAGGGGTGAAAATGCCGCGACATCAGGATTTGGTCGATAGATTCGTAAACGCCACCAAAGGCCGAGGTGAACACCATATCGCGCAGGGATTTACGCACAAAGAGTTTCTCGGCGGAATGCAGGCGCACGCGGTCGATCTTTTCTTGGATGATGTCGTTTTCGGTGTCGGTGTAGCGGTCGCCTTTGTGCGTCGCGTCGTGGCGGCGCATCCATGCATAATTCTTGAATGGCGTTTCGCCAGTGATGATTTCGGAACTGACCGCGTTGTCGCTGTCGTTGAAGTCGCCTAGCACCATGACGGGGTTGCCTGCTTCGAGCTCTTTGAGGATTTCGCGGCGCAAAACCCAAGCCTCGGCCATCCGTCGCAGACCCGCCCGAAGGCTCCCCATTGCGCGGCCAACGGGGTCGTAGTTGACCAAATCGGCAGCAGGCGGGAAGGGCGCACCTTTTGGCCGATCCAGCTCGCCCAATTTCGATTTCAGGTGGCAGTTGAAGACCGTGATGACAGTACGACCAACGGGAATGCGGGCTTTCAACACGGGCCGCGAAAGCCGCCGGATCGTGTAGTGCCCCCCGTCCGATCCGTCGAGATCGCTGAACGGAATATGAAGCGGTTCGGGCAAGTCTTGCAACACTTCCGGTGCACCGATAAAGCCAAAGCGCGACAGGATCGCGACACCTGGACGCCGCTCACCTGGTCCGCCGTCATTGGCGTTGGGCGCAAAGGCAAGGCCCGCATCGCGATAGCTTTCATGCGCCAGTTTGCGAAAGATCGCCTTGCGCGCGTAACGTTTGGAGCGGTCGGGGATATTGGCCGCATTGGCCTCAGCGCCTTCAGCGTCGGCTTCTTCAATCACATCACGCAGGGATTTCTCCGAGAAGATCTCTTGGAAACAGACGATATCGGCGTTCATCGTCAACACTTGGTCGGCAAGCCATGCTTGTTTCCAACTGTGTTCCTCTGGGGTGTAGCTCTCGTATTTGTAGTATTCCTGATCGGCCTCAATCAGGTTTTTGACGTTAAAACTGGCAATCGTAAACTGGGTCATAAAGTTTCCAAGGCGCGGATAAATGTCGCGGGGTCAACGTTGCCGCCTGTGGTCACGGCGATGATCGCGTCGCCCTCGAATTGGTCGGGGTAGAAGAGGGCGGCGGCGAGTGCAGCGGCGCCTCCTGGTTCAACGACGATCTTGAGCCGTTCATAGGCGAGGCCCATCGCCCGCAAGCAATCCTCGTCGGTCACAACCACGCCCGCGCCGCAATGTGCCTGCATGATCGGGAACGTAAGAGCGCCTGGTTGCGGAGTGACGATCGCGTCACAGATCGATCCGCTGACGCTGGGGTTTGAGAGGATTTTTCCCGCGGCAAGCGAGCGCGTCACGTCGTCAAAACCCGCAGGTTCTGCAGGGTGCACCCGCATTTTCGGCGCGTCCTCGACAAGTGCGAGCGCGATACCGGAGGTTAGTCCACCTCCACCGCAGCAGACCACAACATCGGCCTCGGTCACGCCAGCTTCGGCGGCTTGGGCGGCGATTTCTAGGCCCACGGTGCCTTGACCTGCGATCACAAGTGGCTCGTCGTAGGGGCGGATCAGCGTCAGATTGCGTTCCTTGGCGATCCTTTGGCCGATGGCATCGCGGTCCTCATTCGCGCGGTCATAAAGCACGACCTCGGCACCCAAGGCGCGGGTGTTGTTCACTTTAATCTTGGGCGCATCTGAGGGCATCACGATGACAGCTGGGGCGCCATGTTCTTTGGCGGCCAAAGCCACGCCTTGCGCGTGGTTGCCGCTGGAATAGGCGATCACACCGTTCATCAGTTGTTCGTCGGAGAGCATCGAGACCGCCGACCAGCCGCCGCGAAATTTGAACGATCCTGTGTGTTGCAGGCATTCCGCCTTCACCAACACACGCCGCCCTGCGATCTTATCAAGGAACGGCGACGATAGCAGCGGCGTGACCCTTGCATGGCCTTGCAGCCGCAGTGCTGCGGCGCGGATCATCTCAATATTCATCGAGGTCCTCCAACCATTCCGTCAGCGCATCACGTGCGTCTTTTTCGTCCAAGAACGGCACGTGGCCACGGTTCTTGATATCCGCGCGGATCATATCGGGGCGGCGGCGCAGCATCTCGTCGGCGCAAGCCTCGGTCAGTAGATCAGAGTTCGCGCCACGGATCAGCGCAAGGGGCAGACCACCAAGTGCGTCGTAAAGCGGCCAAAGATCAGGGGTCGGTTGCTCAAGCCCCTCAAGTACCGCGTCGCGCAATTTAGGATCATAGCGCACGACCAAGCCATCAGCGGTTTGCGCATAATGGGCGCGGACCTCGGCCAGCCAACGGGCGTGCGGAACCCCTTTGAAGTGGACCCAGTTTCGCGCCCGCGCTTGGGCCGCGTCCTCATGGTTATCCTCAACGGGGTTCTTGCCGATGTAGTTGGCGATCACGGCCATGCCTTTGGGGTCAATCTCGGGGCCGATGTCGTTGAGAACAACACCCAAAAGCCGATCCTTTGCAGTCGCCGCCAAAAGCATCGCAATCAGACCGCCGCGCGAGGTGCCAAGGATCGCGGCTTGCTCCAGACCCAGATGGTCGAGCAGGGCCAGCGCATCTGCGGCCTCTTGCGGTATGTTGTAGGTTTTGTAATCAGCCCATTCGGATTCACCACGTCCGCGATAATCCATCCGGATTAGGCGCACGGGCAAATGCGGTGCGACATGGTCAAAGTCGCGGGTGTTACGGGTCAGACCCGAAAGCGCCAGCACCGGAATGCCGGTCCCGCTTTCCTCGTAATAAAGCTTGGTTCCGTCGGCGGCGTGAAAGAAAGGCATCAGGTTAAATCCGGAATTGTTTTAAGGTCAGATAAAATGTGGTGCGGGGTGGCATATAGCCTGTCGACGGGATCGCCCGCGCGGTTCACCCATGCGGTTGTAAAGCCGTAGCCAGAGGCGCCCGCTGCATCCCAACCGTTGGACGAGACAAACAGGACGTCGGATTTTGCGCAGCCGAATTCCTGGCCGACCATGTCGTAGACGGTGTCGTGGGGCTTATAGACGCCAACGCTCTCGATCGACAAAACCGCATCAAGGTATTCGGTGATGCCCGCAGAGGTGACAGCGGCGGCCAGCATCTCAGGCGTGCCATTGGACAAGATCGCCGTGCGTGCGCCCGCAGCCTTCAATCGCGCCAACATTGCGGTGACTTCGGGGTAGGCGTCCAATTCCCAATAAAGCGCCAAAAGCCGCTCACGTAGGGCAGGCGATGTCAGCTTTGCAGCTTCAAGCGTCCAATCAAGCCCGTCCTTGGTCACTTGCTCAAAATCGGCATGGCGTCCAGAGACAGCCCGCAGCCACGTATATTCCAACTGCTTGCGCCGCCAATTTGCGGCGACGGCTGGCCAATGGGCGGCGAGTTCGGGGAAATCAGGTTCCGCACTCGCAATCCGCGCCGCAGAGTTCACATCAAAGAGCGTCCCGTAGGCATCAAAAACATAGATGGACTTGAACAAAGTAGCCTCCCATTTTCAGTGATCGCACACTGGCATGCATCGCGCGCGGCGAAAAGGGGCAAAGCGGTTTGCATTTTGGAACGCCTGCGCATAGCGTGCCGCCTTTATCAGAATTGTCCAAAAGAAAGACTGCAACATGACCCAAGCAAAATCAGGCGATACAATCCGCATCCACTACAAAGGCACCCTGCAATCAGGTGAGGTCTTTGATAGCTCCGAGGGGCGCGATCCGCTTGAGTTCACGCTCGGTTCTGGCATGATTATCTCCGGCCTTGACCAAGCGATCCACGGCATGATTGCAGGCGAAAAGAAGGTTGCGGAAATCCCGTGCCTTGAGGCTTATGGCCCGCTGAACCCTGCCGCCCGTCAGCCTGTGCCGCGCACAGAGTTTCCTGACGACATCCCGATGGAAGTTGGCGTTCAGTTGCAGATGCAAAGCCCAGAAGGCCAAGTGATCCCCGTCAAGATCGTGGAAATCACCGAGACCGAAGTCACGCTCGACGCCAACCACCCGCTCGCAGGCCAAGACCTGACGTTCGATTTCGAAGTGGTCGGTATCGACGCGGCTTAAATCAAAAAAGGGCAGGGGCGCCACATGCCCTTGCCCTTCTTTTGATCAAAAATACCTCGGGGTCTGGGGCTGGCCCCAGCGGCCCGCTTAAAGGTTTTCGGCCTGCGGCATGCCAAGCACATGGTAGCCGCCATCGACGCGGATAATCTCGCCCGTCGTGCAAGCGCCCGCATCAGACGCCAGATAAACGGCAGTGCCGCCCACGGCCTCAAGTGTTGCATTAGACCGCAAGGGCGCGTTTTCGCCCGTGTGCTTATAGGTCTTGCGCGCGCCACCAATGGCAGCACCAGCAAGCGTTTTCATCGGACCGGGAGAGATCGCGTTGACGCGGATACCGTCGGGGCCGAGGTCATTGGCAAGGTAGCGCACGGCACTTTCCAGCGCGGCCTTGGCCACGCCCATGACGTTATAATTTGGCGTGACTTGGTTGGAGCCTTGATAGGTCAGCGTCAGGATCGTGCCGCCGTTTGGCATCAAGGCCATAGCGCGCTTGGACACGTCAATCAGCGAATAACACGAGATGACCATCGAGTTTTTGAAGTTCGCCACGGAAGTATCGGAAATCCGCCCCGTCAGCTCGTTCTTGTCGGAATATGCAATCGCATGCACGACGAAATCTATCGTTTCCCAACGCTCGCCAAGGGCTGCAAATGCCGCACCCATCGACGCGTCGTTGGTCACATCGACATCAACCATAAAGTCGGAACCAACGGAGGCCGCAAGGGGCTCTAACCGCTTGCCAAAGGCCTCGCCCTGAAAGGTAAACGCCAACTCGGCCCCAGCCTCGGCCATCGCTTTTGCGATCCCCCAAGCAATGGAGCGCTCGTTGGCAACCCCCATGATCAAGCCGCGTTTGCCTTGCATAGAAATGGTCATGTGGTGTCCCTCATTGGTTTTTATCTAGGTGAACGGTTTGGGACGTGGCGTCAAGTTTTTGTGAAATTTGAGCGATTAAGGTTTTTCAGGAGGCTTTAACCAAAAGAATATTGCAGCGGCGATGAAGGCCCATAAAAGGTGTAAACCGATAGGACCAATATCGATGTCAACAAAATCACGGGACTGAGCCCACGTCAAAAATAGGACGGGTAACAAGAGAAACGCGAAAACAGACAATGCAGCGGCAAGGCGAGATTGAAAGTCCCGCGAATTCTTGAATACACGTTTGTTTAACTGCTTTGCCAATGGTGCCCCGAATTGAACCCCGGTAAACATGCTGCCAAATACACCAGTAACCAGCAAAAACACGGTTGCGACATCTCCGAGTTGACCGTCGAGATAAGTCAAAACTACGAGGATCACAAAGCCAAGAACAGCGAGCCAGCGTGTTAGCCTCGCGTTCTCAACTTTTTTAATCCACTGGATCACCCAGCAAACTTGCTCAACAACATCGACCCATTGGTCCCGCCAAACCCAAACGAGTTCGTCATGATCGTGTCCAGACCTGCGTTATCGACGCGGGTTGTGGCGATCTCGGCGGGGTCGAGGGCAGGGTCCAAGGTGTCCACGTTGATCGAGGGAGCGATGAAGTCGTTTTGCAGCATCAGCAGGCAATAGACCGCCTCGGAGGCACCTGTCGCCCCTTGGCTGTGCCCCGTCATGGATTTGGTCGAGGACACGGGCGGGGTGGAGCCTTGGCCGAACACGCGGCGGACCGCTTCGATCTCGCCCACGTCACCCACGGGCGTCGATGTGCCATGCGCGTTGATGTAGCTGACCTTGCGGCCTTCGGGCAGGGATTGCAGGGCCAGACGCATCGCGCGCTCGCCGCCTTCACCTGATGGGGCCACCATATCGTGGCCGTCGGACGTCGCGGCAAAGCCTGTGACCTCGGCGTAGATTTTCGCACCGCGGGCTGTCGCGTGCTCAAGGGATTCCAGCACCAACATCGCGCCACCGCCTGCGATGACAAAGCCGTCGCGGTTCGCGTCGAATGCGCGGGACGCCTTCTCTGGGGTGTCGTTATACTTGGACGACATCGCACCCATCGCGTCGAACAGGCAGGATAGCGTCCAGTCGAGTTCTTCTGCGCCGCCCGCGAACATCACGTCTTGCTTGCCCATCATGATCTGCTCGGAGGCAGCCCCAATGCAGTGCAGCGAGGTCGAGCAGGCGGAGGTGATCGAATAGTTGATGCCCTTGATCTTATACTGGGTCGAAAGGTTCGCAGAGATCGTGGAGGACATGCACTTTGGCACGGCGAATGGCCCGATCCGTTTGGTGGCACCTGTGTCTTTGACGATGTTATGCGCGGTGAACATGGCAGAGGTGGAAGGACCACCAGAGCCCGCGATCAAACCTGTGCGCGGGTTGGAAACCGTAGCCTCGTCGAGACCCGCATCGGCAATCGCCTGACCCATCGCGATATAGGCATAAGCGGCACCCGGCCCCATGAAGCGCAGCGCGCGCTTTTCAATGTGCTCGGCGATATCAAGCTTTACAGTGCCCGCGATTTGGGACCGGAATCCATGCTCGGCCATCTCGGGGCTGGCAACGATCCCAGACTTACCCGCCTTGAGTGAGGCCAGAACCTCATCCGCGTTATTTCCGATGGGGGATACAATCCCGAGACCTGTGACAACGACACGACGCATGAGCGCACTCCTGTATTAGTGTTGGTTCTTTGTAGGATGGGGGAGGGCAGAGGTGCAAGCAAGTAGAAGAGAAGTGATCGCGGCGGCGAGAGAGAAATCTCAGATCGGCGCTAAATCAAGCGGGCAAAAAATACGACGCTCATGGAAAAACCGACGGCCGCGATTAACCCGCGCACAAAAGATTTCGGAAGCCTGCGTGCAAGCGGTGCCCCTGCATAGCCACCGATGGTTGATGCGACCATCATGGCAAGCGCGTAATGCCATTCGACAAGCCCACCGATGGCAAACACCAAGACCGAACTTATCGAGAGCACAAACGAAAGACCGTTTTTGAGGCCATTCATCTTGTGGATATGCGTCATGCCCCACAGCGCAAACAGGGCAAGCAAGACAATGCCGAGGCCTCCGTTGAAATAACCGCCATAGATGCTGACAAGTAAAAGCCCGATTGAGCCGTAGGGTGTCACGGCCCCTCCTGCGGCCGCAGCGCGTGCGCGGATCTGGTCGCCGAATAGAAAAGCCAGCGTTGCCCCAAGAAGTAAAAACGGCACGACAACCGAAAAGGCCTTGTTGGAGGAAACCAGCAACAAAACTGATCCGATCAAACCGCCTGCAATCGTGATCGCAATCAGCCGAAGGATAACCTTTTTATCGAAGGTCTTAAGCTCGTCACGAAATCCCAATGCACCGCCAAGATATCCTGGAAAAACCGCGACGGCACTGGTCGCGTTTGCGATTACTGGTGGTACCCCAATAAACACAAGCGCGGGGAAGGTTAGAAATGTCCCGCCCCCCGCAATCGTGTTCAATAATCCAGCACCAAATGCCGCAAGCAAGATGAGTATGAAGTCCAAAATTTAATCCATCTTGTCAGAGGGGCAGGAGGCCAATCAGCGGCATCAGTCGTTCTAGTGCTCAACTCTCGCTCAGCGCGACCTTCATGTTCTTGATCTGGTAGATCACTGCGCCATGCTTGAGCGCGCTCCCGTATTAGTGTTGGTTCTTTGTAGGATAGGGGAGGGCGGAGGTGCAAGTGGGTAGACGTTCTGCGTTAGAGATGATCCGTCTCGCGCTGCGTAATCCGCTCGAGGAGAAGGACAATCGCTTTTTCAGCATAGTCCAAGCGCAACAGGTATTTGCCGCGCGGCACGATGAAGTCAGGCGGCGTGAGGCCCTTGACCGCAAGTGTCTGTGTCAGGTGCGCGCCAGAGATGGGAATGTAGTCGGGATCTTCACCTGACAGGGAGTTGAACCACCTGCCGCCAAACCAACTTGCGCGTTTGGCGGCTTGGAGAGCGGCAGCATAGCGGACCTTCAAAAAGTTATGCAAATCTATTTCGTCATGCGGCATGAGGTCCGCTGCTATGCTCAGCGCAGAAAGCAGCGATGCCGTTCCGCCTACGGCCGCCTCAGACGCGCCCCTGTGGATTTTGGAGGTGTCGCCGACGACTTTGATGGCAGGTTTTGGCAATGAGCTGATCCTGAAGTGAAAAGAGTTTATGCGCTGAAATGAATTCATCGGCGGTAAAATGCCCGCCGATGAAAATGTCCGCCAATGAATTTGACGTCGCTCAACTCTCGCTCAGCGCGACCTTCATGTTCTTGATCCGGTAGATCACTGAGCCATGCATGAGCGCACTCCTGTATTAGTGTTGGTTCTTTGTAGGATGGGGGAGGGGAGGGGTGCAAGTGGGTTGGGTATGATTGCGGCCCAATCTTAAAGTCGCTTAATCTGACAATTCGAATGGGCCAGCACGTCATTATCGTGAAACATTAAGCCACCGTTTGTCATCCGCATCATAATGCCATTGTAGTCCGTTTGCGGCCATTCCGACTTAGGGAAGTCCTCTGCATAGCTGTCCGAAATGGAAGAGAAAACAATCATACCATCAATGTCGTCGATTGATACTTTATCTCCTGCAAATATTGACTGGAAATTGAATGATTTCATTGGCTTTCCTAAAGAGGGTAGCAATCAAGGGTCGGAGATGGCTAACGACAGCAGTGTTACACCGCCGTTAACCCGATCACTCTTAACTCTCGCTCAACGCGACCTTCATGTCCTTGACCATATAGATCACTTCGCCGTCCGCTTCGACGATCCCGTCGGCCACACCCATCGTCAAACGACGCGTTTGGATCGCTTTGGTGAAGTCGATTTTGTAGGTCAGCATTTTGCGATTAGGGCGGACCATGCCTGTCAGTTTCACTTCACCAACGCCAAGCGCATAACCGCGCCCAAGCCAGCCACGCCAGCCCAAGTTAAAGCCCGTCAGTTGCCACAAGCCATCAAGGCCAAGGCAGCCGGGCATGATCGGGTTGCCGGGGAAGTGGCAGTCGAAGAACCAAAGGTCTGGTGTGATATCGAATTCAGCGACGATGTGACCTTTGCCATGCGCGCCACCATCTGCGGACACTTCGGTAATGCGGTCCATCATCAGCATGGGCGGCGCAGGAAGCTGTGCGTTGCCTTCGCCGAAAAGTTCACCACGGGCGCAAGCAAGCAGCCCTTCTTTGTCAAAGCTTGTAGGGTATTGGGACATGGGTGCTGCCTTCATTTTATTTGGTTTCAAACGCCTCAAACCCATTTAACACCGCAGGTTTGCCTTGGGCAAGGGTGCGAAGTTTCCGTTTTCAATTGATATCGCCCCCATTTCCCCCATATGAATAGGTGAAGTAAGAGAGGCCCTATGACAGAGATTGCGATTTCGCGGAGCACGGCATGGTTGGCGGGTGTGGGTTTGCGCCCGACACGGCAGCGGTTGACGCTGGCCTCATTGCTGGTGGGCGATGGGCAAGATCGGCATGTGACGGCAGAGGGTTTATATGATGCGGCCTCGGTTGCGGGCGAGAAAGTATCGCTTGCGACGGTCTATAATACGCTGCGCGCCTTTTGTGATGCTGGGTTGATGCGTGAGATTACGGTTGATGGCTCAAAGAGCTATTTTGACACCAATAAGACCGATCATCCCCATTTCTATTGGGAAGATACCGCTGAGTTGACCGATGCGCCTGCGGATCAGTTGGATATCAGGCGTTTGCCCAATGTGCCTGCGGGGGCGCAGATTGCCTCGGTGGATGTGGTGATTAGGCTGCGCCGAAGCTGAAATGGGCGATGGGTTAAAACCCATCCTACTTGTCGGTGATGGTTAACATTTGATTCATCCGAATCTCGATAGGCTGGTCACATGACCAATTATCGCCGCCTTTTTGTGCCCGGAGGCACCTACTTCTTCACTGTTGCTTTGGCTGATCCGTCGTCGACGTTGCTTGTCGAGCGCGTTGATCTCTTGCGGCACGCGGTTGCCTTATGTCAAAAACAGCGCCCTTTCGAGATTAAGGCTGCTGTGATCCTGCCCTCGGAGTTGCACATGATCTGGACCCTGCCATCAGGCGATGCGGATTTCTCGGCGCGGTGGCGGTCCATCAAGTCTACATTTTCCCGGCATGTACCGCCTGCACCCAATCGCCCGCCAAGCATGATTAAGCGTGCAGAGAAAGGGATTTGGCAGCGCCGGTTTTGGGAGCATATGATCCGCGATCAAGATGATTATGACCTGTATGCGCATTTGATCGCGACGGCACCGCTACGGGCTGGATTGATCCGTGACGGCAGCGACTGGCCGCTGTGTTCCGCCTATAAGCGTAGGATGCGTTTTAACGCATCAATCAGAACCACTGACCAGGTTCCATCAGGCCCAAATCAAGCAATTGCTGCGAATGCCACTCGAACGGCACGGAGTTATGCCAGCGAAACGTCTTAATCTGCGCCGCACTCACAGGGTTCCGCTTTAACGCTTTGGCCGTGCGGAAGGAACAAAGGGCTGCCGTGATCGAATGATGCCATGGGCAGGCATAGGTGTTGTATTCTGGATCGCTAAACGTGTGATCCGCCCTCAGGCGTAGATCCGGCTTCGCTCTGAAAATAGAAATGCGGTCAATGCGGCGCAGTGGCAACGGAATATGCTCCTCAAACCGCCACCGTAACCCGCCAAAAAAGTCGAGTTGCCGCTCTTCGAACTCATTGCCTTTGTCCTTGCGGGCAAGGGCGTAGTATCCTGATTTATCCATATGCGCGTTCTCTAGGGACACAGCATTCGGGGCTTTATCGAGATCGCCTGCATAGAGATCGACCACATAGGTCAGCACGGCATCGCGCCGCTCTTCGGTGTGAAATGCCAACATTTCGCCAATCGCGCGGTGTTCACAGAACGGAAAGAACAGGTATTCAGTGTTGTAGCCGTAGAAGATCCACTGCCCGTGGGCCTTTTCAATCACTGCGTTGACAATGCGGGTAAGTGCATTGCTCTCGCTCATGTCAAAGTTAACCTTATGCACGCTGGGCGGCAAATCTTCGGGGAGTTGGATGTCCGCAACCCCAAACGCAATCACAGAGCGAAATCCACCGTCTGCATAGTGGCGCAGCGTGCTTGCGACTTCGACATCGTCCTCAAGGAAGATAAGAGCAATCGGACCTTTCGCCAATGTGGCGGCACCATTTGATAGAAAGTTGTCGAGGTTGGGGAACAGCATGGGGCGGTATTCACTCTTTCACATCTGGGTCTTATCTCTCAATATTGTGCAAATTGCGTGAATGCCACCTCCATTGCAAGCGGGGGCCATCAGCGCTAAACTCCCAACTTGTCCGAAATTGCCCGCGAATGGTGTTACATGTCCGATCCAAAGAAGCTGTTTATCAAGACCTACGGCTGCCAGATGAACGTCTACGATAGCGAACGCATGGCCGAAGCGCTGGGCGGAAACGGTTATGTGCACACCGATACGCCCGATGACGCCGACATGATCCTGCTCAATACCTGCCACATCCGCGAGAAAGCCGCCGAGAAGGTCTATTCCGATCTGGGCCGCCTCAAGCCATTTAAAGATGCAAACCCGAATGTGAAAATCGGCGTCGCGGGTTGCGTGGCTCAGGCCGAGGGCAGCGAGATCATGCGCCGTGCGCCAATGGTTGATCTGGTTGTTGGGCCGCAATCCTACCACCGTTTGCCCGCGATGGACACGGCGGTGCAAGCGGGCGGCAAGGCGCTGGATACAGATTTTCCAGATGACGATAAATTTCTGGCGCTAAAATCGCGCAGCAAGGCAAAACGCGGGCCGACTGCGTTTCTGACCGTCCAGGAAGGCTGTGACAAGTTTTGCGCATTCTGTGTGGTGCCCTATACGCGCGGGTCCGAGGTTAGCCGCCCCGCTGACCGCGTGATCCGTGAAGCGCAGGAATTGGTCGAGGCAGGCGTGCGCGAAATCACTTTGCTTGGGCAAAACGTCAACGCTTATCATGGCCACAAAAACGGACTTGCGGGTTTGATTTGGGCGCTCAACGAAGTTGATGGGCTGGAACGCGTCCGTTTTACCACCAGCCACCCCAACGATATGGATGATGCGCTGATCGAGGCGCATGCAACCTGTCCAAAGCTGATGCCGTATCTGCACTTGCCTGTGCAATCTGGCTCTGACCGCATTCTAAAGGCGATGAACCGTAAACATACGGCGGAGGGCTACATCAAGCTTATCGAACGCATCCGTGCAGCACGGCCCGATATTTTGCTCTCTGGCGACTTTATCGTTGGTTTCCCGGGTGAAACCGAAGAAGATTTTGAGGCCACAATGGATTTGATCCGTGCGGTTCAATACGGGCAGGCCTATTCGTTTAAATACTCGACGCGCCCCGGAACCCCCGCCGCCGAAAAACCGCAATTGCCAGAAGACGTGATGAGTGACCGTTTGCAGCGATTGCAGGCTTTGCTGACCGATCAACAACGCACCATTCAGCAATCAATGGTTGGCCGTGACGTGAATGTCCTTTTTGAAAAAGAGGGGCGAACAACGGGGCAAATGATTGGAAAGTCGGAGTATTTACACGCTGTATTCGCGGATGCACCTCTTGATGTGCTGGGGCAAATTCGGCGCGTAAGAATCACGCATGCGAGCGCCAATTCCTTGGGTGGCGAAATTCTTTAACCGCAGAGTGCGCTTTTGACTGCTCGGCCTTGGGTTGTTTGGTCTTTCCGGCGACACACCAATCGCTACGTAATAGGCGCAATGTTTCTCAATTAGGCACAATATGTAGTGATTTATGCTTCCAATACAGCCTCAATTTGCTAAGAGTAGGTAGTACAATAGTGGATAGTGTTCCGTAGCGACAATTTTTGCGCGGAATGCAGAACGAGGGATAGAAAAAGTGGCAACAGCATATAGAGATTAAGTTGCGCGCAGTCGCCGGCGGTTTTGTTGCTGGTGCTGTGGCGTTGACGCTGGTCGCAACTGGCGCACAAGCGCAGACGTCGAGTGAAGAATACACAGCAACCATCTGGATCGATCCGGATGGGTGTGAGCACTGGGTTATGGATGATGGCGCTGAAGGCTACATGGACGCACGTCGTACACGTGACGGCGGCGCTGTTTGTCACCGCTCCGAAATCTGTGGTGTCATTCCGTCTGATCAGCTTTTCGTCACTGACGAAGCTTGGATCTCGGACGCTGCGAAATCAGATTTGATGAACTTCTTCCGGTCTGCGAATGCATACGGCTTTCTGATTTACGGGCACACAGACGCGCGTGCCTCTGACGAATACAACATGAGCCTGTCCCAGCGCCGCGCTGATATGGTCGCATCTGTTGCACGGGATTCTGGTGTGCAAGTCGTTGACGTTAAAGGCTTTGGCGAGCGCCAGCCTCGTGCGCAAGGCAACTCTGCAGCAGCACTGCAGCAGAACCGCCGCGTTGAAATTTATTGCATTCGTTAAGGAGCAGATAAGATGACATCTATCAAAATCACTGCGCTGCTCGTTGCTGGTCTGGGTCTTTCGGCTTGTGGCCTTGATCAGGGCATGCGGACAGGCGCTGAGCGTTCATTTGACGGCGGCCGAGACAGCAAGCACCTCAGCCAGCTCGTTGCTGGTGTGTGGATCGACCAAGAAGGTTGTGACCACTGGATCATCGATGACGGCATAGAGGGTTACCTTTCTGCACGTCTGACACCAGATGGCCGTCCAGTTTGCTCTGTCGTTGGCGCACCGAACACAGTTGTTGGTCCGTTCCGTGAAGGGTCTGACATTCCTGACTCGCTTTAACGCGTGGCGGTCGGCACAAAATACAAAAGGCCGTAGTGAAAACTGCGGCCTTTTGCGCTTTTTAGCGGTGCGGTCCTTGCCTCTGACACGTTGGCGGGCCACTTTAAGGGTAAGACTTAAGCCAAAGGAGAATTGATTGGCCGTTGACCTCACTGATGTGTCGGAATCCACCTTGGAGTTTCCAGACAACTTTTTGCTGATCGATCTTTGTGGCGAATATGACCGCAACCTTGCGACGATTGAACAGTCCTACGGCGTCCAAATTTTGCGGCGTGGCAACCAGCTTTCGGTTGTGGGCGACGAAGAGGCCAAGCAAGAGGCGCTGAGTACCCTCAAGACCCTTTACCAACGCCTTGAATCGGGGCGCACGCTTGAAGCCGGCGATATTGATCGCGAACTGCGGATGGGGTCCCAAGCGACGGAATACCCAGCGGGTCCAGTCGATCAAAAGGAACTGTTCAAGGGTGGCGTTGCTGACCGTATTGAAATTAAAACCCGCAAAAAGTTAGTCGAGCCGCGCACCGAAGCACAAAAGGCTTATGTGAAAGCACTTTTTGAGAAAGAACTTTCATTTGGTATCGGTCCTGCGGGGACGGGGAAAACCTATCTCGCGGTCGCTGTTGGCGTGAATATGCTGATTAGCGGCAAGGTCGACAAAATCATCCTGTCGCGCCCTGCTGTTGAAGCGGGAGAGAAGCTTGGCTATCTGCCCGGTGATATGAAGGACAAAGTCGACCCTTATATGCAGCCGCTCTATGATGCGCTGGGCGATTTCCTTCCCGGAAAGCAAGCAGCCAAGATGATGGAAGAAAAGGTGATTGAAATCGCACCTTTGGCCTTTATGCGCGGGCGCACATTGTCGAATGCTTTTGTAGTGTTGGACGAGGCGCAGAATGCCACATCGATGCAGATGAAAATGTTCCTGACCCGCCTTGGTCAAGGGTCGCGGATGGTGATCACTGGTGACCGCACCCAGATCGATTTGCCGCGCGGCGTGTCGTCAGGCCTTTGGGACGCAGAGCGCTTGCTCAAGCACATCCCCAAAATCAGCTTTAGCTATTTCACCTCCAAAGACGTTGTGCGCCACCCGCTGGTCGCTGCTATTATCGAGGCCTACGAGGCAGAGGACGAGCAAAAGCGATGAGTGTTGATTGCATGATCGAAGACAAGCGTTGGGCGGCTGTCGATCTGGAGGGGTTGGCGGATGCTGCGGCTGCGGCGACCTTCGCTCACCTTGGGCTGTCGGGCTATGAAGTGAGCCTGCTGGGCTGCAACGATGCCCGCATTGCTGACCTGAACGCGGATTTTCGCGGCAAACCGACGCCAACGAATGTTTTAAGCTGGCCATCTGACGAGCGTGGCGCGGATCTCGACGGCGGACAACCGCTGCCACCTGACCGCACTGATCCAGAGTTGGGCGATATCGCGATTGCCTATGATACTTGTGCGCAAGAGGCTGAAAGCGCAGGGAAAGCACTGGAAGATCACACAACCCATTTGGTCATTCATGGAATTTTGCATCTTTTGGGCTACGACCACGACCGTGACCAAGACGCCACCCTTATGGAGGGGTTGGAAAAGCAGATACTTGGCAATATGGGGGTAGCTGACCCATATAGGGGAGAGTGATGGCCGGTTTTGGCCAATTGTTATGGATTTAGGTAAGGATAAAATGGGCGACAACAGCGACGGGTACTCTATTGCAGCGCAAAGCGCGCAAGACGACCCCACCGAACAACGTAACCGCGGCTTTATGGGCCGCTTGTTTGATGCGCTTAGCCCATCTGGCAACGCCGGCGAGGAAGGCACCGAGTGGCAAGGCCCGATGATGCCGTCGCCGATGCAGGGGATGCTCAATCTGCGCCGTATGCGCGTCGAAGATGTCTCTATTCCCAAGGCAGATATCGTTGCAGCACCAGTCACAATCACCAAAGAAGAGTTGATTGATCTGTTTCGTGAAATGGGGCTCACCCGCATTCCGATTTATGATGGCACGCTTGATACGCCAATCGGCTCTGCGAACCTCAAAGATTTCGCGCTCAAATATGGGTTTAACGATGGCGCGGTCGATTTCGATCTGCGCGAGATGCTGCGCCCGTTGATGTTTGTTCCGCCCTCGATGCCGCTTGGCGTCTTGCTGCAAAAGATGCAGTCAGAGCGGATTCACATGGCCTTGGTGATCGACGAATACGGCGGCACCGACGGTCTGGTGACCATCGAAGATCTGATCGAACAGGTCGTCGGCGCGATTGAAGACGAGCACGATATTGATGAGGCCAAAAGCTTTACGCGCGAAAGTGAAGGCGTCTATAACGCTTTGGCACGGACATCGCTTGAAGATTTCGAAAACGAAGTTGGCGTTGATCTGACCGCCCACGGTGAGATTGACGAGGAAGAAGTCGACACACTTGGTGGCTTGGTCTTTATGCTGTCGGGCGCAATCCCTGCACGTGGCGAGATTATTTTCCATCCTGATGGTACCGAATTCGAAGTGCTAGATGCTGACCCACGCCGGATTAAGCGCCTGCGCGTGCGGATGCCCGGGTCTCGTGTTGACTAAATTGCGCGCTTTGACGCCCGTGATTTTGGGCGTCATCGCGGCACTCGGCCAAGCTCCGCAAGATTGGTGGTTTGTGACGCTGATCGCGCTCGCGGTTTGGTTGGCTTGGCCCGTAGTATCGGCGAAATCGGCGTTTCGGGCAGGGTGGCTGTTCGGCTTTGGCTACTTCGCGGTCAGCTTACGCTGGATCGTCTCGCCCTTCCTTGTCGAGCCTGATGTGACAGGCTGGATGGCGCCATTTGGTATCTTGTTTATGGCGCTTGGCGGCGGGCTATTCTGGGCCTTGTCGCGTTGGGCGGCTTACCGGATCGCGCCCAATAGCCTGAGTGTCGCAGCCCTCATGCTGATCGGCGCGGAAGTGACGCGCAGCTATATTCTCACAGGTTTCCCTTGGGCGCTTTTGGGGCACATCTGGATTGATACGCCGCTGGCACAACTCGCGGCATTTGGCGGCCCGCACCTATTAACCGCGATCACCGTGGGTCTTGCTTTGGCGCTGACACTCTTGTGGCAGCGGCGCTATGGGGCAGCCCTCGCGCCAGTCCTTGCAGTCATCGCTTGGGTTACTTTAACCCTACCTGCGGCACCGGTTGTTGACGGCCCCATTGTGCGCCTTGTGCAACCCAACGCGCGACAAGTCGAGAAATGGGACCCAGAGCATGCGCAGAAGTTCTTTAACCGCTTGGTCGATTTTACAGCACAAGGAGAGCGCCCTGATCTTGTTGTCTGGCCTGAAACCGCGATCTCTTATCTGCTTGAATATGCAGGCGATGCGCTGGATGAGGCCTCTGACGCTGCACGCGGCGCACCCATCGTACTGGGCATTAACCGCCGCGAAGGGGCGCGTTACTACAACGCACTTGTGACGTTGGAGCGCGGCGCAATCATTTCTTCTGTCTACGACAAAGCTCATATCGTGCCCTTTGGTGAATTCATTCCGGGCGGCGAGTTGCTGCGCAAGGTCGGCATCGACGGCTTTTCGGCAGCACTGGGCAATGCGTTCACACCTGGACCGGGGCCGCGCACGATTGACATCACAGGCATCGGCTATGCACGGCCGTTGATCTGCTACGAGGGGATTTTTGCCGAAGAGATCGGCACAGATGAGCGACCGCGGTTAATGATTTTGGTCACCAATGATGCGTGGTTCGGACCATCTGCGGGGCCAAAACAACATTTGGCGCAAGCCCGCCTACGGGCGATTGAGCAAGGTCTGCCGATGGTGCGCGTCGCCAATACGGGCATCAGTGCGATGATCGACGGCAAGGGGCGGATCACGGCCGAGATCGGCATGAATATGGCCGCATTTATCGACGCGCCCTTGCCTTTGGCACTCCCCGCCACAGTTTACAGCCAGCGCGGCGACTGGCCCATTCTGCTTGTCTTACTTATGACACTGCTGGCCTGTGTCGTTGCGGCACGACGGAAATAGAATTGACCCGACAATGATGAACCCCTAAGCGGGGACAAACGCTGCCACAACGGCTTCCTGACGTGGCGGATTATATGAAATGGAGCACGTCACATGATACGCAAAGACTATGTTTTCACTTCGGAATCTGTTTCCGAAGGCCACCCAGATAAGGTCTGCGACCGAATTTCTGATGCGATTCTCGATGCGTTTTTGACGCAAGAGCCAGAGGCACGTGTTGCCTGCGAAACATTTGCGACGACAAATCAGGTCGTGATTGGTGGCGAAGTTGGGCTGTCCGACAAGGAATTGCTCAAGGATTATATGGGCCGCGTTGAGGGTATCACTCGCGCCTGCATCAAAGACATCGGTTATGAGCAAGACAAGTTTCACCATGAGACGTGTCGTGTGACGAACTTCCTGCACGAACAATCCGCGCATATTGCGATGGGTGTCGATGCCAAGGACGGCAAAGAAGAGGGCGCTGGCGACCAAGGGATCATGTTTGGTTTTGCGACCAACGAGACCGAAGCCCTTATGCCTGCGCCTATTCAATACGCGCACGCGATCCTGAAGCGTTTGGCCGAAGTGCGCAAGGACGGCACAGAGCCCACCCTGCGCCCCGATGCAAAAAGCCAGATTTCTCTGCGCTATGTTGACGGCAAACCTGTTGAAGTCACCTCGATCGTACTGTCGACCCAGCACGCCCATGAGAGCCAGACCAGTGCTGACATCCGTGCGATTGTCGAGCCTTACATTCTCGAAGTTATGCCAGACGGCCTGATCACGCCAAAGACGCAGTGGTGGGTGAACCCGACTGGGACATTTGTGATTGGCGGTCCTGATGGTGATGCTGGCCTGACGGGGCGCAAGATTATTGTGGATACTTACGGCGGTGCAGCCCCACACGGCGGGGGTGCGTTTTCCGGAAAAGACCCAACCAAGGTTGACCGCTCTGCGGCCTATGCTGCGCGCTATTTGGCGAAAAATGTCGTTGCCGCAGGCATCGCTGATAAATGCACGATCCAGCTGTCTTATGCGATTGGCGTGGCGCGGCCTTTGTCGATTTACGCAGATTTGCATGGCGCGGATGACGTTGATCCAGCGGCTGTTGAACGCGCAATTGATCAAGCGATGGATCTGACACCGCGCGGCATCCGTGAACATCTTGGGCTGAACAAACCAATCTATGAACGTACAGCAGCCTACGGTCACTTTGGTCGCGCACCTGAGGCTGACGGCGGATTTAGCTGGGAACGCACCGATCTGGCCGAGGCCCTGCGCCGCGCCGTTTAAGGAGGATGGGTTAAAACCCATCCTACGATATTGCGCCACAAAACAAGAGGTCCGCCATGACTGAGACAAAACATCCAACAGGTGCCCCTTGGCGCAATTTCTACGGACGCTTTCGTGGCAAAACCATTCGCCCCGCCCAGAACGATTACCTTGAGAACGATCTAGACGGGTTGTCGCCCGGATTGGTTGGTTGGGATGTGAACCCCGACCGCAACCACATTGATCTTGAAGCCTATTTCGGCAAACGCGAGATTTGGCTTGAGATCGGCTTTGGTGGTGGTGAGCACCTTGTGCATATGGCCAAGAGCTATCCTGATGTGGGCATTATTGGCTGCGAGCCTTTTGTGAACGGCGTCGCCATGCTTTTGGGTAAAATCCGCAAGGCTGAAGTCACGAACCTTGCCGTGCACCCCGGTGATGCACGCGATATGTTTGATGTATTGCCTGCGGGCACGCTGACCAAAGTGTTCCTGAACTACCCCGATCCTTGGCCGAAAAAGCGCCACCACCGTAGGCGGTTCGTCACGCAAGAGCATTTGCAGCCCTTGTTTGACGTGATGGCGCCGAACGCAGAATTGCGTGTCGCGACGGATATCAAAGATTATGTCCGCCAGTCTTTGGAGGAAATCCCAAAGGCGGGCTTTGAGTGGTTGGCCGAGCGCCCGGATGATTGGCGCACGGCTTGGCCTGATTGGATATCGACCCGCTACGAGCAAAAGGCACTTCGCGAAGGGCGCACGCCCCATTATCTGACGTTCCGCCGCCCGTAACCCGTTTTTGAGTATTTGAGACAAAGCGAGGCGGGGGCGATGGACCCTGTCTCTGTGTTGGTTTATCACGCTTTTGAATTTATGCAGAAGTGAGATCCCCATGTCTGGCCACGGCACCCCTATTCCTATGACCTCCCGCCCTTGTGGCCCGCTGAAGGGCGAGGCCAATGTGCCTGGTGATAAGTCGATCTCGCACCGCTCGTTGATTTTGGGCGCGATGGCTGTTGGTAAGAGCCACATCACGGGACTGTTGTTGGGCGAAGATGTTCTCGATACCGCCAAAGCGATGCGCGCGTTTGGCGCTACGGTCACTGATCACGGTCATGGTGAGTGGACGGTTGAAGGCGTGGGCGTTGGCGGATTTGCCGAGCCTGAGGGTGTGATTGATTGCGGCAACTCTGGCACAGGCGTGCGCCTGATTATGGGCGCTATGGCGACCTCGCCGATTACCGCGACATTCACGGGGGATGCATCCCTTAATGGCCGTCCGATGGGCCGCGTGACTGATCCGCTTGCTCTTTTTGGCACGCAATCCGTGGGCCGTAAGGGCGGTCGCTTGCCGATGACGCTGGTGGGTGCCGCTGATCCTGTGCCTGTCCGCTATGTTGTGCCTGTGCCTTCCGCACAGGTGAAATCGGCTGTGTTGCTGGCGGGTCTTAATGCTCCTGGTCAAACTGTCGTGATTGAGAAAGAAGCAACCCGCGACCACACAGAGCGGATGCTTGCGGGTTTCGGTGCGACAATCACGGTTGAGCAAACCGACGAAGGCCGCGTGATTACGCTGACTGGCCAGCCAGAGTTGAAACCGCAAACGATTGTGGTGCCGCGTGACCCTAGCTCTGCCGCGTTCCCCGTTTGCGCCGCGATCATCACCCCCGGTTCTGATGTTCTGGTCCCCAATATCGGGTTGAACCCCACCCGTGCGGGGCTGTTCACCACGTTGCAAGAAATGGGCGCGGACTTGACGTATGAGAACCTGCGCGAAGAGGGTGGCGAACCTGTGGCCGACCTGCGTGCAAAGTTCTCACCTAATCTCAAAGGGATCGCCGTGCCTCCCGCCCGCGCGGCAAGCATGATCGACGAATATCCTGTGTTGTCTGTTGTGGCGTCCTTTGCGCAAGGCGTGACGGATATGCAGGGCGTTAAGGAGCTGCGCGTAAAGGAATCCGACCGTATCGACGCGATGGCCAAGGGGCTGCGTGCCGCTGGCGTGACCGTGGAAGAGGGCGACGATTGGTGGCGCGTCACGGGCCTTGGTCACGGCAATGTTGCGGGCGGCGTGACCGTTGCTTCCGTGCTTGATCACCGTATTGCGATGGCGTTTATGGTCATGGGTATGGCTTCTCAGAAACCGATGACGGTGGATGACGGCAGCCCGATTGCCACATCCTTCCCGATTTTCGAGAAACTCATGGGTGACTTGGGTGCGCAATTGGTGCGCAACACCGCATGATCTTTACGGTTGCTATCGACGGGCCCGCGGCGGCAGGCAAGGGGACGATCTCCAAGGCTGTAGCCGCGCATTTCGGTTTTGCCCATCTCGATACGGGGCTGCTGTATCGTGCGGTTGGGGCGAAGGTTCTGGCTGGCGCGGACCCGCTGACTGCTGCCAAAACCCTTGATCCAACCGATCTTGAAAACGATGCCCTACGCACCCCCGAAGTGGCGCAAGCGGCTAGCCAAGTCGCTGTGATCGCTGAAGTGCGCAGCGCTTTGGTCGACTTTCAGCGCAGCTTTGCCCAGCGGATCGGTGGCGCGGTTCTGGACGGGCGCGATATCGGTACGGTGATCTGCCCTGCGGCTGATGCCAAGCTTTTCGTGACAGCGTCACCTGAATGCCGTGCGGAACGCAGGTTCAAAGAACTGCAAGGCAAGGGCATGGATGTGAGTGCGCAACAAGTCCTCGCTGATGTGATCGAGCGCGATAAACGTGACAGCGAGCGGGCGACAGCGCCGCTAATCGCCGCCGCAGATGCGCAGCAAATCGACACCTCTGATCTGACAATCGACGAGGCGGTCAATGCCGCCATCGCCTTTGTGCAAAGCCGCCTCGGCTAATTACTGACGCTGCGCCCATGCATGATAGGTTAGGCGGATCGACGAGTATTGGTACGTGATGCTTGGATGCGTGCGCTGGTCTTGCGTGCGGATCATAACCGCAGCGGGCAACGTCCAATGATTGAACGTGCTTGGCGAGGTATGCGGATAGGTTTCCCAATCGCGCAATGCCACCGATCCAAAGCGGCCTTGCCAGTCAGGACGATTGCACAACATCGCATGTGCTATATCCAAAATCGCTATGAATACCTGATCTTATTCCTCGTCATAGCTATCCAGCGCACGCCCATTGGCGAGTTCCTTTTCGTAATACTGCGGATTGCAGGCCTCAAAAATCTGCAAAGCGGTGGCGCGGTCACACTTTGGATGGTGCAAAATCGCTTCGAAAATCTCGACCTCGGCGGCAATACCGTGCACGCAATTAAACTGATGGAGGTCATCAGCAGAGCAATGTGCAATGAATGCAATGATGTCAGTCGGATCATCGCGCAAAACGTCAAGGAGTTCGCTGGATTGTTCCCACGCCGCAATCTGCGCTGTGGAAATGTCTTGGTGTAAGGTCATGGTGGCAGCCTCTGATCTAATGTGAGGACGCTTGTGCATGGCAATCGTGCCGAAATCTGGGCGGGAATATGGAGTTTTGGTAGCTAACTCCAAGGCATCTTAATGATTTGCAAAATTATCTGCTTGGGGAAATCGGGCGCGCCTTACAAATAAGGGGGACAACACTTGCGAGCCCAGCATTTTGCGCCTATACGGCACCTTGTTGAAGCGTCGAGACAGGCGTGAGCATGAGAGTTTGAGCGGGGTCGGTAATTATCGGCCCTGTTATTTCATGTTCTTGAATGTCTGACGTTAGACCAATGGAAACCCAAAGACCGGCGGACACAACCGCTCGGCCCGTATAAAACAAACGATTAGGAAATAGACGCCACATGGCTAATACAATGGAAGAGTTTGAAGCACTCTTAAACGAAAGCTTCGAGATGGACACACCTGCAGAGGGTTCCGTCGTCAAAGGCAAGGTCATCGCTATCGAAGCTGGCCAAGCGATCATCGACGTTGGCTACAAGATGGAAGGCCGCATCGATCTTAAAGAATTTGCAAACCCAGGCGAAGAGCCAGAGTTGAACGTCGGCGATACCGTCGAAGTGTTCCTCCGTCAGGTTGAAAACGCACGCGGCGAAGCTGTGATCTCCCGTGAGATGGCACGCCGTGAAGAAGCATGGGACCGCCTTGAGAAGGCCTATGCAGACGAAATCCGTGTTGACGGTGCGATTTTCGGTCGCGTTAAAGGCGGCTTCACTGTTGATCTGGGCGGCGCAGTTGCGTTCCTTCCAGGCTCCCAAGTTGATGTGCGCCCTGTGCGCGATGCAGGCCCATTGATGGGTCTCAAGCAGCCGTTCCAAATCCTCAAGATGGACCGTCGTCGTGGCAACATCGTTGTGTCCCGTCGTGCAATCCTCGAAGAGTCACGTGCTGAACAGCGCGCTGAAGTTATCGGCGGCCTGACAGAAGGCCAAGAAGTTGACGGCGTCGTCAAGAACATCACCGAATACGGTGCGTTCGTTGACCTGGGCGGCGTTGATGGCTTGCTGCACGTCACAGACATGGCATGGCGCCGTGTGAACCACCCATCCGAGATCCTCACAATCGGTGAGACAATTAAGGTTCAGGTGATCAAGATCAACAAAGAGACTCACCGTATCTCCCTCGGCATGAAGCAGCTTCAGGACGATCCATGGGATGCTGTTGAAGCCAAGTTCGCGCTTGAAACAGTTCACACTGGCCGCGTAACGAACATCACCGACTATGGCGCATTCGTTGAGCTTGAATCTGGCGTTGAAGGTCTGGTTCACGTGTCCGAGATGTCTTGGACAAAGAAAAACGTACACCCAGGCAAGATCGTTTCTACTTCTCAGGAAGTTGAAGTCATGGTTCTGGAAATCGATTCTGCAAAGCGTCGCGTTTCCCTTGGCCTCAAGCAGACACAGCGTAACCCATGGGAAGTCTTCGCTGAGACTAACCCAGAAGGTACCGAAGTTGAAGGTGAAGTTAAGAACATCACTGAATTCGGTCTGTTCGTTGGTCTCGAAGGCGACATCGACGGCATGGTTCACCTGTCCGACCTGACATGGGAAGGCCGTGGCGAAGACGTCATCGGCGATTTCCGCAAGGGCGACATCGTGAAAGCCAAGGTTGCTGAAGTTGACGTTGAGAAAGAGCGTATTTCGCTCTCCATCAAAGCACTCGACAGCGATCCGTTTGCAGATGCAATCGGCGGCGTGAAGCGTGGGTCTGTGATCACTGTTGAAGTGACCAAGATCGAAGATGGCGGCATTGAGGTTATCTACGAAGGCATGACATCGTTCATCCGTCGTTCCGACCTGTCCCGTGATCGCGCAGAGCAGCGTCCAGAACGTTTCGGCGTTGGCGACAAGGTTGACGCACGCGTCACCAACATCGACAGCAAGACACGCAAGCTGGGTCTCTCTATCAAAGCACGCGAAATCGCTGAAGAAAAAGAAGCAGTCGAGCAGTTCGGTTCGTCCGACTCCGGCGCATCTTTGGGCGACATCTTGGGCAAAGCGCTCAAGGGCGACGAATAAGCCACGTTCGCTTAGTTTATAGAAAGGCCCCGCAGAGCAATCTGCGGGGCCTTTTTTGTTGAGCAACAGGTCGTGCGCTGCGATCATTTGCACAATAACGAATCTCATCCCCACGCGTTGCCTTCCCACCGATCCTCGCTTGCCTGCGTTTTCCTAAAGCCGCGTGGTGATGCGCTTTACCTCAGCAAGTTCGCTGTAGCGCCCCATGTCAGGTGGCGGGGACATGCCGCGACCTTGGTGCAAGTGGCGAAAACCCGAGCCGTTGCGCGTGGCCTCATGGCGCTCGAACTCGACGTGCGGATCGCTTTGATTGAGAACCACCAGGTGTTTAAAAAACTAGGTTTTGAAGTGCCAAAAGAAGGGGTTCATGCGGGTTTCAATCGGACGACTTATTTCACGATGCGTCAGAAACTCTCTTAGAAATAACGCACTAAAGTCGCGCTGTGATCTGCGCCGAATCGGTTGAGCCAAAATCGCAAACCCTGTGTCTTTTGACGCCGTCGAGATTAATCACCCCTTATCAAAGGCTTGTAGGGCATCAATATGCACAAAAAACGGCATATTTTACCCCAATACCTTGCACGTCTCTATTTCTTGAATGAAACTTACCCCCTATAGTTCTCAGAAGCCCGGCTGTAAGTCGAGCAATTTGAGCTGAAAACCTTTGGGGGGCTAACACCTATGATCCGGTCGGAACTTATTCAGAAGATCGCGGATGAAAATCCACACCTTTTCCAGCGTGACGTCGAAAATATCGTCAACACTATTTTTGAAGAGATTACTGGCGCGATGGCACAGGGCGACCGTGTTGAACTTCGCGGCTTTGGTGCCTTTTCCGTCAAAAAACGTGACGCACGCTTGGGCCGAAACCCGCGCACGGGCGAAAGTGTTGAGGTTGAACAAAAGCACGTTCCGTTCTTTAAGACTGGTAAGCTTCTACGCGATCGTCTGAACGGAAATTAAGAGGTCCTTCATGAAAACGCTACGTTATGCCTTTTGGGCAATTGTTGCGCTTATCCTGATCCTTGTGGGAATGGCAAATCGCGGCATGGTCACCCTGCGCGCAATGCCAACGGCGTTTAGCGATTTTCTGGGCATTTCCCCAGATATCCAAATGCCGCTCTTCGTTGCGATCTTTATCGGTGTAGGGGTTGGCCTTTTGCTTGGCTTCGTTTGGGAATGGATCCGCGAATACAAAGAACGTGCAGAGGGCCGTGCAAAGGCCCGTGAAGTTGAGACATTGCGCCGCGAGTTGGCGAGTCTCAAGTCCGTGAACGCGCCAAAAGGCGACGATGTTCTGGCTTTGCTGAGCAAATAATGCCTGACAATTTCCGCGTAAAAATTTGCGGCCTCTCCACGCACGAGGGGTTACAGGCTGTTGCTGACACAGGTGCGGCCTACGTTGGATTTGTGTTTTTCCCGAAATCCCCCCGCAACGTCTCGATTGAGCAGGCCCGCGAACTGGCTCTCGCCACCCCAGTTGGCCTCGCCAAAGTGGCATTGGTGGTCGATGCGGATAACGCCTTTCTCGACGCAATCACCGACGCCGTGCCGCTCGACATGCTGCAACTTCACGGCCACGAGAGCCCAGAGCGTGTTTTGGAGATCAAAGCACGCTACGGCTTGCCCGTGATGAAGGCCGTGGGCATCTCCGATGCCTCTGACGTTCCAAACATTGATCTCTACAATGCCGTGGCCGACCAAATCCTGATCGACGCGAAGCCGCCCAAATCCGCGACGCTTCCGGGCGGCAACGGGCTCTCATTCGATTGGACCCTTATCGCCAAACGCCGCTGGCCAAAGCCGTGGATGTTGGCTGGTGGGCTGACGCCCGACAATGTCGCGGAGGCCATCGCACTGACGGGCGCCACCCAAGTCGATGTCTCGTCTGGTGTCGAAGCGGGTGTTGGCATCAAGGACAATGCGAAAATCGCCGCATTTGTCGCGGCAGCATTGGCCGAATAGGCACTAGAATATCCTTTCACTTCGTCGTAGAAATTGCTGCGTATCAAAGGGGACGGATAAAATGGCAGACGATCTTTTCAACAGCTTTATGAATGGCCCCGATGAAAATGGCCGCTTTGGTGATTTTGGCGGGCGTTTTGTCTCCGAAACCCTGATGCCGCTGATCCTAGAGTTGGAAGAGCAATACGAGATCGCCAAGACAGACGACAGCTTCTGGGCCGAGATGCACGACCTCTGGACCCACTACGTTGGCCGTCCGTCGCCGCTTTATTATGCTGAACGCCTGACAGAGCACCTTGGTGGCGCGAAAATCTATATGAAGCGCGACGAGTTGAACCATACTGGTGCGCATAAGATTAACAACGTGTTGGGCCAGATCATTCTTGCCCGCCGCATGGGCAAAACACGCATTATCGCCGAAACAGGCGCAGGGCAGCACGGCGTTGCGACAGCAACAGTCTGCGCCAAATTCGGCCTGCAATGCATCGTTTACATGGGCGCACACGACGTTGAACGCCAAGCGCCAAACGTCTTCCGTATGCGCTTGCTGGGCGCCGAAGTGATCCCCGTGACCTCTGGCCGTGGTACGCTGAAAGACGCGATGAACGACGCCCTGCGCGATTGGGTCACCAACGTGCGCGACACCTTCTATTGCATCGGCACAGTGGCTGGTCCGCACCCATATCCCTCCATGGTCCGCGACTTTCAGGCCATCATCGGCAAAGAAACCCGCGAGCAAATGCAAGCCGCCGAAGGGCGTCTGCCTGACACGCTGATCGCCGCCATCGGTGGTGGCTCGAACGCGATGGGTCTCTTCTTCCCGTTTCTTGATGATGCATCCGTGAACATCATCGGCGTCGAGGCGGGCGGCAAAGGCGTGAACGCCAAGATGGAGCATTGCGCGTCCCTGACTGGCGGCAGACCCGGCGTTCTGCACGGCAACCGCACCTATCTTTTGCAAGACGACGACGGTCAAATCCTCGAAGGTTTCTCAATCTCCGCGGGCCTCGACTATCCAGGCATCGGGCCAGAGCACGCATGGCTGCACGAAATCGGCCGCGCGAAATATGTCTCGATCACCGACGTCGAAGCATTGGAAGCCTTCCAGCTGTCGTGCAAACTCGAAGGGATCATCCCTGCGTTGGAGCCATCCCACGCGCTTGCACACGTGATGAAACTGGCACCCACCCTGCCAAAAGACCACCTTCTGGTCATGAATATGTGCGGACGTGGCGACAAAGATATCTTCACCGTCGCCAAGGCGCTCGGCTTTGATATGGCGGTCTAAACTAACGGTATAGACGCATGCCCCTGTGGTTTAAGCAGGGGCATCTAAACCCTAGGGCAATTTTAGATGGCCCCGCGGCATGGTTCGGTAAGGCATGGGTCACATCATGTGATCTCTCTTACACAAAAGGAACATGTCCATGAAAAATGCATTTAAAGCTTCTATCTTGTTTTTCGGTTTGGCCGCCAATGTGGCCCACGCAGAATCCATCGCAGATCAGGTGATTTCCCAGCTGACGGCGCAGGGTTACGAGCGGATCGAAATCTACAATAGCCCAACTGAAGTACGGGTTGAGGCGACCAAAGGTGGCCGCGTTCTCGAAGTTGTCTATGATGCGGTGACAGGGCAAATCCTTCACCAAGAGGTCTCTAGTGCGGATCAAAGTGATAACGAGCCGAACTCCGACAGTGGCATCGACAACAGCAATGA
>DFSO01000045.1:43809-57741 GCA_002378665.1 Loktanella sp. UBA3435 | reverse complement strand
GCCAAGCAAAAGCGGCAAGAGCGAAAGAAGTGTCAAAACTGCCATTTGCCCCTCAAAAAGGCGTTGTCCGAAACTATGCCCCAAGACTGATGCGACGACCAAAACCGTAGCAACACACCCTGTGGCAAGACCGACCTTTGGCGCAGTGTGCCGCAAAACAATAGCAAGGCTACAAGCGCCCAAGCTGATCGCCGTCCCCGAGCCAACATGGCCAAATCGGCTTAATTGTGAGCCGATGTCCGATCCCAAAACCTGCCGCATGGTTAGTAGTACTGACATGATTGCGACAACGCCGAACAAGGCCATTGTTTCGCCCCGAGACACGCCGATGATGGCGCGCGAACGGACCAAAATGATCGCCAAAATAAAAATGAAAATTGCGGTCAACGGGTGCATCTTGGGCACCGCCTCTAAGGCGATATCTCCAAACAGGTTGAATGAAACCGCAAGTAGCGCGCCAATAATCGCGAGACCAGCCAAGTATTTCCGCGCGGCATGAGCGAGAAAAATATACCGCGACCGAGAACGAACCGATTCTTCCTTGAGAGCTAAAAAATTCACGAACAAAAACTCATCAACACCTCTTTTGGATAAGGCCGTGTTGGCAAAAAGAGTGTTAATTTTAGCCGCGAAAGATAAAATTTTATCTAGTTTCTAATCATCTTCGAACATTTCGACCTGATTGTCATCATCTTCGTCTTCGTCCTCCCCATCCGATGTCTGGCCAAGTTGCGATAGACCGGGTGGTGGACGGTTCTCCAACAGACCCGCAGCCCGAAGCTCTTTCAGTCCGGGCAGATCACGGGCGTTCTCTAGGCCGAAGTGGTCAAGGAATTCTTGCGTCACCACGAATGTCACAGGCCGACCGGGCGTCATGCGGCGACGTCCAATGCGCACCCATTCCATCTCGATCAACTGATCGACCGTGCCGCGACTGACCGAAACCCCTCGGATTTCTTCGATCTCGGCGCGGGTAACTGGTTGATGATAAGCCACAATTGCCAAAGTTTCGATGGCAGCACGCGATAGTTTGCGCGTCTCAACTGTTTCTTTCTGCATCAGGAAACCAAGGTCCGCCGCCGTCCGAAATGCCCAAGCGTCACCGATCTTGATCAGATGCACGCCGCGCCCTTCATAGCGTTTACGAAGGTAAACGATTGCTTCAGCAGGATCGCAGCCATGAGGCATCCGCCCGATCAATTCCTGCACCGTCACTGGGTCAGCCGTGGCAAAAAGGATCGCTTCAACCATGCGCTCTTGCTCACCCATTGGCGGCGCCTCAAACAGGCTGTCGTTGTCAGGTTTAGCCATCGCGCGGCTCCCTTTTGCGGATTTGAATGGGTGAAAACGTCTCGCCCTGTCGAATTTCGATTTTGCCTTCTTTGGCAAGCTCTAACGCGGCAGCAAAGGTCGCAGCCGTCGCCGAACGCCGCTTCACGGGTTCGATCTCCCAGCCCTCGGGCAAGTAGTTGGCAATGTCTGTCCAGTCGCCTGCAAAGCCAATCAACGTGCGCATCCGCGCCAGTGATTGCTCCATCGTCATGACCGAATCGCGGTCCATCACAAAGGGGCGGAAATCGTCCTTGGTGCGGATACGAGCGTAGCCCTGCATCAGGTCAAGCAGTGTCGCAGTATAAGTCACGCGGCGTACCCGCTGCACGTCTTCGGTGATGCCACGCGCAAAGAAATCGCGCCCCAATTGGTCACGCGCCATGAGCCGCGCTGCGGCATTACGCATCGCCTCTAAACGTTCCAGTTGAAACGCGAGGTGTGCGGCAAGTTCCTCGCCTGACGGACCCTCGTCGGTCGGATCGGGCGGGAGAAGAAGGCGGGATTTCAGGAAGGCGAGCCAAGCGGCCATGACTAAATAGTCGGCCGCCAATTCGAGGCGCAACTTTTTTGCCTGCTCGACGAAGGCCAGATATTGCTGCGCCAAAGCGAGAATAGAAATCTGGCGCAAATCCACCTTTTGCGTCCGCGACAATGTCAGCAGCAAGTCAAGCGGCCCTTCAAAGGCACCGACGTCAACGATCAGGGCCTCCGAGGCGACCCGTTCACTGACACTCTGCGTGTCTTCTTGAAAGTCTTGCTCAGTCAAATGGCCCTCACCCTAATAGGGTGTTAAGTTCTTCGTTGAGGGCCGCAATGTCAACGGATGTTGGGGTTTTGCGCGGTGAAAGCGCCGCTTCTGCGCGGTCTTCCGCGAGCGTACCTGCCAGTGCAACAACCGACACCATCTCATCTTGATTACCATTGCAGTGCAGCACAACATCGCAGCCTGCTGCGATTGCGGCCTTGGTGCGGTCACCGACGCTCCCTGACAACGCGCCCATCGAGATATCATCCGTCATCAACAGGCCTTTGAAACCGATTTGATCGCGAATGATCGCGTTCATGTCTTTTGACATCGTGGCGGGGTTGGCGGGGTCAATTTCGTCAAAAACAATATGCGCAGTCATGCCCATCGGCAAATCTTGCAACGCGGCAAAGGCGCTAAAGTCGCTGCCCGTCAGGACATCATGCGTCGCGGTCACGTGAGGCAGCCCTTTATGACTATCAACAGTCGCCCGCCCATGACCGGGGATGTGCTTGAGCACCGGCAACACACCGCCATCCAAAAGCCCGTCAGCCGCCGCAACCGACGCAGCAATGACGGTTTCAAGATCGATACCGTAGCAGCGATTACGCAAAAACGGGTGCGTGTCAGGGCCAACGATATCAGCGCAAGGCGCACAGTTCGCATCAATACCCACGGCACGCAATTCATCTGCAATGATCCGATTGCGCAGCCACATGGCGCGGATCGGATCGCTGGCTTGTTCCATCTGATCAAGTGGAGGCAACCATTCATGCCAATGCGGTGCACGCATACGCTGCACGCGGCCACCCTCTTGATCAATCAAAATCGGGGCATCGCGCCCCACGGCCTCGCGCAGGTCAGCCGTCAGTTGGCGCAACTGGTCTGGTGTGTCGATATTGCGCGCAAAAAGTATAAATCCGAACGGGTCGGAATCGCGAAAAAACGCCTTTTCCCAATCAGTTACGGATAGACCTTCACACCCCAATATTGAGGCATTCAACGCCATTTAGCGCACCACAACAGGGATACAATCAATGTTTTCGGCGATCATCGCAGCGCAGAAACGGCGGGCGTCATTGACCTCGGCGAAACCTTCGGCGCGCAAACGGTAGAATGTTTTGCCACCCGATGTGGCCTCTTGGATCACGCGGCTTTTGCCGTCCATGATCTCGCCAAAGCGCCCTGTCAGACGGGTCCACTCGGTTGCAGCCACATCAGAGGCCGGAAACGCACCAAGCTGTACGAGGTTCGTACCAGCCGCAAAGTTCGTCTCAGTCACAAGATTGGCCACTTCCTCCGCAGGAGCAGGGCTAAGTGCTGCGGCAAGTGCGTCGTTAACGCCGCTTGCATCAGCCGCTACGGCTTGGGTGCTCGCACGGGCCATCGGGCGCAACGATACGGATACGGCTGACGCTGAACCGCTTGATTCCAACACGGCCTCTCCTGCAACGCTCAGCGTCGGGGCAACGTCTTCGCCATCAGCAAGGTCGGTCAAAGGCTGCGCACCGTCAGCAATCTGATCGGCCAAAGCGAGAATATCATCTGTGGAAAGTGGCGCATCGACAAGCTGATCGGCGTTCAAAGTCGTTGGCGTCACCTCTGCGGTTGCAACAACAGTCCCAAGCGGATCGACACTTGCGAAGACTTCATCGGCCTCGGCCATCGGCTGCGCTTCCAGATCTTCTTCCGAAAGCCCCCGTGTGACAGGCGCTAAGGCCACTGTATCTTCAGGTGGTTCAGCCTCTCCAACGGCAGCAACCTCGTTGACGGAAAGACCTGTATGCAAGGTCACTTCACCACCGGGATTTTCGGGCAATGACCGCATGTCGCCAGTCATGGCACGCACGACAGGAATACCCGTCACATCACGCATCACAAGCTTATAACCCCAGACACCGACCCCGATGATCAACGCACAAGATATCGCCGCACCTGCGTAATTCACAAGGACACCGGCGCGCGCTGCACCGCTCAAAGGGGCTTGCCCCTGATCATAAACTGCCATGTTCGCCTCACTGCCCGGTCACTGCTAACGCGGGTGATTGCCTCGATTACACCCAAACAGTGGCACGCTTTTAGCGCATCTCTTCCGCTGGGGTTACACCGAGAATACCAAGACCGGACGCAATAACAACCGAAACGGCGCGAATGAGGGCGATTTTTGATTGTGTTGTGTCATTATCACCGTCCTGCAAAAACCGCAGGCTGACGTCGTCGTTGCCACGGTTCCACAAGCCATGCAGATCAGACGCCAAATCATAAAGATAGAACGCGATCTTGTGAGGCTCGTGACCGTTTGCCGCGATCTCAACCAAGCGCGGCCACTCGGCCAGCTTCTTGGCGACACCAATCTCGGCTTCGTGGGACAATTTGGAAAGATCCGCACCTGCAAGCGCTGCGTCGGACACATCAACACCCGCCTCAACGGCCTTGCGCATCACGGATTTCACCCGCGCATGAGCGTATTGGACATAGAACACAGGGTTATCTTTGGATTGCTCGGTCACCTTGTCAAAGTCGAAATCAAGCGGGGCGTCGTTCTTGCGGGTCAGCATGTGGAAGCGGGTCACATCTTTGCCTACGGCATCCACAACATCGCGCAGGGTTACGAACGTCCCTGCCCGTTTGGACATCTTGAAAGGCTCACCGTTCTTGTAGAGCTTCACCAGTTGCGTCAACTTGATATCAAGCGGCACACGTCCATCGGACAGCGCAGACACCGCTGCTTTCATCCGCTTTACGTAACCGCCATGATCGGCACCAAAGACATCGATTAACTGGTCAAAACCTCGCTGCACCTTATCGTAGTGGTAGGCGATGTCGGGCGCGAAATAGGTCCAAGCGCCATCAGATTTCTGCACAGGCCGGTCGACGTCGTCGCCGTGATCTGTCGACTTAAACAATGTCTGCTCGCGTGGTTCCCAATCGTCAGGCAGCTTGCCCTTTGGTGGTTCAAGCGTGCCGCGATAAATCAGGCCTTTGGCGTCGAGTTCGGCAATCGCTTTTTCGATCAAGCCTGTGCCATATAAGGATTTTTCGGAATAAAAGCTGTCCATGACCACACCCAATTGCGCGAGGTCGGCACGGATCATATCCATCATCCGTTCCGTCGCAAAAAGGCGGATTTCTTCCAGCCAATCGTCCTCTGGGGACTCCAGATACTTGTCGCCAATCGCGGCCTTTAGCTCTTCACCGACCTCAATGAGGTAATCACCCGGATAGCTGCCCTCAGGCCAATCAACGCTGAGATCATGCGCCTCCTGGTAGCGCAAATAGACCGAGCGCGCGAGCACGTCCACCTGTGCGCCACCGTCGTTGATGTAATATTCGCGGGTCACATCATAGCCCGCGTAATCCAGCAGGCTCGCCAAGGCATCGCCAAACACAGCCCCCCGCGTGTGGCCCACATGCAGCGGCCCGGTCGGGTTGGCGGACACATATTCAACCAGCATTTTTTGCTTTTGACCAAGGGTCGAGCGGCCATAGGTAGGGTCCGTCAATGCTGCTTTCACAACTCCCTGCCAGAGTGCTGCATCAAGACGCAGGTTCAAGAAACCAGGGCCTGCGACCTCTGCCAAAGCGATCCTTGGATCGGCAAGCAATTTCGCGGCCAACCCATCAGCAATCTGGCGCGGGTTCATGCCCGCAGGCTTGGCCAAGACCATCGCCGCATTCGTCGCCATATCGCCGTGCGCTGCATCGCGCGGTGGCTCGACGGACACTGCGCCCATCTCAAGACCCGCAGGCAGCGCTCCTTCAGCAACCATCGCATCAAGGCAGGTGATCACAAGACCACGAATATCAGCAAATAGGTTCATTTCAGGCGTCCTTCGGTCGGCGTTTTCAATTTGGTTTCATGTCGTTTAGCACGGCTATCCGCGCGGTCAATGTCAGGCGTCGGCTGGCGGTTGAATGTTGGCCACCTCTGGGTCGCTTTGCGGCGGGCGCATTGCGATGATCCGCACGTCAACAGCGCCCTTCACCTCTTCATCCTTGCGGATAAACGAAATCACGCCTTTGGGCGAAATCCGCGCAACGAGCATACTGTCTTCACGCTCAGAGCGCCAAGTCTCAAAGGTAAACTCTTCGGTCAGGCGCGTCACGCGGAACGTCCAACCATCGCGCACCAGCTTGTTCATGCCCGCATGGGTTTCCTCTGGGCCAAACTTGCGGCCACCAAGGGTGCGTGGCAGTTGATGCCGTGCGCTCTCGCTCTTTTCGCGCATGACTTGGAACACGTTATCACGGCCAAATTCGGGCGCGAGGTCGGTCGCCACAAGCGTGTTATAGGCGTCATTGCTGGTCGCGGCTATCAAGGTCGCGAAGCTGACCAATTCAAGCCGCTGCTCTGCCGCCTCGGACAGAATGTCGCCAGAGAATGTCTCGATCCCAGCCGTCCGCGCAGCGCGCAAGTTGCCAAAGTTCGGATCTGCCATCAACACAGGTACGTCGGCCTTCTTGATTGCCTCGGCCAAGGCCGTTGTCCAAGGCGAGCCCCCGATCACGATAACCCCCGGAATATCCGCGCCGGTCAGCCCCAAGAACCTGGCAAATGGTGCCAGTGTGAAGCCGTGCAAAACCACGGTGACGGCCACAAGCACAAAGGCCAACGGTCCGATTAAGGCCGCATCGGGGAACCCCAAGGCCAGTAAACGCTCGCCGAACAATCCTGCTACGGCGACCAACACAACACCGCGCGGGCCAGTGAAGGCGATCAATATCTGCTCTTTCATTGGGATGCCCGACCCCAAAAGTGAGACAAGTACCGTGATCGGACGCGCCACCAAAATGACCGCGCCGACAAAGAGGACGGCTCGCAAATCAAGCTTGGCCAATGCTGCAACATCAAGCCCTGCCGCCAGCAAAATGAACACGCCCGAGACCAAAAGAACCGTCGCGTGCTCCTTAAAGCGGCGCAATTCTTCGTAGCTTGGCAAGTTCGCGTTGGCGATCACGATCCCCATGATGGTTACCGCAAGCAGGCCACTTTCATGCAACACATGGTCGGATACCCCAAAGATAAACAGCAAAAGCGAAAACAGCACAGGCACCTTCATGAACTCAGGGACCCAGCCGCGCTTGAACGATTTCGCAAGGCCGTAACCCGCTGCCAAACCAAGTGCTGTGGCAAAGCCAATGCCGACCACCAAGTCCCATACGGCCTCGCCCGTCGTTGTTGCAGTGTTCAACACCAGCACAACTTCGAACGCGAACACGGCGGCCAATGCCCCGATAGGATCGTTTACAATCGCTTCCCACTGCAGCAAAGCGGCGGGTCTGCGCGACAAACGCGCTGTGCGGAGCAGCGGCGCAATTACAGTCGGACCTGTCACGATCATGATGCCGCCAAAGACGGTGGCACTTTCCCAAGACAACCCCGCCCCGTAGCGCAACGCCATTGTCGACATGAACCAGCCCAAAGGTGCACCGACAAATACCAGCCGTTTCACACCTTTCACCGCATCTTGCAGCGAATGAAAGTTGAGCGTCAGCCCGCCCTCAAACAGAATAATCGCAACTGCAATCGAGATAATCGGCCCCATCAGTGGTCCGATATCGCGCACAGGATCAAAGACGCCCAGCACAGGACCAATAAGGATACCTGCAAGCAACATCAGCACAATCGCAGGCATCCGTAAGCGCCATGCAAGCCATTGCGACCCGACACCCAAAGCCCCCACAAGCGCAAAAGCCATCACTGGCGCCATTGCGTCCGTTGCTGTCTCAACTGCCATCGATCACTCCTGCGGGGATTTCTTCCCCGCCAATTAGTCGTTTATGTTCTTGGATCGCAAAACGATCTGTCATGCCAGCAATATAGTCCGCAACAATCCGCGCCAAGGCGATCTTATCGGGGGCGTCAGCCACATCCTTGCGCCATTGCTTGGGCAATTCGTCGGTGTTCTCCATGAAGAATGGGAACAGGTCATTGACCATCTGCGTCACGACAATCCGCATCTCGACCACCGCAGGTGCGCGGTACATCCGTTCGAACAGGAACCTACGAATAACCTTCAAGTCGGCCCAAAGTTCCGGCGAAAACTGCACCATCATTCGGCCTGCGTGGCGAATATCATGCACAGATTGCGGATTGAATTCGGTCAAGTTGCGGCTACTCACCGTAATAACGTCTTCAACGAGCACGCCAAAGAAACGGCGCAAGGCCTCGTGGCGGCGGCGGTAATAGTTCAGATCTGGATATTTTGCATCCACCCGCGCAAAGCAGTCCTTCAAAATCGGCAATTCGGCCAATTCATCGGTGCTAAACAACTCGGCCCGAAGACCATCGTGCAGGTCGTGGTTGTTATAGGCAATGTCATCGGCCAAGGCCGCCGCTTGCGCCTCTGCACTCGCATGGGTGTGCAACTCCAAATCGTGCAGCGTGTTATATTTGGCTAAGGCCCAAGGGATTTCTCCGGTCACGGGGCCGTTATGTTTGGCGATGCCTTCGAGCGTTTCCCATGTCAGGTTCAGCCCGTCCCACTCCGCATAGTGGCGCTCCAAATCGGTCACGATCCGCAGGGCCTGCGCGTTATGATCAAAGCCGCCGTAGGGCTTCATCAGCGCATCAAGCGCCTCTTCACCCGTGTGGCCAAAAGGTGTGTGACCAAGATCGTGGGCCAGCGCCACGGCCTCGGTCAGCTCGACATTCAGCCCCAATGCGGCCGCAACCGTGCGGGCGACTTGTGCCACTTCAATCGAATGGGTCAGGCGTGTGCGGAAATAATCGCCCTCGTGCTCGATGAACACTTGGGTCTTATGTTTCAGCCTGCGGAACGCACTGGCATGAATAATCCGGTCGCGATCACGCTGAAACGGAGACCGGAAATAGCTCTCTTCCTCAGGAAACAGACGGCCGCGCGCATTGCTGGGGTCCGTCGCATAGGGGGCTGTCATAATGAATTGCCTTTTTGCCTGTCTTGCCGTGTTTGCCTGCGCTACCTATATTGCAAATGTAATCAAACTGTAAGGCTCGCAAAATGCTGACGCTCCCCCCAACTGTGACACCCCGCGCTTTTGAACGGCTTGCCGAAATCGGTGCTGCCGCACAAGGCAAAGCACTACGCGTGGCGGTCGAAGGCGGCGGATGTTCGGGGTTTCAATATGAAATTGATCTCGACGAGCCAAAAGAAGACGATCTGATTCTCGAAGGTGCGGGAGAGAAAGTGCTGATCGACAGCGTGTCCCTGCCTTTTTTGGCCTCAGCCATCATTGATTTCAGTGAAGAATTGATCGGCGCTCGGTTCGTGATTAACAATCCGAACGCCAGTAGTTCATGCGGTTGCGGCACGTCGTTCTCTATTTAGAGGCCACGTGCCGTACGGAATGATACCAAGCGGCGGGATTTTTCGTCCCACAAATCAAGGCTTGCGCACTTAAAGCTCTCCCAAATTGTCATGCGGCTTTGGTCAACCAGCTCTTGGTGATCGCGCAGAACCTCTGGCAGACGGTAAAACGGAATACGCGAATACAGGTGGTGTACGTGGTGAATTCCGATGTTGCCTGTAAACCAACGCAAAACCGCTGGCAGATCATAGTGCGACGAGCCGTGCAATGCCGCCTCATGCAGATCCCAATCTTCGTTCTTATCCCAAAGCGTCGTCTCAAACTGGTGCTGCACATAAAACAGCCAAACGCCGATTGAAGCCGCGACAAGAGTTGTTGGCAAGAACACAAGGAAAACAGCGCCAAGACCGATGAACCAGTAGATCGTGAAGAGTGCTGCAGCAGCCACAATATTCGTGCCCATTGAGCTTACCCAATATTTCGCGCCAGATTTCATCAGGCCAATTGGCAGACGGTTTTGCAGCAAAAACAAGTAGCTAGGCCCCAAAACGAACAATGTCAGCGGATGGCGATATGCGCGGTATTGGACGCGGCCCCAAAAGCTAAGCGCCTTAAACTCATCAACCGTCAGCGTCATCACATCACCAATACCGCGGTGATCCAAATCACCGTGGCTGCCGTGGTGGATCGCATGGGTGCGCTTCCACACATCGTAAGGCGTCAGCGTCAAAACACCCAACGCGCGACCGATCCAATCGGACAATGTGCGGTTCGCAAGAAATGATGAATGTCCGCAATCGTGCTGGATGATGAAGAGACGCAACAAAAACGCGCCATTCAATGCGGAAATCAGAAACGCGGCAATATAACTGTATTGCAGCGCCCAACAGGCGCCGACCCAAAGTGCAAAGAACGGGATAATCGTCACAGCCAATTCAAAGCTCGACCGCCAATTGCTTGGGTTGCGGTACTTCGAGAGGTCCGCAATCCACTCGCGTGCAGATTTCGTTTCGGGTGCAGGTGTCATTAACATGGGTTTTTGTCGCTCATGGTTATTCTTTGCCCCGTCGATAAAGCACAAAAGCGTTTAAGCAAAGTTTATTTATGATCACGAACAAACACATCATCTTGTGGGTCCCGCTTGCACCAATCGCCCTATTGGGGCAAAACGGCTGCAAACCTGGGGGATGCCATGAAGATAGCGACGTTCAATATCAACGGGGTCAAAGCCCGCATTGAGGCCCTCACGACATGGCTGCAAGACAGCGCGCCCGACGTGGCTGTCTTGCAAGAAATCAAATCCGTCGATGAAGGATTCCCGCGCCAAGCCATTGAAGAACTTGGATATAATGTAGAAACCCACGGCCAAAAGGGTTTCAACGGCGTGGCCATCTTGTCGAAATTCCCGCTTGAAGACGTCACGCGCGGCCTGCCAGGCGATGACACCGACGAGCAAGCTCGCTGGATCGAGGCCACGGTAATCGGCGAAAAAGCACTGCGGATTTGCGGGCTTTATTTGCCAAACGGCAATCCTGCGCCTGGTCCAAAATATGACTACAAACTCGCATGGATGGAGCGACTTTATACCCGCGCCCAAGCTCTTATGGCACTTGAAGAACCTGCGCTAATGTGCGGAGATTACAACATAATTCCGCAATCCGAAGACGCAGCTCGCCCCGACGCATGGATCGAAGACGCGCTCTTTCGCCCCGAAAGCCGCGCGGCTTTCCGCCAATTAGTTAATCTCGGCTTCACTGAGGCCTTCCGCGCGCGGCAACAAGACGCAGGCCACTACTCTTTCTGGGATTATCAAGCTGGCGCATGGGATCGCAACGACGGCATTCGCATCGATCACTTCCTTCTGACCCCCCAATGCGCCGATTTGCTCAATGATTGCTGGATCGAAAAAGACGTGCGTGGCCGCGAAAAGCCTTCCGATCACGTCCCCGTCTGGGTTGATCTCGCGATTTAGGCGGTCACGTCGTGATCATATAGCCAGCTGAGGCGGTTCAAAAACGCGTTGGGTGCAACAGCGCCAAGTACCTTTAAACCCGCGAACGCAACATGCCGTTGAACACCTGACAAATGGTAATTGCGGGCATTGGAATTCGCCGCCTCAATCGCACGTTTTACTCGTGATTTTCTTGCGTTTTCAAAGATTTGAAGACCCACTTTAATATCGCCCGAAGCACAAGACCGCGCCAAAACATAGGCGTCCTCAATTGCCAAATTCGCACCTTGCGCAAGAAACGGTAATGTTGGATGGGCCGCATCACCGAGGATGGCGGTCTTCTCCCCGACCCAATTGTCAGCCACTGGATGACGGAACAAGCCCCAAAGGTTAACCTGCCCGACCTTCTCCAAAATCGCCCGCAATTCAGGCGCGGCCCCTGCAAATGCTGCGCGCAAATGCGCAGGATCATCGGCGTGCGACCAGCCTTCGGCCGCCCATTCCGACCGTTCTTGCACCGCAACAATATTAAATCGCCCGCCAGACAAAGGATAGGTCACCACATGCTGGCGCGGCATCATCCAGATTTGTGCTTCCGCAGCGGCTTCATGCGGAACAATCGCCCGCCACGCGACTTGACCAGTAAAGAACGGATCAGACTGCGCGTTCAACCGCCCGCGCAATTCAGACCGCAGCCCCTCGGCGCCGATTAACAAATCATGAGGCGGCAAATCATCAAGATCAGGCACCTGCCCCAGTTTCACCACGACACTCGCTTTCATAGCAGCCTCGGCCAAAACCTCGATCAAACTCGCACGGTGCAAAAACAGGTAGTTCGGCGACTGTCCCGACAGATCAAAGCGCGTCACAACGCGCCCGCTAATCCCGTCCATCGGCACAACAGCCCGCGCCACGACGCCCCGCGCCACAAGCGCATCCCAAACGCCAAGTGCGACCAAAGCGCGGCCCGCATTTGGGGTGATCTGCAAGCCAGCTCCAACTTCTGTCAAGGCCTGCGCCCGCTCTGACACACAAACGCTGGCCCCTTGCTTTGCAAAGGCCAGCGCTGCTGTCAGTCCTGCGATCCCGCCGCCGATAATCTCAACGTGGGTCGTTTTCATATCAATCGTCGCGGTGTACTTTTTCGCGACGCTCGTGACGCTCTTGCGCCTCAAGGCTCATCGTCGCGATTGGACGCGCATCAAGACGCTTAAGCGAAATTGGCTCGCCAGTGATCGAGCAATAGCCGAATTCGCCCTCTTCGATGCGACGCAAAGCGCCCTCAATCTTGTTGACCAATTTACGCTGACGGTCCCGCGTGCGCAGCTCGAGCGAGCGATCTGTTTCCTCAGAGGCGCGGTCAGCCACATCGGGAATGTTGCGTGTCTGATCTTTCATGCCCGCCACAGTATCGCGGGTGTCTTCCAAAAGATCGGCTTTCCAGTTCAGCAACTTGACGCGGAAATACTCGGTCTGGTTGTCGTTCATGAACGGCTCATCGTCGTTCGGAACATAATCATCTGGCAGGAACGTTTTGATTTTCACCTTCGTTCCCTTGCGCTTGTCGGTACCTTGCGATTTGACTGTCTGCGACATGTTCAACCCCCTATTTTGCGCACGTTTACTCTGACAATTACCAAGTGTCACCCCCTGATTTATGTGAGCGCAAACAGTTGAAGACCGCGCGAAATCCACTTAGGGTCACGCCAACCCCAGTTAGGAATAAACCATGCAATTTCAGGGCACAGACACCTATGTCGCCACAGACGACCTTACCATGGCAGTTAATGCAGCCGTCACGCTAGAGCGGCCGTTGCTCGTCAAAGGCGAGCCTGGCACAGGCAAAACAGAGCTCGCCCGACAGGTAAGCGCGGCCTTAGGTCTACCCATGATTGAATGGCACATCAAGTCCACCACCAAAGCGCAGCAAGGCCTTTATGAATATGACGCCGTTAGCCGCTTGCGTGATAGCCAGCTTGGCGACGAAAAGGTGCATGACGTCGCCAACTATATTCGTAAGGGAAAACTTTGGCAGGCGTTTGGCGCCGAGGGGCGCGTCGTGCTGCTGATCGACGAGATTGACAAAGCCGACATCGAATTCCCGAACGACCTTTTGCAAGAACTCGATCAAATGGAATTCCACGTCTATGAGACAGGTGAGACCATCAAGGCGGTCCACCGCCCCGTTGTGATCATCACATCCAACAACGAAAAAGAACTGCCCGACGCCTTTCTGCGCCGCTGCTTTTTCCACTACATCAACTTTCCCGACCAAGACACGATGCGCAAAATCATCGCCGTGCATCACCCCGACATCAAGGATCAACTCCTGACCACGGCGCTCACGCAATTCTACGAGATCCGCGAAACCGCTGGCCTCAAGAAAAAGCCGTCTACATCAGAAGTTCTCGACTGGCTCAAACTGCTCTTGGCCGAAGACCTGACCCCCGAAGACCTCAAACGCGACGGGGCGAACGCCCTGCCAAAGCTGCACGGCGCATTGCTGAAAAACGAACAAGACGTGCACCTGTTCGAGCGGCTGGCGTTCATGGCGCGAAGCGGCAGATGAAGGGCCTTGACAGCACATGATTAGCTTTGACTTCGAAGCGTTTTT
>DFSO01000045.1:16560-43503 GCA_002378665.1 Loktanella sp. UBA3435 | reverse complement strand
CGTTTTTGGAAGGGTTATCCGCGATTATATGAATCCAACGATAGGATCCCAAGAAATAAATCATTTGAAATAGTCAATTTGAGATCTCCGTAGAAAAACTGTTTGCACTTAAAGAATTCGCCAGTCTGTTTTCAGCCTCTATGGTTTCAATCCTTCTACCATCTAGTGTGTAGGGCCAGATTTGATAAAGCCAGTTGAGCACGCTCTCCACCTTACCTTGGGTGACTGGTTCTTTCACGATTTGAAGCGTCATCCCCTCAAGCACATACCCCGCCCCAAAAACGTCTGACAGGTTTGTGGGATCGACAAGTCGCACAGAAGTTGGAGTATTAATGTCGTCAAAAGTCACCATTTCCGGGTAATCTTCTTGCGGAACGGCAACCACCTCCCGATATCTTTGAACTGACCGGGCCCACTGCTTAAATCCAAGTTCGTAAGTATAGGGAAGTTGTTCGAACGTCTTTAATGCAAGCTTTTCAACACCGTCTAACATCACAAACAAATAGCGATCAGGGGCAACCTCCAGCACGACTGCCTCGCCGCTGATACGTGATCTGACACCGCGCGCTTCATGGAATACCAAAAACCCATCAGTTTCTGTGTATGTCACTTCCGTGACGCTCATTGCGACCACAGGACCATCGGGCGTTAGTACCGTGACGGTCAATTTTTGACGCCATGAATAGACGTCACTACAGGCGGTAAGGATAAGTAAACCTAAGATTGAAAGGCTGCGTTTGATCATATTTTTCGGCAACCTAACTTTACTGTAATTACGCAACCCACATGAATTGCCAAAACATAGTAAAATGAAAACACAATCTATAATTGCAGCCGATATCGGATATTGCCAGCGGTATATTTACAGTCGATCTGCTAACCTCTTTAGAATTTGTAGTTCACTCCATTAACGCTACTTTTTGGCACGGACCCAAATGACCCCAATTTCCGCTGCCAAAAACCCCGTTCAAAACTTGAGAAGTTGTTGAAGGTTTGTGGGCTTCCCCCACGCCCCCCCCCGCTAGACAGTCTTCACTTCTCCACCTACAAAGCAGCAGGGTTCAAAGCACCCGCCGCTTGCAGGCCTCCGCCATGGTGAAGCTTTGATAGACCATCTAAACTGACGTCAGCTTTATGCGGTCTGTTGGCAATGCAGGCGCCCAACGCGAAATCCGCATCTAACTGAAAGATGTGAAAGATGACTATTTTCCCCTCTCTGGATGCGCTCAAAGCGCAGGCCAAAAACCTTCGCACCTCGCTTGCGGCCACGGGCCATGTGATCAGCCATGCGCAATCGCTTGAGCTTTTGGCAAAGCAACTTGGGCACCGCGACTGGAACACACTGCACGCCGCCGTTGGCAATGCGCCCCCGATCTTACAACTGGGTCAGCGCATTTCGGGGCGCTACCTTGGCAAAGTCTTCGCGGGCAAAATCATCAGTATTTCCGACATCGGACACGGGGCACGTTTCCAGCTCTCCGTGCGCTTCGACGCGCCCGTCAATGTCTCGAAATTCGACAGTATGGTGATCGCGCGGGTTCAAGTAAACGCGACCGTGGGCCGCGATGGTCAGACCTCGGAAAAGACATCAGACGGCACGCCGCATTGGTGATCTCGCTCCCATAATTTAAGAATCAAGACCTGAGCGTATCGTGCATCACTTCGCACCGCACGCTCAGGTTGTTTTACCTCACGCACATCGCGTCAACCATATCTAGTGGCGGCAACGACGCGGCCCACAAGGCGCGTGCGCCTTTCGTGCAACGCAAAGGACTTAATGCATTCATTTCCCGCGCTTTATCCGTGCAAAATGTCCTTAAAATACGGTTAATCACACTGTTCCCGTCGCGCATCTAGCAAATGCCTTAATCGCGTCAAAGAGGAGCCGCAGTTCAATGGCAGATTGGGCTGACGTAATTGAGGAGTAGCAGGTTTGACCAAGGCAAAAATGCCGGTCGCAAACCGCCCATTGAGCGCCGCCATTTTGGCGGCTCGTTTTGGGTCGTGGACCGAAGAACAATCTAAATGCGGCGCTTTGGCGGCACGTCATATCTGCGCATCCGCGCCCTCAATCCGAGGGTCATCTGTATGAGCCGTTTCGCCGCGTTTGCCTTGTCTGTCATCGTGTCCTGTTCACCTATCCCACAAGAAGCCCCGCCAAGCCGTGCGGTCGCTCTGACGCAAGCCCTGCCCCCAATGCAGATGTTCTCGACCAGCTATGTTGCGCCTGCAACGCGTCCGAATTCTGAAATCGCCCAAGATTTCCTCGATCTTTCTTTCCGCATGGAAAGTGGCCGCGCCGTGGCAAACATGACCCGCTTTGATGGGCCTATCACCGTACGTGCAACTGGCGACGTGAACGCGACAATGTTGCATGACCTGCAAGCGCTGTTGGCCCGCCTCCGCAGAGAAGCAAAGCTGGACATCACTTTGGTGAATGCAAATCAGCCTGCATCCATCACAATTCAGGCCGTACCCCGTGCAACAATGCAGGCCGCCGTTCCGCGCGCCGCTTGTTTTGTTGTTCCTCGCCTGACAAGCTGGTCCGAATTCAAAATTGCACGCCGTACGCCGCAAGTAGACTGGACTACCCTCACCCGCCGTGACCGCGCCGTTATTTTTGTGCCTGCCGATGTCGCACCGCAAGAAACGCGTGACTGTCTGCACGAGGAATTGGCCCAAGCGCTCGGCCCGCTCAACGATCTCTACCGGCTGCCCGATTCCGTTTTCAACGATGACAACATTCATGCGGTTCTGACCAGCTTCGACATGTTGATCTTGCGGGCCTACTACGATCAAGATTTGCGCAATGGCATGTCGCGCGGTGAAGTCGCCGCCCGTATTCATCCGATCTTGGCAAAACTAAACCCATCAGGTGAGCGCGGCGACGGTGTTCCGTTAAATGACACCTCTCGCGATTGGATCACCAATATCGAGACCGCACTGGCCAACGGTGCAAACCCGACCCAACGCCGAAACGCGGCAGCCCAGGCCATTCGATTAGGTAACGCCTTTGGCTGGACAGGGCCGCGCGCTGGTTTTGCGCAATACGCCTACGGTCGCTTGGAAGTCGGTCACAACCCTTCGGCCGCATTGGCATCGTTTAATGCCGCAGAGGCCGCTTACATCGTAAGCCCCACGACACAAATCCACGCCGCACATATTGCGGTGCAACAGGCGGCTTTTGCCCTCGCTGCAGGCGATACAGCACGGGTCATCGCGCTGAGCGATACGTGGGTCAACGTCGCAGCGCAGCATCAGAACGCCGCACTCATGTCCACGCTACTGATGTTTAAGGCTCAGGCCTTGGATATGCGCGGCGAAACAGCACAAGCTGAAAGCCTCCGTCTGGACACTCTTGGTTGGGCGCGTTACGGATTTGGTTCTGATGCAAACGTGCAAGCCCGCCTTGATGAAATAGCGGGTCTCGCCAGAAGATAGAAAGTTGCTCTCATGATATTCCCCCTTGCTGGTCTGTTAATCGGGGCGATTTTGGGAGCTCTTCGCGCAAAAATGCGCGGCGGGACAACATTTGACCTTCTGCAATGGGGCGCCGTCTTTGCAATGGGCTTCGGCTTGATTGGGCTGTTCATTCTGGTCTTCATCGAACGCGCTGCAATCTAAGGCGATGTTCCTGCCCTTCTTTGACAATTTGCGCAACGCTGGGGTCCCGGTGTCATTACGCGAATTTCTGGCCTTTCTTGAAGGTATGAAAAAGGGGTTGGCAACCTACGACATCGACGCATTTTACTACCTTGGCTGCGCGATCATGGTCAAAGACGAACGTCACCTCGACCGCTTTGACCGCGCCTTTGCCGCGACATTCTCGGGCCTTGAGGCGATTCCACCGCAAGCGGTGATGGACGCCGTTGATATCCCCGACGAATGGCTCAAAAAGCTGGCCGAAAAGCACCTGTCTGCCGAAGAAAAAGCCGAGATCGAAGCCTTAGGTGGTTTCGATAAGCTTATGGAAACGCTCAAGAAACGCCTTGAGGAACAAAAGGGGCGACACCAAGGTGGCAACAAATGGGTCGGCACGGCTGGCACATCGCCCTTTGGCGCTTATGGCTATAATCCCGAAGGCATCCGCATCGGCCAATCCGAAAGCCGCCACCAACGGGCAGTGAAAGTATGGGACAAACGCGAATTCCGCAATCTTGACGACAGCGTTGAACTTGGCACGCGCAACATCAAAGTGGCCCTTAAACGCCTGCGCAAATGGGCGCGCTCGGGTGCTGCCGAAGAGCTCGACTTGGGTGAAACGATCCGCAAAACGGCGGAAAACGGATACCTCGACGTTAAAACTAGACCAGAGCGGCGCAACGCCGTGAAGGTGCTGTTGTTTTTAGACGTCGGAGGCTCGATGGACCCGCATATCAAAGTCATGGAAGAGCTGTTTTCGGCGGCCAAGTCCGAATTCAAACATATGGAACACTTCTACTTCCATAATTGCCTCTATGAAGGCGTCTGGCGCGACAACCGCCGCCGCTGGAACGCACAAATCTCGACTGCTGAAATCCTGCGGACCTATGGTAAGGACTACAAGTGCATCTTTGTGGGAGACGCGTCCATGTCGCCCTATGAAATCGCCTACGCAGGTGGCGCAAATGAGCATTACAACGCGGAAAGCGGTGAAACATGGCTGACCCGCGCCCGTGAGCAATGGCCAAATCACCTATGGATCAACCCGCTTGACCCGCGCTACTGGCCACACACCCAATCGATCCACATGATCCAACACATCTTTGGCGCAGACCGTATGGTGCCGATGACCCTTTCAGGGATCGAGCGTGGCATGAAGGCACTCACATGATCGACCGGATCAAATACCTTTGGGCCCGCCACCGCCTCGTTGTCATCGCATTTCTATCGGTCCTCGTCATCATTGGTTATTTTGCGATCAAGACGTTTTCTGCGATGATCTACTGGCAAGACCCTGCGCACAAAAACCAAGACATCGAGCCTTGGATGACCCCGCGCTATGTTTCCCTGTCCTACAGGCTGCCACCAGAAATCCTCGGCCCTGTCTTGTTCCTAGAGAAAGGCGCACCCCCACGCCGGATTTCAATTGGCAAAATCGCAGCAGAAAACAATCTGACGATAGAAGAGTTACAGGCCCGTATCGACGAGGCCGCGGCTGCTTGGTGGGCTGAACTTGCGCGTAAAAAGCCATGAGCGATTTCTTCTTTGCCCTTGTCGCGGATTACGGCGTCCCAATCGTCTTTGTCGTAACCTTCCTCAGCTGTCTCGCCCTGCCTGTGCCGTCCTCAATTCTGATGCTAACCTCAGGCGGGTTTGCAGCAACAGGTGATCTCACGCTCAGCACCGTCCTTGCCGCCGCATTTATCGGCGCCGTATTGGGCGATAATGCAGGCTACTGGATCGCACGCGCATCAGGGGATCGCATGCAGAATTGGCTGGAAAAAAATCCCAAGCGCAACGCTTTACGCCACAAATCCCAATCCTTCATGGAAAAATGGGGCGGCGCGTCGGTGTTCTTTTCCTGCTGGCTGGTGGCCCCGCTTGGTCCCTACGTCAACTACGTCAGCGGCCTCACGCGCTTCACTTGGCTCCGCTTTGCACTTTGGGGTATCGCAGGAGAGGTCGTCTGGGTCAGCCTCTATGTCGGTCTCGGCTTCACATTCGCCGACAACATCACCTTAATCGCCAGCATGCTTAGCAATGCTAGCGGTTTCATCACAGCTATGGGCGTTGCCATTGGTCTTGGCATCTGGCTTTGGAAATCCAGTAAGCCGCGCATGGACAAACAGGTACAGCGACCCCATATCTAAGGGATGTTGAAGTTCACTCCCATCCTCCTCGCGGTCCTCTATGGCCTCGTCATGTATCGGTTCTCCATTTGGCGGACCTCAAAGGAACTTGACGAAAAATCGACCGAGCTTGCCGACCCGATCCTGAAATCCTTAACCGAAGACATGGCCCGCGCCCTCGATATTCCGCGCATCGAGGTCAACATCTACGAAATCGATCCTGTGAACGGACTCGCGGCCCCCGACGGGCGCATCTTCATCACGCGCGGTTTCTTTAACAAATACCGCGCAGGCGAAGTCACAGCTGCCGAGCTTGCATCAGTCATCGCACATGAGCTTGGCCACGTCGCCTTGGGCCATTCCCGCAGGCGCATGATCGACTTTTCAGGCCAAAACGCGATGCGCACAGCGCTTGCCATGATCCTCAACCGATTCCTGCCCGGTGTTGGCATGTTCATCGCAAACGCGTTGATGTCACTGCTGGCAGCAAAATTGTCCCGCTCTGACGAATACGAGGCCGACGCTTACGCCACGGCCTTATTGATCAAATCGGGCATCGGAGCCGATCCGCAAATCTCGCTCTTTCATAAACTCGAAACGCTCACTGGTGCCAAGGGTACAACGCCACCTGCGTGGACACTCAGCCACCCCGTCACCGCCGAGCGGATCAAAGCCATCGAGACAAATGCTGAAAAATGGAAACTTTCGTGAATTAGGTTTTCCAATTTTCGACGAAAATTGGCTAAGCGAGTGATTTGCCAAACCGCGGCAACCGCGCCTTTTTCATCAGATTGCGCATGGTCCAATCAACGCCAGACATCACTCGTGCAGTCGCTAATATTCCATCAGCAACACCGCGCATGCCCAACAGGTCTTCCTCCAACATCCGACAACAAAACCCGTCCGGATCAAACCGCGCAAGGCCCTCTTCTGACAGCGTATCGCGCGGAAAATCCTTGGCGTTCATGGTCAAGATCCCGTCACAGGACCCCGACACAGCTGCAGCCAAGACATGAATATCATCTGGATCAGGCAACCAAAGACGCGGCAATTGCCCTTGATGCACAGGCACAATAGCACGTGGAAACTGGGCACCAAGCATCACGATCTCGCCACGCGCAAAGACTTCGGCCTCAGGCCCAAGCTTCACAGTCGCCCGCGCCCACTCTTCCAGAATGCGGTCCGACCAGCGAGGTTCAAATAACCCCAGCTTGGCCGCACCCAAGATCACTTCGCGCATTACCGTTGGGTAAAGCACGCAAGCGTCGATCAGCACTCTCATAGGCGGAAAAACACAGCCTTCAGGTATCCGCTTTCGGCCAAATGCGGCAACAGCGGATGGTCAGGGCCAGCAAAACCAGTGTGGATCACTTGGCTACGACGACCCGCACGGCCAATGCCACGCGCCGACGCATTGCGGAACTTCGTCAGATCCGCGGCATGCGAACATGAACAAACACCCAAGAAACCACCGTCAGCCACCAAACCAGCAGCCAATCGGGCAACCCGCTCATAAGCCCGCAAACCAGCATCAAGCGATTTACGACCCGGTGCAAATGCAGGTGGATCACAGATCACAACGTCAAACTTTGCACCCTCTTCGGCCAAGGCCTCAAGTACCGCGAAGGCATCACCGCGACGTGTCTCAAAACGATCAGACACACCCATCGCCGCTGCACCAGCTTCCGCCAGTTCCAGCGCAGGCGCAGAGCCATCTACGGCCAAAACAGACGCTGCACCATTGGCAAGCGCAGCAAGGCCAAACCCGCCAACGTGGCTAAACACATCCAACACACGGCTGCCCTGCGACAAAGCCGCAGCAAACGCATGATTGGGGCGCTGGTCAAAGAATAAGCCAGTCTTTTGACCGCCCATCACATCAGCCAGATAAATCGCACCGTTCATCGGTACAGGGATCGGCGCCGTTGGGGCCGTGCCGCGCAATACATCAGTGCGCTCTTCCAAGCCTTCGAGCGAGCGCGCACGCCCCGTCCCGTTCATAATCACAGTCGTCACACCAGTCACGGCGACAAGCGCATCAACAAGCGTCTCAATCAGCGTATCAGCATAGGCCGCGTTCGGCTGCACAACAGCCACATCACCAAAGCGGTCAATCACCACACCCGGAAGACCGTCTGCCTCAGCATGGATGAACCGATAAAATGGACCAGGATACAGGCGCGAGCGGTAATCAAGGGCAAGACGAAACTTCGCCTCAAACCAAGCCTGATCAATCGGCACATTGATGTCGCGTTCCAGCATGCGGCAGAAAATCTTGCTGGCGGGGTTCACCGCTACAAGACCCATCGGCGTGCGGTCTGCATCCTCAAGAATAGCGATGCTTCCAGCCACAAGACCTTTGGTCCTGCGATCAGTTACAACTTCATTTGCATAGACCCACGGAAAACCGTGGCGAATTGCGCGGGCGTCGCCTTTAGGATTGAGGCGGACAACGGGATAAGGGGACTGTTCCATAACAGCCCCCTTACCCGCAAACACATATGTTTGGAAAGATTAGATCGTATATGAACCCGACAATTCGTCACGAATGACTTGCGTCAGAAGGTCAGTGACACGGACTTTCTCGGTCTGGCCCTTTTGCTCAAGCATCAAAGCAGCAATCCCACCTGGTGCCGAAAGGTTCGTATTGACGCAGCGCGGTGCCTCGATCAACTCACCCGTCACCGCATTACGGACCGACATCATGAACTCAATATTGTAAACGCCACCCACGGAAAAGCGGGTACGCTCAGTCACGCCGTGAAAGCGGACCAGTTGAAAATCAACAATCACAGGCACTTCGCCATTTAGAACGCTCTTGTTACGCTCACCCGCCGTTGCGAAAATCGCACCGATCTGGCTTACACGGTCACCAATGGGATCACCGCGCCAAACGACGTCAGCGTTTGGATAATAGCTGTTGGATTCAGAGACGCGCAAATCGGATGGTGCCGCAAACGTCACAGCCTGAACTGCATAATCACGCGCAATAGCAAAGCTCTGAGTATCAAACTCAGGTGAGGAAATTGGAGTGTTCCGAGAAACTGTATCAACATCGGCACAACCCGCCACACCAAATCCAAGCGCTACAACCGTCATGATTTTAAGCATATTCATTTGTCTTCTCCGTATCTGTGTCCGTTTTGGACAACACCCTTTGTGGGCTTATTGATGTATTAACCATGCGACTTGGGCGGAAATGTGGTTAAAAATGGCCTTTAAGTGTCAATGACCCTAAGTGAAGCAACTTTTGAGTGCGCAGTTGTCAAAATACCGCATTTTTCCCGCCGCCCATTGTTAGCGCTAACGTTTCATGCTAAAGGAGCCCAACCCTTTTTCGGAGAATATCATGGCCGTACATCAGACAATTCAGGCAGTCACCGACCGCATCATCGCCCGCTCAGAAAAATCCCGCGGCGATTACCTTGACCGTATGAATGCTGCCGCCGCCGAGGGCCCGCGCCGCGCCCACCTGACTTGCGGCAACCAAGCTCACGCCTATGCTGCGATGGGGCAGGACAAAAGCGTCTTGGCGACCACGCAACAACCCAACATCGGTATCATCACCGCCTATAACGATATGCTCTCCGCACATCAGCCGTTCGAGCATTACCCCGATATCATCCGCAAAGCTGCCCGCGCGGCTGGTGGCACTGTGCAAGTTGCAGGCGGCGTGCCCGCCATGTGTGACGGCGTGACCCAAGGCCAGACAGGCATGGAGCTTTCACTCTTTTCGCGCGACATTATCGCGATGGCCGCAGGCATCGGCCTGTCCCACAACGTATTTGACGCGGCAATTTACCTTGGCGTCTGTGATAAAATTGTGCCTGGCCTGATCATCGCCGCCGCAACCTTCGGCTATATCCCGTCGATCTTCCTGCCTGCGGGTCCAATGACCTCTGGCCTGCCCAACGACGAAAAAGCCAAAGTCCGCCAACTCTTCGCCACAGGCGAAGTCGGCCGCGAAGAGTTGATGGCCGCCGAGATGGCCTCCTACCACGGCTCTGGCACCTGCACATTCTACGGCACAGCCAACACCAACCAGATGTTGATGGAATTCATGGGCATGCACCTGCCCGGTTCCTCCTTTGTGAACCCGGACAGCGGTATGCGCGATGCGCTCACCATTCGCGGCACCGAGCAAGTGCTTGGTAACACCGCCCTCGGACAGACCTTCCGCCCGACGTCTGAAATACTGTCCGAAAAGGCATTCGTGAACGGTCTTGTCGGTCTGATGGCGACAGGCGGCTCGACAAACCTTGTCCTCCACCTGCCCGCAATGGCCCGCGCCGCTGGCGTGATCATCGACCTCGAGGACTTCTCTGACCTTTCCGAAGCCGTGCCGCTCATGGCGAAAGTCTATCCAAACGGCCTTGCTGACGTGAACCACTTCCACGCTGCTGGCGGTCTGGGCTACATGATCGGTGAACTCTTGAACGCGGGCCTGCTTCACGACGACGTCGAAACCGTCATGGGCAAAGGCCTTGCGCAATACTCGCAAGAACCCAAACTCGTCGACGGCAAAATCGCATTCACCGCAGGGACCACAAAATCCCTCAACGAGAAAATCCTGCGCCCTGTGTCGGACCCGTTCAACCATCACGGCGGCCTGACCCAACTCGCAGGCAACCTTGGCCGCGGCGTAATCAAAACCTCCGCGGTGGCCCAAGAGCGCCACATCATCGAGGCGCCAGCTAAAATCTTCCACACTCAAGAAGCCGTGAAAGCTGCGTTTAAAGCAGGCGAACTTGCACAAGACACCGTTGTCGTCGTGCGCTTCCAAGGGCCAAAATCCAACGGCATGCCAGAATTGCATAGCCTCACACCGATCCTTGCAACCATGCAAGATCGCGGTCTCAAAGTGGCCCTCGTCACCGACGGGCGCATGTCTGGCGCATCGGGCAAAGTGCCTTCCGCGATCCACGTCAGCCCAGAGGCCGCGAACGGTGGCCCACTCGCATTCATCCAAGACGGTGACATCATCCGCCTTGACGCAACCAAAGGCACCATCGACGTGATCGGCGTGGACCTGTCCACACGGACCGCCGCCGCGCCAGACCTCAAAGGCAACGGTAACGGCGTTGGCCGCGAACTCTTCCAAGTCTTCCGCGACAATGTTGGGCTGTCTTCTGACGGCGCTGGCGTCTGCATCTAATCTCAAGGAATCAATACAATGACCCCACAAGAAGCCTCCATCAGAAGCCGCGAACTTTGCCTTTTGGCCCCCGTCATTCCCGTTCTCGTCGTCGATGACGCAAGCAAAGCGGCTGACCTCGCGCGCGCATTGGTCAAAGGCGGCCTGCCCGTTCTCGAAGTGACCCTGCGCACAGCATCCGCCCTCGACGTGATCCGCGAAATGGCAACTGTCGCGGGCGGCATCGTCGGCGCGGGCACATTGCTCACACCTAAGGACGTGGAAAACGCGAAAGCTGCGGGTGCGACTTTCGGCGTCTCCCCAGGTGCGACTGATCTTCTCCTCGACGCCTGCGAAGCCAACGAATTACCGCTCCTGCCAGGCATCGCGACCTCAACCGAGGCCATGCGCCTTTTGGAACGCGGCTATACCGTACAGAAATTCTTCCCAGCAGAGGCCAACGGCGGCGCGCCAGCACTCAAGGCCATCGGCGCACCACTGCCACAAATTAGTTTCTGCCCAACAGGCGGCGTCAGCCTCAAAAATGCGAATGATTACCTCAGCCTATCCAACACGCTCTGCGTCGGTGGCTCTTGGGTTGCCCCTGCAAGCCTTGTCGCTTCTGGCGATTGGGACGGCATCACTGCACTCGCAGCCGAAGCCGCGAAACTACCGCGTTAATACCCCATCCGAGCGGCGCGCCCACCGCGCCGCTTGGCTTCCCCTGACGCCTTCAGGCCGTCAGACAAAACCTGCTTCATCGGATGCGCGTCAGGCTCTCCCGCATACTTCAGCAGTAACGCCTCGACCTCAGGCTTCGCGTCATAGCCGACAGGCATGCTGAGCGCCCAATCCAAGAAAATCGACCGACACTCGCCCGCCGTGATCCCGTCAATGCGAAATGATTCTCGGATCAATCCCTTTGGGTCATGTGGGTCGCGTGGCTCTGCCATCTCATATCCTATTCCGCCAATTTGGCGCTAATCACTTTATCGGCTGCAATCGCCGCATTTTGCATCGCGTCCTGAAGCTCTGCCATCGTCGCAAAACCCGTCTCGCGCAAGATCAACCGACGGCCACCCTCGCCCAAATCCTCTGGGATCAGCGTGCCGCCCGTCAGCAATCTTGCCGCAGCCTGCATACGCCAGAAAAGCCCCGCCGCCGCCGCGATTGCGCCCGCATCTGCGGCACTCAACAGGCCCTTCGCGACACCCGCTGCTAATTGCGCAGCTCCTTCGCGCGCAGGGCTACCCGCACGCAGGGCAACCGCCTGACAAATCAGCTCTGTATCCTGCAAACGCCCCGCGCCAATCTTGGCATCCCATTCCCCTTGGGGCGGCTTGGCATCCGCAATCCGCGCCCGCATTTCGGCCAGATCAGACATAACCGCAGGACCCTGCCCCTTGGCCTCCAGTACCTCACGGCGGAACGCCTCGACCACGCCCGCCAACTCCGCATTGCCCACAACAGGCCGCGCACGGGTCAGCGCCAGATGTTCCCACGTCCACGCCTCATCGCGCTGATAGGCCATAAATGCGTCCACTGACGTCGCCACAGGCCCCGCACGCCCCGAAGGTCGCAAGCGCATATCCACCTCATAAAGCCGCCCTTCGGCCATCTGGGCCGTGAGCGCAGTCACCAAGGCTTGCGTCAGCCGCGAGTAATACATCCGCGTGAGCAAAGGCCTTGGCCCGTCAGAGGTCTCCACCCCTTCAGCATCATAAATCATAATCAAATCAAGGTCGGAAAACGCATTGAGCCGCTGCGCCCCAAGACTGCCCATCCCCAGCACAACCGCACCCTTTCCCGGCATCCCCCCATGCTTGCGCGTGAATTCAGCTAAGACCACGGGCCACATCGCAGCGACCACAGCATCGGCCAGATCGGCGTATTGCACACCGCTCGTGTCCGCATCAATCAGCCCGCGCAGATGGTGCACGCCAATCCTGAAATGCCACTCCTTGGCCCAAACGCGGCTCACCAAAAGCTGCGCCTCGTAATCCGCACACTCGCCCAAAACCTTAGCCAGTTTCTCGGTCAGTGCCTCCGCACCCGGCCATTCACTAAAGAACGACCCACCAATCACGGCATCTAAAACCCCCGCATTGCGCGACAGATATTGCGACAACGCGGGCGCCGTCGCCGCGATATCCACGATCAACTGCGTCAACTGCGGATTGGCCTCGAACAAGGAGAACAACTGCACGCCCGCAGGCAATCCACGCAAGAACCCGTCGAACTGCAACAACGCCTCCTCAGGCTTCGCCGCTTCTTGCAATCTGGCCAATATCTCGGGCTTCAACCTGCGAAATATCTCTTCGGCACGGTCCGACCTGAGCGCAGGATAGGTCTGCCAACGCGCCGTCACCTCTTGTCCCCAATCATCCTCCAAGGCCTTCGGCGCATCGGGCGCAAAGAACCCTTCGGTCTTCTCGTGAACCTCCTCACAACGCTCGCGCAACTCGGCCCGCAACCCCGCAACATCGCGCCCCATAAAGGCCGCCAAGCGCTCAAACCCTTCTTCGGATTTCGGCAAAGAATGCGTCTGCTGGTCATTCACCATCTGCAAACGGTGCTCCACCTCGCGGTGGAACTTGTAATGATCATAAAGCGTTACGGCGTCTTGTTCAGGCACCCAACCCGCCTTCGCAATCGCATTCAACCCGTCTTCGGTCCTACGCACCCGCAAACTCTCGTCACGTCCGCCAGCAATCAATTGCCGCGTCTGGGTGAAAAATTCGATCTCACGAATCCCCCCACGGCCCAGCTTCATATTGTGGCCCTCAAGCACGAGCTTGCCACCCAACCCCTTATGATCCCTGATCCGCAACCGCATATCATGCGCGTCTTGAATGGCCGCAAAATCCAGATGCTTGCGCCAGACAAACGGGCGCAGGGTTTTGATAAATCCCTCGCCGGCCGCGATATCCCCCGCACAGGCCCGCGCCTTGATATAGGCGGCCCGTTCCCACGTACGGCCAACACTCTCGTAATAACGCTCGGCCATTTCCGTCGAGATACACACAGGCGTTGAATTGGGATCAGGGCGCAGCCGCAAATCGGTGCGGAACACGTATCCACCCGCCGCCACATCCGACAGGATCGCGGCCATCCTGCGTGTGACACGAATAAAGCTCGCACGGGCATCATGAAAATCGTCAGGCTCAAAGCGGGTCTCGTCAAACAGCATGATCAGGTCGATGTCAGACGAGTAATTCAGCTCACCAGCCCCCATCTTACCCATCGCCAGCGCCAACAACCCACCCGCCGTCGGCACATAGTCAATGCCCATACCGGGCAGTTTGCCACGCCTGATCTCGGCCGCGACCAGCGCCTTGATCGTTACATCGACGGCCAGATCACCCAGATCGGTCAAGACTTGCGTCACGACCTCCAACGGCCAAACGCCTCCCAAATCCGCCAAGCCCGTCAAAAGCGCAATCCGCCGCTTCGCCTCACGCAGCGCATCGCTCAATTCATCAAGCGGCACCTCAGGCAAGCTCGCAAAAATCGCAGCCACCGCCGCCTCAGGGTCATGCACAGCCTCGACCAGCCATGCGCCCTCACGTGACATTAGACCTGATAAATAAGGACTACATCCCGCAGCCCCAACAACCAAAGGCGCAAGCGATGGATCAAGCCCTGCAACATGTGACAAGGCATCCTGCCCAATCGCAGGGTCAAACGGGCGCGGCTGGCGCGTGATACGATTTGTAAAGCTCATGGGGTGACAATGGCATAAGGTGCGGTCTGGTCAATTGGCCAATCGCTCGTAAAGTTACACTTTAACAAAAAGGATGGAACATGAGCAAAAGTATCGATCGCGTCATGGATGCCCTCAAGGCCGCAAACTGCGCGGCCCTCGCGATGGAAATGCCCGCCGAAACCCGCACAGCGGCGCAAGCGGCAGACGCCGCAAGCTGCGACATCGACCAAATCGCAAAGTCGATCATCTTCGCAGGCGAAACCACAGGCGACCTTTACCTATTCATCACCGCGGGCGGCAATCAGGTCTGTGAGGCAAAAGCCGCGATCCTGACAGGTGAGGCGCTTGGGCGGGCGCATCCCGGTGTGGTGCGCGAGAAAACCGGCTTCGCCATCGGCGGCATCCCCCCCGTTGGGCACCTCTCCCCGATCACGTCATTTATGGACACGCGCCTAAGCGATTTCGGCATCGTTTACGCCGCAGCAGGCACACCACGGCATATCTTTGGCATTGATCCAACTGAACTTTTAAAGATTTCTAATGCGCAAATCTCTGATTTCACGACATAACAATCGACAATTAAAAGCGTTTATAGGTAACCATCATCCATGATCACGCGGACTGGCTCGTCTTTGGCCGCCTTGGAGGCTCATATTAGATGGCGAACTGAAAACCGTTCTGGTATCCGACAACAATTAGTTAAAATGAATTTACCCTACCTGCTTTGGAGACATAACTTGCGGATACTGTTTGCTTTTTGCGCCGTTTCATTTTTTATGGCGGGGGTATTCTCCCGTCCGATTATTGGAAAAATTACCCCCCCCCGAAATCGTGATTTCTCCGCGAACGACACAATTCGCCTCGCAAAATCGGTTCGACCTGATTTTGTTCGGGGACAGCCTGACCGATCATGGGCGCTGGTCTGAGCTCCTCGATTGCAAAATCGCCAATCGTGGCATTGGAAGAGAAACGGTAAAATCGGCAAAGTTGCGGTCAGACGTTATTCCAGAGGATGCACCGATTTTTGTGATGTTGGGCATAAACGACCTGCTCCAAGGGCGCGATGTTCAAGAAATCATCAAAGACTATGATGACATCTTGGTGGCATGGCACGGCAGAAAGGTGATCGTTACCTCAGTCGTCGGTCGAGCCGATTTGGAAATTGAGAAGTTCAATGACGCCCTCAAAACATTGGCCCAACAACGAGGCGCAGAATTCCTAAACCTAAGTGATGTGCTTGGGTACCCACTCGAACATTCTTATGATGGCATTCACCTGACCTTCGAAGGATATCAGCTTTGGTCATCCGAGATATCGGCATTTCTGACCAAAACCACAGGCGGAACGTGCCGAACTGTTTCGAGTGAGTAGTTCCGAGGCGCCCAAAAATGGCATTATTCGCCCAATTACAGCGCAGCGCAGCTTATTTCGGGCTATGAAATAATGGGCCCTTAAAGAACCACCAACCCGCAAGTAACTGATTTAGTTATTTAAAAAAAGTAAATGTAAAAAACATTTACATTAGGGCTTGTGTAAACCGTTGTTCGCTCCAATATCTGTAATGTGAAAAGCATTCACATAGATAAACACAGAAACCAAGGAGCCCAAAATGAACACCGCCTCAGCAACCCCTTCGTCATCGATGACCTTTGCCGATCATCGCCCCGGCTTTTTCGCCCGTGCGGAAGGCTGGCTTGACGCGCGCGGCAAAGGCGCTTGGATCGCCGCAATGGTCCTCGGTCTAATCTTCTTCTGGCCAATTGGCCTCGCCCTTCTCGCTTATATGATCTGGAGCAAACGTATGTTTAGCAAATCTTGCGGCCAAAGCCGCCGCCACGCCGCCCGTCACATGGGACTCTCCTCTGGCAATTCTGCCTTTGACGCCTATAAAGCAGAAACACTCCGTCGCTTGGAGGAAGAGCAATCCAACTTTGAAGCCTTCCTGACGCGCCTGCGTGACGCCAAAGACAAGGCACAGTTCGACCAGTTTATGGACGACCGCGCGTCTGATGCCCCAAAGGCAAAAGACGACGCAGAGAACGAACCAGCTTAATACCTTACAGGGTGGCCCCATCGCGGGCCGCCCTCCCCCTCTTAGAAAGTCACAGCCATGCATCTCGGCCTGCCAGATCCTTTAACAAAGCCGCAATTCTATACTGGCGTCCTCGCCAAACGTGCTGCCGCTTGGGTCTTCGACGTGGTTCTCGTCGGCATCCTTTGCGTCATCATTGTGCCCTTTACCGTCTTCACCGCCCTATTATTCTTTCCGTTCCTGATGCTCGTGGTCGGCTTTATTTACCGCTGGTTCACAATCGCGAGCAAATCCTCAACGTGGGGTATGCGCCTGATGGGGATCGAGTTGCGTGACCACGATGGTCTGCGCCTAGATTCCCAATCCGCACTTATGCATACAGCAGGCTATTCCTTTTCTATGGCAATGGCCCCGCTACAGCTTGTGTCTGTGCTGATGATGCTCCTCTCGGATCGCAAGCAAGGGTTAACGGACCATCTTCTAGGCACAACGGCCATCAATAAACCCGTCGATTAACCTCCTCCAAAATGGGGGGCTTGTTTTTAAGGGTGCGCTTGCTAGGTTTCTATTAACTTAATCGGAACCACTTCATGCGCCACTCGCTTCCTATCGCGCCACAATTTTATGTGACAGCGCCACAACCCTGCCCTTACCTTGAGGGCAGGATGGAGCGAAAGCTATTCACTGCCCTGCAAGGTGACGCCGCAGATAAGCTCAACAATAGCCTCTCCAAACAAGGCTTCCGTCGCTCGCAAAACGTGCTCTACCGCCCCTCTTGCGCCGCATGTTCGGCCTGTATGTCCGCGCGGATCAAGATCGCGGATTTCTCGCCCACGCGCAGCCAAAAACGGGTCATGAAACGCAACGCCTATCTGACACGGCGGGCGACCTCGCCTTGGGCTTCGGAAGAACAATACGACCTGTTCCGCACCTACCTTGGCGGACGACACGCGACGGGTGGCATGGCCGATATGGACATGTTCGAGTTTGCCGCGATGGTCGAGGAAACACCCATCAAAACGCGGCTTATTGAATATAAGGCCCCAGACGGCACCCTCGCCGCCGCTTGCCTGACCGATGTGCTCGATGACGGGCTCTCGCTGGTCTATTCCTTCTTTGACCCGGCTTTGGCGCACAATAGCCTTGGCACGCACATCATCCTTGATCACATCGCCATCGCGCGCGAACTTGGCCTGCCTTACGTCTATTTGGGCTATTGGGTGCCCGGCAGCCCTAAGATGAGCTACAAAGCGAAATTCGCAGGTGTCGAGGTTTATACGGACGGCGCATGGTCACCGATTGGCGATCCAGAAAGCCATGACGCAAGCCTTAACCCGCTCACATCGACGCCGATTGCGGAGCAAGTGGCTAAGATCAATCTCCCCACAAGTCGCAGCTAAAACGCAAAAAGGGCAGCTAATAAGCTGCCCTTTCGCTTTTATATAGTGCTGATTTAGTTCAGCAGGCTTGGCAAGATTGTCACAAATCTGGGGAACATCGCCAAGAGAAGCAAGCCACCGACTTGGATCAAAATGAACGGCATCACACCGCGGTAAATCTGACCCGTTGTGATTTCCTTGGGCGCCACGCCGCGCAGATAGAACAGCGCGAAACCAAAGGGCGGCGTCAGGAACGAGGTCTGCAAGTTCACCGCAATCATGATCGTCACCCACTTGGGATCGAACGTACCACCATAAATAACGGGTCCAACAATCGGGATCACGATGTAGATGATCTCAAGGAAGTCGAGAACAAAACCCAGCACGAACAGCACCAGCATGACCAGCAAGAACACCTTCCATTCGTTGTCAAACGAGCGCAAGAACTGCTGGATATAATGCTCGCCACCAAACGAGATCAGCACAAGGTTCAGCAACTGCGAACCGATCAGAATTGTAAAGACCATCGAGGTCACTTTTGCGGTCTCTCGGACAACAGGCGCCAAAACGCCCCCCGCCATCAAAACCCAGCAGGCCCAGAGCAAACCAAACATGCTGAACAAGAAAGTCGCAAAAGCCGCAAGGAAAGCAATGCGGTTCTCGAAAAGAACGACCTCTTGGCCCATGCGCATGTCAAAGTTCATACCGATCAAAAGCATGACACCAATCGACGCTGCCGTCCAAAGCACCATATTGCCAGAGCGGCGCTCGTCTTTCAGCCTACGATATGCCGCCAGCAAAATTGCACCACCAGCGCCCAAAGCCGCCGCAGGTGTTGGGTTTGTAATCCCGCCCATGATCGAGCCAAGAACCGCGATAATCAAAACCAATGGCGGGAAAACGACCCGCAGGATTTCATTGCGCGCCAGCATTCCAGCCGCGGCCTTTAGACCAATACCTGCAATGATCAACGGGATCAGGATAAAGACAAACGTGATCCCGGGCGTCGTGACAGCACTGATAAACAGCACATCAACAGCCAGCATCAACAAGACGCCCATGACACCAATCAGCAAAGGACGGTGATCCGCGCTTGGTGCAACACCACGGGCCATCGCAAGGGCAAGCCCCATCAAAAGCGCGAGCGTTGCAATGCCGGTGCCGATCTTTGGCGCAGCGGCGATCTTGTCTTGGATCAGCGCAAGCCGCTCTTCCTCGCCAAGTTCACGTGTCTCCTCTAGCCCGCCAGCAGAGTTAATCACTGCCTGCTCGGCCAAGGCTTGCGCCCATTTTTCTTCGCCGTGCAAAGCCTGCATCGAAACCGCGCATTCTTCGTCAACGTTCGTCCGCAAACTTGCGCTTTTACCAGAGTCAGTGAAGGTATCAACGATGACCGACTGGCTGCCAACTGCACCAAACTGCATCAACACGATCAGCAATGCCACCAGACCAACAGGCACGCCCAAGATCCACACAAGGCCCTCGTTGCGTGTAATGACTTCGCCATTGTTGCTTGTGCCCATCGACACCGCTGGTGCCTTGGACGGGTTCAAAAGCGCATAACCAAATGCATAGGCAGCATAAAGGAAGGCCAGCAAGATCCCGGGTAAAAGGGCCGCTTGGAACAACGTGCCCACCGACAACACCGCCGCCTCACCCAAATAGGTCAACGCATCGTTACAGCCCGCAAGCTTTGCACGGTCCTCTTGTGCGGCCGAATACAAATCCCCCGCTAACGTCCCTAAGAGAACAATAACAATCGACGGCGGAATAATCTGACCCAATGTGCCAGAGGCCGCGATCACACCTGTTGAAAGCTCAGGCGAATACCCGTTCTTAAGCATTGTTGGCAGCGCCAACAGCCCCATGGTCACAACCGTCGCACCTACGATCCCTGTCGAGGCCGCAAGGAATGCACCCACGATCACAATCGAAACCGCCAAACCACCTGGCAATGGTCCAAAGACCTTGGCCATCGTTGTCAGCAATTCATCCGCGATTTTGGACCGCTCAAGTACGATCCCCATCATGACGAACATCAGAACGGCCAACAGCGTTTCAATCGACTGCCCTGCCAGAACCCGCTCGTTCATCCGGTTCACAAGGAAACCGATGTTGCGGTCCAGTGCATATTCCCAGCCCTGAGGGAACAAGGATTCCGCAAGACGCGGCAGCTCAGGATACCTGAAGTGCGAGATCACATCAGGCCGAACGCCCTGATCAATTAACTCCTGAAACGCGGCAGAATCCGTGTCGACCGCCATATGGATCAACATACCAGAGCTGTCCAATGCCGCGATAATCGCGAATGAAATTACCGCAGAGCCCGAAATCGCAAAAGCGACAGGAAACCCCGACAAAATCCCAGCAAAGAGCGTGAGGAAGACGATTACGAGGCCTATTTCGACGCCATCTAATCCGAAAAGCATATTTCTACCCGCCCTAACTTAGTGGATTTTTGCGACACGTTCGGCGACAGGATCGCCAAGCACGTCAATATCAAGGAAACGGCCCTCGCTGGACGGGCCTTCTTTTAGCTCAAGGTATGAGCGGTAGAAGAACGCCACGGCCTGCATCACCACCATGAAGGTGAAAGTGACCAAGAGAATTTTAAACAAGAAATAGGCGTTAAACCCGTTGGGCGAGAAACCGATCGTCTCGATGTTCCAACGCAGTGCCCGCGCTTTGCCGATCAACCGCTCTAGCGCATCGGAGGCAGACGGGTTCGGCACCACAAGGTTGCGCCACAAAAAGAACCAACCGAAAAGCCACGTCAGCAATGCAGCAGGGATCATAAACACAATCGATCCGACCATATCGATGATCCGCTTGGTGCGGTAACTCACGTTGGAATACACAAGGTCAACACGCACATGGCCGCCCTGCACGAACGTATAGGTCGCACACAGACAAACAATCATCGCGTTATAAAGCTTAAGTTCCTCGGACCACCAGCTCACGTCTTGTGTGAAGTTCATCCCAAAACCAATGGAAATCTCGGACACGGCAAAAACGCGCTGCATGAAAACAATCATGATTTGCTGTAAGACCATCAACAGACCCGCCCATGCGAAAAAGCGGCCGACCTTATTGGCAAAACCCTCAAGGCGGCGCACGCAACCCCACATAAATCCGTTATGAATTAGTCCGATCACGGTGAAGACCATGAACATCGAAAACAACACGAAGGCGAACTCAATCGAGGCGCCGTAATAGATGAACCTCGTCAAAGATTCTTTAATCTCGGGGGTTTGCAGGTCTTGGTTAATGTACGGCACCCACGCAAGCCATTGGCCCGGATGTGTGACTGCATATCCGAAATTGTAAAAGCTCTCGATGATATTGGCAAAAAACCAACCAAAGGCATTACCGCCCCATGCTTCGACCAAACCCATGGTCCGCCCCCCGAATTATTTGGCAATTAGCTGATAAGTCTGAGCCCCACTTACGCGGGGCCCAGATTATTTCTTAGCATTCGACTAGGCGTCGAACATCTGGACCGAGTTTAGCCCTGCGCGCGTGCGCGCTGGCGTGTGAACTCGTCGTCAGAGATGCTTGTCCAGCCGTAAGTCGAACGGACAGAAGACTCCTGGCTTTCACGAATACGCGCGAACAATTCGTCGCCCATATCTTGATCAAGCGCTTCTTTCGATGCCTTCGCAAACGCATCCCAAACATCGTCAGGGAATTGCATGATCTTTGTGCCCTGCGCACGCAGACGCTCAAGTGCAGCACCGTTGTTTGCGTTGGACTGGGACAAGGACCAGTGGTGTGTCGCCATCGCAGCTGTTTCGATGATCTGCTGCTGCTTAGGTGACATTTCATCCCAAACATCGCGGTTCATCGCCGCTGTCAGTGCCGAACCTGGCTCGTGCATGCCGCCTGTGTAGTAGAATTCACAAACTTCTTGGAAGCCAAGACGCTCGTCTGCGAATGGACCGATCCACTCCGCACCATCAATCGCGCCAGAAGACAGCGCTTGATAGATTTCACCACCTGGGATGTTCTGAACAGACGCACCTGTCAGGCCCAGCGCTTTGCCGCCCAAACCTGGCATACGGAACTTCAAGCCCTGAAGGTCAGCTGCGGATTTGATCTCTTTGTTGAACCAACCACCTGGCTGGTGGCCTGTGTTGCCCGCGATAAAGGACTTCAGACCAAAGATCTGACCCAATTCATCGTGCAATTCCTTGCCGCCACCGTGCTGGTACCAGCTAATCATTTCGCCGCCAGTTGCGCCAAATGGCACGGCAGTGAAGAAGTAATAACCTGGGTGCTGGCCGCCGAAATAGTAGTCGGCAGAGTGGTACATGTCGGCCTGACCAGAGGAAACCGCATCAAATACTTCGAACGCACCGACCAGTTGGCCTGCTGCTTTCTTTTCGATTGTGACTTCACCGTCCATCATGACGTTGACCATGTCGACGAACTTTACAGCCGCGTCGTCAAACACAGCAAAGCCATCAGGCACAGATGTAACCATAGTGAGTGTGCGCTTGCCCTGTGCGTATGCAGGTGCAGCCAAGGCGCTTGCTGCCACGGCTGTGCCGCCAAGTGCTGACTTCGTTAGAAAAGAACGACGATCCATTAAGTTTCCTCCAAGTGTGTTTTCACCCGCATCTCAAACTCCCAAGATGAAGGCAGATCATTTTTACGTGCACCAAACCTAACGCGGTCGCAGAGTTTCGCAACAGGAACTATTGCAAAACCTTCGCTTTTCGTCACTTTACTTTACCAATTCCCGATATATCACGCGTCAACATGGGAAAAATCTAATGTTTTGCCAATTTTTTGATCCGCTTATGACCTGCGTTTTAATACATTAAACAGCGACTCAGCAGCCAATATCGAAATTCCACCCTGTCGTGCGCCCGCCGCCACGCGGTGAAACCGCTTCAACAAAATCTTGTTTCCGGTGATATGGTTGCGCCCGCCTTGCGTCGCGCACAGCGCCATCGGCATAGATGCACATGACAGCCACTTGTTTTCTGGCGTGATCTCAATAGCTTCACATGAAACGAAAGATGAGGAATGACTATGACAACCTATACCCCCCCCAAAGTCTGGACATGGGACGCAGAGAATGGCGGCGACTGGGCTAAGCTGAACCGCCCAATCGCTGGCGCCACCCACGACAAGGCGCTGCCAAAGGGCGATCACGCGCTGCAACTCTATTCCATGGCCACCCCCAACGGCGTGAAAGTCACTGTGATGCTCGAAGAGCTTCTCGCCGCAGGTCATAAGGCCGACTATGACGCATGGATGATCCGCATTGGGGATGGCGATCAGTTCGGGTCTGGCTTTGTCGACATCAACCCGAACTCTAAGATCCCTGCCCTCATGGACCACGATACAGGCTCGCGCGTGTTCGAATCTGGCGCGATCCTGATGTATCTGGCCGAGAAATACGGCGCCCTGCTGCCCGCCTCTGGCCCAGCGCGCACCGAGGTTCTCAACTGGCTGTTCTGGCTTCAAGGCTCAGCACCCTACCTCGGCGGCGGCTTTGGTCACTTCTTTGCCTATGCGCCCGAGAAATTCGAATACCCGATCAACCGCTTCACCATGGAGGCCAAGCGCCAGCTTGACGTGCTGAACCGCCGCTTGGGCGAAAGCAAATACTTGGGCGGCGACGACTACTCCATCGCCGATATCGCCACAGCGCCATGGTACGGCCGTGCGATCCAAGACAAAGGTTACCCAAATGCGGGCGAATTCCTTTCGGTGCATGAATACACCAACATCATCCGCTGGATGGACGACGTCTCCTCCCGCCCTGCCTACCAGCGCGGCATGATCGTCAACAAAACTTGGGGCGAAGGTGAGCCACAACTGGCAAACCGCCACACCGCCGCGGACATCGACGCAGCCCTTAATGGCTAAATCAAATATAAATGCGCCGTCCTCTTACAAGTTGGGGCGGCGCACCACATCTTCCCTCAAACACTCACGGGGATGTGATAACGATGCTTACTTACATAATGCTCGCAGGCGGCCTTCTTGGCCTTTTTCTTGGTGGCGATTGGCTTGTGCGCGGTGCCAGCCAAATAGCAGCACGCTTTAACGTCCCCCCCCTGATCATCGGCCTCACCATCGTGGGCTTTGGTACATCCACCCCTGAACTCCTCGTCTCGCTGCAAGCCGCCTTTGACGGCCTCCCCGGAATCTCCATCGGTAACGTCGTGGGTTCCAACACGGCCAACATCCTGCTGATCCTCGGCGTTGCAGGCATCATCGCGCCCCCCATCGCCGACTTCCTGAACATGCGCCGCGATCTGTTCTGGATGCTGGGTGCCGCCCTCGTCATGCCGGTCATCATCGCCTCAGGCTATGTCGGACGGATCGAAGGCGCGGCCCTCATCACTGGCCTGATCATCTACCTCGGATTGAGCTTTCGGGCGATGCGCAACGACCCAACCGAGGCCCTGCCCTCAGACGTCAATCTCCTCCACGCCGCGGGCTTCACCATCGCAGGCTTAATCGCCGTCATGGTCGGCGCAAAATACCTCGTGGAAAGTGCGACGATCATCGCACGACACTTGGGCGTATCAGAAGCCATGATCGGCCTCTCCATAGTGGCCATCGGCACATCGCTGCCCGAACTCGCCACCACAGTTGCCGCCGCCATCAAAGGGGAACGCGAAATCGCACTGGGCAACATCATCGGCTCCAACATCTTCAACATCCTCGCGATCTTGGGGCTGACAGGGCTGATCATCCCGATCCCCGTCGATACACGCTTCATGTCTTTCGATGTGCCCGTCATGATCTGTGCCACCCTCCTGATACTTGGGCTTATCTACGTACGGGGCGAAATCTCTCGGATCGCGGGCGGCCTCATGATCTTGGCATATATCGGCTACATCGCCATCGGCGCATCCCTGTAAACATGGGGTGCGACACTGCGTCATGAAAGAAAGTTGCGAAAAACCATCATTTCGCGACATTTTCTCCACGCCAAGTGTTGACCCCCTCCGCCCCATTACCTAAAGTCTACCCACATGAAGGAGCCACCTGATGATCAATGTCGTCATTCTAGTGAGAAAAACGCGCATGGGCCGGTAACGGTATAGCCATAGGTTCCCATGCGCCCCCGCCACAAACGGGGGCTTTTTTGTGTGTAAACGAAGTGAATGTCTAAAGAAGGACGCGAGAAAATGTCAAAAGCCATGACCGGCGCAAAAATGGTAGTTCAAGCTTTGGTTGACCAAGGTGTGGAAGTCGTCTTCGGCTACCCTGGTGGCGCTGTCCTTCCGATCTACGACGAAATATTCCAGCAAAACCACATTCAGCACATTCTTGTGCGCCACGAACAGGCCGCCGTTCACGCCGCCGAAGGCTATGCGCGCTCGACGGGCAAACTCGGCGTTGCCCTCGTGACCTCTGGCCCCGGTGCGACAAACGCCGTGACAGGCCTGACCGATGCGCTGATGGACAGTATCCCGATCCTCGTTCTGACGGGCCAAGTGCCGACCTTCATGATCGGCTCTGACGCGTTCCAAGAGGCCGACACCGTTGGCATCACGCGCCCCTGCACAAAACATAACTGGCTTGTGAAAGAAACCGACGATCTGGCCCGCGTTCTGCACGAGGCCTGCCATGTCGCCACCTCTGGCCGTCCAGGTCCCGTTCTGATCGACATCCCAAAGGATGTTCAATTCGCGACAGGCAAATACACCGAAAAGAAAGCGCGCAAATCCTACTACCAGCCGCAGGTGAAGGGCGACATCACGTCGATCACCGAACTCGCCGCTGCGATGGAAAAAGCCAAGCGCCCGATCTTCTATACTGGCGGCGGCGTGATCAACTCTGGTACGGCAGCGTCTCAATTGCTCCGTGAACTGGTGGCGACGACAAACTTCCCCATCACCTCCACGCTGATGGGCCTTGGCGCCTACCCTGCCTCTGGCGACAACTGGCTCGGGATGCTTGGCATGCACGGTCTGTATGAAGCCAACATGGCGATGCACGGCTGCGATCTGATGATCAACATCGGCGCGCGCTTTGATGACCGGATCACTGGGGTTCTGGACAAATTCAGCCCAAACTCGAAAAAAGCGCATATCGACATCGACGTGTCCTCGATCAACAAGGTCGTTCACGTGGACATCCCGATTGTTGGTGACGTGGCCCATGTTCTGGAAGACCTGCTCAAGGTCTGGAAATCCCGTGGTCGCAAAACCAACGCCGAGGGTCTGTCCAAATGGTGGAGCCAAATCAACGAATGGCGCAGCGTCGATTGCCTAAAGTTCAAGCAGGAAGGCAAGATCATCAAGCCGCAATACGCCCTGCAACGCTTGCAAGAGCTGACCAAAAACCACGACCGCTATATCACCACCGAAGTGGGCCAGCACCAGATGTGGGCCGCACAGTACCTCGACTTTGAGGACCCGAACCGCTGGATGACCTCTGGAGGCCTCGGCACGATGGGCTACGGCTTCCCCGCGTCCATGGGCGTGCAAATGGCACACCGCGACGCGTTGGTCATTAACGTGGCTGGCGAGGCATCTTGGCTGATGAACATGCAAGAGATGGGCACTGTCACCCAATACAAACTGCCCGTGAAACAGTTCATCCTCAACAACGAGCGTCTGGGCATGGTCCGTCAGTGGCAGCAATTGCTGCACGGCGAGCGGTACTCGTCCTCTTGGTCCGAAAGCCTACCTGATTTCGTGAAATTGGCCGAGGCCTTTGGCGCGAAAGGTATCCGGTGCGACGATCCCGCAGACCTTGATGATGCGATTATGGAAATGATCAATCACGACGGTCCAGTGGTCTTCGATTGCTTGGTTGAAAAGCACGAGAACTGCTACCCGATGATCCCGTCAGGCAAACCGCATAACGAGATGTTGATGGGCGACGCCTCCACTGAGGGTGCAATCACAGGATCTGGGCAGGCTTTGGTCTAATCATCGGTGCACGCG
>DFSO01000045.1:14861-16264 GCA_002378665.1 Loktanella sp. UBA3435 | reverse complement strand
CGGTGCACGCGTAGCACACACTGAAATATGGATAAAAAGGGACGCAAAATGTCTCCACTGAACATCAAAAAAGGCTCCACCAGCCACTCCGCCTACAACCTGCACTCAGGCTACGGCGACCTGATAGAGCGGCACACCCTCGCGATCCTCGTCGAGAACGAACCGGGTGTTTTGGCCCGTGTTATTGGGCTTTTCGCAGGGCGCGGCTATAACATCGAAAGCCTGACCGTGGCCGAAACCGACCACGAAGGCCACCGCTCGCGCATCACAATCGTGACCTCTGGTACACAGCAAGTGATCACGCAGATCAAGGCCCAATTGGGCCGCATCGTACCCGTGCACGAGGTCCACGACCTGACCGTAGAAGGCCCATCTGTGGAGCGTGAATTGGCGCTGTTCAAAGTGGCTGGAAAAGGCGACGCGCGTATCGAAGCGGTGCGTCTGGCAGATATTTTCCGCGCCAATGTGGTCGATAGTACATTGGAATCGTTTATCTTTGAGGTCACAGGCACATCCGAGAAAATCGACGCTTTTGCCGAACTGATGCGCCCGCTTGGCCTTGTTGAGGTCGTGCGCACAGGTGTCGCGGCATTGTCGCGCGGTGCAAACTCCTAAAGTCTCAGGACGCGATCTTGAGGCTTTCCTTTATGGCTAGCGCCGTTTGAACATAGCAAGGGCGCTTGCCTCCCGCCACTTCGGCGAGCCTGCCCACGCCCGCGGCATCATGTTCATAAACGACCAAATCACCGACCTTCAAATTAGTGAGATCAAAGGGGCGGCCAAAAGGCGTGGAGACAAGGAAGATTTCGTCACGCTCAAAGCAGTGACCTACACATTGGCTCGACTGGTCATTAACCCAAAGCAAAATTGCAACCATCGTATCACCGCAGACTAGAGCTCTAAACGCCTTTACTCTAACCGTTCTCAGGGCGAATATCGCCAAACACATTGTGTCAACTAAGTTCAAATCACAAACACGATGTCGCAGATCAGAGACAATTTGACATCCCCTAAAGACACGGCTTTATTGATCAGGTGATGTTTCAAACGGATTTCGATCCGCCGTATTTAAGAGTTGCTTATGAGTATCCGTCACATATTTGCGGACAATTTGAAAAATCTGATTGGCCGCAATGGCTCTGTTTCTGACGTCAGTCGTAAACTTGAAATTAATCGCACCCAACTGATCCGCTATACGACAGGAGAGTCGTTTCCTGGACCCGATATTCTGGTAAAGCTCTGCGATTTTTTTGACGTCCCGCTGACGATCATCAAAATTCCGATTGCTGACATTGAGGCTGCAAAAACAACTCAAGGGCTCCCCAGCGGTTTTGCCAATTGCTTTGAGCCCGCGCAAAAATCGGCGTTTCCAAACGGATTTTACAGCGAGTACACTTACTGCA
>DFSO01000045.1:0-14544 GCA_002378665.1 Loktanella sp. UBA3435 | reverse complement strand
ACCGCCGCATCTTCTCGATCTACGCGCCCAATCGCAACCTCATTGGCAAGAATTTGGCAACGCAACGCCAGCCGAAACGAAAATTTATTGGCTATGCTTTTAGCCAGTCGTCTGGGTTTTGCATTTTGGACAATATGCCATGCAACCCGACATTTGCCCTCACTTCATTTCTGACGGGTTTTTCCCAATACCCGAACATCTACCCAAGTTTTAAACTGTCGAGCAGGGCAGATATCTCTCTTGATATTCATAGCGGAAGACCGACGGTATTGGAGTATATCGGCAATGATTATCGCATAGCTTTACGCCGTGCACGACAGCCCCAATATATTCAGAAAGAAGGCCTGTCAGAGATCATTAAATATGCCTTTGAAAAGATATTCTCGCAGAATGCTACACCGTTTGTGTAAGGCTATCGCGTGAGATTTAGACAAAAAAAGCCCCGCTGACGAAACGCCAACGGGGCTCTTGTTCAGAATAAATTATTCTGCAGCAACCAAGAGGCCAGCTTCAACTGCAGCTGCGATTTCGTCAGCAGCAAGAAGGCCGTCCATGTTGGTGTCCATTGCGTCGAACTGCTCTTGGGTCATTTCAGGTGTTGCGACCTGAAGTTCGACCAAAGAATAAGAGGAATCGCCGTCTTTATCAATGGCAGCATCCTGAGCAAACGCTGGCACAGCCAAAACAACAAATGGAAGTGCGATCAATGCGTTACGAATGGACATTCAAGTTCTCCTAGAGAGGGTTACGAAGCAAAATCGCTTCATGAGCGCACCTTTGCGCCCGTTTTTTGGGATTGGCGAGAGGCCAAATGCAAAGCCGCAAAAATTACGTTTTCGCCACGGTTTTTGACCTAAAAATCGGCTGCTTTCGGCTCAAAATTTGGCCCAAAAAACTATTTTCATCCGCCCCCCTTTTTATCGGGACAGACACATCCCATTTGGTGTCGCTTGCATCTGATCCAATGTCGCCTGCGGGGCGTGATTTCATCGAATCACAGGTTTAGGCTAGGCACGACACTGCGCAGCTATGGAGGCGAAAACGATGGCCAAAGACGAATACCAAACCGACCTTACAGTTGTCCGTCAACCTGTTGAAACCGCCCAAGGTTTGCCCAATGCCCACTACATCGACGAAGGTGTTTTTGAGGAAGAAAAGCACGCCGTTCTTTTTGCCAATTGGGCAGGCCTTGCTGTTGCCTCCGAGGTTCCCGAAATCGGTGATGCAAAGCCAATCGAATTCTTGGGCATCCCTCTCCTGCTCGTACGCGACCGCGCCGATAAGGTCCGCGTGTTTCAGAATACCTGCCGCCACCGTGGTATGATCCTTGTATCAGAGCCCAAGAAGATTGAAGGCGCGATCCGTTGCCCCTACCATTCGTGGTGCTACTCAACGGCAGGCAAGCTCGTTAGCACGCCCCATGTCGGCGGCGCGGGCTTTAATACCCATGAGGCGATCAATAAGGACGACCTTGGCCTGACCGAAGTCCGTTCCCATGTCTATTTTGACACTGTTTTCATCAACGTCGACGGCAAAGCTGATCCGTTTGAGGTCGTGCATGCCGACCTGCTAGAGCGTTGGAAAGAGTTCGACCAACCGATGTATCACGGCGGCGCGGATAGCTGCTTTGACCTTGAGGTCACGACCAATTGGAAGCTCGCGGTAGAGAATTATTGCGAGAGCTATCACCTGCCGTGGGTCCATCCGGGTCTTAACAGCTATTCCCGCCTTGAGGATCACTACCACATCCAAGAGCCGAACAAATATTCGGGTCAAGGCACGCTTGTTTATAAGCAGCTTCAGGGCCCAGATGATGCCGTATTCCCTGATTTTAGAGGCTTGGATGAGAAATGGAATACGGGTGCGGAATATGTCGCGATCTATCCTAACGTTTTGCTAGGTGCGCAACGCGACCACTGCTTCTCGATTGTGTTGCAACCCAATACGCTCAATAGCACGACTGAACATATCCACCTTTATTACGCAGAGCCAAAGACCTCTGAGGATATGCGTTCGCGTAACGCCCATCTTTGGAAAACTGTGTTTGAAGAGGACATCTTTGTTGTTGAAGGCATGCAAAAGGGCCGTCATTCGCCGCTGTTTGACGGGGGCCGCTTTAGCCCTGCGATGGATGGGCCGACCCATAACTTTCACGCGTGGGTTGCTGGCAAAGTGCAGGAACACCGCGACAAACAAGACGCATGAGCGATCTGAACGACACTATTCTGGCAGCCCATGCGCGCGATGATCGTCGCGCGCTGGTTGGCCTATATACCCAAGCGGCGGATCAGACCAATGACATTAATACCGTCTGCTTCTTCCTGACCTATGCCTATATCTACGCGCTCGAATTGGGCCATCCTGATGCGGACGCCCTTTATGCGCGGCTGGATGCCCACGGGCGCGTCTGACCCCTTGCCCCTGCCCGCCTGTCGCGTCACTGTGGCGGTCTCAAAAGTAAGGACACGATCCCATGGCACCGCGCAAGATCATTATCGACACTGACCCCGGACAAGACGACGCTGTCGCGATCCTTTTGGCGCTGGCCTCGCCTGAGGATGTGACCGTTTTGGGTGTGACGGCTGTTGCGGGTAACGTGCCGCTGCCATTGACCGAAAAGAACGCGCGGATCGTGTGCGAGTTGGCAGGCAAGCCAGAGACTTTGGTCTTTGCGGGCTGTGACGTGCCGATGAAGCGCAAGCTGGTCACCGCAGAGCATGTGCACGGCAAAACGGGATTAGATGGTCCGAAAATGGACGACCCGACGATGCCGCTGCAAGCGCAACACGGGGTGGATTTCATCATCGAGACATTGCGCACCCATGATGCGGGCACTGTCACCCTCTGCCCGCTTGGCCCCCTGACCAATATCGCGACTGCATTTGAGAAGGCTCCTGACATCGTTGATAAGGTGCAGGAAATTGTGCTGATGGGTGGCGCTTATTTTGAAGTAGGCAACATTACCCCAGCCGCCGAATTCAACATCTATGTCGATCCCGAAGCAGCCAAGATCGTCTTTGCCTCTGGTATCCCGATCGTGGTGATGCCGCTTGATGTGACCCACCATGCGCTCACGACCCACGCCCGCGTTGATGCATTTAGCGCGCTTGGAACGAAGGTTGGTGATATGGTGGCGGCTTGGACCAACTTCTTTGAGCGGTTCGACAAAGAGAAATACGGATCAGAGGGGGCGCCATTGCACGACCCTTGTGTCATCGCCTATCTGATCCAGCCTGACCTGTTTGAGGGTCGCCATGTGAACGTCGAGATTGAAACCCAGTCCGACCTCACCCTTGGCATGACCGTCGCCGATTGGTGGCGCGTCACTGACCGCAAACCCAACGCTATGTTCATGGGCAGCCTGAACGCCGATGGCTTCTTTGCCCTCCTCACCGAAAGATTGGCCCGCTTATGAGCACTGCAATTAACCTTGGCGGCCCTGAAGACGACGAGCGGCTTTTGTCGTTGATGGCCCGCTATCACGAAGAATGCGGCTTGGACTATGACGATGAGCATCGTGCACGTGTGGCCGCCCCCCTGCTCGAAGGGTCGCCTCTGGGCGCTGTCTGGCTGATTGGCCCGCAACGGGCGCCCTTGGGCTATGTGCTGGTTACATTCGGCTGGTCCGTGCGCCTTGGTGGTATGATCGGCTGGGTGGAAGAGGTGTTTATCCGCCCTTCCGTGCGTAGTCGTGGCATCGGGACCGAGGTTTTGCATGCCATTGCAGTGTCGCTCGGGCCTGCTGGTATTCAAGCGCTACAAGTCCGCGTCGATGGCGACGAGCGTTTGGCGCGATTTTGCAAACGCGTTGGTTTTGCGCAGACCGACGATCAAAGGGTTATGACGGATTTGCTGTCTTAACCCGCTTTGGCCGATTGATCAGGATGATGCCGATGGCCACAAGGACAAGAGCGCCAAGCAGGTTTGGCCCGACTGTTTCACCCAAGAGAAGCCAGCCGAGGCCGACGCTCAGCACTGGCGACAGAAAGCTAAACGAGGCCACGCCGCTGGCGGGGTAGATCGAAAGCAGCCAGAGCCAGAAGATGAAGCCTGCGCTGACGACCACCACAATTTGGAAAGCGAGCCCCCAGAGGTGGATCGGGGCCAGATCGCGGATCAGGTCGCCGTAAAACAATGAGGCGATCAGCAGGATTGGGGCCGAGACGCCGACCTGCCACATCAGTTGCATTTCAGGGCAGACTTTGTTGAGCGGTGACGCTTTGGCCAGCAGTGCCGTCACGGCCCAACCGATGGCAGCCCCCAAAGCCGCCAGATCGCCCCAGATATTCGCCTCGCCGCTATCACGCGCAAGGATGGCCCAAGCCACGCCAGAAATCGCAAACCCAAGGCCAAGCGCCTTGCGCATTGTCAACCTGTCGCCTGCCACAAAGACATGCGCGAGGATCGCCATCCAGAGCGGCATTGAGTAGAAGATCACGCCAGATCGGCCCACGGTCGTTAGATCAAGCGCGATGAATAGGAGCATGAATTCAAAGGCAAAAACCGTGCCTGTGATGATCCCGAACAGAACGGTTTTTGGCGGAAATTGCAGCGGAATGCCACGCCAGCGCATCCACAGATAAATGCAGATCACGGCCCCGGCCGAGCGCACACCCGCAAAGAAAATCGGTTGCAGCCCGCCATTGGTGACCTTGATCACCACTTGGTTAAACGCCAGCAGAAGCGCAAAGCCTGTGAGGGCAACTGCGCCGAATGTATCTATTTGAGGTTTACGGTCCATGGCCGCAAAGGACAGGGCTGCGGGCCGCAAGTCAAGCCTAGTTGGGTCGGGTCATCCATTGACCTTTCGGCCAGAACGCGTGGAACGCAAAAGCGAACATCACGTCATGGACGATGTCGTTTCCTGCTGCGTCTTGCACGCGCACGTTGCCGACGTCTTTGCCGTCTGAAATGCGGGCATCATCGAGCGCGGAGGCTTGGCCTGAGACCCAGGTGAGCGTGATACCTGCTTGGGTAACCGTCCCCTCTTCGGCCAATCGCGTCAAAGGCCAAGCGCGGTCTCCGACACGCACCACGCGGGCCAACGCGGGGATATCGTGGGGCGGTAGTTCGCCAGAATAAAGGAATGGCCGGTGCAAGCTGTCGTATTGCACATAGGGGTTCGCGTCGTAGTCGCGGGAAAAATTAGGTTGATCCATGACCAACCCTTCGGGGTTGCGGATCTGGAATGTCTCCCAGCTTTCCATCCATGACGGGAGCGTTTCCAGTTCCACACCTGTGAGCTTGCCAACAATCCCCTCGCCGATGGCCTGCTGCCACCAGCTTTCAGTCTCGCGGTCAAACATGATCATATCGGAATTGCGCAGCTTACCAGAGACGCCAAAGCTCAGCGTGCCCGCTGTGGTGCGTCTGTCAAATGTGATCCCTGAATTGCACAGCGGGCAGAAAGTGACGGCGACGGGGATGCCGCCCACGGTATCATTCACGATCTCATGCCATGTGAGGTAGCGGATCGGGTAAGCGCGGGGCGTCTCGCCTGCGATCTCAAGGGTGATGACAGGTTCGCGGGGCTGTAACGCGGTCTCATTTGCCACCGTGTGAAATGTCGGATCGTTGAGCGCGGGAATGCCGTCCTTCGCAGGGCCACCCGAGAGAATTTCGACCCAGCTGGTAACGCTTGTGGTCTCAAAGTCGGTGTTTGGCCATTCATGTACCCAAAACGTAGGATCAGACAGCCCTTGGCTGGCCGAGAGGCAAAAGCTGGCGATAAGGGGAAATAGGCGCATGGGTCTCTCCGATCATTTGGTCGGAGTGTGACGATGCGGGGTAGTGTCGCCTAGCCCCCTCGCGAAACTGTGAGAGGGCTAGGTGAAATGGTTTATTCGGTAACGCGCACGGCAACCATTTTGTCAGGCGCGCCAACAACGGCGCCATTGCCACCCGTGCCAAGCTTGATTTGATCAACGATCTCCATGCCTTCGGTGACTTCACCAACGACGGTGTACTGACCGTTCAAGAAATCACCCTGATCGAACATGATGAAGAACTGCGAGTTTGCAGAGTTGGGGTTCTGGCTACGCGCCATGCCGACGATGCCACGCGCAAACGGCTTGTCGGAGAACTCGGCTGGGATATCAGGTAGTGCTGAACCGCCCATACCAGCGCGGGATGTGTCCTCGCCCTTGCCGAATTCCACGTCGCCCGTTTGCGCCATGAAACCTTCGATCACACGGTGAAACACCACGCCGTCATAGTCACCAGCTTGCGCAATCGCCACAATCTGAGCGACGTGCAGCGGTGCTGTATCCTCAAACAGGTCGATCTTGATTGTGCCATTGGCCTCGCCTCCGACGTCAATCTCAAGGCCTGTTGCAAATGCTGGGCCCGCAACAAGCGCCATCACTGCTGCAAGCTTAAACATCTGCGGCAACCTTAACAGAGATCATACGATCAGGGTTCGCAGGTGGCTCGCCCTTTGCGATGTTGTCTACAAGCTTCATGCCAGAGATCACGTTGCCGTAAACGGTGTATTGGCCGTTCAGGAAATCGTTGTCTTTGAAGTTGATGAAGAACTGGGAGTTCGCGGAATCTGGGTTCGCAGAGCGTGCAGCGCCCAAGGAACCGCGTGCGTGTGGCACCTTAGAGAATTCAGCTTTCACATCGCCCAAGTCGGACCCACCTGTGCCAGCGCGGCCAGGGTTGTAGTCTTTTTCCATGTTCGCGTGCTGCACGTCGCCTGTTTGCGCCATGAAGCCGTCGATGACGCGGTGGAAGGCCACGTTGTCATAGGCGCCTGCGCGGGCCAATTCTTTCATGCGGGCTGTGTGAGCTGGGGCCACATCTGGCAGCAACTGGATGATCACATCGCCGTCTTTCAACGTCATGATGATTGTGTTCTCTGGATCTGTAATATCGGCCATGATGGGCTCCTGTTTTATATATCGCGTTGCCCAGCTACATATGGCGCAAAACCGTGATTGCCAAGGCGCGAGGTTGACCTAGCAGCCCATCTGCCGCAATGAAGAGCAAAATTCTGCTCGCTTGGAGATGCAAATGGCTTGGAAGACACTCGACGATATGGACCTCAACGGCAAACGCGTGCTGGTCCGTGTGGATATTAACGTGCCGATGGAGAATGGCGTCGTGACCGACATGACCCGTATTTCCCGCATTGCCGACACGGTTTACGACATTCAGGACGCTGGCGGTAAGGTCATCTTGATGGCCCACTACGGTCGCCCAAAGGGCAAAGTCGTCGAGGAAATGTCCCTGATCCACATCGCGCCATTTGTGGCCGAAGAGCTGGGTGTGCCTGTCACATTCGCCGATAGCGATTACCGCGATGCGGTGAAGGAAATGGTAGATGACGAGGTTTTGTTGCTTGAAAACCTGCGGTTTAACCCCGGTGAAGAGGCCAATGACCCTGAGTTCGCCAAGCGCTTAGCCACCCTTTGTGATGTCTACGTGAACGATGCGTTTTCTGCCGCCCACCGCGCCCACGCCAGCACCGAGGCGATTTCAAAGCTGCGCCCATCGTGCGCGGGTCGCTTGATGGAAGAGGAACTCAGCGCGCTTGAGGCTGCTTTAGGCAAGCCCAAGCGGCCTGTTGTTGCTGTTGTTGGTGGCGCGAAGGTGTCCACAAAGCTGGACCTGTTGGGTAACCTTGTTGGCAAGGTCGATCATTTGGTGATTGGCGGCGGCATGGCAAACACATTCCTTGCGGCGCAAGGCATCAATGTTGGCAAATCCCTTTGCGAACATGATCTGGCGGACACGGCGCGCGAGATTTTGGCGAAGGCCGAGGCTGCTGGCTGTGAAATCATCCTGCCGCGCGATATCGTTGTGGCGCGTGAATTTAAGGCGGGCGCGGCAAGCGAAACTGTCGCCCCTGACGCCTGCCCTGCGGATGCGATGATCTTGGATGCGGGCCCTGCGACGGTTGCCTATATTGAGGGCGTTTTGGCCAACGCGAAGACATTGATCTGGAATGGCCCGCTTGGCGCGTTTGAGATTGAACCCTTTGATGCGGCGACGAATGCAGCGGCGCTGGCCGCCGCGAAACTGACCAAAGCGAAGAAGCTAATTTCGGTTGCTGGAGGCGGTGATACGGTAGCGGCGCTGAACCAAGCAGGTGCTGCGGCCGACTTTACCTACATCTCCACGGCTGGCGGTGCGTTCCTTGAGTGGATGGAAGGCAAAGAGCTGCCCGGCGTTGCCGCACTCAACACTTGATTGCGCTAACGGTAGCGTAACCATAATTGTGTAAACAATATCAGGCTCCTATGAACACCCTATGGGAAATTCACAGGAGCCTTTTATTATGGTCGATCAAGCGCAGTTTGAACAAGTTCGCAACGGCAAAGGCTTTATCGCCGCTCTCGACCAAAGTGGTGGCTCCACACCCAAGGCTCTCGCTCTCTACGGCATCAACGGCGACGCTTACGCCAATGACGACGAGATGTTTGCCCTGATGCACCAGATGCGCAGCCGCATTGTGAATGCCCCCGCCTTTACAGGTGACAAAGTCGTCGGCGCGATCCTGTTTGAAATGACGATGGACCGCGAGATTGGCGGCAAACCTGCCGCACAAGCGCTTTGGAACGATCAAGGCGTTGTTCCGTTCCTGAAGGTCGATAAGGGCCTGATGGACGCGCACAACGGCGTACAGTTAATGAAACCAATCGACGGACTCGATACGCTTTTGGCGCGTGCCGTGAAGGCGGGCATGTTTGGGACCAAGATGCGCTCTGTCATTGGTGCGGCCAATGCAGCAGGCATCGAGGCGATTGTAGCGCAACAGTTTGAAATTGGTGCACAAATCGTTGCCGCTGGCCTCGTGCCGATCATTGAACCAGAGATCACGATTTCCATCGCGGATAAGGCTGACGCCGAAAAGTTGTTACTGAGTGCCGTGCTCAAGCACCTCGACGCGCTGCCTGCTGACAGCCATGTGATGTTGAAACTCACCTTGCCAGAGGTGGCTGGTATTTACGCGCCAGTTGTTGCCCATCCACGTGTTGTGCGTGTTGTGGCCCTTTCTGGTGGCTATTCCCGCGATGAGGCCAATGCGCGATTGGCAAAGAACGCAGGCATCATCGCCAGCTTTTCACGCGCATTGACCGAAGGTCTGTCCGCCCAGCAATCAGATGATGAGTTCAACGCGGCAATCGCGGGCACGATCGACGCGATCTATCAGGCCTCTATCGCATAAAAGACTCACTTTGCTCATTTTCTGGCGAATTCGTCACGAAAGGGATTCCTAAGGCGAATCAAATATGCGATTCCCTTGGGTAGTCACCCGCAAGAGGTGACAGTGAGGCAGAACAATGATCAAACGCAGCCGCCCCGCGATGGGCACTTTGTTATATTTCGGAGGGGCCATTTTGTTGGGCCTCTATTTCACCTTTGCCGCCGTGCAAGGTGACTATGGCGTATTCCGTCGTAGTGAAATCTTGGCCGAGAAGCGCGCGTTGGAAGATGAGCTGGTGTTGGTTCAGGCTGAAGTGACGCGGATGGAAAACCTGACGCACCGCCTCTCTGATACCTACCTCGATCTCGACCTTTTGGACCAGCAAGCCCGCGATGTGCTTGGTCTGATCCGCGCAGATGAGATCGTTATTCGCTAGGCGAAACCCTCCTATAATCTTACTGGTTGACTTGGCGTAAGATTGGCTCTCGCAATTCCTTTGGCAGTCGTGTAAAGATAGTTTAATACTAAACTAAATTTACTTTCGCGTTGGAGGAAATGCATGTCAGCCAAAAAGGCAGATGCCAAACCGAACGTCTCAGCTGAAGAGCTAATGGGACATTACCGTGAAATGCTGTTGATCCGGCGCTTTGAAGAGAAAGCGGGCCAGTTATATGGCATGGGCCTCATCGGTGGTTTCTGTCACCTTTATATCGGCCAAGAAGCCGTTGTTGTGGGCCTGGAAGCCGCAGCAGAGGAAGGCGACAAGCGCGTCACTTCTTACCGTGACCATGGCCATATGTTGGCCTGTGGCATGGACCCAAAGGGTGTGATGGCCGAGTTGACAGGCCGTACCGGCGGTTACTCAAAAGGCAAAGGCGGCTCCATGCATATGTTCTCGAAAGAGAAACATTTCTATGGCGGCCACGGCATTGTTGCAGCACAGGTCCCTCTTGGTGCGGGTCTGGCGTTTGCTGACAAATACTTGGGCAATGGCCGCGTGACGTTCGCCTATTTTGGTGACGGTGCTGCAAACCAAGGTCAGGTTTACGAGACATATAACATGGCCGAGCTTTGGGATTTGCCCGTCGTCTTTGTGATCGAGAACAACCAATATGCGATGGGTATGAGCGTTAAGCGTTCCACCAAGTCCCCATCCCTGTGGGAGCGCGGTGCCGCTTACGGAATCCCTGGTGAAGAAGTGGACGGCATGGATGTTCTGGCCGTGAAGGCTGCGGGCGAGCGTGCGGTTGCACATTGCCGCTCTGGCAAAGGCCCCTACATTTTGGAAGTGAAAACATACCGTTACCGTGGTCACTCCATGTCTGACCCTGCGAAGTATCGCACACGTGAAGAAGTGCAAAAGATGAAAGACGAGCGTGACCCAATCGATCAGGTTCGCGATATGCTGCTGACAGGAAAGCACGCCAGTGAGGACGACCTCAAGGCGATTGATAAAGAGATCAAGGCGATCGTCAACGATGCCGCCGAATTCTCGAAAACCAGTCCAGAGCCTGATTTGTCAGAGCTTTGGACCGACATCTATGCAGACCAGTAAGGGGATTACGACACATGGCTATTGAAATTCTAATGCCCGCCCTCTCCCCCACAATGGAAGAAGGCACACTGGCAAAATGGTTGGTCAAAGAAGGTGATACCGTCTCTAGCGGTGACATTCTGGCCGAAATCGAAACTGACAAAGCGACGATGGAGTTTGAAGCGGTTGACGAAGGCGTCATCGGCAAGATCCTGATTGCTGCTGGCACCGAAGGCGTCAAAGTGAACACTGCAATTGCTGTGCTGCTTGAGGACGGTGAGGATGCGTCTGCAGCTGTTGCGTCGTCTGCACCTGCGGAAGCTGCGGCCCCTGCTGCGGCAAAAGCACCTGCCGAGGCGAAAGGGCCCGTTGCAACGTCTGTGCCACAAAGCCCCGATTGGGCTGAAGGCACCAAGATGAAGCAGATGACTGTGCGTGAAGCACTGCGCGAGGGCATGTCCGAGGAAATGCGCCGCGACGAGACTGTTTACCTGATGGGTGAAGAGGTCGGCGAATACCAAGGTGCCTATAAGATTTCGCAAGGCATGCTGGATGAGTTTGGCCCCAAGCGCGTTGTTGACACGCCGATTACCGAGCATGGTTTTGCGGGTATCGCGGTTGGTTCCGCGATGGCTGGTCTGCGCCCGATTGTGGAATTCATGACGTTTAACTTCGCCATGCAAGCCGTTGATCACATTATCAACTCTGCCGCTAAGACGCTTTATATGTCTGGCGGTCAAATGGGCGCACCTATGGTGTTTCGTGGTCCAAACGGTGCAGCAGCACGCGTGGGTGCACAGCACTCTCAGGATTATACCGCTTGGTATATGCAAATTCCGGGCCTGAAGGTCGTGTCACCTTATTCTGCGGCAGATGCCAAGGGTTTGATGAAAACGGCGATCCGCGACAATAACCCCGTGATCTTCCTTGAGAATGAAATCATGTACGGCAAGTCGTTTGATGTACCTGATGTCGACGATTTCACCATTCCGTTTGGCAAGGCCAAGATCGAGCGTGAGGGTACTGATGTCACAATCGTATCGTTCAGTATCGGCATGACTTATGCCTTGGCTGCGGCTGACAAGCTGGCCGAAGATGGTATCTCTGCTGAGGTTATCAACCTGCGCACAATCCGTCCGATGGACACCGAGACCATCCTTGCATCTGTTCGCAAAACGAACCGCTGTGTGACAGTTGAAGAAGGCTGGCCGCAGGGCTCTGTCGGTGGATTTATCAGTGGTGTGATCATGCAAGAGGCGTTCGATTATCTCGACGCACCTGTGATCACCCTGACAGGTAAAGATGTGCCGATGCCATATGCCGCGAACCTTGAAAAGCACGCGCTGTTGACTGTCGATGAAGTCGTCGACGCCTGCAAAAAAGTAACTTACCGTTAAGGAGATAAGAGCATGCCTACAGAAATTCTGATGCCCGCCCTGTCGCCAACGATGGAAGAAGGCACATTGGCGAAATGGCACGTGAAAGAGGGCGACAAAGTCTCCTCTGGTGACATTCTGGCCGAAATCGAAACCGACAAAGCCACGATGGAGTTTGAGGCCGTTGACGAAGGCGTCATCGGTAAGATCGTCATAGCGGAAGGTACTGAAGGCGTGAAAGTCAACGCCGTCATCGCCGTGTTGTTGGAGGATGGCGAAAGCGCATCTGACATTGGGTCCGTGTCTGCGGCACCTGCTGCGGCGGCTGCTGCACCAAAGGAAGAAGCGGCGGCCCCAGCGGCGGCGGTATCCCCTGCCCCAGCGGCCTCTGCTGCCAAAGACGAAAATCGCATTTTCGCAACACCATTGGCGCGCCGCATTGCGGCCGATAAGGGTCTAGACCTTTCCGCGATTGCAGGCTCTGGCCCGCATGGCCGTATTGTGAAAGCGGACGTTGAGAACGCAACTGCTGCGCCAAAGGCTGCTGCTCCAGCTGCTGCGGCCTCTGCTGCACCAGCGACTGCGATGGCCTCTGATCCGTCATCTGATGCTGTGATCAAGATGTATGAAGGTCGTCCGTTCGAAGAGGTCAAACTCGACGGGATGCGCAAGATCATTGCTTCTCGTCTGACAGAAGCAAAGCAGTCCGTGCCGCACTTCTATCTGCGCCGCGACATCAACCTTGATGCGCTGATGAAGTTTCGTAGCCAGTTGAACAAGCAACTCGAAGGCCGTGGCGTCAAGCTGTCGGTCAACGATTTCATCATCAAGGCCTGTGCACTTGCTCTCCAGCAAGTGCCAGAAGCCAACGCCGTTTGGGCAGGTGATCGCACCTTGAAGTTCACCAAATCCGACGTGGCTGTGGCCGTGGCGATTGAAGGTGGCTTGTTTACACCAGTCTTGCGCGACAGCGAGATGAAGTCGCTGTCTGCTCTGTCTTTCGAGATGAAAGATCTCGCCACACGCGCCCGCGACCGCAAGCTTGCGCCGCATGAATACCAAGGCGGCAGCTTCGCGATTTCCAACCTCGGCATGTTCGGCATCGATAACTTTGATGCGATCATTAACCCTCCACATTCGGCCATCTTGGCCGTCGGTGCTGGTGTGAAAAAGCCGATTGTTGGCGCTGATGGTGAGTTGACCGTTGGCATCGTGATGTCGACCACATTGTCTGTCGATCACCGCGTGATTGATGGGGCGTTGGGTGCGAACTTGCTCAATGCGATCAAGGACAATCTTGAGAACCCGATGACAATGCTTGCTTAAATGCAGGCCAATCAAAACTAAAAAGGCCGAGCATTACGCCCGGCCTTTTTTATTTTTAGATCAATGCGTTATTGTTGGTCTTTGAAAAACTGGTCCATCGCAATGGAAGGCTGAGCACAGCCCGCCTCGCCCACAATCCGCGCAGGCACGCCAGCAACGGTCTTCATCGGCGGCACGGCCTCAAGCACCACTGAGCCCGCAGCAATGCGGCTGCAATGGCCAATCACGATATTGCCTAAAACTTTCGCCCCCGCCCCGATCAAAACACCGTCCTGAATCTTTGGGTGGCGGTCGTCATGCTCTTTGCCAGTCCCGCCAAGCGTGACCGAGTGCAGCATCGACACATTATCACCGACAACCGCAGTTTCACCAATCACGATGGAATGAGCGTGGTCTATCATGATGCCCTTGCCGATCCTTGCAGCCGGATGGATATCGACGCCAAAGACTTCGCTAATCCGCATCTGCATGAAATAGGCCAGATCAAGACGGCCTTGTTTCCACAACCAATGACCAAGGCGATACGACTGAATGGCCTGAAAGCCTTTAAAAAACAGCAGTGGCTGGATCATCCGCTGGCAAGCGGGATCGCGGTCCAAAACCGCCACGATATCTGCCCGTGCGGAGGCTGCCAAAGTCGCATCCGCCGCCATCGCCTCATCGGCCAGTTCACGCAAAATCTGCTCGGACATTTCAGGCGAGGCCAATTTCATCGCGATACGGTGCGCAAGTGCAGCCTCAAAGGTTTCGTGGTGCAGAATGCTGCTATGCACCATGCCGCCCATCAGCGATTCTTTGGCGACGGCCTCAGCAGCCTCGACGCGGATACGCTCCCAGACAGGGTCCAACTTGCTCATTGAGAGTGGTGATACGGCCATAATCTGTCCTTTCGTTTAGCAACTGTCCTAACTTACATAGTCACGAATTGCCAAGAACAAACCTGTGATAGGCATTATCACGCATTTGCATGGGTTTGCCGTGCCAAGAGCCCACGAATAACGGCCTCCATACTGGCAAGGTAATTCGCATCGCAATGGATTGGCATCGGATGTTTGGGATGATGCTGGCAAGCCGCAGCTAAGGTCCCGTTGCCATAAGGCAAATGCGCACGCCCAATCCGTTTGCGAAATTTGTCCGCCGCATGGGCTTGGTCCAAA
>DFSO01000077.1:8280-8776 GCA_002378665.1 Loktanella sp. UBA3435 | reverse complement strand
TCTTTGATTTTGTCGAAGGGGCTTCTGGGCGCGAAGTCGGCACGGCGCGCAATGTCTCTCAGTTCGATAATGTCATGCTGCAACCCCGTGTGATGACAGATGTCGCACAGTCTTCTCTAGCCACGACTTTTATGGGGCAATCCTACAAAGTGCCATTTGGAATCGCCCCTATGGGCATGTGCAATCTTGTGCATCCGATGGCCGACGCGTCGATTGCAAGTGCCTCAAAGGCCATGGATTTCCCCATGTGCCTGTCCTCCGCCGCCTCCACCTCAATTGAAGATATGGCGCGCATGGCGGGACTGCATGCTTGGTTCCAGCTCTATTTTGGCGGTTCTCAAGAGGCATCTTTTGCCATGGTCGAACGTGCCCAAATTGCCGGATATGAAACGCTGATCTTGACGGTGGATGTGCCGCAGGTTTCTCGCAGGGTGCGCGATCTGCGCAATGGCTTCACGGTTCCCTTTGCCATGACGCCCCGCGCATTCTGGGACTT
>DFSO01000077.1:7010-7957 GCA_002378665.1 Loktanella sp. UBA3435 | reverse complement strand
TTTACCGATAGTAAAGGCAGCAACACCTTTGATCGCGGGGCAAGCCGGTCTGGTGCAGACTGGGCGTTTCTGGAGCGGTTGCGGGGCAAATGGCCGGGCAAGCTGATTGTCAAAGGTGTGACATCTGCGGCGGATGCACTCCGCATCCGCAGTTTGGGGGCCGACGCAATCTATGTCTCGAACCATGGCGGGCGGCAGTTGGACAGCGTTCCCCCCGCGATCCGGCTTTTGCCACTGATCCGTGCCGCTGTTGGTCCCGAATTCCCGCTGTTGTTCGACAGTGGCATTCGCAATGGTGAAGACATCATCAAGGCGCTCGCCCTTGGTGCTGATTTTGTGATGATTGGGCGCCCTGCCCTCTTTGCTTTGGGGGCCGAAGGCGCGGCCGGTCTGAACGCGCTTCTGAGCTGCTTTGCGACAGATATCAGTGTTGTAATGGCGCAATTGGGCATCACTTCGATTGACCAGCTTGGACCCAATGTCATTTTCCAAGACGCGAGTCACGCGCACGTTGATGCGGAAACGAAAACACAGGCGGCCTTGCGGCTCGCCGCCAAAACCTGAAGTAGGACATATCCAATGACGGATTCCAAAATGATCAGAGGCGGCGCTTTGCTGGCCCGCGCCCTCAAAGAAAAAGGGGTGGACCATGTGTTCACGCTAGCCGGTGGCTTTTGCAATCCTGCGCTTGAAGGATTCATGGAATGTCAGATGCCGGTCATCAACACCCCTCATGAACAGATCGCAGGGCATTTGGCGGATGGTCACGCCCGCATCACCCGCAAACCCGTCGTTTGCCTTGTCGGCCCCGAAGGCTTTGCTAACGCCGTGCCCGCGATGCTGGAGGCAGGCGGCGAACGCAGCCCGGTCATTTTTGTCACCGGATCATCAACGCTCAAACGTCAGGGTGCGGGCGGTTTCAAAGAGATCGACGATGTCGCCATTGC
>DFSO01000077.1:0-6654 GCA_002378665.1 Loktanella sp. UBA3435 | reverse complement strand
GCATGGACCGCCGCAACAACCGGCTACCCCGGCCCTGTCCATATCTCATTGCCGGTGGACATCATGTTCTCATCCTTCGCGCCCGATGCGGGACTGGACGAGCGCCCGTTCAACCGCACGGATCGCACTGCCCCGCGTGCATGGCCTGACCCTACCGCCTTAGGCGTAGTTTTGGAGAAGGTGAAAAACGCAAAGCGTCCCGTTATCATCGGTGGTCATGGCGTCTGGTGGTCCAAGTCCGAGGAGAAGCTGGAACAGGTAGGTAAAGCCCTGCGCTTACCGATTTTCAACGTTCCTTATCATTCCAAACTGCTTGGCGAAGAATGTGAGGCCTATATGGGCCTTGCAGATTTTCACCAGTATCACCCGTCGAAACCCGCCATTCACGAGGCTGATTTGGTCCTGATGATCGGGGCGCGTCTGGACAATCAAATGAACTTTGGCAATCCGCCGTTTTTCACTGAGGATCAAACACTGGTCTGCATCAACGGCAGCCACGAAGAATTAGAATACAATCAAGCTGCCGACGAGGTGCTGCTCTGCGATCCCGGCGCCTTCCTTGAGGCCTTGAGCGGCGTGGGCAAAATGTGGCCCGAATGGTTTGATCTGCAACGGACCCGCCGAGCTGCTTGGGTGGATGAATGGTACGCCCATATCGAAGCCGAGAGTGCCAAGCCCGGCAAGATGCACCCTCTGCAACTGTCACTGGACGTGCAGGAGCAAATGGGCGAAAACGACTGGCTGATCTTTGACGGCGGCAACACCCATTTCTGGTCAGAGATTGCGGTGAACATGGCCGGATGGCGCGGGCAGAAACTGGGCGGGATCATGCACCCCGGCAATTACTCTTTGCTTGGGGTTGGAGTGTCCTTTGGCGTCTCTGCCAAGGCGCTGCATCCAAATCGCAATGTGGTAGTGATCTCCGGCGATGGCGCGTTTCTGTCTGGCGGCCTGTCGATTGAATCCGCCTTTCAGGACAATCTGCCCATCACCATCGTGATCGACAACAATGGCGGTCTGGACTGTATCTCGCAGCAACAAGAACGCCTGTTTGCGAACGGCAAACACTTTGCCACCGATTTCCGCGATATTCCGTTCCACGCGATGTGCGAAGGTCTAGGTGGGCATGGTGAATTGGTGGAAACACGCGACCAACTTGCCCCCGCCTTGCAACGGGCGATGGCCAGCGGCAAAACTGCCATTGTGAATGTCAAATGTCGCGGTGTGATTAGCCCGATTGTGGCCGCAACATCAGATAAACGGGACAAGGCTTCGATTGAATAATGGCAACTCTTACGTCGCATACGCTCAATGGCACTGATGGCACCCATGCGGGAGAGATTCCTGTGACATTGACGAACCTGACCACAAGCACCGTGACCTTTACCGCGCAGATGGATGAAGGCGGCCGGCTATCAGAAAACATCGACGCCAAAGACATTGATCCTGACGCGATGTATGAATTGGTCTTTGACACTGCCCGCTATTGGGCCGCCCGCAACATGCCCGCTGCGGTCACGCAAATCGCGCTGCGCTTTGCCATGACAGACCCCGAAGGCGCATATCATATGCCGATTATCTTGAACCCCAATTCCTATTCGATGTGGACCTCGCGCTGATGGACGGCCTGAACATGTCGCGGCGCATCCGCCGCACGCCTTATACCGACCGTGTCGAACAGAACGGTGTGAGGGGCTTTTCCGTCGTCAATCACATGCTGCTGCCCAAGGCGTTCCAGCCCACGCTGGAGGAGGATTACTGGCACCTGCGGGCCCACGTCCAGATCTGGGATGTCTCCTGCCAGCGTCAGGTCCAGATTGCGGGACTGGATGCTGCTGCCCTTGTACAATTGATGACACCGCGCAATATCGCCCGCGCAAAGATCGGCGACTGTTTTTACATTCCGATCATCGATGCACAGGCTGGCATGATCAACGATCCCGTCATGTTGAAACTGGCAGAGGACCGGTTCTGGCTGTCCATCGCGGACAGTGACGTTTTGCTTTATGCGATGGGTCTTGCCTTGGGGCGTGGTCTGGATGTCGCGGTGAGCGAACCTGATGTGTCGCCACTGGCTGTGCAAGGTCCAAAGGCCGAAGATCTGCTGGCAGAGCTTTTCGGCGCGCATATCCGCGATGTTGGCTTTTTCAAATACGGCTGGATCGACTTTCAGGGCACCAGACAATTGATCGCCCGCTCGGGCTATTCACGCCAAGGCGGGTTCGAGATATATCTGGAGGGGGGGCACCTGGGAACGGCACTCTGGGACGCCATCTGGGACGCAGGTCAAGCGCATAACATCACCCCCGGTTGCCCCAACCTGATAGAGCGGATTGAAGGCGGCCTTTTGTCATACGGCAATGAGTTCACGCGCGAGAACAACCCGTTTGAGATTGGGCATGGCAAGTTTTGCGTGACCGATGGCTCAATTGACTACATCGGGCGCAAGGCGTTGCAGGATATCGCGGCAAAGGGTGTGACGCGTGAAATGCGCGGTGTAACATTTGACGGTGGGCACTGCCCGACTTGTTCCAAACCTTGGCCTGTGATGGTTGGTGATACGCGCGTGGGTCAGATTACCTCTGCCATCTGGTCCCCGCGCCTGAAATGTAATGTTGGGCAATCCATGATAGATCGTGCGTTTTGGGATGCAGGTCAAGCGGTAACAGTTCAAGTTCAAGATGGCAGCGTTTCGAACGGCATCGTGACCACGCTACCAATGTGCTGAACCTAGGCGTCGGGATATCCATCATAAACATACTGCTCGGTCGACACGTCGCCATGCCAGACATAGGCCGATAAGAACGCCACTTCTCCAGTCTTGTTGGCATGGGGCATCATGGAAGGATGATAGGATCGCCCGCCCGGTCCAAGGATTTCGTAGGCTGCCGCACCCCGTTTCCAGAAGGCTTGCCCTGCAAACATGACAAACACCTCTTCGGCGGGGTGGCTCCGTATGCCATATTCGAAATTCGGCAACATGCCATAGAGCCCCAACCGGACCTTCTCTGACTTGACCAGACCGTCGGGGCCCAACAATTCCACATTCACCTTCGGCAGGCTATGCGCGATGTAAAGCGGATCAGAAGATGTTTCCGGAGGTGCCCAAGGCAGTGGAGTTTGCCCAATAACGCTGCAGACGGGATGTGCGTCAGGGTGTGACATAACGGTCGTGAACGGCTCTGTTAGTGGATGCATATCATAGGTGGTTTGCGTTGCAAAATCAGCTGTGCGAAGCGCGTCTTGCGCTTGTTTCTCAATATCTTCTGGACCATCAAAACTGGCTGCGAGGACTTCGAACAATGTTGGCAAATCCATCAGCCACCTCACTTATTCAGTCGAAAAATCTAAACACCTAAGTCTCGGTTGTGTAAAGTTACGGCCGCCCCGCGCAACATGCGCCACCAATTGCACTATTGATGCGTGACGAGAGCCTCCCAGGTACGGGCGGGCAAACGCAAGATAGACGTCTGCGCCCGATGTATCTGTTCGCGCTCGCCACAAACTTCAACCCGGTCAAACCCTGGTGCAGGTGGGCAGTTACGCAATTCATCCAAGATGGCTTCTGCAGCGTTTTGAAGAGAACTCTTCGCGCGATATAGTCCCGTGTCCACCATCAGAATAAACGTATTGCACTCAAGTGTTGCCGGACCCAACATCGCGTCACAAATCAGCTCGCCCATGGTGGCAAGACCGTAACCCAGAACGCCACCCTTTGGTAAGATCGCGCCGCCATTGAAGTAGTCCGCTGGATCTGTCGATGGGTTGCCACTGCTGTCCACAATCGATCCCTCAGTCAGCGTCGCACCTGCACGCTGTGCCGCATAAATCCACCCGCCAGCAACTTGGCCGGTCGCGCAGTCCAGAACGACAGGACCCTGCGCGCCTCCCGGAATACCCAGACACCACGGGTTTGTTGGCAGTACCGCTTTGCTTCCGCCGTATGGGGCGACCATACGCCAACGCTCGCGCGCGCCACCGCCGCAAGCGATGAACAGACATCCCGCATCTGCCGCTCTTTCGGCAAAGGCACCCAACCGCCCAGTATGGCCTATGTTGCGCACCGCAAGGGCGGCAACACCATGTTTTCGCGCCGCGACGATCCCTGCGTCAGTGGCCGCGTTCATCGCAAGAATGCCGATCCCGCCAGCCCCATCAACGTCCACAGTTGCACTGGAGCCAGAGGTCACGTTTGGAATCACATTGGCAACAAGATAGCCGCGTCTGAACTCATCCGCATACTGAAGGGCGCGCATAATGCCATGGGATTCTACACCGCATAGTTCCGCATCCATCAGATGATCGACAATCGCTTCTGCATATTTGGCATCGCAGCCATTTGCCCTTAGAACTTGCACCGCTTGTGCGTGGGCCTGCGCGATGGGCACGGACACGCGCGCCTCTGCCAAGCGCAGCTTGCTCAAGCGCGTTGTCCCGCTGCACCTTCGGCTTGAGCCGCTGCAAGGTCCGCAATCGAATGGTGGCACTTGATTGTATGGTCTTTTACACCCTGCTGCCAGGGCGGTGTATCAGTGTCACAAATCCGTCCGATCTTGCGCGGACAACGGCGTTGGAACGGACACCCCTGCGCGGGTGGTGACAGCTCAACCACATCATCAGCGCTCAGCGTTGGGGCCGTGTCAGGGTCAGGTTCTAGCACCGCGCCCAGTAGAACTTCGGTATACGGATGCGAGGGCATGGCATAGACATCAGCCGACGGCCCCAGTTCACAAAGCCGCCCCTGATAGAGCACCGCGACACGGTCAGACAAGGCGCGCACCACAGCAAGGTCATGGCTGACGAACACGTAGGTCGTGCCTTGGGTCGCCTTGAGATCATTCAACAAATCTAGGACGGCAGCCTGCACCGATACATCCAGCGCCGATGTCACTTCGTCACAGAGCACCAGATCAGGCTCAGCCGCAAAGGCACGCGCAATTGCAACCCGTTGCTTTTCCCCGCCAGAAAGCTGGCTGGGCAAACGATCCAGATAGTGCGCACCAAGGCGGACGCGATCAAGGATCTCAGCAGACCGCTGATGTAGCGCATCACCCGTCAGGCCAAAGTATAATTTCAGCGGTTGCTCAAGGATTTGGGCAATGGTCTGGCGTGGATTGAGACTGTCATCAGGGTTCTGGAAAATCAGCTGAATTTTACGCAGATGATCCGGGCTGCGGTGTTCAACCTCAGGCGCAAGTGCTTGTCCTCCAGCGACTGTGATCTTGCCGCCCGATGGCGGCAACAACCCCGCAATCGCTTTGAGAATTGTTGATTTACCCGAGCCGCTTTCCCCCACAAGGCCCAGTGTTTCGCCTTTGGCCACCGTGATTTCGATCCCGTCAACTGTAGGAACGCCTGCGCTGTCGCGACCCAGCACTTTGTCATACAAACCGGGCCGGCGATAACTGATCGCAAGGTCATCCAGATGAAGGGCTGAGGGTGACGCCCCATCAAGGCTGGCGGGGATTGCACCGCTTCCGGTCAATGACAATTGATGCGCTTCTTGATAGTGAAAACACCGCACCGCCTCGCCGCTTGGCAGACGCTCAAAATCGGGGCGGCTGGTCCGACACCCGTCTTGCGCCAGGGCACATCGATCAACAAAGGAACACCCCTGCCCCGCCCCACCCGGTGCTGGGGGCCGCCCGTCCAACGCAACTGGCAGCCGCGGATCGCTGAGCCGCGGGATCGAGGCCAGCAGGCCGCGCGCGTAAGGGTGAATCGGCGTCTTGAGCACCTGACGTGTGGAACCTTCCAGAACCACCTCGCCCGCATACATCACCACAACGCGGTCACAGACCCGCGCAATGGCCCCCAAATCGTGGCTGACATAGACCATGGCCATGCCGCGATCTCGGGCAATATCGCGTAGCAATTCGAGAATATGCGCCTGTGTCGTGACATCCAACCCAGTGGTTGGTTCGTCCAATAACAGCGCCGTCGGTTCACCGGCCAATGCCATCCCAATAGCCGCTCGTTGTTGTTGCCCGCCTGACAGCTCATGTGGAAAGCGGGTCATAATTGCGGCTGGGTCTGGTAGGCGCACCTGCCCCAACAGCTCAATCGCTTTGGCAGAATACTGCGCCTCGGGGACGTCCGCGTGCAGGCGCAACGCCTCAACCAGTTGCGCGCCAATCCGCAAAGTTGGCGTCAAAGACTGTCCGGAATTCTGTGGGATCAGGGCCAATTCGCCGCCTCGGATCTGCTCCAGCTCGGTGCGTGTGCGGGCGAACATGTCTTGGCCCTGAAAGGCGACAGACCCATCCATCAGCCGCAGCCCGCGTTTGAGGTATCCCATCGCAGCCAAGGCAAGTGTCGATTTTCCCGACCCGCTTTCCCCAACGATGCCAATGCTCTCACCAGCATTCACCTTCAGGTCAATGTTGCGCAGCACCGGCAGGGTCGCGCCGGACTTGCCAGTGAACCCGACAGAAATGTTGCGGATATCTATCAACGGTCCGGTCATACTGGCGCCTTTTGTGCACGGTCAATCCCTAGGGCCTTGGCCAAAGCGTCTGCTGTCAGATTGATCCCGATAATGAGCGAGGACAATGCAATGACCGGCCCCAGAACGCCCCAAGGCGCGAACGACATAAATCCGCGGGCATCCGCAATCATTAAACCCCAATCAGGTGTTGGCGGAGACACACCAAA
>DFSO01000073.1:5812-24482 GCA_002378665.1 Loktanella sp. UBA3435 | reverse complement strand
CGTCAGCCGCAAGGCGAGCGTCACGAGCGTCATCAGCACGGCGACCGCAATCGCAACGATCGCAACAATAACAACCGTCGCAACGACAACCGCGTCATTGGTTTGGGCGATGATACCCCTGCTTTTATTGCCAAAAGCTTTGAAGAGCGGGCCAAAGATCCCAGCTAAGATGAAGCCTGCGATCCTGTCATTGGTAGTGGCTCTTGCTCCGTCTTTGGCGGCGGCAGAGCTATGCCAGACACGGGTTGAGGCCGCGGATTTGCAGATTGATCCTGAGGTTTTGGATAGCAGTGTGACGTGGCGCGAGAGCCTACTTTCGCTTCCCAATGCGGGTGCATCTGCGATCAGCGGCAATTTACGCCAATGTCATAGCGGCGATATCTACGCGTTTCTGGATGGTTTGGCCGATATGGATGGCAAATGTCTTGTCGAGGCGGATGCAGACACTGGCTATGTCATTCTGACCGGAGAGCGGAACTATCGCGGGCGGTGTACCAAGACGGTTTGCCAGCGCGTGAATGATACCAAAGAGAACCTTGGCGCTGTGACCTCATCGCTGGTCAGTGGTGCTGTCGATGTAGCAGATACAGCAGCGTCACATCCCGCGGGGGCTTTGGTGATCACTGGGGCCGCCGATACGATCGTGGCTTCTGTTGGCACTGCCTCGGCCTCGGCCCTTGCAGTTCTATCGACACCAGCCGTCTTGGCCGCCACGACCGTATCAGCCGTGGCCGTGGGCGGCGCGGTTTACATCTGTTCGGAATAGCAACTGGGTAGGATGGGTTTTAACCCATCCTCTTTTGCTTAGCTCAGACGCGATACAATCACGATCACTTCTGGTTTTTTGCCGATCTCGCCCTGTGCAGATTTGCGTGCGACGTTTTTCAGCTCTTTTTCCAGCTTCACATCATCGCGCAGGGTTTTGTCGTTTGCGCGACCCAAGAACTGTGCGAGATCCGCCTCAACAACTTCCGCGAGGGATGTGTTCGACTTGCCAGTTTCGGACAGACCAGAGATTTCGACCCATGGATCGCCAAGCGGTTCGTCGTTTTCATCCAAGATCAGCGTCACAACCATCTGACCGTTCAGCGCCATACGGATACGGTCGCGCACGACACCGTCCATAGCACCAACCTTGACGGACCCGTCGAGGTAAGTGCGGCCAGTCTCGATGTATTCGGCCACGGATGGACGGTCACCCGTCAGGTCGATCATCATGCCATTTACGGCAACGATGCCTTTGATGCCGCTTTGCTCGCCCAGTTTCACGTGCTCTCGCAAGTGACGGTGTTCACCGTGCATCGGGATCAGCATTTCTGGTTTTACGATCTCATGCATGGTCGCAAGGTCGGGACGGTTCGCGTGTCCAGACACGTGGTATTTGCCGCCAGCGTCGTCGATCACATCCACACCCAACTCGGAAAGCTGGTTCATGATGCGGATCACGCCGCGCTCGTTGCCCGGGATCGTTTTGGACGAGAACAGGAAAGTGTCGCCGTCTTTGAGCGACAACCCAAGGTATTTGCCCTGTGCCAATTGCGCAGAGGCTGCACGGCGTTCGCCTTGCGAGCCAGTGACCAGCAACATGATAGAGTTGCGCGGCATGTTCAGCGCGTCCTCGGGGGACACAATCGGCGGGAAACCTGACAGGATGCCAACTTGCGTCGCAGCCTCCACCATGCGCTGCATGGAGCGACCCAGCAGAACCACGGAGCGGTTCGCCTTTTTCGCGGCCAGTGCCAGTGTTTTCAAACGTGCAATGTTGGACGCGAATGTGGTCGCAACCACAGTACCAGTCGCATTCGACATCATCTCGGCAATCGCGTCGCCGATAGTGTTCTCGGAGCGGCCTGGAAGCGGGCTAAACACATTGGTGGAATCGCAGATCAGCGCCTTGACGCCATCTTTAGAGACCTCTTCCCAAAGCGGGCGGTTGAACGGATCGCCAACAACGGGCGTCTCGTCGATCTTAAAGTCGCCAGAGTGGATCAGGCGGCCAACAGGCGTGTCGATCACAAGGCCTGCGCTTTCGGGGATCGAGTGCGAGATTGGCACGTAGGAGATTTTCAGCGGGCCGCATTCGATAACCTGTGGGTACGGTTCAACCACCGTCACAACGCTATCAGGTAGCCCGTGTTCGGCCAGCTTGCGGCGTGCGATGTTCGCGGTAAAGGCACGTGCGTAAACAGGCGCGCCAAGCGATTGCCAGTAGTGGCCGATGGCCCCTACGTGGTCTTCGTGGGCGTGGGTGATGAAAATGCCTTCGATGTCGGCGCGGCGTGCTTTCAGCCATGCGATATCGGGCAGGATCAGATCCACACCGGGTGTTGTGTCCATGTCTGTGAAGGTCACGCCGAGGTCGACGACGATCAGTTTTTCTTTGCCCGGAAGGCCGTAGCCATAGACGTAGGCGTTCATCCCGATTTCACCAGCCCCACCGAGGGGCAGATAGATCAGGCGTTCAGCTGCTTTTTTGCGGCTCATGTATTTTCCTTGTTATGTCGGTGGATGACGGTCAAGCCGTGCATCGTCAAATCATCTTCAAAGGCGTCAAAAAGCGCCTCCGTCTGCCCGAATAGGGGGGCAAGTCCGCCTGTAGAGATGATCCGCATCGGCACATCCCTTTCGGCCTTAATCCGAGCGCATATCTCACGCACCAGCCCCACGTAACCCCAAAAAATCCCTGATTGCATGCATGCAACAGTGTTGGTGCCGATCACCTGCTGGGGTTTGGTAATATCGACGTGAGGTAATGCCGCGGCCGCGTTGTGTAAGGCCTCAAGCGAGAGGTTCACACCGGGTGCAATCACCCCGCCAACATAGGCCCCATCTGGCGCCACTACGTCGAAGGTGGTGGCTGTGCCAAAGTCCACGACGATCAGGTCGCCGCCATGCCTATCGAACGCGCCTGCCGTATTGACCAAGCGGTCAGGGCCGACGGCGGTGCCGGCATCGACCCGCGGCGCCACAGGCAAGAGGCAGTCAGGCTTGCCCACCACGATGGGCCGACAATTGAAGTAACGGTCCGAAAGCACCCGCAGGTTAAACACCACGCGCGGGACAGTTGAAGAAACAATTACCTCGTCAATCTCCACCTCGATTTTGTGGATGTTCATCAGGCTCGAGAGCCAGACGTAATATTGATCCGCCGTGCGCTGCCATTCGGTCGAGGTCCGCCATGTGGCGATGAACTTCGCCCCGTCCCAGATGGAAAACACGGTATTGGTATTGCCGCAATCAATGGCCAAAAGCATGGGGATATTCCTTTAGAAATAGACATCAGCGGCGGGGATGGCTTGCCGCCCTGCCCCTGTGATCAGCACAAGGTTGCCGTTTTCGTCGATGGTGTCAAAGATACCGGTGATCTCGGTCTGGCTGGTACGCGCGGTGATGATCTCGCCCAAACGTGCCGCGTTTTTCAGCCAGCTTTCGCGGATGTGGCCAAAGCCCTTGGTCATATAGAGCGCCTCTTGCGCGGCATAGGCATTGGCGAGGGTGGCAAGGAAATCAATTGGTTCCACGTCCCAGCCGCCAGCGGCCTTCAGGCTTGTTGGTGCAAAGGTCGCGTCTTGCACGGCTTCCGGCGTGTGCCGTAGGTTCACGCCGATCCCGATAGAGAGCCAATCAACGCAGCCGCCCTGCCCGCTGGATTCCAGCAAAATGCCCGCGACCTTGCCGCCTTTGAGCAGCACATCATTGGGCCATTTGAGCGCCAGAGCTTCGACGGGCACATAGATGGAGAGTGCTTGGAACAAGGCGTTGGCCGCCACGAAGGAGCGTTGCGCCGCCTCAGATGGTGAGGCCTGTGGTTTGAATACCAGAGTGGCGTTGAGGTTGCCCGCTGGCGTCATCCAAGCCCTGCCCCTGCGTCCGCGTGCGGCGGTTTGGCTCTGGGCCATGATCCATGTGGGGGTTGTGACCTGTGCGGCACGGCGCGCCGCCTCTGACATTGTACTGTCGACACTGTCTAGGATGACCCGCGCAACGCCGGCGGGCCATTGATCCATCTGTGTGTTAGTTAACAAGCGTCTGCGCCGCTGCCTCTGCGGCTGTCTCGATGCCAAAGAGGTTGATCCCCGGCACCCAAGCCAAAAGCACGATTGCCGAAGTTGCGACTGCAAAAAACCACAGAACCTTTGGCATTTTGCCGTTCAGACCATCTGTGTCTTCGCCAAAGTAGACGTAATAGACGATGCGCAGATAGTAGAACGCACCGATGACCGAGGCCACAACACCTGCAATCGCAAGCCAGCCAAGGCCCGCGTCAAAGGCAGCGCGCAGCACGTAAAACTTACCAAAGAAGCCGAGCATCGGAGGCACGCCTGCGAGGCTGAACATCATGATGAGCAATACAAGCGCCCTCAGCGGCTGTTTCTTGGACAAGGATTTGAGCGACCGGATGTCTGTGACAGGACGGCCATCTTTTTCCATCGAGAGGATGAAGGCGAATGTGCCGACGTTCATGGTCACATAGATCGCCATATAGATCAGCATCGCCTGCACACCAAACACGGTGCCCGCCGCCAAGCCCATGAGCGCAAAGCCCATGTGTGCGATGGAGGAGTATGCCATCAGACGCTTGATGTCGCGCTGGCCGATCGCTGCGATTGCACCAAGGAACATCGAAATCACGGCGAGGAAGGCCACGATCTGCTGCCACTCGGACACGATGCCGCCGAATGCGTCATGCACGACGCGCGCGAAGAGTGCCATCGCCGCGACCTTTGGGGCCGTTGCAAAGAACGCCGTCACAGGTGTTGGGGAGCCTTCATAGACGTCTGGTGTCCACATGTGGAAAGGCGCTGCCGAGATTTTGAACGCAAAGCCCGCGAGCATGAAGACCACACCAAAGAGCATTCCCAAAGATACACCGTCAGCCGTTGAGGCCATGATGCCAGAGAACAATGTGGTGCCAGCAAAGCCGTAGGTCAGCGACGCGCCGTATAGCAGCAAGCCAGAGGACAAAGCGCCAAGCACGAAGTACTTGAGGCCCGCTTCTGTGGATTTCAGGCTATCGCGGCGCAGGGAGGCCACAACGTAAAGCGCCAGTGATTGGAGTTCTAGGCCCATGTAAAGCGCCATCAGGTCACCCGCGGAGACCATAACCATCATGCCCACAACGGAGAGGGCCACAAGGATCGGGTACTCAAAGCGCAGCAAACCGCGACGCTGCATATAGCCCTCGGACATCAGCAGAACAGCGGCGGTGGAAAGCAAGATCAACACTTTGGCGAAACGCGAGAAACCGTCGTTGTTATACATGCCGTCGAAGGCCGTGACTGTCCCATGGCCGCCGCTGATCCAGAACGCCAGTACGACGAAAAGGCCAGAGGTCAACCACGTCAGCAGCGGAGCCATCTTGTCTTTGGTGGTGTAAACAGCCGCAAAAAGCGCCAGCATCGCGTAAACGGCCAGAATGATTTCTGGCATTACGGTTTGGATATCAGCAGAGATCATGTGACCCGTTCCTTAATGCGTGACGACGGCGGAAAGGCCGGCAGTTGCAATTTCGTAGTTTTCAACCAGCGCAGAGACGCTTGGTCCGATGATGTCGAGCACCAATGCGGGGTAAACACCCAACAGCAATGTCATGACGACGAGCGGCACAAAGATGAACCGTTCGCGGGTTGTCATATCGGTGATCGTCTTGAGGCTTTCCTTGATCAGGTCGCCCATCACAACGCGGCGGTAAAGCCATAGCGCATAAGCGGCCGAGAAGATCACGCCTGATGTAGCGATGGCAGCGACCCAAGTGTTGACTTGGAAGATGCCCATCAGCACAAGGAATTCCCCGATGAAACCTGACGTGCCAGGAAGGCCGACGTTCGCCATGGTGAAGAACATGAAGATCAGCGCGTAGGCTGGCATCCGGTTCACCAGACCGCCGTAAGCGTCGATTTCGCGGGTGTGCATACGGTCGTAGATCACGCCCACGCAAAGGAAGAGCGCGCCGGAGATAAAGCCGTGAGAGATCATTTGGAAGATCGCGCCGTCAATACCCTGCTGGTTGACTGCAAAGATACCCATGGTCACGTAACCCATGTGGGCGACGGAGGAGTAAGCGATCAGCTTTTTCATGTCTTCTTGCACGAGTGCCACAAGCGATGTGTAGACAATCGCGATTGCCGACATCCATAGAACCAGCGGGCCGAGAACTTCGGACCCGATTGGGAACATGGGCAGCGAGAACCGCAAGAAGCCGTAGCCGCCCATCTTCAAAAGGATCGCCGCCAGAACCACGGAACCCGCCGTTGGCGCCTGAACGTGTGCGTCTGGCAACCAAGTGTGCACAGGCCACATTGGCATTTTCACCGCGAAGGACGCGAAGAATGCGAGCCAGAGCATCGTCTGCATGCCGCCCACGATGTGGATGCCCAGAACAGAGAAGTCTTCAGATGCAAAGTTGAACGTCATCAGCGTTGGTATGTCTGTTGTCCCCGCCTGAAAGAACATCGCGACGATCGCCACGAGCATCAGGACCGAACCGAGGAACGTATAGAGGAAGAACTTGAACGACGCATAAATGCGGTTCGCCCCTCCCCAGATACCGATGATCAGGAACATTGGGATCAGGCCTGCCTCGAAGAAGAGGTAGAACAGCACCATGTCGAGCGCCATAAACACGCCGAGCATCAGGGTTTCGAGCAGCAAGAACGCGATCATGTATTCTTTGACGCGGTCAGTCACGTTCCAGCAGGACGCAATCACAAGCGGCATCAGGAATGTGGTGAGCATCACGAACAGAACCGAAATCCCGTCAACGCCCATTTTGTAGTTCATGCCCAAAAGCCAAGGGCGTTCCTCAACAAATTGGAAGCCCGTATTCGCCGGATCAAAGCCCGCAAGGATGAACAGAGACACAATAAAGGTCGCAACTGTCGTCGCAATGGCGACCCATTTTGCGTTCTTTTGTGCAGCTTTATCGTTCCCACGCAGGAACACCGCCAGAATGGCCGCCCCCAGCAGAGGAATGAAGGTTGTGAGCGAAAGTAGGTTGCCCATTACTTGGCCCCTCCGAACATAGTGACCCATGTGATCATGGCCGCGATGCCAAGAACCATGGCGAAGGCGTAGGTGAAGATGTAACCCGTCTGGGCTTTGTTACTAAGCTTGGTCAGGAACGGCACGATCCCCATGGCGACGCCATTTATAGAGCCGTCGATGACCCGCGTGTCGCCCTGCTTCCACAAGAAACGACCGATCCAAAGCGCGGGCTTTATAAAGATCGCGTTGTAGAGTTCGTCGAAATACCACTTGTTCAAGATGAAGTTATACAGCGGACGTTGCTGTTTAGCCAAAGCGACAGGCAGCGCAGGGTTCTTGATGTAGAAGAGCCAAGCAAGGCTGAAGCCCAAGATCATCGCCACGAATGGCGACACCTTGACCCACTTTGGCGCGTGGTGGGCGTCGTCGATCACATGGTTGTCTTCGCCCATGTAAATCGCGCCAACACCCGGTTGCTGCTGCATGCCAACTTCGGCGTGCGCTTCCTCGGTAGTGGCCTCGTCTCCGTGGGCCGCCTCTTCGGTCGTGCCTTCCGCATAAGCTGGCGAGATCAGCGAGAAGCCAGGCTCGGCGCTTGCATGCGCTTCTTCTTGAGCAATACCAAAGAAGACTTCCATCTTGTGGTGATCGCCGAAGAAGTTGTTGTAAAACACCATGCCTGAGAAGACAGCACCAAGGGACAGAACGCCCAGTGGGATCAGCATCGTCAGTGGGCTTTCATGGGCGTGGTCATGTGTATGGTGGTCGCCGCGTGGCTTGCCATAGAACGTCATGAACATCAGGCGCCAGCTATAGAAACTGGTCATAAAGGCCGCGATCACAAGCATCCAGAACGCGTAAGCTGTGCCGCCTGCATAGGCGCTCTCGATGATTGCGTCCTTGGACAAGAAACCAGCAAAACCGATTGTTGTCAGTGGAATACCAACACCAGTGATTGCAAGTGTACCGATCATCATCGCCCAGAATGTGTAAGGGATTTTCTTACGCAGACCGCCGTAATTGCGCATGTCCTGCTCGTGGTGCATTGCGTGGATTACCGAGCCCGCACCAAGAAACAACATCGCCTTAAAGAACGCATGTGTCAGCAAGTGGAACATCGCGACGCCGTAAACGCCGGAACCAGCGGCCACGAACATATAGCCCAACTGCGAACAGGTGGAGTACGCGATGACGCGCTTGATGTCGTTTTGGACAAGGCCAACGGTCGCTGCGAAGAAGGCTGTTGTTGCACCAAGGAAGATGATGAACTGCTTGGCCTCCGGCGCAAACTCATAAAGCGGCGACATACGGCAAACGAGGAATACACCTGCAGTCACCATGGTCGCGGCGTGGATCAGGGCGGACACAGGTGTCGGACCTTCCATCGCGTCTGGCAACCACGTGTGCAGGATCAACTGCGCTGATTTCCCCATCGCACCGATGAACAAGAGAATCGCGATCAGGTTCGCGGCATTCCAGTCAGCCCAAAGGAAGTGCAACTCGGTCTCTGCCAAAGCAGGCACAGCAGCGAAGATGTCCTCAAACTTGATGCTGTCCGTCATCATATAAAGCGCGAAAATACCCAGCGCGAAACCAAAGTCACCGACGCGGTTCACGACAAAGGCTTTGATCGCGGCGGCGTTGGCAGATGGCTTCTTATAGTAGAACCCGATCAGCAGGTATGAGGCAACGCCCACCCCTTCCCAACCAAAGAACATCTGCACAAGGTTGTCCGAGGTCACGAGCATCAGCATCGCGAAGGTAAAGAACGACAGATATGCAAAGAAGCGGGCCTTATAGGCGACGCCTTCGCCGAAGTTCTCGTCATGGGCCATGTAGCCAAAGGAATAAAGGTGCACGAGCGCCGAGACTGTCGTGATCACGATCAACATGATCGCGGTCAAACGGTCCATGCGGATTGCCCAATCGGTGGACAATGTGCCGGACTCAATCCAACGCAGGATGTGGATATTCTCGGTCACGCCGTCAAACGACAGGAACACGACCCACGACAGGAACGCCGCCAAGAACAGAAACGATGTCGCTGTAACTTGGGCCGCTTTTTCGCCGATGTATTTCCAGCCGAAGCCAGCGATTAATGCGCCGATGAGCGGGGCAAATAGGATGATCTTTTCCATGTGGATTAGCCCTTCATCACGTTGACGTCTTCAACGTCGATAGTGCCGCGGTTGCGGAAGAAACAAACAAGGATCGCAAGTCCAATCGCGGCCTCTGCGGCGGCGACGGTCAGGACGAAAAGGGTGAAAACTTGGCCGACCATATCACCCAGATAGCTGGAGAAAGCGACAAAATTGATGTTCACCGCCAGCAGCATCAATTCGATGCTCATCAGCAAGATGATCACGTTCTTACGGTTCAGGAAGAGGCCAAAGATGCCGATGACAAAGAGGGCCGCAGCGACTGATAAGTAATGTTCTAGACCGATCATAATTAAAGCCCCTGCCCTGGTTTCATGTCTTTGAGTTCCATCGCCTTGGCCGGATCACGGTGCATTTGCTGCATCACGTTCTGGCGCTTGATATCTACGCGGTGGCGCAGTGTCAGGACTATTGCGCCGATCATGGCGACCAGCAGGATCAGACCTGCGAGTTGGAACAGGATGATGTATTTGTCGTAGATCAGCAGGCCAAGGGCCGCTGTGTTTTGTGCCTCACCTGTGGGTGCTGCGATATTGGCCTGCGCCAAATCAGCATAGTTCCAGACGCCCAAAGCCATGCCAAGCTGCATCAGAATGACCGCACCAATGAGCAAGGCCAGCGGCATATAGCGCGACATTTCCGCTTTGAGTTCGGCAAAGTCGACATCAAGCATCATGACCACAAAGAGGAAGAGAACCGCAACCGCGCCCACGTAGACGATGATCAAAAGCATCGCCACAAATTCCGCGCCCAAGAGCACAAAAAGCCCCGCCGACGACAAAAATGCGAGGATCAACCAAAGCACCGAGTGCACAGGGTTGCGGCTGATGACTGTCATCAGGCCCCCCGCGACAGTGGTCAGTGCGAAGAAGTAAAATGTGAATGCGGCAACGGTCATTGGCCTGCGTCCTTTTCCATCACGTCGGTGGCGATCTGCATCGCCTTTGTCATTGCAGGCACACCGCCAAACATCGCCGCTTGGGCGATTGTCTCTGCGATTTCCTGTTTTGTTGCCCCTGCAGCGATCAGGTGGCGCACGGTCAGTTTAATCTGCGCTTCGGCCAAGGCACCCGTTACGGTCAGCGCGTTCAGCGTCAGCAAAAGCTTGGTTTTCGCATCAAGCCCGTCTGGGTTCAGCCCCTTGCCAAAGAACTGCTCCATCATCTCTTTGGACATGGTCGGGAACAGGTCTTCAAAACCCTTACCCGCAAAGGATTCCATGCCCGGATTAAGCGATTTCGCCCAGTCCTGACCCATGGCCATCATTGCTTCAAAGGGGTTTTTATCGGTCATCGGTACGGTGCATCCAACTCAAGGTTACGCGCGATTTCGGCTTCCCAACGGTCGCCGTTATCCAAGAGCTTTTCCTTGTCGTAGAACAGCTCTTCGCGGGTCTCGGTGGAGAATTCAAAGTTCGGGCCTTCAACGATCGCGTCCACTGGGCAGGCCTCTTGGCAGAAACCGCAGTAGATGCATTTCGTCATATCGATGTCGTAGCGTGTTGTGCGGCGTGATCCGTCGTCGCGGGGTTCCGCGTCGATGGTTATCGCTTGCGCAGGGCAAACCGCTTCGCACAGTTTACAGGCGATGCAACGCTCTTCGCCGTTCGCATAGCGACGCAACGCATGCTCACCACGGAAACGCGGGGACAATGGCCCCTTCTCGTGCGGGTAGTTCAGCGTCGCTTTTGGCGAGAAGAAGTATTTCATCGTCAGGCCAAAGCCCTTCCAAAAATCCATCAGCAGGAAGTATTTCGCGGTGCGTGTATAATCAAAAGGTTCGTTCATCGATTAAGCTCCCATCGCCCAGCGTGCCCAAAAGCCGCCGAACACTTCATATTTTGCAAGGAAAGACACCAGCACCACCCAGAACAGGGAGAGCGGCAAGAACACTTTCCAACCGATCCGCATCAATTGGTCGTAGCGGTAGCGCGGCGTGATCGCCTTGACCATCGCGAACATAAAGAAGCAGGCGCTCATTTTCAGGATCATCCACAGGATGCCATCTGGCAGACCTGGAATTGGTGAGAGCCAGCCGCCGAAGAACATCAGCGAAATCAAAGCGCACATCAACACCACGGCCATCAATTCACCGATCATGAACAGAAGGAACGGTGTAGAGGAATACTCGACTTGGAAACCCGCAACCAGTTCTGATTCCGCTTCTGGAAGATCAAACGGTGGGCGGTTTGTTTCAGCCAAGGCGCTGATAAAGAAGAGGAAAAGCATCGGGAAGTGGGCGACCCAATACCAGTTGAACAGGCCTGCGTTGCCGCGCTGTGCCTCAACGATATCGCCAAAGTTCATGGAACCTGTCGAGATGATGATGCCGATAATGATCAGACCCAATGACACTTCGTAAGAAATCATCTGCGCGGCAGAGCGCAACGACCCCAAGAACGGGTATTTGGAGTTCGACGCCCAACCGCCCATGATCACGCCGTAAACCTCTAGCGAGGAGACCGCGAAAACGAACAGGATTGCGACGTTGATATCCGAGAGGACCCAACCGTGATTGAACGGGATCACCGCCCAAGCGACAACGGCCAGAACAAAGGCGATCATTGGCGCGAGGAAGAACACGACCTTGTCGGCCCCCGCAGGCACGATGATTTCCTTGACGATATACTTCAAGAAATCCGCGAACGATTGCAGCAAGCCAAATGGGCCAACCACGTTTGGACCTTTGCGCATTTGCACAGCCGCCCAGACCTTGCGGTCAGCATACATCAGGAATGCCAGTGCCACCAAAAGCGGGACCAGCACCAAAAGACATTGTCCAAGGATCACAAGAATGATGCCCAGATTGGTATTGGTGAAAAATTCGACCATAAGTTCTGCCCCTTACACCGTTGGAATTCCGGAAGCGCCGCAATCGGCGACAACCACTTCGGCGTCAATTGTCTTGGACCCACGCGGAAGCGCAGGCGAGATTGTATAAACAGCATCTGCGGACCAAAGCCCGCCCTTCTCCGCCGTATTTGTCCGTACGTGCCGCAAAAAACCATACCCACGGATCAACGTATATTGGACGGCGGCGCATTGCGCGTATTTTGTTACGTCGTCAGGCGTCGCAGCCCCCGTCATCTGTACCCGAAAGTTCACCAGATCACCGTCCAAAAGACGGGTCTCGATCCCTTGATAGGCAGGTGTCATAACCCCTTGGCTGACCTGTGGGACAGGCTCGCAAGCAGCAAATGCCGTGAGGGATATGAGCGCCAAATGCTTCACTTATTCCGCTGCCATCTTTGCCGTTTTGCGGGCTTTGGCGTTTGCCGAAAGCTCTGCCATCAGGCTGGATGCGCGGGCGATTGGGTTGGTCAGGTAATAGTCGGTGACCGAATTGCGGAAATCGGCCTTGCCCATTTTCTTTGGCTTCAAGGGTCTCCAAGCGTTTTCGGCAACAACGTCGATGTCACCCAAATGCGGATGAGCCGCCACGATGGCGGAGCGGAGCGCGCTCATGCTGTCATAGGGCAGTGTCGCGCCGAGTTCGGCAGAAAGCGCCCGCAAAATCGCCCAGTTTTCCTTGGCTTCACCCGGCGCAAAAGATGCACGCAGCGCCAGTTGTGGGCGGCCCTCGGTGTTCACGAACAGACCGTTTTCTTCGGTATAAGCTGCAGATGGCAGGATAATGTCAGCGCGGTGCGCACCACGATCGCCGTGCGAGCCTTGGTAGATGACGATTGGGCCAGCGGCCACATCAACCTCGTCAGCGCCCATGTTATAGATCACGTCTGCGCCCTCGATTGCGGCGGCCATGCCACCGTCCGTCACAGCGTTCACGTCCATCGCACCGACACGGCCAGCGGCAGTGTGCAGCACGAGCAACTTGCCCTTTGCAGCAACAGCCATCGCAGCGGCCAAAACAGCCTCGCCGTCAGCCTCGTTCAACGCACCTTGGCCGATGATGACCAATGCGCCCTCGGTGGCTTTTACACCCTCAAGTGCGGCGCGGTCTGTGCCCAGCTCGATCACGTCAAACGTCAGATCAACAGGTGCGCCAACGCGCGAGATATTCGCGCCGCGCGACCATGCCTTGCGCAGACGCGCGTTCAAGACTGGTGATTCTTCACGTGGATTTGTGCCGATCAGCAGGATTGTCTGTGCCGCATCGATATCTTCAATCGCAGCATTGCCAACATAACCCGAACGATTGCCCGCAGGCAGTTTTGCGTCATCAGTCCGGCACTCGACGTTGCCGCCCTGCCCTTCGATCAACTGCTTCAAAGCAAAGGCAGCCTCAACAGACGCCAGATCGCCAACGAGACCCGCAACTTTTTTGCCCTTCATCGCAGCAGCAACGGCCGTCAAGGCCTCGCCCCAGCCCGCTTTACGCAGCTTGCCGTTTTCGCGGATATAAGGTGTGTCGAGCCGTTGCTTGCGCAAGCCGTCCCAAACGAAACGTGTTTTGTCGGAAATCCACTCTTCGTTCACGCCGTCATGGTTGCGCGGCAAAAGGCGCATCACTTCGCGGCCCTTTGTGTCGACGCGGATGTTCGAGCCAAGCGCGTCCATCACATCGATAGATTCGGTTTTGGTCAATTCCCACGGACGGGCGGTAAAGGCGTAAGGCTTGGACACAAGCGCACCAACGGGGCAAAGATCGATGATGTTGCCCTGCATGTTCGAATCAAGCGTTTCGCCCAAATAGGATGTGATCTCGGCATCTTCGCCGCGACCCGTCTGGCCCATCTGGTGAATGCCCGCGACTTCCGTGGTGAAGCGCACGCAGCGGGTGCAGGAAATACAGCGGGTCATATGGGTCTCGACCAACGGGCCAAGATCCAGATCATCAGAGGCACGCTTTGGCTCGCGGAAGCGGGAGAAGTCGACGCCGTAAGCCATCGCCTGATCCTGCAAATCGCACTCGCCGCCTTGGTCACAAATCGGGCAATCGAGCGGATGGTTAATCAGGAGAAACTCCATCACACCTTCGCGGGCCTTTTTAACCATAGGGGAATTGGTCTTCACGACGGGCGGCTGACCCTCTGGACCAGGGCGCAAATCGCGGACCTGCATCGCGCAGGACGCGGCTGGCTTTGGCGGGCCACCCACAACTTCAACCAGACACATGCGGCAGTTGCCAGCAATTGTAAGGCGTTCGTGGTAACAGAAACGGGGGATTTCGACGCCCGCCACTTCGCAGGCCTGAATGAGCGTCATCGCCCCATCAACTTCGACCTCGGTTCCATCAATGACGACTTTTTTCAGATCAGACATGGCGCGCCTTTATGTTCCTTTGACCCATGCGCGTAAAAACGGCGTGCGGGCGTTGGGGCGGTTCTAACGCGACATGGGCCGCGATGCCAGTCAGATTGATAAAAAAACAGCCGCGAAAGGTGTATCTTTCACGGCTGCCTTGAACGAAACGTTTTCTTAAGGCTCTGATGTTTAGCGCATGAGCTGCCCAATGACGCTATTTTTAGCGATTTCAGCCCGTCCAACGGTGCAAAAGCTGGCCGCATCGCCCTCGACGGCACCCAAATCGGCCAGTCGGCTACGTGCAATTCCTTTGAGTCGGTTTTCCTCAGTCTTATCATCCGTGTAGGCATCAATTTCGGAATCAGTGTAACCGAGGCTGGTTGCGTGGCTTTTCAGCGTATTCAGGTACCCAATCGCGCGGAAATACCGTGGGCTAATGCTGCTGCATTTTTGCGTAATTTCATACGCCATGCCCGTCGCGATAATCCCCTCGCGGACTGCGGCCACATCTTTCAACGCGGGCTTTGCGGATGCTGCCCCTGCAAGGCCAGCAATCGCGATTGCAGCAACGCCAAATATAACTGCGGTCAATTTCATTAGACTCACTCCTGTTTGAACGCCATATGAGACGTCTTCTTGGAGCTCTATGTCGGGCCAAAGCCTGTGTTATTCAATAAAAGGTCTTTGATTTACGCATTTTTGGCGGATTTACGCAGGCGGCTGTGGATTGGCGCGCAAATAGTCCCAGCCAAAGGCCGCTGGCGTTTCCCCATTGCTTTGTAATTGCGCGAGTTTTGCCAATGCCTCAGCCAAAGTCGGTTTATGCCCGTCAGGCACCCACCACATGACAAAATGCATCGTTTCAAGCGCCTCGAACCATTCGGCGCGACGTTCCATGAATTTGGCGTGCAGCGTTTTGAACACGAAGGTCTCTAATTGCGCTGCCGTTTCCCAAACCGTCAGGTTCGGCACATATCGCGGATCGCCGTCGATCTTCGCCTCTGTATTACCCGCGCCCGCGGCACCTTCCATCATCCACACGAAACCGGGCATCCGTTTGCCAAGCCCGTTGATCCGGTCAAGGTTTTCCATGAACTCCGCGACGATGGGATCGTCGGTCGTCCCGCGCAATCGTCCGACGTTAAGTTCCGCTAACTGCATCAAATTCCCAAGACATATTTGAAAAGGAACACGGCGCTTCCCACGACAACAACGAACAAGGCAATGAAAATAAATCCTGCGAAGAGTGCACCAAGCAATCCACCCGCAGTAGCGCCAATAATGATGTAGCCGATCATAATCCAAACAGGCACGATCTGCACCGTCGCAAAACCGAACAGAAAGCCAATCAGCCCACCGAGCAAGGCACCTACAATGGCGCCGACGATCCGCATTTTGCGCGTGCCCTCTACACCAACTAATAAGGGATCAAAATCATCCAGCATGTTATTGATGATACCAAACAGCCGCCGCGAAGGTCAGCACCGCTAGACAGATATTCACAACGCTGCCGCCGATGCTCAACCCCGTGCGCAAGCCGCCATATTGGCCGCCGATGCCGCGCAGGTACAAAACGTTCGCCGACGCGCGTAGCAAAAATCCGATAACCGCAAGGATATTTACCCAAAGCGGATCAGCCCCCGCCATCACAGCCGTCAGCACAAGTGCGGTATAAAACACCATCGTCTCGATCGAGTTCATATAGGCGCGATCTAGGCGGTACGCAGGATTGTTGAAATCTGGCTCGTGGTGCGCACCGGGCACCATCTTGAGCTTGCCCTTGCGGATACCTGTTGCGGCATTCAACACTTGGGCCATCACGCCGTAAAGTGCGACAGCCGCTAAGGCCCATCCGTAGCTTGCGAAATCTTGCATGTTATTCTCCCCTGTTTACGCCAATTTAGCGGAAGAATTCCAAAAGGGTAGCCCTAGCGGCGCGGACGATCCCGCGAGGGGCTCACACCTGAAAAGGCTTTACGCAAGAACGTCAGCGTCATAATGAACCCAACGCCGCCGAGGGCGATTACCCCCGCCCATGCCCATGTCGGCGCTACTTTGGCCATGATGGCTTGGTAAGTGAACCACGACGGCACGCCACAAATCGCAACCGTGGCGATTGCAGCCAGAAGGCTTAGGAAACCGTCGACGAGTTTACGCATTGTCGGCTCCGATCAATTGACGGGTGAAACGGTGACCCAGATGCCATAGGCAGCGGCACCTAAAACAGCCAAAATGATCGCAATCTTCAGGTCTTCAAAGGCCCCCATGACGGCATCCACAAGAACCCTCGCCAATGCGATAGCCCCAACGGCTATCAGCCCATACCCAATATAAGTGGCAATTTCATTGCCCGCGCCGAACCTAGTGACGGCCAATCCAACAAAATAGATGGCCGCCGCGAGTGCGAGGACGAGCCAGCTAAAGCGGCGCACCTCTGGAATGGAACCAATGTGCGTTTTCATTCAGCCGCAATTACGCTGCGGTGCTGCGCAATCCGATCTTCAATATCGCCACGGAAGTTCTTGATCAGCGCTTGAATTGGCCAAGCCGCCGCATCGCCAAGCGCACAAATCGTGTGGCCTTCAACCTGTTTGGTCACCGACAAAAGCATGTCGATTTCGTCAACAGTTGCGTTGCCTTCGACCAAACGGCCCATGACGCGCATCATCCAGCCCGTACCTTCACGGCATGGGGTGCACTGGCCACAAGACTCGTGCTTATAAAACTTCGACAGGCGCCAAACAGCTTTGATCATATCGGTGGAGTTATCCATCACGATGACCGCCGCAGTGCCAAGCGACGAGCCCTTCTCTTTCAGGCCGTCGAAATCCATGATCGCGTCGCGCATATCCTCGCCGCGCACGTTTGGCACGGAAGAGCCACCCGGAATAACGGCCTTCAGATTGTCCCAGCCGCCGCGAATACCGCCGCAATGCTTTTCAATCAGCTCTTCAAACGAAATGCCCATTTCTTCTTCAACAACGCAGGGGTTGTTGACGTGGCCAGAGATCGCAAACAGTTTGGTGCCGGCGTTATTCGCGCGGCCAATGCCAGAGAACCAGCTACCACCACGCCGCAAAATCGTCGGCACAACGGCAATCGATTCCACGTTGTTCACTGTTGTCGGGCAACCATAAAGACCGGCACCCGCAGGGAACGGCGGCTTCATGCGCGGCATACCCTTTTTACCCTCAAGGGACTCGAGTAGAGCAGTCTCTTCGCCGCAGATATAGGCACCCGCGCCGTGGGCCAGATAGATGTCAAAATCCCAACCGGATTTCGCGGCGTTTTTGCCAACCAGACCAGCGGCATAGGCCTCGTCGATGGCGTTCTGCAAGGCTTCACGCTCGCGGATATACTCACCGCGAATGTAGATATAGCACGCGTTCGCGTTCATCGCGAAGGACGCAATCAAGCAGCCCTCGACCAATGTATGCGGATCGTGGCGCATGATTTCGCGGTCTTTGCATGTACCCGGTTCGGATTCGTCAGCGTTCACAACGAGGTAAGACGGGCGACCGTCGCTCTCTTTGGGCATAAACGACCATTTAAGACCTGTCGGGAAACCCGCACCGCCACGGCCACGCAGGCCAGAGGCTTTCATCTCATTCACGATCCAGTCGCGACCTTTTTTAATGATCGCAGCCGTGCCATCCCAGTGACCACGTGCCTGCGCGCCTTTCAGCGTGCGGTCGTGCATCCCGTAAAGGTTCGTGAAAATCCGGTCTTGGTCCTTGAGCATCAGCCCTCATCCTCATCGTGTCGGCGGTCCCGCCAGAGTTTAAACGTCAAATAAAGCGCAAAGCCGAAACCGGCCAACGCTGCAAGATCAAAAAGGGCACGCGTCCGGTTGGACAGGCCCAGTTTTTCACCCGCGAAGGTGGCGCAGATCCAAAAGATCCCTACCCCAGCCATGACTAGCGCCACGTGTCCTGCTGTGGAAGCTTCCTTTTGGTTCTGCGACATCTAATCTTAGTCGGCGTTTAGTAAACGCCGCCTTTCTTTACTTTGCTGGCAAACTCGGTTGTCCCGCCTTTTGCCAGAATCTTTGCTTGCTTGACCCACTCGTCACGCACAACCCGTCCGTTTGCGCCTTTGACGTTTTCATCAAACCAAACCGCATCGGCCTTTTTCCAAACCGCGACTTGGTCGAAGTGGAAGACGCCAGATGCATTCAGCGCTTTTTCAAGCACTGGACCAACACCTTTGATCATCTTCAAATCGTCCGCGCCGCCAGCACGGGCTTTGGCCAGAACCGCTGGTTTTGCGGGAGCAGCCTTTGGAGCCTTTGGTGCTTTCGCTGCAGCGGGCTTGGCAGCTTTC
>DFSO01000073.1:0-5466 GCA_002378665.1 Loktanella sp. UBA3435 | reverse complement strand
GGCTTGGCAGCTTTCGCAGCAGCGGGCTTGGCGGGAGCGGCAACTTCATTCGCGGCTCTCGCGGTAGGAGTTGACGTCGGCATCGTCACAACAGCAGCAGGTGCAGCACTTGCGGCCGAAGATTTGCTTGCCACTGCATCGGTACCAACAGCAGTCGTCGCCGAAGAATTTGTAGACACAGCAGGCATCGTAGCAGTTGCAGTCGCTTGTGGTTCAGTCCACCCCAGCCACAGAATAATCGCCACGATCAACGCGACGAGCAGGCCGATCAAGATCGCTCCCAGAATGCTAAAAGTGAAGGCCCAACCAGCAACAACCGCCGCCAGAATGCCGAAAAGCGCGGAAATAAAAGCAATCCGCGGAATGTTTCGTGATGTTTCAGTCATCGTCTTCAATCTCCCTCAGGGTGCGCCTTATACGCCGGCGGCTTACCCTCGTGTTTCACGACTTTTCCGACGCAGTGACAGCCACATCGCAAGGTCGCAAATGCCTTTTGGTCCCGACGTCCCCTAAACACAAGGTTTTCGGCATAAACACACCTTATTTTGTGGGGTTTGTTGCAAACAGACCCCTATCTAGTTAGCCCTTGGCGAGTTTGGTTGCCTGTGACACCCAATCGTCGCTCTCAATACGGCCTTTAAACTTCAGGCGGCTATCGACCCAAGCAATCTCTTCAGGCGTCCATTTTGAAATTTGATCAAAGTGCCAGAAGCCAAGTTCGTTCAAGACGCCCTCAAGTTTCGGACCAACGCCAGAAATCAGTTTGAGATCATCTGCGCCTGATTTGCGCGGTGCGGCCATCAAGCGTGGCTTTTTGCCCTCCGATGGTGCGGCCTCAACGGCTTTCGCCTTTGGCGCGGCCTTGGCTTTCGCGGCAGGTTTTGCTGTTGGCGCAGGCTTCACAGCCGCAGAGGCGGCGGTTGCCTTTTCCGCGGACTTAACAGGCACAGCTTTAGCATCTGCTGGTTTCGCTTTTGCAGGGGCTTTCGCAGCGGCTGGCTTGCTGCCGCCTTTCCCCAACCACGGCGTCAACAACGGCACTTCTGTCCCGTCGATCCGCTTCACAGTATCGCCAATATCCACAGCCAATTGCACGGAAGCGTTATATTGCTTCTTGCCGCTGTCATGATCCTTAAGGCTGGTCAAACCAGACAAAGGTTCTGCTGCATAACGTCCATTTTGCGGGCCAGGAACGGGCACCTTGCCAGCAGCGAGTTCGTCAATGATTTCACTCAGGCGTGCAGCGGTCAGGTCTTCGTAATAGTCTTTGCCGATCTGGGCCATTGGTGCGTTGGCACAAGAGCCTAGGCACTCGACCTCTTCCCAAGAGAAACGACCATCAGCAGACAGCGCATGCGCCTTGCCCGCGATCTTTTCCTTACACACACCGATCAAGTCTTCGGCGCCGCAGATCATGCAGGACAATGTGCCACAAACCTGAATATGTGCAACAGTTCCAACGGGTTGCAGTTGGAACATGAAGTAGAATGACGCCACTTCCAGCGCGCGGATATAGGCCATGTCCAGCATCGCCGCGATATGCTCAATCGCAGGGCGGGTCAGCCAGCTTTCCTGCTCTTGGGCACGCCACAAAAGCGGAATGATCGCGGAGGCTTGCCGGCCTTCGGGATATTTCGTGATCTGAGCCTCGGCCCATTTCTGGTTTGCGGGTGTAAACGCAAAGGCGTCGGGCTGGTCGTGATATAGTCTGCGCAGCATCAGTTTGTTCCGGTCACTTTAGCGTCATGTACATTGAGAAGAGATCACACGGATCGCACCGCTACCCGACACAGCAACCCGACCTTCGGATTGCAGCGGCGGAACGAGTTGCATTAATTCTTCGCGTGTGATCGAGGCGTTGGTCAAAACAGCACCAACGTTGGTCGCGTTCAGCTCACAGCCCTGCCCTTCGATCGCAGAAACCAACCGCTCTTTTGCGGTCAGCACTGGGGTCACAGGGACAGGTGCGGGCATGATTGGCGCGACGACTGGCGTTACGGCTGATTGTGTAGAACCGCCGCCCGCGCCGCCCATGCCCGAACGGAAATCCGTCACGGACATACAGCCAGACAAGGATATGGCAGTCAGGATCAGAATTGAGCGCATCATCGGTCAATCTCCCCAAACACGACGTCCATGGTGCCGATAATAGCGGCCACATCGGCCAGTTGGTGACCTGTGGCCACGTGATCCATCGCCTGCAAGTGCAGATATCCGGGCGCACGAATTTTTACACGATACGGTTTGTTCGATCCATCAGCCACCAAGAACACGCCGAACTCGCCTTTTGGCGCTTCAACGCTGGCATAAACCTCGCCCGCTGGCACGTGGAACCCTTCGGTATAAAGCTTAAAGTGGTGGATGAGCGCCTCCATCGAGGTCTTCATCTCGCCACGTGTCGGCGGGGCCATTTTGCCACGGGCCATCACGTCACCCTTTTCCACGCGCAGTTTTGCGATGGCTTGGCGGATGATGGATGTGGATTGACGCATCTCTTCCATACGGCAGAGGTAGCGATCATAGCAGTCGCCGTTTTTGCCGATAGGGATTTCAAATTCAAACTCGTTGTAGCACTCGTAAGGCTGCGAACGACGCAAATCCCAAGGCAGGCCAGAGCCGCGCACCATCACACCAGAGAACCCCCAATCAAGGATTTCCTGCTCGGTGATAATGCCGATATCGCAGTTACGCTGCTTGAAAATACGGTTTTCAGTCAGCAGCGTGTCGATGTCATCCACCAGCTTAGGAAACGCAATCGCCCATGTGTCGATATCTTCAAGTAGTTGATCAGGCAGATCCTGATGCACACCACCGGGGCGGAAATAAGCGGCGTGTAGACGCGCACCGCAAGCCCGTTCATAGAACACCATCAGCTTTTCGCGCTCTTCAAAGCCCCAAGAAATCGGGGTCATAGCGCCTACGTCCATCGCCTGTGTGGTGATGTTCAACAGGTGGTTGAGCACGCGGCCAATCTCGGAATACAAAACGCGGATCAATGACGCACGACGCGGCACTTCGGTGCCTGTCAGCTTTTCAATCGCCAGACACCAAGCATGTTCTTGGTTCATTGGCGCGACGTAATCGAGACGGTCAAAGTATGGCAGGTTTTGCAGATACGTGCGGCTTTCCATCAGCTTTTCGGTGCCACGGTGCAGCAGGCCGATATGCGGATCGCACCGCTCAACAATCTCGCCGTCCAACTCCAGCACAAGACGCAAAACGCCGTGGGCCGCAGGGTGTTGCGGGCCAAAGTTGATGTTGAAATTGCGGATTTTCTGCTCGCCTGTCAGGGCGTCAGTTGTGCCGTCATCGTAGTGGTTCACGCGGATATCGCCCTCCATCATAATTTAGATCCAGTTCTAAAAATGGTTTCCATTCGCGGGCGTACTGAGCGGTTTGCAAATGCGGCCCAGAAAAAAGCGGCCATCGATCCGAGAATTACCATGCCGATGTCTACGAACCCATTGAAGGGTAGGAAGACAGGCAAAAAATATGTAATGCGAAACGCGAGGCCACCAAGTATTGCACCTAGCCAAATCCCACGTGAAGATGGAATTGCAAGCCCGACCAATACAGCTACGCCGATCACATACGGATTGAAGGCTGCAAGCAGAACTGTTCCGATCACGATCACTTTGCACCCTCTTTTGCTTTGTCATCACCAGGAAGGATGTATTGCGCACCCTCCCAAGGAGACATGAAATCAAACTGGCGGTATTCTTGGACCAGTGACACTGGCTCATACACAACCCGCTTTTGCACTTCATCATAGCGCACTTCGGTGTAACCCGTCGTCGGGAAATCCTTGCGCAGCGGATATCCGCGGAAGCCGTAGTCGGTCAGGATGCGACGCAAATCTGGGTGGCCTGTGAACAGGATGCCAAACATGTCGAAAATCTCGCGCTCGAACCAGTTGGACGCAGGGTAGACGTCAATGATCGACGGGACCATTTCATCTTCGCGGATTTGGGTGCGGATACGGATGCGGTGGTTCTGATACATCGACAGGAAGTGGTAGATCACGTCAAACCGCTTCGCCCGTGTCGGGTAATCCACAGCCGTGATATCCACCAGCGACGAGAACTTGGACGCACCGTCTGTTTTCAGAAAATCGACAAATGACACCAACGAAGACGGTGCAATCGTGACCGTCAACTCGCCAAACGCAACCTCCCAAGACAGCACGCAATCAGAGCGCTTCATCTCAAGGTGATTACCCAGTTCTTGCAGTGCTTCACTCATCGCGTGATGTTCCCTGTCCGGCGGATTTTGCGTTGCAGTTGCAGCAAGCCGTAAAGCAGCGCCTCTGCCGTTGGTGGGCAGCCTGGAACGTAAACGTCCACAGGGACGATCCGGTCACAGCCGCGCACAACGCTATAGGAATAGTGGTAATAGCCGCCGCCATTCGCACAGGATCCCATCGAGATCACATAGCGAGGCTCTGGCATCTGGTCGTAAACCTTGCGCAGCGCCGGCGCCATTTTGTTGGTCAGCGTGCCAGCCACGATCATCAGGTCAGACTGGCGCGGGGAGGCGCGAGGCGCTGTGCCGAAACGTTCAAGGTCATAACGTGGTGTGGATGTGTGCATCATCTCAACTGCACAACAGGCCAACCCAAAGGTCATCCAGTGCAGCGAGCCCGTGCGCGCCCAGTTCACCATGTCCGCGGTCGAGGTCACAAGGAAACCCTTGTCCTGCAATTCCGCGTTAAACTCTGCTGTCGCGAAATCGCGGTCAGCGCCAGCCGTATTGGCTCCGGTCATCACTCCCATTCGAGCGCTCCCTTTTTCCATTCGTATGCAAAGCCGATTGTCAGCACCCCGAGGAACACCATCATCGACCAGAAACCTACCATAGATAGGTCTTTAAACGCGACCGCCCATGGGAACAAAAACGCAACCTCAAGGTCAAAGATGATGAACAGGATCGACACGAGGTAGAACCGCACGTCAAATTTCATCCGCGCATCGTCGAAAGCGTTAAATCCGCACTCATAGGCAGACACTTTTTCAGGGTCTGGGTTGCGCACGGCAATGATCGCCGCGGCAAGAATCAGGATCGCGCCCAGCGCAATCGCCAACCCCAGAAAAATCATAATCGGAAGGTATTCGTTCAGCATGTCCTGCACGGGCGTTTCCTTTTCGGGACGGTGCGCACAAGGCTGCACCCAAATAAGCTTATCGCTGCATACCCCCCTGCTTAGAGGTGGTCAACCAATCCAAGGTTAACAGACAAGGATTTTGCGGCGATTTTCTTTCGATTGGGCCTGCGAGCAGCGGAAGGAATGCAGAGCCAAAGTTTCGGTTGGTATTTTTGAGGCAAAGTCGGGCAGAAACCTTCAACAACGGGATAAGTTTTGAACGGGGTTTTTGGCAGCGGAAAACAGGAGATTTTAAGAAAGAGGTGGTCGCGGAAATTTGGCCCAGTCGTTAAGGTGGATCGCATGAAGAAAGTGATGATCCAAAA
>DFSO01000029.1:15752-17247 GCA_002378665.1 Loktanella sp. UBA3435 | reverse complement strand
ATTCGCGCGTGGAGCAGGATCTGATAATTTGAGCTCAATGCTGCCATTTCCCCGTGCACGCGCGGTGCACACCCCGTGCACGTATGTCACCGCCCTTTACGGCCCCCCCGCTAAACCCTATATGAACAGTCAGGAATAGCAGGACAGACCAAAATGACAGACGCAAGCACCCCCGTTGAAGGCACACCACTGATCGCGCCCTCAAGCACAGACCACCCGCTTTACGACACCGTCGTAGAGGCCATTCGGTCCGTCTATGACCCTGAAATCCCAGTGAATATTTTCGATCTGGGGCTGATCTACACGATTGATATTTCGCCCGAAAACGCCGTGAACGTCATCATGACCCTCACAGCACCCGGATGCCCCGTCGCTGGCGAAATGCCCGGTTGGGTCGCCGACGCGGTCGAGCCACTCCCTGGCGTGAAACACGTCGACGTCGCCATGACGTTTGAACCCCAATGGGGCATGGAAATGATGTCCGACGAGGCCCGCTTAGAGCTCGGTTTTATGTAAGTATTTCAACGCCCTACCAAAGGGCTTGGAATAGTGCGCACACGACCCTATCTTAAAAGGGTAAGGAGACTTCCCATGTTCGGCATCCCCGGAAAACAAGCGGTTTCGATCACTGACAAAGCCGCCACACAGATCGCAAAACTCATGGCCAAAGACGGCTCTGAAGGCCTGCGCATTGGCGTGAAAAAAGGCGGCTGTGCGGGCATGGAATACACCATGGAATACGTCAGTGAAATCAACCCTCTAGACGAAGTTGTTGAAACGTCAGGCGCCCGCGTCATGATCGCCCCGATGGCGCAAATGTTCCTCTTTGGCACGGAAATTGACTACGAGACCTCGCTGCTGGAATCAGGCTTCAAATTCCGCAACCCGAACGTCGTCGACGCCTGCGGTTGCGGCGAGTCGATCAAATTCAACGATGCCATCACCGCGCCAAAGTGAGCAGCATCTCCGACGCAGACATTGCCTTCGCGATCGACCTGCTCTCGGATCTAGGCCCTATTACAAACCGTAAAATGTTCGGCGGCATCTGCCTCTATTACGACGGCACGGTTTTCAGCCTCGTCAGCAGCGACGGCACCATCTACCTCAAGACAAAAGGAAGCCTTGCCAATGCGTTAGCAGATGACGGCGGCACACAATTCCACAATATGCCCTATTGGTCCCTGCCCGATCAAGCACGCGAAGACCCGACACTGGCCTGCGAATTAGGCCGCCGCGCGCTCAGCGATTTACGCGACTAACTACTTCTTTTGCAGGTGCACATAAGTCTCGTCATAGCGCTTCTTCAAATGCACCCAAGCATCAATCGACTGTCCTGACCCTATCGGTGCGACATCCGCATCATGGTTCGGATTGAAAAACAACGGCACCGAAATCCGCTCGGCATTCGTGCCAATTACACGGTGCGGCGTGGCCTTGATCTTGCCACCCATCCACATCTCTAGCATCGCGCCAAAATTGATCACAAATTCCCCCG
>DFSO01000029.1:5547-15498 GCA_002378665.1 Loktanella sp. UBA3435 | reverse complement strand
TTCCCCCGTAAGAGCGCCATCGGACGGGTAAACTTATCGCGAAAATACTCCCCATCCTCGCCAACAGCCTCGGCAATCGCACAGAGCAAATTCAGCGCAAAATCAGTGCTTTGCAAATAGTAATTCTGCAAAACCTCGGCAAAACCCGCAGGCTGATGCGGCCAGAGGTTCGGCGCATAAAACGATAGGTTCGCATCGGCAATCGGATCATCCTCAACAAGAGTAAACCCGCAATCAAACACCTGCTTATAATCAGGGTTCGCATCAGGATCGACCTGCTCTGCGCCGCCCGCACCCCAGCCACGGTTTGATCCCGTCACCGACATATCATAGCCAGACTTGGCCGCAGCGGGCAGGTGAAAAAACGCGGCATAGGCGTCAATCACGGATTGAACCATCGGTCCAGTCAAAGGCGTATTATAAACGGTCATAAACCCGACACCTGTCGCGGCTTCGGCCGCCAACGCCATCGCATCCGCCTCACCCGCCAAAAGCTTGGCCGCATCAATCCGTGGTATCATCTGCTCACGTCATTCGTTCCCGCCTCAATGCGCGGCACACCCCCAATTTGCAACCCCGCCCCCGATTTTCTATGTCCACAAATATTCCCGCCGGAGGCTCCACCATGTAGCGCAAAAGGCCCCGCCTGTTCACCAGACGGGGCCTCTCACCAAACTATAATATCTCGCGCGCAAGCGCCCCTTTAGTTCACGATCAACTCTGGACCCATGAACTTCGTGGGCAGATAGGTCGAGATAATCGGGATGTAGGTGATCATAATCAGGAACACGAACAGCATGGCAAGGAATGGTAATGCGGCGCGGACCACGGCCATCATCGGCATGTTGGCGACACCAGAAGTCACAAACAGGTTGAGACCCACAGGCGGCGTAATCATTCCGATCTCCATGTTCACCACCATGATGATGCCAAGGTGGATCGGATCAATACCCAAGGATATCGCAATCGGGAACACCAGCGGTGCAACGATGACGATAAGGCCTGATGGTTCCATGAACTGCCCACCAATGAGCAAGATCACGTTGACCACCACAAGGAACATCACTGGCCCCATGCCCGCACCCAACATCGCATCCGCGATATGCTGCGGGATTTGCTCGTCGGTCAAAACGTGCTTGAGGATCAAGGCATTGGCGATAATGAACATCAAGGTGATGGTCAGTTTGCCAGCTTCCAACAATGTCTTACGCGTATCGATATGAAAGAACCCGGTGACCAGCACCCAAGGCTTGCGCAGCAAAGATGAGGCCTTGCGACCATCTTTTGCGGCCAGCGGCCCCATATCGCGGTAGATAAACGTCGCCACGATATAAGCGTACACAGCGGCCACAGCAGCGGCTTCTGTCGGCGTAAACGCACCCGGCTTCCAGCCAAGCGCCCCGTTCACAATCCACGGATGGCCATAAATGCCGCCCATGATAATCACGATGAGCATCAACCCCCAAAGTGCATCGCGGAAGCTGGAGAAAATCTCGCCCCAACCCAGCCATTCGCCTTTTGGCATGTTCTTGATCCGTGCCATCACATAGATGGTGATCATCAGCATCACACCTGCCAAAAGGCCGGGGATCACGCCTGCTAGGAACATACGGCCCACGGATACATCCGTGGCAGAAGCATAGACCACCATCACAATCGATGGCGGGATCAAAATACCCAAAGTCCCCGCGTTACAGATCACGCCTGCCGCGAATTCCTTAGTATAGCCCGCTTGTGTCATGGCCGCGATCACGATTGACCCAATCGCCACAACCGTCGCAGGGCTAGACCCTGAGAGCGCCGCAAAGATCATACAGGCCATTACACCCGCAATCGCCAAGCCACCCTGTAGGTGTCCCACACAAGCAATCGCAAAACGGATAATCCGCTGGGCCACACCGCCTGTCGACATGAAACTCGACGCCAGAATAAAGAACGGAATAGCCAGCAACGTATAGTGGCCCGCCATCGCCTGATACAGCGACTGCGCAATCGACTCGAGCGAGGTATCGGACATCACCAACAAGAAGATCATCGACGATAGGCCAAGCGAGACCGCAATCGGCACACCGATCAACAGCAAGCTGATGATCATGATAAAGAGAACAAGAACTTCCATGGCTTATGCCCCTTTATTTAAGGCCGAAGCCTCTTTGACAGCGTCTTCGGCCTCGTGGCTGACGATCAGGCTGGATGCAGCACCCGTCCAGACACGCCCGACGGCTTGCACGATACGGAACAGCATCAACGCGGCCCCAATCGGCAGGATCGTATAGGGGATCATGCGTGGCATCTTGGAATAGGCTTCGCCGTAATTGATCCAGTCCTCAAGCGGGCGCATCCATGACAGCATCGGGATTTGGTCAGTTTCAAAGAAACTACGGCCCCTAGCGGCATAATCGAGCCCCGTCGGGAACCAGCGCCCCGTCGTTGGCGGCAGATCCGCAAAAGGCGCCCAATAGTCCCAAGACCCCTTCAAAATCAGCATCGCGTAAAAGATGCAAAACGCGCCGACAATCAACGCAACCGTCTTTTGCAGAGCTGGCGAAAGCATATTCGTGACCGCATCAACACCAAGGTGCGCCGTCACTTTGAACCCATAAGAAAGCCCAAACAGGACCAGCCAAGCGAACATGGCGGTCACAACTTCAAGGCTCCAAATGATAGAATTGTTAAACACATAGCGCATGATCACATTGGTAAATGTGAGCAAAGTCATCATCCCCAAAAGGGCCGCAATCGCTGACTCTTCAAACGTATCGACAAATCGGCCCACTGGCCCCGTCGCTTCATACTTGCCGCTCATGCGCTGTCTCCCCCAAACTGCATTTGCAAAAAGCGCGGCCCAAGTCTTGCTCGGGCCGCGCAATACGTCGTTAGACTTACATAGACTCGTTGATTGCCTGTGCGGCGTCGATGTTCTCTTGGCCAACTTCTTCAGCGAACTGAGTCCATACTGGCTTCATCACATCAACCCAAACCTGACGCTGCTCTGGTGTCAGCTCAACGATTTTGCCGCCAGCGTCCAAGATGGACTGACGTGCCGCATCGTCAACTGCGCCAACCGCGCCGTTACGCTCAACAGTCACTTCGTTCAGGATCGTAAGGAACTGCTCACGCACCGCTGGATCAAGGCTGTCGAGGAAATCAACCGACGCAACTACCATATAGTCGATGATGCCGTGGTTGGTTTCAGTCACACCGTCTTGGACTTCAAAGAACTTCTGACCGTAGATGTTGGACCATGTGTTCTCTTGACCATCCACAACGCCAGTCTGCAAAGCGCCGTAAACTTCGGAAAACGCCATTGGCTGTGGGGACGCGCCAAGCGCTTCCATCTGTGCCACAAGCACGTCGGACGGCTGCACGCGGAACTTCAGACCGTTTGCATCTGTTGGTGCGACCAAAGGCTTGTTCGCAGAAATCTGCTTCATGCCATTGTGCCAGAACTCAAGACCCTGAAGGCCACGACGCTGCATGTTGTTTTTCATCGCTTGGCCAGTTTCAGACGACTGGAACGCGTCAACAGCTGCGATGTTCTTGAACATGAACGGAAGGTCGAACAAACGGTAAGACTTTGTGATCGACTCGAACAATGACAAGGAAGGTGCAGCCAATTGCACGTCGCCCTGAAGCAATGCTTCGATCACTTGCTCGTCTTTATACAGTGTGGAGTTCGGGAAAACTTCCATACACATTGTGCCGTTCATTTCCGCGTTGATGCGGTCCATCAGCAACTGTGCAGCAATACCCTTTGGGTGCTTGTCAGTGTTGGTCACGTGGCTGAACTTGACGACAACTTCGCCCTCGTCACAGCCGTTTGAATGGCTTTCTGAGTTTGCAGCATTTGCAGCAACGGACATTGCGGCCAATACGGCCACTTTCTTCAAAAATTTCATGTGAGTTCCTCCCAGAACGTAAGTCACAGCCCCAAGATCGGGCCAGATGCCGCATTACAGCGCACAACGAAGTCAACTGGCAAGCGGAGTTTTGCCGATTAACCTTTGACGCCTAAACCATTGAAAAATATGCATTTAGAAAAAAGACTCAGTGGCGGCCAATAGATCTGTGCGGAAATCCACACAGCCGTTAAGGCTAACAGTGCGGGATTTCGCACAAGTCTAAGTCGTGCGAAAATCTTCGGCGCGCAATCCGTGGCGGGCTAGCTTGTCGTAAAAGGTTTTGCGCGGCAGTTGCAGCTCAAGCGCGGTCTCACCCGCGCGGCCCTCATGGCGCTGCAATGCAGCAATCAATAAGGACCGTTCAACTTGCGCCATCTGCTCAGCCAAGCCCTGCCCCTTGTCGTCAACCGCATCACTTAGCCTCATTGCAAAGCGCATCGCCGCATTCATCAGCGCCCGCGCATTGCCCGGCCAATCTTGCGCCATCAAACCCGCGATCACCTGCTGACCGATTTCGGGTTGCGGTAAATTCGCCTGCTCGCAGGCCTGCGCCACAAAGTGACGAAACAGGATCGGAATATCCTCGCTGCGTTCACGCAACGACGGAATGCGCACAGCCATGACATCAAAATGGTAAAACAGGTCTTCCTGCAAACGACCTGCCGCAACTTCTTCATCCAAGGCCTTCGTCGTGCCCGCCAAAATTCGCAGATTGAGCCCCGCTTCAATATGCCCAAGCAGCGCCGCTTGCACATCCGCAGCCAATCGCCCGACTTCATCCAGATAGAGAGTGCCACCCTCGGCAGCCTCCAAGGCACGACCCAATCCGTCAGCGTCCAACACGCCCGAGGGCTGCTTCACAAACGGACGCGCCGCACGTTCCGACAACAAATGAATGACCTCCGCCACCTTTGACGTCCCCGAACCGCGCTCTCCCGAAATCAACGCATCGGTGCCAGCGTGGGCAATCTGGCGGACCTGCGCACGCAGCTCGCGGGCCATCACAGACTGGCCAAACAGCATCCGCTCAGCCGCGTCGCCTTTCTCAACAACACGTGCTAAGCGCCTGTTTTCCAACACTAATGCACGCGATTTCAGGGCCTTTGTGACCACTGCCAAAAACGGCCTCGGTCCGCAGGGTTTCTCTAGGAAATCAAACGCGCCCATGCCCATCGCCTTCACGGCCATCGGGATATCACCCTCGCCCGTCAGCAAAATCACTGGCAAATCAGGATCAACAGTGCGCGCATGATCCAACAGGAAAAACCCGTCCCGTCCCGGCATGCGAATATCGGTGACAACAACACCGTCAAAATCAGGCGTTAACCAATCCTTCGCGGCGACATAAGACCCAGCCAAAACAGGCTCCAACCCTTCCAACTCCAAGGATTGCCCCAACGCCTCGCGGATCGCGGGGTCATCATCAACGAGCAAAACACGACTGGTCACAAGCGAGGCTCCATAGCAGAAGGGATCAATTCGACGGTAAATATAGCACCGCCTTCGTCCAAGTTACGACCCCGAATAGCGCCGCCAAAGCTTTGCACGAGCCCGTATGAAATGCTCAAGCCAAGCCCCATCCCTTCACCTGCGCCGACAGCTTTCGTCGAATAAAACGGATCGAAAATCTTTTCAGGCTCCTTGATCCCCGGCCCCGTATCACTCACCGAAACCACAACCTTGTCGCCCACGCGCCCAACATCAATTGTCAGAATTTTCTGCGGGCTGCGTTCCATCGCATCAATTGCATTGGACGCTAGGTTCAACAGCACCTGCTGCAATCTGACCTCGCCACCGCGCACGATAACCTGCGCACCACGCGCCCAATGAACCGCAATGCCCGCCTCGGCGATCTTTGGCTCCAACAACTCAAGCATCGCATCAACAACTTTGCCCAAATCAACATCCGTGAATGGCTCAACCTCTTGCCGCGAGAACGCCCGCAGGTTCTTGATAATCCGCCCCATGCGATGCGCCAGTTCCGAGATACGGCCCAAGTTCTGCGCCGCCACCTCCGTCTTTCCGCGCTCCAAAAAGCCAACCCCATTTTCCGCAAACGACTGGATCGCCATTAGCGGCTGGTTCAACTCATGGCTAATCCCCGCCGACATCTGCCCCAAGGCCGACAGCTTTCCCGCCTGCACCAGATCGGCCTGCGCCTTTTTCAAACTGGTCTCCGCCGCGCGACGCTCTGCCACTTCGCGACGCAAATCTGTATTGGCCTCCAAAAGCTGTGCTGTGCGGCTTTTCACCCGCGACTCGAGCTTCGCATTTGCCTCTGACAATGTGCGCCTGCGCTGGGTTGCCAGAAATCCAAACGCGCCAAACGCCAAACACAACGCCCCTGCCGCCGCTGCCTGCAACAACGCCAATTGCCGCGCAGGGGCCGTATCAATCATGATCTCGCCACGCATCGCAATCACGGGCAAGTCTTGGGTCAAGTGCAAGGCATGACGCGGTAAATACCGCCCGCCATCAACGCGCCAAATGTCAAAACCGTGCACGCGGCGCTGATCATAGTCGATGAAATTGCCGCTTTTAACAGAGGTCAAAACCATCTCGGACCGCGATGCGACAAACACCATGTCCGCCCCGTCGGTAAAGAACAGAACTGGCGCCCCTGCCCGCCACGCGACCTCAACCGCCTCAACGCCCGCTGACACCACAATCGCCCCGACAACTGGTCCGTCATCGGCAAAAACAGGGGCCGCAAAGACGAAAATCCGCTCACCAGTGCCCGCTCGCAACAAATGATCAATGCCCAAGGCACCATCCAACGCGCGCTCAAAATGGGCGCGCCCCTTCAAAGGGCTTTCATCCGCCCCAAGTGTCGCCGCCAAAACCTTGCCCGACGCATCCACGAGCGCAATCTCAATCGCTCCCGTTTTATCAGCAATCTCTTGCAAAACCGGCGTCACAGCCTCTTCATCGTTCCGGGTCTCAAGTGCCGCGTAAACCAACGGATGATCCGCCATCAAAACTGCCAACTCGCGAAACCGCTCTAACTCGCCCACCAAACCGTTTGCCGCCAAGGCCAAATCCGATTCTGCGCGTTTGCCAAGCTGCGCCAGCCCCGCGCCATACCCATACCACCAAATCCCCGCAACCAATGCAGCCACCGCCATCAAATAGGCGGCAATCCCGATAAAGCTGTTGCGATAAGTGGCTGTCATGACGACAACTTTAGCTGCCGTCTCTTGCATTGACCAGCGAGCCTTGCCAAAGATTGCGCCATGGAACATTTCGCGCAAAATCCAAAAGATCCCGCCTTCGTGCAAGATCCCTACCCGTTCTATGAACGCACCCGCACCGCGGGCGATCTGTTCTATTGGGACGACTACGGCATGGCCTGCACCGTTTCTTACGCAGCGACCCAAGCCGCCTTGCGCGACAAACGCATGGGCCGCGAATGCCCGCCCGAATTTGCGCGGCCTATCCCCGAGGCCCTCGCGCCCTTCTACAAAATCGAATCCCACTCCATGCTGGAGTTAGAGCCGCCCGTTCACACCCGCCTGCGTGGCCTCGTTTTGCGCGCCTTCACCAGCCGCACAATTGCCGCCTTAGCACCCGACATTACCGATCTATGCAATCAAGCCATCGACAGGTTCCCGTCGGCCCCCTTCGATCTGCTCACCGCCTTCGCACAGCCCGTGCCCGTACGCATCATCTCGCGCCTTCTTGGCGTAGACGAGACCCACGCCGACGACTTGCTCAAATGGTCCAACGCCATGGTTGCCATGTATCAACCACAGCGCACGCCCCAGATCGAGGCCGACGCAATGGCCGCAACAAAGGCCTTTAGCGCCTTCATCCGTGATTATATCGGACACAAACGTAAAAATCCGGCTAACGACCTCATTTCAACGCTGATTGCGGCCAATGAAGCGGGTGATAAACTGACCGAAGACGAGCTGATCACCACCTGCATCCTGCTCCTCAACGCGGGCCACGAGGCGACCGTTCATACCCTTGGCAACGGCGTGAAAACCCTCCTCGAAATCGGGCATAAAACCATCACGCCCACCGCCGTCGAAGAGGTCATCCGCCACGACCCGCCACTGCATATGTTCACCCGCTACGTCTATGAAGACATGGAGTTTTACGGTCACGCCCTCAAACGCGGCGACCAAATTGGCTGCCTCCTTGCCGCCGCCAATCGTGACGCGACAGCTTACGCAAACCCAACCCAATTTGACCCCACCCGCGCGGGTCCGAAAAACGCCAGCTTCGGCGGCGGTATCCACTTTTGCGTCGGTGCGCCCTTGGCACGGCTAGAACTGCAAATCGCGCTGGAAACCCTCTTCGCCCGCTGCCCCAACCTACGCCTCGCCAGCCCACCGAAATACGCTGACGTCTACCATTTCCACGGCCTCGAAACCCTCATGGTGCAGGCCTAAATCGCCAAATCTAAATTGGTAATGCAATCGTCGATTTGATTTCTTCCATCGACAATAGCGCCGTCACGTTGAACACCTTCACCTCGGAAATTAGCGCCTGATAAAACGTGTCATAGGCCCGCGCATTTTGCACCCGCACCTTGAGAATATAGTCGATATCCCCCGCCAATCGGTGCGCCTCCTGCACCTCCGCCCGCGTCATCAACGCCGCCAAAAACCGCTCTTGCCAGCCTTTGTCGTGCTCGGACGTGCGGATAAGCACAAAGAAACAGGCCTCAAACCCCAGCGCCTCGGCATCAAGCATCACCGTCTGCTGCCCAATGATCCCCGCCTCGCGCATTTTGCGGATACGATTCCAGACAGGCGTCTTACTCGACCCCACAACCTTCGCGATTTCGTCCAAAGATTGCGCCGCATCCGCCTGCATCGCCCGTAAAATCTTCCGATCCATCTCGTCTATTCGCACCGACATTCTGTTTTCTCCATTCACTTGGAAAGATTACTCCGATTTGCGCAGTAAACCAAACAACTGTCCTTACCTAGCCGCAGCATACTGCACAATCCAGAACAATTGTTCTATATTGAGGTCTGAAATTAGAGGATACGGACCATGAAGCACTTTCCAATCTTTCTTGCGATCGAAAACAAGCGCATCGTTTTATCTGGCGGCGGCGACGCAGCCCTCGCAAAATTGCGCCTTTTGATGAAGACCGAAGCCAAGATCTGTGTCTTCGCGGAAAATGCCGCCCCCGAAATCTTCTATTGGGCCGCAGACGGCAAGCTGTCCCTTACCCAACGCGCGCTACAAACGGGCGACGTTACCGACGCCGTTCTCTTCTATGCTGCCGATGAAGACGCTATCGAAGACGCCCGCACCGCAGCCATTGCAGCATCCGAGGGCGCACTCGTCAACATCGTCGATAACCTGCACGACAGCGCCTTTATCACACCAGCAATCGTGGACCGCGATCCTGTGACAATTGCGATCGGGACCGAAGGTGCTGCGCCAGTTCTCGCCCGCGCCATCAAAGCTGATCTAGAAGCGACCCTGCCCGCCTCTCTCGGCACACTCGCAAGAACCGGCAAGAACTTTCGCCACGCCGTCGAAGTGTTGCCGATGGGCGCCAAACGCCGTGCCTTCTGGTCGGAATTCTACTTCACCGCAGGCCCCGCCGCGATGGACGCCCATGGCGAGGCTGGCATCCTCCCCGCTCTTGAGGCCCTCCTCGACAGGCACATCATGACCGCCGCAAAAGCAGGCCACGTTGATTTCGTCGGCGCAGGCACTGGCGACGCGGACCTTTTGACCCTGAAAGCCCGCAAAGCCATCGACAAGGCCGACGTCATTATCCACGACGGCCGCGTCACGGCTGAAATCCTGGAACTGGCCCGCCGCGAGGCAACAATCTTCGACGCAGGCTCAGAAGATGCCGCCTCTTTGGTCCTCGCCCACATCGCGACAGGCGCCCACGTCGTCCGCCTCAAGCATGGCTCTGGCCGCATCAACGAAGAGGCTGAAACCATCCTCAGCGCTGGTGTCTCCATCGGCTTCATCGCAGGCATCGCCGCCACTGACCCCGCGCAAATCATCCCGTTCCCTGTGCACGCGCTGTGCACGCCCAGTGCACGCCTTGTGACATCGCAATTCTACG
>DFSO01000029.1:0-5218 GCA_002378665.1 Loktanella sp. UBA3435 | reverse complement strand
AGAAGACAACACATGGTCCCGCAACATCGCAGAGGCCGAGTTGATCACCGACGAGGCGCACGGCGACATCCGCCTGCTTGAGGCAAAAGCGGACCAGTCCATCGTCGTCGGCGTTTACCTCGCCGAGGCCAAGAAAACCAACAACGGCCCCGCGCCAACACACTTCCGCGAGGCCTTCCGCACACGCGGCCCATCCAACTATTCTCACGGCAAGCAGGAAGCTTAAATCATGTATGTTTACAATGACTTCGACGAGGCTTTTGTGCGTGAGCGCGTATCCCAATTTCGCGGCCAAGTCGCGCGCCGCATCGACGGTTCCCTGACCGAAGACGAGTTCAAACCCTTCCGCTTGATGAACGGTCTATACCTGCAATTGCACGCCTACATGCTGCGCGTCGCCGTCCCTTACGGCACGCTCAACTCCGCACAAATGACCCAGCTTGCCCACCTCGCCGACAAATATGACAAGGGCTACGGCCACTTTACCACGCGCCAGAACATCCAATACAACTGGCCAGAATTGCGCGATGTGCCTGACATGCTGTCAGACCTCGCTGACGTCGGCATGCACGCGATCCAAACCTCTGGCAACACGATCCGCAACGTGACCGCCGACCATTTCGCAGGTGCCGCAAAAGACGAGATCGAGGACCCGCGTCCAGTAGCCGAACTGCTGCGCCAATGGTCCACCGATCACCCCGAATTCCAAGGTCTGCCGCGTAAATTCAAGATCGCCGTGACAGGCTGTGAAGCCGACCGCGCCGTGATCCGCGCCCATGATATCGGCATCCAAGTTGTGCGCAATGAGGCAAATGAGATCGGTTATAAAGTCATCGTTGGCGGCGGTCTTGGCCGTACACCGATGATCGGAAAAGTGCTCAGCGACTTTGTCTCAAAGGCGGATCTTCTGCCCTATTGCGAGGCAATTGTGAGCGTCTATAATCTGCTCGGGCGTCGCGATAACAAGTATAAGGCACGCATCAAAATCACCCTTCACGAGAACGGGATCGACAAAATCCAAGAACTCGTAAATGAACGTTTCGAACAAATTCAGCCCCTCTTTGGCGGTATTGACCAGCAATTCCTTGCAGAAATCGAACATTCTTTTGCGCCCCCTGCGTTCAAGGTAAAATCCACCGACGGCTATGACGCCGCCCGTTTGGCCAACCCTGCCTTCCGCTCTTGGACAGACACCAACTTGTCCGAGCACCGCGCCGACGGCTATGCAATCGTGTCGATCTCGATCAAGCAACATGGTGCGACACCGGGCGACGCGACATCTGCGCAAATGCGCGTCATGGCGGACCTTGCCACGAAATACGGCCACGATGAGTTACGCATCAGCCACGAGCAAAACGTGATCCTGCCGCATGTCCACAAGTCCGACCTGCTAGCCATCTACACAGCCCTGCGCGACGTGGACCTCGCGACTGCAAACATCGGCCTGATCAGCGACATCATCGCCTGCCCGGGCATGGATTATTGCGCGCTGGCCACCGCGCGCTCCATCCCTGTCGCCAAAGAAATCGCGACACGCTTTGACGAGTTGAAACTGGAGCACGAAGTAGGCCCGCTCAAGATCAAAATCTCGGGCTGCATCAACGCTTGCGGTCACCACCATGTGGGCCACATCGGTATACTCGGCCTCGACCGCGCTGGCGTCGAGAACTACCAAATCACCCTTGGTGGCGACGGCACGGAATCCACAACAATCGGGACACGCGCTGGCCCCGGCTTTGGCGCGGACGAAATCGTGCCTGCCATCGAACGCTTGGTCTTGGGCTACCTCTCCTTGCGAATGTCTAAAGAAGAAACCTTCCTGCAAGCTTACCGTCGCCTCGGTGAGGCACCTTTCAAAGACATTCTCTACCCAGAAAAGGCCGCTCAAAATGCCGCTTAAAGAACTCGCAGAACGCCGCAACCTATTGCACCGCAAATCCGACGCACAAACCATCCTGCGCCACGCGCTCGATGACCTGCACATCGGCCCCACAGCCGTTGTTTCCAGCTTTGGCGCGGAAAGTGTCGTGCTCTTGCATATGGTCGCGCAGATCAACAAAGACGCCCCTGTGATCTTCATCGACACCGAAATGCTCTTTGATGAAACCTCGCAATATCAAAAGGATGTAGCGCAAAAGCTTGGCCTCACTGACATCCGCGTCATCACGCCAAAGCGCGACGCGATCCTCAAAAACGACGTCGATGGTCTGTTGCATCAGGCGGACACAGACGCCTGCTGCCACCTGCGCAAAGTCAAACCTTTGGAAGACGCGCTGGCGGATTTCGGCGGCTGGATCACTGGCCGTAAGCGGTTCCAATCGGGCACACGCGCCGACATCCCGCACTTTGAAAAAGACGACCGCAAGATCAAGATCAACCCGCTGGCCACTTGGACCCGAAACGATATCGCTGCCTACATCACCAAGCACAAATTGCCGCGCCACCCGCTTGTCGCAAAAGGGTTCCCCTCCATCGGCTGCATGCCCTGCACCACACGCGTGGGCGAGCACGAAGACCCGCGCTCTGGCCGCTGGAAAGGACAAGAGAAAACCGAATGCGGCATTCATTTTGAAAACGGCAAACCTGCCCGCGAAGGAGTCGCCGCATGAGCGTGATTATCACCGACACAGGATTTGCCGCTGACGATTGGGCGCATGGGTTTCGCAACGCAGACAGCAGGCCCGCCAATGACTGCAAAAGCGCTGTTGATCTGCCCTCCGACACGGCCCCTGACGCGCTCGCGCAATTCGCCAACGCCAAAATGATCCGCATCGACTTTCCCACGTCTGCTGACGGACGCGGGTTCACCCTCGCGTCCCTCTTGCGCGGCGTTGGTTTCCAAGGCCGCCTGCGCGCCAAGGGTCACATCCTTGCCGATCAATACGCTATGGCCCGCAGGTCCGGCTTTGACGAGGTCGAAATCGATGACGATCTCGCCGCCCGCCAGCCCGAGGCCCAATGGCTTGCTCGCGCAAACTGGCAATCGCACAACTATCAGGCGCGACTTCGCGGCTAGGCCTTTCCCTGATCCACATCAAAGACTAAACGGAGGGCGGCCCGCTAAACGGGTCGCCGATTGACATATGACAGAGCAAAAACCAGTGAACATTGAGACAGCCGCCAAAGTACCCGCCCTGCCCGACGCGCAGATCGTGACCGCCGTGACCCATTACACCGACACGCTTTTCAGCTTTCGGGTGACGCGGCCTGCGACGATGCGGTTCCGCTCGGGTGAATTCGTGATGATCGGCCTGATGGGCGACCCTGATCCAAAGACGGGTAAACAGCGGCCCTTGCTGCGCGCCTATTCCATCGCCTCGCCGTCATGGGATGAGGAGCTTGAATTTTATTCGATCAAAGTGCCCGACGGCCCGCTGACCTCCAAATTGCAACACATCGGAGTGGGCGACGAGATCATTTTGCGCCCCAAACCTGTGGGCACATTGGTGCATGACGCGCTGATCCCCGGCAAACGACTGTGGTTCTTTGCGACAGGCACGGGCTTCGCGCCCTTTGCGTCGCTTCTTCGCGAACCTCAAACCTATGAGGATTACGACGAGGTGATCATTACACACACCTGCCGCACTGCGGGTGAGCTGACCTATGGACGCGAGCTGATCGAGGCCTTGGAGCATGATGAATTGCTCAACGAGGTGATTGGCGATGAGTTTTGGAAAAAGATCAAATACTACCCCACCACGACGCGCGAAGAGAGCGCGAAAATGGGGCGGATCACTGATCTGATCAACTCTGGCGACGCCTATGCAGAGCTGGGTGTAGAACCACTAAGTGCGGAAAACGACCGCGCGATGATTTGCGGCAATCTTGCGTTTAATCTTGAACTCAAAGCGATGCTGGAAGCGGCAGGACTTGAAGAAGGGGCGAATTCAAAGCCAGCGCAATATGTGGTTGAGAAGGCGTTTCTGGACTGACATCAAAGGGTGCGTGATATCACGCACCCTACGAAAACGTTTCGCGAGCGAAACGTTTTAGCGAATATCATCTGATGGTTAACCCACAGACCAGTAGCGCGCCAGCGGCACACCTTCTATCGTGATGCGATGCATCAAACGCGCATGGGCAGCGTAATCCGCACAGGCTGAATGCTGGACCAAAAGTTTATCCCAGATTGCGATGCAGCTCTCTTTCCATGCAATGCGCAGGTATATTCGGGCCGTGTCGCATGAGCATATAGCATGGCCAACAAAGGCGCACTTTCCCAAGCACTCCACCCCTCAAACTGAACCGTGAAATCGCCGTTTACATAAAGACAAGGCGCGCCAGTATCGGGGTGCGCAATGACGACCGGGTGTTTTATCGGCGCACGAAAGGCCGAAGTTTCCGCATCAATACCAACTTTGCTCTCTGCAAAACTGCCATCGGAATGTATAGCGTTCAAATTAAGCAGCGTCGCCTTCAAGCCAGTACTTAAACCTTCATAAGCGGCAGTCATGGAGGCAAACAAAGCATCCCCACCAAAGGGCGGCAAATGTGCGCGCTGCGAGGATCGAGCACATTGCAGGGGCCGGATCATAAAAATGATCCGTGTGCCACGTCCCGCCGATAACCCGCTTCATATCGGGCGATGTGGGCACTTCGGCTATATTGGGATGACTCGCGACAGGAGTAAAAAACGGTTTATGTCGACGGTGCCAAACCGCTTTGCCAGTGCAATATGTGCATCCGGTGTGAGGGATTGATTTCGGATCACAACGACGCCGTAAGTGAAAAGTGCATCGCGCAGAGAGATGAACCAATCCTTCGAGAGAGCATTCAAATTAATCGATGTGATTTCAACGCCAAAGGATCCTGAAAGTTTCATTATGTGCATATCAGCTCCTTTACACCTACAATGGAGCTTGTTCGGACGCGATTTGGCAAGAAAAAACCCCGCACCCAAATGCGAAGTTTTAGGGTTTCAACAAAGCAGGGCTTTGACTTACATGCCAAGCGCAGTTTTGATTTGCTCAAGCACACCATTGAGGAGCTCAGGATTGTCCTTTGCGCCGTCCAGGGCTGTTTTGAGCGCAGTTTTCTTCAAAGCGCCAAGCTCAGAACCATCGATCATCTCACCAACTTTGTCCAAGTTGAAGCCTTCTGGTGTCAGCAAATCAGCCATGCCGCCAGCAGCTTCTTCTGTTGCAGCGGCTACTGTTTCTGTTGCTTCTGCGGCTTCTGCGGTTGCTGGTTCCGCAGCTTCAGCGGCGGCAGCTTCTTC
>DFSO01000017.1:10909-41406 GCA_002378665.1 Loktanella sp. UBA3435 | reverse complement strand
GGAGTGATCACTCCGCCAGTTTAACAATCAAATCATCGTAGGAATAGCTCTGCGCGATGTCGGGATCATCGGGCGGATCATAAGCAGGATCAGCGGTCAGGCACCCGACGCCGCACAATTGCGACGCAACCACATCAACGCGATCGACATACCAAAGCCGCCCAGCAGACGTGGCGATCAGGCATAAGCGCCATCAAAAATAAGATAGAATTCCTCTATTTAATCCCCAAGCTTTTCTTTCAATTCTTCATAAGTATAGCTCTGCGCGATTTCGCCCTTTGCGCCTTTTTCAAAGCGGTTCGATGAAGGCAGGCACGAAATACCACACAACTGTCGGGCAACCATGATCTGAGTATCGATATACCACAGTCTGCCACCCGGCGTTGCGACATAGCCATTCATATAGAACTCTTTGTCGCCTTCCATATCAATCGTGCTGGGAACCTCGTTGAAATACCCTTGATCAAAATCGCCATGGGTATGGTAGGAAGCCGTGATCGCAAGGTTGCGAGGGAACGCAGCCGAACACCCATCCAGAGTGCCCGCGATTGGGTCAGACGCTTTGAGCCTTCCATTCTCATCATAGCCAATATAGCCGCAATATTCGCGCTTCTTATCAAACGATTGATCCTGCAAGCGCGTCAAAACCTCGCGGGCGATCCGCAATTCGTCCGCATCCTGCGCCGTAGCAGGCAGGGCGCATATTACCGCGATGGCCAAAATAAAAACCCGCATTTGGCACTCCACATTATAGAACTTGCCGCTAGACTAGCGGGCAAATTACAAGGATGCCACACATGACAATTCACATCGGCGCCAAATCTGGCGACATCGCACCTACAGTCTTGATGCCCGGCGATCCGTACCGCGCCAAATGGGCGGCAGAAACGTTTCTCGACAATGCGCGTCTGGTCAACGAAGTGCGCGGCATGCTGGGGTTCACAGGCACCTGGCGCGGCCATCCCGTCACGATCCAAGGGTCGGGCATGGGCATGCCCTCGCTGTCGATCTACGCTAATGAGTTGATCGCCGAATATAACGCACAAACCCTGATCCGCATCGGATCATGCGGTGGCATGCAAGAGCACGTCGGCATCCGCGACGTGATCTTGGCTATGACCGCCTCCAACATCTCGACCCCGTCACGCGGCATCTTCAAAGAACTCAACTTTGCGCCCTGTGCCGACTACGGCCTTTTGTCCGCAGCCCACTCCGCAGCCATGGCCAAAGGCGTGAAAACCCATGTCGGTGGCATCTATTCTGCTGATGTATTCTACGACGAACGCCCTGACCTGAACGAACAAATGATCCGCCACGGTATCTTGGGCGTCGAGATGGAAGCCGCCGAACTCTATAACCTCGCGCACCGTCACAAACGTCGTGCTTTGGCCGTGCTCACGGTATCGGACCACCTGATCACGCACGAGGCACTGCCCGCATCCGAGCGCGAAAGCAGCTTTGGCGACATGGTTGAAATCGCCCTTGAGGCAGCCTTCGCATGAAGATGAAAAAACTCGGCGCGACTGGCGCGCAAATCTCCGCCATCGGTCTTGGCTGTATGTCTTTCGGTCGCGCCATGGGCGACTGCAGCGAGGCAGAAAGCCACGCCACCTTGGACGCGGTCTGGGACGCAGGCATCAACTTTCTTGACGTGGCCAATGTCTATGGTCCGCATATCTCGGAAGATGTCATGGGCACATGGCTGGCGTCGCGCAGGCACCAGCCGGTGATTGCCACCAAGGCAGGCATCCAGCGCGACCCAAACCGCCCCGTGAATAACGACCCTGCCTATCTAGAGGCTGAACTCGACGGGTCCCTCAAGCGGTTGGGCGCTGATTGCGTCGATCTTTTTTACATCCACCGCCACGAGCAAGCAGTGCCAATTGAGGATGTCGCGGGATTTATGGCGGGCCTCATCTCCAAGGGGAAAATCAAAGGTTGGGGCATGTCAGAAGTCTCGCCCACGACCCTACGCCGCGCCCACACCGTCACCCCTGTCAGCGCCGTGCAAAACGAATACTCGCTTTGGTCACGGCAGCCCGAATTGGGCCTAATCCAAGACTGCGCCAAACTGGGCGTGACTTTTGTCGCCTTCTCTCCGCTTGCACGCGGTGTTTTCGGGCGCACGATCATTGATCCAAACAGCATAGAATTCGGACCTTTCCGCGCTGAGATGCCACGCTTTCACGCAGGCAATTGGGAGCATAACGTCAAGATCGCAAACCGCTTTCACGCCCTCGCGCAAGATCACGGTTTCACGGCCCCTGCCCTCGCGCTGGCGTGGACAATGGCGCAAGGCGATCACATCGTGCCAATCCCAGGCACACGGTCTATCGATCACCTGAACGACTGGATCAAAGCGGACGAAATCACAATCTCCCGTGACCTCGCCGCGGAGATCGACGCGGTCCTGCCTATCGGCTGGGCATGGGGCGACCGCTATAGCGAGGCGCAATCAAGCACGGCAGAACGTTACTGCTAACGCCCGTGGGTGCGGTCATAGGCGTTGACCTCTGGCGGCGCCCACCCTTCCAGCTTGCCAGCAACAGGCGCAAAAACCTCCATCCGCAATGGATGGCAGGTCGCCGTATCACTGGTATGCTCAGACGCGCAATCGCCACCAGGGCAGGCACTGAGCACCGCGACCAGATCGATCTCTGCGAATAGCTCAAGATAATCGCCCTCGCGCACAGGGCTGGCTTTCATAAAATATTGCCCCGTATCGCGGGTGAAACCTGTGCACATGAACAGGTTCATAACGTCATGCACATGGGGTTCGGCCTCCGCCAACGACAGCCCCGTATAGTCCGCCAAAGCACGGGTCAGGTTCGAATGACAGCAGTGATGATAATCATCGCCCGACAACAGTTTGCCCGTATAAGGGTCGCAGCGCGTGCCAATCACATCATGCACAGAGCCGCCGAATTCATCCATGCCATACCAGCCAAGCGTATCCTCACAGACCGTCGCCATCGGGCGAAGATACGGGAAGTTCGACCACATGCGATCACCAGTCGTAATATGGGTGCCATGTAGCGCGCGGGTTTTGCCCGAATAAAACCGCTCAGCCAAATTGCCCGCTGCAAACAAGTTGAGGTCACCAACCTGCGGCCCATCGACCGAACTCATCCGCAGAAAATGTCCTTCAGGCACCTCAATCGCGGCAGCCTCTCGCGGTTGGACCAGAACCTCCGAGACCTTCACGGCTCCAACCCGTGCCGCATCATAAAGCGTCATATCAGGCTGCGGCAGCGTATCGGTTGGATAGCAAATGACAGGCTTCACGGCGCGGCGGGCCGCGGCATCTGCGGGGATCATTTTATTTGGCATCAATAGCGTCCTTTTTGGCTTCGGCCTTGCGGCCCCAGAACCGCGCTTTGCCCGTCGACGGCGGGCCGCTCCAGTCCTCGTTGCGGGTTGCGATCATCGTGCCACCAAGGGCTGCGAATGCAAGGGTTGATCCAGCCAACAGCGCATAATCCGCAGAGCGCAGGATTAGATAGAGCAGAGCGTAAAGCACCACCAGCATCGTGCCTAAAACCCAAGTGCGGCGCCCCAGCTTCAACCCGATCAAACCATAAAACGTAATCAATCCAACCGTGGCAACACTCGCCAGAAGATAGGCATAAGCAAATCCAATTTGTTCGGCATAAGCGACCATCAGCAACACAAAGATCGCCTGCGCTAGGCCGATCAGAACATATTGCACGGGATGCGCCTTTTTCTCTTGGCGAATCTCGATCAATAGAACGGTCAAAAACGTCAAAGCGATGAACAAAATGCCATAGCGGGCGGCACGGTAGGCCTTTTGGTAAAAGTCATTGGGTTGGAAGAACTGCACGCCAAAGCTCGCTTCATTCGCCGAATAGGCACTGTCCTCGCGGGCAATTTGCGGCAGATTTCGTGCCAGATGCGGGATCGACCAATTGGCCGCGAATCCTGCCTCTGTGATGTTGCGCTGATTGGGTAGATAAGCGCCAAAAAAGCTAGGATGTGGCCAATCGCTCTTCATTTGCACATTGGACACACGGCCAACTGGCGTGATCTGCAATGTCTCGGCTCCATTAAATACTAACCCCAAATGAAACGCTTTCATCGCGCGGGGATCACCCAGATCGGCACGAATACCGCTCGCTTCATTGCGACCAGCAGCCAATGGCTCCAGCGGAAATCCGGCGCCATCAATAGTCAAAGACGCCGCTCCACGTAGCGCCTTATTCGACGTCAGCCCGACTTGTAAAAAACTGCGCGCCCAGATGATTTGCTCACCATCGCGTGCCCAATCAGACAGGCTTGAAAGGTCATAGGTGAAGTCGATCCCGAGGTCTGCGGAATACACGGGCACCGTAAACAGGCCGCGTTTGCGCTCCTCGGTCACCGTGTCAAAGCTAGCGTCGTATCGGGTCGGCAACACGTAAATCGGCGTTTTATATTGTACCTCAGTGACCTCAAAGACCTCGGTAGTAACAGCGCCCGTAGCGGGATCAGTCACTTCGCGCTGCTCCTTGCGGGTCACGGGGCCCGTCACAGGGACAACCAAAACAGGGCCATTGATCGTTTGACGGCCACCCCATTCCTCACCAACAGAGCTAATCGTGCTTCGCGAATACGAGGATCGATCATCGATCACACCACCAACGAGAAGCATAGGAATATACATCAACAGGGCCAAGACCCCGACGACAAAGAAACGACCACCCGCAGACTTTAACATTTGAAACTCCCTCACTCATTTGACCCTAGCCTAGTTGGCAAACCGGCCAAATAGTAGGTCGCGTTTCAGCAGTTATTTAGCAGAAAGAGGGAATGACCTAGCATGATGGCAACTTCAGGTCTCGAAAGGATCACGCCATATGATTGCCTATGTCACAGTCGGTGCCGATGATATCCCCCGCGCAAAACAGTTTTACTGCGCGTTCCTGCCTGCACTTGGCTACGGGTTTAAAGAAGGTTCCGAGGGTCTTAGCTTTGCACTGCCCGTCGCGACAGGTCAGGTCCCTATTCTGCCCGATTTCTACGTCAAACCCAGCTTCGATGGGCGTCCAGCCTCAGCGGGAAACGGGGCAATGGTCGCATTCGAGGCGCGCAGCCAAAGCCAGGTCCGTGATCTTCACGCCGCAGCGCTTGTCGCAGGTGGCGTTGACGAGGGCCAACCGGGTTTCCGCGCGTCTTACGGGCCGCATTTTTACGTCGGCTACCTGCGCGATCCTCAGGGTAACAAAATCGCCCTATTTTCCAGCGACCCGAATGAACCCGGACGCGACGACTAAGTAGGCAACAAAAAACGGCGGCACTTGTATACCGCCGTTTTGAAGCTTTCCATATCGCTGATGCGTTATACGACGCGCTCGACCATTTTCTTTTTGATATGCGCGATGGCCTTGGCAGGGTTTAGACCCTTCGGGCAAGTCTTCGCGCAGTTCATGATCGTGTGGCAGCGATAGAGTTTGAACGGATCTTCCAACTCGTCCAGACGCTCGGCCGTTGCCTCATCGCGGCTGTCGATAATCCAGCGGTATGCGTGCAGAAGCGCCGCAGGTCCAAGATACCGATCGCCGTTCCACCAATACGACGGGCAGGATGTTGAACAGCACGCGCACATGACGCATTCATACAAACCGTCCAGCTTTTCACGGTCTTCAATCGACTGGCGCCATTCCTTTGCAGGGGCGGCGGTCTTGGTCTCAAGCCATGGCATGATGCTCGCGTGCTGGGCGTAAAAATGCGTCAGATCAGGGATCAAATCCTTCACCACAGGCATGTGAGGCAGTGGATAAATCTTCACGTCGCCCGCAACTTCATCCATGCCGTAGATGCAGGCCAGCGTGTTGATCCCGTCGATGTTCATCGCGCAAGACCCGCAGATACCCTCACGGCAAGAACGGCGGAAGGTCAGCGTCGGATCAATCTCGTTCTTGATCTTGATCAGCACGTCCAGAACCATCGGGCCACAGGTATCCATATCGACAAAATAAGTGTCGAGCGACGGGTTCTTGCCGTCATCAGGGTTCCAGCGATAAATCTGCACCTTGCGCAGGTTTTTCGCACCCTCAGGCTTCGGCCATGTCTTGCCCGACACCATACGGCTGTTCTTAGGAAGGGTAAGTTCTACCATGTCTTATTCTCCTCGCGGGGCGCAGTGCCCCAAAAAACCTAATTTATCGCAGCACAGGGCGGCGAATAGGGCCAGCGCCCGTCATTTCCAAAACGCAACGGTCATATAGAGCCTCAGGATCAGTGCCTGCCAAGAAATCACTAGTGACGCCAATGCGTGCCTCAGTAAAAGCGCCACTGGTACTATTCACACCAAAAGTCACACCACCTGTAGGCGCTTGCGCGTCACGCGCCCTTTGCTCGCAGCGATCTGCTGCGGCCTCGGGGGTTATAACGGGTGCTGTGCAGGCGCTAAACCCACCCAAAGCCAAAGCTAACAAAGCGATCCGTATCAATTGCCGTCCCCCATACAAAACAAGGTACCCGCATACATACCCGTAAATCCAACTGGACAAGCACCATTTCGTGCAGGCACGGCCAGAGCAGCAGTTTGCGCAGGTTGCAATGCAACAGGTTCAACCGCCACAGGCGCTGCGACCGCCGTTGACGTCATCGCGGTCATCGGGACAACAACTAAACCGTCGCTCAAAGTCTCGGCACCACCCGCACAGGCGTTGATCTGATTGGCTTGCGCATCAGTGACCTGATCAAACGGCAAGGCCCTTGCAGAGGCCACGCCACCTTCAAACGACACTTCCGTTTTCAATTGCCCACCAAAGCCAAGTTGCGCCTTGCATGACACCAAAGCCAACTCCATCTGCTCGGCCTGCGCATTCAGCGTCGGTCCCTGCGCCGTGCAAGCCGCAATAAATGACATCACAACTACTACCAAATACTTCATCACTCTATTCCGCAATAAAGGGTACCAGCGTACATGCCACGCGCCCCTGTAGGGCACCCTGCAACTGGTGCGACTGGTAACGATTGCGCTGGATTTTCAGGAACGTTGATGTCTCGATCAGCTGGCAATGCAACACCAATGCGCGCCATACAAGCACGATACCGATCATTGGCTGCGCTCTTTGCTGATGTTGTGGCCACAGCGCTCACAAAAACGGTCGCAAGAAACGCGCCAGCGCTCGCCGTGCTCGTGAGGGACCCAGACTTAGCGGCGCGGGTCTCTTGTCCCCAGTCTTCCTGACATTCTTGAGCCGTTTGTGCAGGGGTTCCACGCACTTGCGCCGCCGAACAACCGGACAGAGCCACCGCAGACACAGCGCAAAGGTAAATCACCTTAGACGAAATTGTCATGGCTATCCCTTTCTTCACCGACCTGCATAGAAAGCTTGTCCAAAACCATCAAAACGTCCGCTCTTTTGGCGCGATCCGCTTGAGGTTAATGCCGCCCTCTTTTTCGGTCGTCAGCGGCGTGGTGATGACAGGGCGGTGGGTTAGTTTGACCTTGGTGCCATCCACACGGCTGATTGTATGCACGCGCCAGTTCTCATCGTCACGGGTCGCATAGTCTTCATGGGCATGTGCACCACGGCTTTCCTTGCGGGCTTCAGCGCCCACAATCGTGGCAAGCGCGTTTGGCATCAAGTTGGTCAGCTCAAGCGTTTCCATCAGGTCAGAGTTCCAAACCATTGAGCGGTCCGTGACCTTGATCCCGTCCATTTTCGCCGCAACCGCCGTCATTTTCTCAACGCCTTCTTTCAGCGTCTTGTCAGTACGGAACACTGCCGCATCAGCCTGCATGGTTTTTTGCATCTCAAGACGCAATTCAGCGGTGCCAACGTCACCCTTTGCATGGCGCAAACCGTCAAAGCGATCAAACGCATAGTCAATCGAGGCTTGGTTCAGCACAGGGTTGGACGCATCCTTGTCCACGACCTTGCCAGCCTGAATAGCAGCCGCGCGGCCAAACACCACGAGGTCGATCAGCGAGTTCGAACCCAAACGGTTCGCACCGTGCACAGACGCACAACCAGCTTCACCAACAGCCATCAGACCAGGCACAATGGCGTTCGGGTCTTTCGCAGTCGGGTTCAAAACCTCACCGTGATAGTTCGTCGGAATACCGCCCATGTTGTAGTGCACAGTCGGCAAAACAGGGATCGGTTCCTTGGTGACGTCAACGCCTGCAAAGATACGCGCGCTTTCCGAAATACCCGGCAAGCGCAGGTTCAACGCCTCGGCAGGCAAGTGGTTTAGGTTCAGGTGGATATGATCCTTGCCTGCGCCAACACCGCGCCCTTCGCGGATTTCCATTGTCATACAACGGGAAACATAATCGCGTGGCGCGAGGTCTTTATAGTTCGGGGCATAACGCTCCATGAAACGCTCGCCTTCAGAGTTGGTCAGATAACCACCCTCGCCGCGCGCGCCTTCAGTGATCAGGCAACCCGCGCCATAAATCCCCGTTGGGTGAAACTGCACAAATTCCATATCCTGCAAGGCAAGCCCCTGACGGGCCACCATGCCGCCGCCGTCACCTGTGCAGGTGTGGGCAGATGTCGCGGAGAAATACGCACGGCCATAGCCGCCCGTCGCCAGAACAGTCGTCTTCGCGTTGAACACATGCATCGTGCCATCGTCCAGCTTCCACGCCACAACACCCTGACACTGCCCGTCCTCGGACATGATCAGATCGGTTGCAAAATACTCGATGTAGAACTCGGCCTTTTCCTTCAAGGACTGACCATAAAGCGTGTGCAAAATCGCGTGGCCCGTACGGTCAGCAGCAGCACAGGTACGCTGCACAGGCGGGCCATCACCAAATTCAGTCGTGTGACCACCAAAGGGGCGTTGGTAAATCTTACCCTCTTCCGTGCGCGAGAACGGCACACCGTAATGCTCTAGCTCGTAAACCGCCTTCGGGGCTTCACGCGCGAGATATTCCATCGCGTCCGTATCACCGAGCCAATCAGAGCCCTTCACAGTGTCAAACATATGCCACTGCCAGCTATCTGGCCCCATGTTGCCAAGGGACGCAGCAATACCACCTTGGGCGGCAACAGTGTGCGAACGTGTCGGGAAAACCTTCGTGATACACGCGGTCTTGAGACCCTGCTCGGCCAGACCAAGCGTTGCGCGCAGACCCGCACCACCAGCACCAATTACGATGGCGTCATAAGTGTGGGTTTCATATTCATAAGCGGCCATTGTCATCACCTCCGGCGAAATTAAAGCGCGATGCGCAGGACGGCGAAAACGCCAAGCCCAGCAGCACCATAGGAAAGGCAAGTCATCGCCACGATCAAAGCCTTGCGGGTCAAACCCTGAACGTAGTCCTCGATCAGAATTTGGACACCCCCAAGGAAGTGCATAAAGCCAACAGCAATGGTCAACGCAGCAATTGCCGCAGGCACAGGGCGGGTATAATAGGCAACCACTTCCTCAAAAGGGTGACCCAAAATCGCGCCGAATGTGAAAATAAACAGCGGGATCAGGATCAAAAGCCCGACCGAGCTAAGCGTCATACGCCAATGGGCCATCGTGCCAGACTTGGCCGATCCGTTGCCTACTGCGCGTTTACGATCTGTCATAAAACCCATGTCAGTCGCCCCTTACAATACGATTGCGGTGAAAATGGTCATCAGCACAGAGACGATGATCATGATCAAACCAGCAGTTTCAGATTTCTCGACATCAAGCATATAGCCTTGGTCCCAGATCAGGTGACGAATGCCGCCAAACATGTGATACCAGATCGCCCATGTGGACAAGAACAGCACCAGATCGCCAAACCAGCTGCGCACGAACCCGTCTGCCGTCGCAAATGCCTCAGGCCCTGCGGCCGCCGCAACAAACCACCACACGATCATCAACATCGCGACCAAAAGGGCATTGCCCGTCAAGCGCACGAAAATCGATGTCATTGAGGTCAGTTGTGGACGGTAGATCGTCAAATGCGGCGATAGCGGGCGGTTGCCCCTGTTCACATCAGCCATGTATCAGCTCCCTAATCGATAGCGCATCCGCGCAATTTGTCTCTTTTTGCACCAAGTCGCGAGCAGAGTCACGCAGGCTCTCATTGATAAACCATGAAAACAGCACCTGTTAGCGCAAAAACATGTGACATGTGATCACGGGCGAAAATCTTGTGATCACAAACTATTGTTCCTCCAGGCTTTGCATGAGCTGCCGCCCTAACCGATCGGCCTCGGACTGCAACTCTCTTTCAATTTCCTCAAAGTTAAATGCAGCAGCCTCAACTGCCGGCGTTCCACTTTCAAGTAATCCCAAAAACGCAATCCGGTGGGCGGTTGGAGGATGGGACGCATCCACACGCGCCGTTTCCTTTGCAGCCACTGCTACCAATTCGACTCGTCGTGCGGGCGTAATCATGCGCAGTCCTTCTGCAATCACGTCAAAAACGCGAGCATTTTGTTCTTTGGAATAAGGGTAAAGCGAACTCCCCGCCCCGTAGGCTTCATCCAAAAGCGCAAACTTCGCCAAACTCGACTTCATAGCCTCAACACCGCCAGCTTTTGCCGCCATCCCATCTGCCAAATATTCAGCGCGTTGCGAGTCATAGTATTGTAAATAAAGCAAAATATTTCCAAGTGCAGATACTGGCAAACGGCACAAAAACTGAATGGACGCGGTAACCCAAGACGCCATACTTGGCGCATAAACAGGGTTAACATCAGGGGCTAAAAGATATTCCCACCGCGAAACGACCTGCATCGCATACCAAATAAACGTGCCGCGTGCTGGGTCTCCATTCCCGAAATGCGCCATCTCGTGCGCCAAAATTGCAATCCGCTCTTGCGGCGTCATAACTCGCCAAAGCGGCATGCCAATCGCGATCACATTTTGCCTTTTCAGCATCCCATAGGTCGCAGCCGATGCATTCGGCTCCATAAGCACTCGAAAGGCATCAGGTGACTCAACGCCCAGCGCTTTAGCGATTGCATCGATCAACCCGAAAGTGACGGGCAATTCAGCCCGTAAGAACGACCGTTCTGTTTGCCGCGTCGGTCGCGGCGCGAGCACATAGCCTACGCCCAACAGAACCGCGCCCCAGAACATCGGAGCCAATGTCCCAAACCCAGAGATCAAAAGCCAAAGCCCAAATCCAATTGCCAAAACAGGCAGCAATAGCAAAACAGCTGCCACCCCGTAGGATGCAATCAATCGAAACGTCTTGCGCGGCGGCGTCAAAAGCGCCCTTTGGGCCTCAAGAAAAACTTGTTCGCCGTGAAACTTGTGAAGCTTTGCAAGCGACTTGTTAATCAATGCGGCATCAACGCCCAATAATCCAAATCAAGCAGCACCTCGGCCAGATACTTCCCGTCATCTCCACGGAGCGCCCCCGCCACCCCCTTGGTCGCAACCAGCCGCAAACGAATAGCCCCAACACCCGCAGCAGGCGTCTCCGCCTTATCCAGCACTTCCGTCCAAGCCCGCACCGTATCGCCTGCAAAACAAGGGTTCGCATGCGCCCCACCGTTCAGCGCAACAATCATCTGCGCATTGGCCAGCCCGTTAAACGACAGCGCGCGCGCCAATGAAATCACATGGCCGCCATAGATCAACCGCTTCCCGTCGGGCCGATTGGTCGCGTCAAAATGCACCTTCGCCGTGTTCTGCCACAGGCGCGTGGCCAGCATATGCTCGGCCTCTTCAATCGTGACGCCATCCACATGGTCAATCACCTCGCCCACGGCATAATCAGCCCAGCGATGCGGCTCACCTGCCTGCATGAAATCGTAGTTCGAGAAATCGAGACCCTCAGGAATGACCAAATCAGCAGCGTCCACAACGGATTTCAGTTCAGGAATAATCGCGTCAGGCGCGTCCCCCTCGGCACGGCGTTTCACCATCACCCAGCGCACATATTCCAGCACAGCATCACCATGCTGATTGGTTCCCGTCGTGCGGACCCAGACAACGCCAGACTTGCCGTTGGAGTTCTGTTTCACGCCAATCACTTCGGAAGTGCTCGACAGCGTATCGCCCACCCAAACAGGGGCGAGCCAGCGGCCCTCCGCATACCCCAAATTCGCCACTGCATTCAGCGACACATCAGGGACCGTCTTGCCGAACACCGTATGAAAGGTAATCAAATCGTCCAGCGGACTGGCCGCCAGACCACAAGCGCGGGCAAACTCATCCGAGGAATGCAGTGCACCACGGGCAGGATAAAGCGCGTGGTATAGCGCCCTCTCCCCCCCCGAAATCGTGCGCGGCACCGCATGGGTGATCACATCACCAACCGCATAATCCTCGAAAAACCGACCCGCGTTTGTCTTGCTCATTACGCGTCACCCAGTTTCATCTCGCGGGAGTATTCGCCGTCTGCGTCCTTGGTCACCGCCTGCCCGCAGCGCATGACGCCATTGGCCGCATCAAACGCATATTGCGGATCGCCGTGTAGCGACCAGCCCTTCGACAAGGCCTCGGTCACGCGATGGCAAAACTCCGACGTGTCGTCGTTGGTGATAAATCTATATACAATCATGTCTTATCCAAACGGGTTATAGCCAAGGGCTGCGTGAATTGCGCTCACAACGGCGACGACAACGACCGTCACAATCACAGCCGTGATCTCTTTCTTCACAGGCACCACATGATACGGACCACGCGGGCCATTGGCGCGGTTGAGAACAACAACCTCTGCCGCTGCCCAAGCAAATAGGCCGCCAAACAGAACAAAGCTTGGCGCGTCGCCATTGACCAGCAAGTGGGCAAACGCCCAGATCATCACGGCGGTCAACTGCGGGTGACGGATATAAGCGGTCAGCTTCGTTTTCGCCGCACTCGTCGCGAACACATAAAACGCAAGCACCATCAGCAGGTTATTAATTCCGGTCATGGCGGGCGAACGCCCCCAATAAACGGTGCCATCCCAACCGCGATAGCCAACAACCATCAACACAATCGCCAAAGCCGAGCCGATCGCAACGATCATCTTGCCCTTTTCACCAAATGACGCGCGGTGATCGGGTGCAATCCGCTTCCAAAAGTGAACGCCAACCCAAAGTGCCAGCCCGAGAATAAGTAGTAACATCATGCCTCCAATGCGGCGATGGCCGCGGCTTTTGCCAAGGTCGCCTTTGCGGTGACAATATGCAAGTTCTCAACAATCTTGCCGTCGACAACTGCGACACCACCGTCACCCGCCTCAAACGCCTCAATCTGACGGGTCGCAAGCTCAATTTCGGCATCAGTAGGCCCAAACACCGCATTACAAATCGCAACCTGCGCAGGGTGAATTAGCGTCTTGCCGTCAAAGCCCATATCGCGGCCCTCTTTGCACTCAACAGCCAAGCCCTCATCATCCTTGAACGCATTATAAACGCCGTCCAACACAACAATCCCTGCCGCCTTTGCCGCCAGAACAGACATCTGCAACGCGGTCATTAAGGCCGCACGGGATCGCGAATTGATATCTTTCGCCAGATCATTCGTTCCGAGCACAAACCCAGCCATACGCGGATGTGCTGCAATACTCGCCGCATTCAAAACACCCTGCGGGGTCTCGATCATCGCCCAAATCGGTTTGTCAGGGATCATCGCGGCAAGCGCATCAACATCGGCAGCCAAATTCACTTTTGGCAACAATACCGCGTCGCACGCCATCGCGGCCACGGCCTTTGCATCGTCAGCGGCCCATTCGGTATCCAGCCCGTTCATCCGCACAACCGTCAGGCGCGGACCATAGCCACCCGCCCCAAGGGCGGCTGCCAATGTGGCGCGCGCACCCAGTTTCGCATCAGGGGCAACCGCATCCTCTAAATCGAACAGGATCACATCAACAGGCAAACCGCGCGCCTTGTCCAACGCACGCTCTTTTGAGCCGGGGATATAAAGAGCGGAACGATATGGGCGGTTATGCATAGATTCTTCCTCGCAATATTGTTGCGCCAAATTGGGCAGATTTTTCACAATCATTCAACCGCAAATCCGCCGCAGCGCAGCATTCGTCGCACCCGTACGGTGCATTCACCAATTTTCCGCATTGCACATCAAATACTTCACCAACCAACCCAGCAACGTAAGGTGATGAAAATGAACAAACAACTTTTGGTGCTTTCCTTTGGCATCGGTATCGCGTTTTTTGCGCTTAAGCCCGCGCAGGCTCAAACCACCCCATGTGCGACCCATGAGGCCATTGTCGCGCATTTGGCTTCTGAATTTGGCGAGACACGGCAATCCATTGGACTGGCTGCGGACAACAGTGTGGTCGAGGTTTTTGCGTCAGAAGAGACCGGTTCGTGGACCATTACGATGACAACCGCTGACGGTCCGACCTGCCTTGTCGCCGCTGGACAGGCGTTTCAAAACGAGCACAACGCGCTGCCGAATTTCGACCCTGAGGCCTAAGCCAAGGCGACCCAGATCAGCCTGATTCCCGTTAGCAACAAGAGGAGGTAGGTCAGCCCAAAGAAGGCGCGCTCAGGGACAAGGTGATGGGCCTTGATGCCAATCCAGGCACCGAAAATGGCAAATGGCGCCAGCAAGAGCGCACCCTTGAATGTGTCCCAGCTAAAAATACCGAGGAAAAAGTAGGGGAAAAACTTCATCCAGTTGATCGCCCAGAACATCACCACCGTCGTCGCCTGATAGGCCGTTTTACCCAATCCTTGCGACAACATAAATACCGCCGCAGGTGGTCCGCCCGCGTGACTGACAAAACTGGTAAATCCAGCGATAGATCCTGCAAGCCATGCATAGCGCTTGCGAAATGGCAAAACCGGTACCGTCAGCAGCCCCATGCTACGCGAGACCTGAAATGCCACAAAAGCCAGACAAATCACGCCGATCAGAATACGGAAAAAATCGGCATCAACTGCGGCATAGACCCAAGCGGCAAGGGCCACGCCCGGAATAGCACCTACGATCATGCCCTTGGCAGACGGTCCGTGCCACTTCCCCCAATAGGGGCGCAGCGTCGCCGCATCGACTAGCATGAACAAAGGTAAAATAATCCCAAGCGCCGCACCTGGTGGCACAACTAAAGCCAGAATCGCCCCAGCCACGAAAGCGGCCCCAGAGCCAAATCCGCCCTTTGAAACGCCCCCAAAAATGATCGCAGGGATGCCCAGCGCGAAAAATTGCCACCCAAAATCGATCATCGGAATTCCTGCTAACCTGACGAATTAACCGTTCTTTAGCGCAAACAGCCGTAGACACCTATCACAGATTTCGTGATGCTGCATCGCGGCACACTTGCGCATGCCGCGGCAAAGGCTTACCCAATGCCGCAAATTAACCAAAATAGGACGCTTCAAATGGCCAGACCTAAGATTGCCCTCATCGGCGCCGGACAAATCGGCGGCACGCTTGCACATATCGCAGCTGTCAAAGAACTCGGTGACGTTGTTTTGTTCGACATTGCCGAGGGTTTCCCACAAGGCAAGTCACTCGACATCGCTGAATCTGGCCCATCGGCCAAGTTTGACGGCTCCTTCAAAGGCACCAACGACTACGCCGACATCGCTGGCGCAGACGTTTGCATCGTGACAGCTGGCGTTCCACGCAAGCCTGGCATGAGCCGTGATGACCTCTTGGGCATCAACCTCAAAGTTATGAAATCCGTCGGCGAAGGCATCGCAGCCCATGCGCCAAACGCGTTTGTTATCTGCATCACCAACCCGCTTGATGCGATGGTTTGGGCATTGCAGCAATTCTCTGGTCTTCCTGCACACATGGTTTGCGGCATGGCTGGCGTTCTGGACTCCGCACGCTTCCGTCACTTCCTTGCCGAAGAGTTCAAGGTCTCCATGCGTGACGTAACCGCCTTTGTTCTGGGCGGCCACGGCGACACGATGGTGCCACTGGAGCGTTATTCAACAGTTGCAGGTATTCCTTTGCCTGATCTGGTGCAGATGGGTTGGACGACACAAGACAAGCTTGACGCGATCGTGCAGCGCACACGCGACGGCGGCGCAGAAATCGTTGGCCTGTTGAAAACTGGCTCCGCATTCTACGCACCAGCGACATCCGCAATCGAGATGGCAGAAGCTTTCCTTAAAGATCAAAAGCGCTTGCTGCCTTGTGCGGCGCATGTTGACGGCGCTTACGGCCTCAACGGCTTTTACGTTGGCGTGCCAACAGTGATCGGCGCAGGCGGCATCGAGCGCGTTGTCGAGATCAAGATGAACGCGACAGAGCAAGCCATGTTCGACAAATCTGTCGACGCGGTCAAAGGCCTCGTTGCGGCATGTAAAGAAATCGATCCGTCTTTGGCATAAGCCAAACCCTGATCTACTGATTAAAGGGCGCTCCCTCGGGGCGCCCTTTTTTCTTTGCGCGAAGACTTGCGTGAACGCAGTTCATGAACTACGTTCAAATCATGCACCCGAAAGGATGATTCCATGCGAACCACAGCTCTCGCCTGCCTCACGCTTGGCACCACCGCCTCAGCGCAAAGCACCTATTTCGAAATGCTCCGCGATCAGGGCCTCAGCAGCACAATCAGCACATTGCAAGCCATCGACGCGCCCTCCCCTTCGGACGCATTCGCCCTCGGCGGCGCGCAATTCTTGGCCGCAATTGAACACACGTTGCAACTCCGTTACGCCACCGCGTTTAACGAAGAGATGCTGCGCGGGATTAATCTGCCGTTTCTGCGCTTGCCGCAAACCCTCACCAATCCGAACGCAACGCCGTTTGAATCCGGCATCGTCGCAACCCTCTTTGAAGGCGCGGTTGCCGATCTCGGCCCAGCGATCACATCATTAGACACGATCACCGATAACGACGCGGTCGCCGTCAAAATCAACACACAAGACATCTGGTTCGACATCAACGCCAACGGCAATCGCGACGCAGGCGAAGGCGTGTTTGAGGTCGTCTCACGGCACCTCAACATTACCGATACGTCGACAGCGATTACCATCCAATTTGATACCGCCGATGCGGCGTGGCTGTCGGCCTATGCGCAGATGCTGTCGGGCGTCAGCGAAACCATCCTCGCGACCGATCCCACCCCCGCCATCACGCGGGTCATCGCCGCCTCCGACGCGATCAAAGCATTTAACGTCGAGCGGCCTAGGTCCTATGTCACTGGAGACGACGGCTACTTTCTCGACCTGATCTCCATGTTCATTTACGTTATTGAAGGCACGCCCGATGCGCCCCGTTTGGCGGCAGCGCATGATCACTTCTTGTCGATGATTGCCGATAATAGAACCTTCTGGGCCCGCGTCGCCACCGAGACCGACAACAAAATGGAATGGATTCCCAACCCGACCCAGCAAAGCGTCTTGCCGATCCCGTTCGACCCAAATATTGGCCCGATGTGGCAGGGTGTCTTGGCCGATGCAGAGGCGGTCTTGAACGGTGACCTCCTGATCCCCCACTGGCGCTTTGGCGATGACGCGGGCATCAACGTTGAGGTCTTTATGAACAATCCCCCCGACATCAACATCGTGTCGATGATCCAAGGCGAGGGCGTTCTGCCCTATGTTGAAAAAGGGCTGCTGGTGAATCGCCAACGCCTTTGGCAATTCGAGCAGTTGGTCGGCGGTGCGGCGCCACTCTATATGGTCGTGTTGAACTAATAATGCCGCTAAAGTGGGATGGGTTAAAACCCATCCTACTCGCTTTCGGGCACCATAGGCGGCACTCTACACCAGCCCCAATGGGCAGATTTATCGCGATATCGCCCCCTCCGAATCATAGGTTTGCGCAAACATCTCATTTTTGTGATCACAGCATTTTACCCTGTGATCACAAATGTCGGATTTTCCTTCTTAACTAACAATTTGTTATTCTGTCATAGGCAGCGTTGTGTTTTAACCGAGTGAAACCAGAGCGAACCCGAGGGACAGCAATGAACATCCACGAATACCAAGCCAAGGCACTTTTGAAATCTTACGGTGCCCCTGTTAGCGATGGCCGTGCCGTCCTCAAGGCAGAAGACGCCAAAACAGCCGCGGGCGAAATGGACGGCCCGCTTTGGGTTGTAAAAGCGCAAATCCACGCAGGTGGCCGCGGCAAGGGCAAATTCAAAGAAGCCGACGCAGGCGAAGCAGGCGGCGTTCGTCTTGCCCGTTCCGTTGAAGAAGCCGCACAAGAAGCCAAGAAAATGTTGGGCCGCACATTGGTCACACACCAGACAGGCCCAGCAGGCAAGGTTGTGAACCGCGTCTACATCGAAGACGGTTCAGGCATCGAGACAGAAATGTACCTCGCCCTGCTCGTTGACCGCCAAACATCGCGCATCGGCTTTGTCGTCTCCACCGAGGGTGGCATGGACATCGAAGAGGTGGCCGCAAACACTCCTGAGAAGATCATCAACTTTACTGTTGATCCTGCCACAGGCTACCAAGCGTTCCACGGACGCCGCGTTGCATTCGCACTTGGCCTGACGGGCAACCAAGTCAAACAATGCGTGACCCTGATGGGTCAGCTTTTCAAAGCGTTCACCGAAAAAGACATGGAAATGCTGGAGATCAACCCGTTGATCGTCACCGACAAGGGCGACCTTAAGGTTCTGGACGCGAAAGTGTCCTTCGACGGCAACGCGATCTATCGCCACGCTGATATCGCTGCATTACGTGATGAGACCGAAGAAGACCCAAAAGAGCTCGCAGCCTCCAAATTCGACCTCAACTACATCGCGCTCGACGGCGAAATCGGTTGCATGGTCAACGGCGCAGGGTTGGCGATGGCCACAATGGACATCATCAAGCTCTACGGCGCAGAGCCTGCCAACTTCCTAGATGTTGGCGGCGGTGCAACCAAAGAAAAAGTCACTGAAGCATTTAAGATCATCACCTCCGACCCGCAGGTCAAAGGCATATTGGTCAACATCTTCGGCGGGATCATGCGGTGCGACGTTATCGCCGAAGGCGTTGTCGCAGCGGTGAAAGAAGTGGGACTGAAAGTGCCATTGGTCGTGCGTCTTGAAGGGACGAACGTTGCAGAAGGTAAGGCAATCATCAACAATTCAGGTCTCGACGTCATCGCGGCAGATGACCTTAAAGACGGTGCGCAAAAAATTGTCGCCGCAGTGAAAGGGTAAAATATGTCTAAGTTTAAAGCAGCACTGACACTTGCAGGCGTTCTCGCCGTCGCTGGTTGTGGCGTCCAAGACCGTGAACCAAGCACCGTTCGCAATGGTCCACAGATCGAAAATCCACACGCCGATGCGCCAGGTGGCAAGATGCCAACAGGGACAACAACGACGCAGGTTATCGTGATCGACGACAACACCGCGCAAACTGGCTCAATCGTACAGACAGTGTTCCCTTAAACGACACGCATTGATTTCACGTTGCGGCAACGACTTTGCTTTGGCGTGAAATCTGACCTACTCTGTCTCGCCCTTACGCACCTAGGAACCGACATGGCCACCCTCACACTCAAGATCGCCGGCCAGTTCCACTCATTCACACACGATACAAATGGCGGCGAAACATTCGTCGTATTTGCGAACTAAGGAGGCCCCAATGGCCATTCTCGTAGACGAAAATACCCTCGTAATCTGCCAAGGCCTCACAGGCTCGCAGGGCACATTCCACTCCGAGCAAGCGATTGCTTACGGCACCAAGATGGTCGGCGGCGTGACACCTGGCAAAGGTGGCCAAACCCACCTCGACCTGCCTATCTTCAACTCGGTCCACGAGGCGCGCCACGTCACATCCGCCAATGCCTCCGTGATCTATGTGCCGCCGCCCTTTGCTGCTGATTCCATCCTCGAGGCGATCGACGCCGAAATGGAACTCATCATCTGCATCACCGAAGGCATTCCAGTCCTCGACATGATGCGCGTCAAGCGCGCCCTCGAAGGCTCCAAGTCCCGTCTCATCGGGCCAAACTGCCCCGGCGTGATTACGCCAGACGCGTGCAAAATCGGCATCATGCCCGGCCACATTCACAAGCGCGGCTCGGTAGGCGTTGTGTCCCGCTCCGGCACGCTCACCTATGAGGCCGTCAAGCAAACAACTGATCTCGGCCTCGGCCAGTCCACCGCTGTGGGCATCGGCGGCGACCCAATCAAAGGGACAGAGCACATCGACGTCCTGAACATGTTCCTCGACGACGACGAGACACACTCAATGATCATGATCGGCGAAATCGGCGGGTCTGCTGAAGAAGAAGCAGCCGAATTCCTCGCAGCCCAGCGCAAAAAAGGCCGCTGGAAACCAACCGCTGGCTTCATCGCAGGCCGCACCGCCCCTCCAGGCCGCCGCATGGGCCACGCAGGCGCAATCGTCGCTGGCGGCAAAGGCGACGCTGAAAGCAAGATCGAAGCGATGAAAAAAGCAGGGATTATTGTTGCAGACAGCCCAGCCACACTTGGCGAGGCCGTGCTGAAGGCTATTGGATAAGTGAGCCCAGCAGATGGCATAGCGCTCGGATTGAAAAAATCCTTCCAGTTTTCGGGCCGCGCAACGCGGTCTGAATTCTGGTGGTTTGCGGCATTTACGGTATTGATGGGTTTGGTTGCTGCTGGCATCGATTGGTCATTTTTCACCGCAAAAGGTTATTTAAGTGCCGATTATAAACTCACCATGCTCCGTACCAATCACGAAGCTGCTCGCCTTGTCAGCATTCTTATCCTTGTTCCGGTTATTGCGATCTGCATGCGTCGACTTATAGACGCCAAGCATAGCGTGCTTTGGGTCGTTCCAGCAGCTCTCGCCGCACTTTTCGTCATCGTCATGGTCTGGACCGGAACCTTTACATCTGGACGTGGTGTTATTGACTTAAGACAGTCTCAGTCTGGAACAATCCCCGCAACGCTACTTGGGTTCTTCCTTTGTTTTATTGCGCCGCTTTTGCCGTTTATATTTCCCCTTTGGCTCTACCTGAAGCCTTCGAAACAAGCCGAGGTGCACTCGGCCAACCCTAATGAGGTCCCCTCATGAACGATCACTCCCCAAACGACATCATGCACGCATCGTCCTTCTTGCAAGGTCACAATGCCGAATACGTCGAACAGCTTTATGCGCGTTATGCGGATAACCCGAACGCAGTAGACGAAAGCTGGCGGGATTTCTTCAAATCCTTGGGCGATGCCCCTGCGGACGCCAAGGCAGAGGCCGCAGGCCCGTCATGGGGCCGCACCGATTGGCCGCCCGTGCCAAATGACGACCTGACCGCCGCCCTTGACGGTCAGTGGGCCGTGGAGCCTGCCGCCGCTGGCGACAAGATCAAAGCAAAAGCCGCAGACAAAGGCGTTGAGCTTTCCGAGGCCCAAGTCCGCCAAGCCGTCGTCGACAGCTTGCGCGCCCTCATGATCATCCGCGCCTACCGTATCCGTGGCCACCTGATCGCCGATCTTGATCCGCTGGGTATGCGCGAGACAACGCTGCACCCGGAGCTTGATCCAGCGTCCTACGGCTTTGAAGCCTCCGACATGGATCGCCCCATTTTCATCGACAACGTGCTTGGCCTCGAAGTGGCCACGATGAAAGACATCCTCGCCATCGTGCGCCGCACCTACTGCGGCACATTCGCACTGCAATACATGCACATCTCGAACCCCGAAGAGGCCGCTTGGCTCAAAGAGCGCATCGAGGGCTACGGCAAGGAAATCACCTTCACCCAAAACGGGCGCAAGGCGATCCTGAACTCTCTCGTGCAGGCCGAAGGTTTCGAGAAATTCCTGCATGTGAAATACATGGGCACCAAGCGATTCGGCCTTGATGGCGGCGAAAGCCTGATCCCCGCGATGGAGCAAATCATCAAGCGCGGCGGCCAACTTGGCGTCGAAGACATCGTCATTGGCATGCCGCACCGTGGACGTCTTTCTGTCCTCGCGAACGTCATGCAAAAACCATACCGCGCGATTTTCAACGAATTCCAAGGCGGCTCTTCTAGCCCCGAGGACGTGGACGGTTCTGGCGACGTGAAATATCACCTTGGCGCATCGTCTGACCGCCAATTTGACGACAACACTGTGCACCTGTCGCTCACCGCGAACCCGTCGCACCTTGAGGCCGTGAACCCTGTTGTTCTGGGCAAGGTCCGCGCGAAGCAGGATCAAAAACACGACAAAGACCGCACAAAAGTGCTTGCGATCTTGCTGCACGGCGACGCGGCCTTCGCAGGCCAAGGCGTTGTAGCCGAAGGACTGGGCCTGTCAGGCCTCAAAGGTCACCGTACTGGCGGCACCATGCATATCATCGTGAATAACCAGATCGGCTTTACCACCGCGCCGCACTTCTCGCGCTCATCGCCCTACCCCACAGACATCGCGCTGATGGTTGAGGCACCAATTTTCCACGTCAACGGCGACGATCCAGAGGCGGTTGTGCATGCCGCCCGCGTCGCAACTGAGTTCCGCCAAAAGTTCCACAAAGACGTGGTTCTCGACATTATTTGCTACCGCAGGTTTGGTCACAACGAGGGCGATGAGCCCATGTTCACCAACCCTGTCATGTACAAAAAGATCAAAAAGCAAAAGACAACGCTCACGCTTTACACTGACCGCTTGATCAAAGACGGCCTCATCCCTGAGGGCGAGATCGAGGACATGAAAGCGGCGTTCCAAGCGCATTTGAACGCAGAGTTCGAAGTCGGCAAAGATTACAAACCCAACAAGGCCGATTGGCTCGACGGCAAGTGGTCGCATCTCGACAAGCAAAACAAGAAATACCAGCGCGGCAAAACCGCGATTAGCCCTGAAACAATGGCTCAAATCGGCCGTGCCCTAACAACACCACCCGAAAACTTCCCGCTGCACAAAACAGTTAGCCGCTTGCTCGAAGCAAAGGCGCAAATGTTTGAGACCGGCGAAGGGTTCGATTGGGCGACAGGCGAGGCGCTTGCTTTCGGCTCACTCCAAACCGAAGGTTACGGCGTTCGATTGTCAGGCCAAGACTGTACACGCGGGACATTCTCGCACCGCCATTCGGGGCTCATTAGCCAAGACAATGAAGACCGCTATTACCCGCTGAACCACATCCGCGAGGGGCAAGCGCAGTATGAAGTCATCGACTCGATGCTTTCCGAATACGCGGTTCTGGGCTTTGAATACGGCTACTCTTTGGCCGAGCCAAATGCGCTGACCCTGTGGGAAGCCCAGTTCGGCGACTTCGCCAACGGCGCGCAGATCATGTTCGACCAGTTCATCTCTTCGGGTGAAAGCAAATGGTTGCGCATGTCAGGCCTCGTTTGCCTTCTGCCGCACGGCTATGAAGGCCAAGGGCCAGAGCACTCATCTGCCCGCCTTGAACGCTTCCTCACCATGTGTGGCGGCGATAACTGGATCGTGGCGAACTGCACGACACCGGCCAATTACTTCCACATCCTGCGGCGCCAATTGCACCGCAGCTACCGCAAACCGCTGATCATGATGACGCCAAAGTCGCTGTTGCGGCACAAAATGGCAGTGTCAAAGGCGGAAGAATTCCAAACGGGATCGTCCTTCCACCGCGTCCTTTGGGACGATGCGCAGCACGGGAACTCTGACACCAAACTGGTGGCCGACGACAAAATCAAACGGGTCGTCATGTGCTCGGGCAAGGTCTACTTTGACCTTCTCGAAGAACGCGACGCACGCGGGATCACCGACGTCTACCTCCTGCGTTTTGAGCAGTTCTATCCGTTCCCCGCACAATCGGCGCTGAACGAACTCGAACGGTTCAAAAACGCCGATATGGTCTGGTGTCAGGAAGAGCCCAAAAACCAAGGTGCATGGGCCTTCATGGAGCCAAACATCGAATGGGTCCTCACAAGGATCAAAGCGAAAATCAAACGGCCCGCTTACGCAGGTCGCGCTGCCGCGGCATCTCCTGCCACAGGTCTCGCAAGCCGTCACAAAGCAGAACAAGCAGCCCTCGTAAACGATGCGCTGACAGTCGAAGGAACAAAATCATGAGCACCGAAGTCCGCGTCCCAACCCTTGGCGAATCCGTAACCGAGGCCACATTGGCCACTTGGTTCAAAAAAGCAGGCGATACTGTCGCTGTTGACGAAATGCTCTGCGAGCTTGAGACAGACAAAGTCACAGTCGAAGTTCCGTCACCTGTTGCAGGTGTCTTGTCCGAGATCGTCGCTGCCGAAGGCGAAACCGTCGGCGCAAACGCACTCTTGGCCCAAATCTCTGAGGGTGGCGAAGCCGCTGCACCAGCACCTGCCGCCAAGGCAGAGGCCCCAAAGGCCGAAGCCGCCCCCGCGCCAGTAACAGCACGCACTGACGTTGAAAACGCCCCATCCGCCAACAAGCTGATGGCCGAAAACAACCTTAAGGACGTTGCTGGTACGGGCAAAGATGGGCGCGTCATGAAAGAAGACGTGCTTAAGGCGCTTAGCGGGGCAGCTCCAGCACCAGCGGCCGCCCCAGCAGCACCGCGCGCAACAACCAATGCCGCCCGCGAAGAGCGCGTCAAGATGACCCGCCTGCGCCAAACCATCGCCAAGCGTCTCAAAGACAGCCAGAACACCGCAGCCATGCTCACCACCTATAACGAGGTCGACATGACCGCCGTGATGGACCTGCGCAACGAATATAAAGACCTGTTCTTTAAAAAGCATGGCGTCAAACTCGGCTTCATGTCCTTCTTCACCAAGGCCTGTATCCACGCCCTGAACGAAGTGCCCGAAGTGAACGCCGAAATCGACGGCACAGACGTTGTTTACAAAAACTACGTCAACATGGGCATCGCGGCTGGCACGCCAACAGGCCTCGTGGTCCCTGTGCTTAATGACGCCGACCAGATGTCCTTCGCTGGCATCGAGAAAGCGATTGCCGAAATGGGCGCCAAGGCCCGCGACGGCAAACTGTCGATGGCCGACATGTCAGGCGGCACATTCACCATCTCCAACGGTGGCGTCTACGGATCGCTCATGTCCTCGCCCATCCTGAACCCCCCGCAATCAGGCATCCTCGGCATGCACAAAATCCAAGACCGCCCGATGGCGATCAACGGCCAAGTCGTGATCCGCCCAATGATGTATCTGGCCCTCTCCTACGACCACCGGATCGTCGACGGCAAAGGCGCTGTGACCTTCCTCGTGCGGGTGAAAGAAGCGCTCGAAGATCCACGTCGGTTGTTGATGGATTTGTAATCTGTGCCACGAAGTGCAGAAATAAGAATTTCTCGGGCTGATGCTGTACGCGTCGGCCCATGGTCAAATTTATTTCGGTATCGCTGCCCGAAATGCCAGACCATTCAACCATTGCGCTTAATTTCAAAACTCATCCCTCCCAAAAACAAGTTCGATGCGCATGAGTGCCATGAGTGTTCAAATGTGTTTGTTCTAAAACGCGTATTTGGATCCGGTATCTTGTTCGTCTTCTTTTTCGTTTTTGCAATTGCACCAGTTTTCATTTCTGCAAGTATGATTGGTTCTCATTTGCTTAGTGACGTTCCCAGCCTAAGCTATTTCCACGAGTCGCGCGGCCACCGTGAACCAAATTTTCTCGGCTTTCTTTTAGTAGTTTTAGTTTTGGTACTCCCTGCAACTTGGATGGCAATGCAATTCGTAACACGGCTTATTAACCGGACAGTAAGTTTCCAAAATGACTGAAGAACAAACACCCCTTAAGGTTACGGTACATCCAATTCATCCTCGAAGACCCAACAACCAAACAATGCTCAAACTCACCCTCATCGCAACTCTCACGCTCCTTCCGATCCTAGCCATCCTCGCCACAATCCTGCTCGACGAACTCGGATGCCACGGCGGCACGGCAAACATGGGCCAAGACGAGGTGTTTTGCATGATCAAAGGGATCAACTTTGGTGCAGTCTACGAGACCGTCGGGTCTATCGCGTTTTTTGCAATCATCGCAGCCCCCCTCAGCCTGCTTTGGATTATCGGTGGCATCATCGTTTTCGTCCGCACAAAATTGCAGTTAAACAATGACATCAAAGTAAGCAAAGACCATATCCCGTCGCGGCCACCGCCAACGGCACCCTCTGCATGGCGACAACTCAACGATGACCTCCGATCAAGAAGGTCAACTTCGAGAGTAAGTCTAAAAGCGAGGACTGCTTTATTAGCGGTGGCCTTCGCGGTGGTTTTGCCACTGGTCCTATATTTTTATGTAATGCCAACAGGGTTCATCGCCTTCCTTTACCTCCTTGGATGTTTCAATGCATACCAACTTAATGAGGAGAGGAAGTGGTTTTTACAGGAGGAGATGCCAGTGAGCGCTTCTGAAATAATCCCGCCCCAACTCACCTACCGAGACTTAAACTACCTCGCTGGTTTCGCCCTGTGGTCATTTGCGATCGCTTGGACCATTAATCAACCGGATGAAACCGCTTGGAGAGCAGTTATGTCTGCTTTAACGATTGTCTGGGTATTTTCAGGCTTAGTACTGGCTCTCTACTTTAGCAGGTTCAAACTCTTGGCAGGCTTGCAAAGTAAACTCTTATGGATCGCTACTGTTGTGGCGTTTATTATGGTGAACGAGGGTTCCAAAACGAGCATGAATGGCTATCTCATTCTGGGTGCGGTTATCGCCCTCATCCATCTTGCGCTCGGCCTTAGACATCTCCGCATAGCCAAATGAAACTCACTATCATTGCAACCCTCACGGCCCTGCCCATCTTGGCCATCTTCGCCACAATCCTACTCGATGAACTGGGATGCTATGGCGGCACGGCGAACATGGGGCAAGATGAGGTGTTCTGCATGATCAAAGGTATCAACTTCGGCCATTTCTATGAGGCGGTTGGATCTATCGCGTTCTTCACCATTATACTTGCGCCACTGAGCCTGTTTTGGATCATCGGCGGCGTCGTTCTTTTCATCCGCACAAAAAGGAAAGCGGCATGACACCCGAACTCACCGTCCTCACCTATGCAGCCCTCCTGCAATGCATCCAGTTCGCCCTCATGGCGATCCCTGCAAACTTAGAACTTGGCGTTGGCAAAACCGCCTCGCCGCGTGATCTCGACCGTTTGGGCAAACCCATAATCGAGCTGTTGTCGGTGAAAACCGCCCGCCTTGCCCGCGCCATGAACAACCACTTCGAGGCGCTGATCCTTTTCGGCATCGCGATCACAGTGATCAGCCTTGCCGACAAAACCAACGCTATCACCACCGCCTGCGCCTACACTTACCTTGGCGCGCGCGTCCTCTACATCCCCGCCTACTATTTCGGATGGACCCCGTGGCGGTCCTACATCTGGTTTGTCGGATTTTTCGCAACGCTGGCCATTCTGGTCATCGCAATCATATAGTAATTTCAGTGCACGCTCTGTGCACGCGCGGTGCACAGGTTGTGACACAGCGAAACGACCAAGGAGAGACCCAATGTCCAGCTATGATGTCATCGTGATCGGCGCAGGCCCCGGCGGCTATGTATCCGCCATTCGCTGCGCCCAACTCGGCCTAAAAACCGCAATCGTGGAAGGTCGCGAAACCCTCGGCGGCACCTGCCTGAACGTGGGTTGTATCCCGTCCAAGGCGATGCTGCACGCCACCGAGATGCTGCACGAAGCAGAGCACAATTTCGCCGAGATGGGCCTCAAGGGCAAAGCGCCCTCCGTCGACTGGAAACAGATGCTTACCTACAAAGATAACGTGGTTGGTCAAAACACTGGCGGCATCGAATTTTTGATGAAAAAGAACAAGATAACTTGGATCAAGGGCTGGGCATCGATCCCCGCTGCGGGTCAGGTCAAGGTCGGTGATGACGTCCATGAGGCCAAGCATATCATCGTTGCATCTGGCTCCGAGCCTGCCTCGCTCAAGGGCGTTGAGGTAGACGAGAAAACCGTTGTGACCTCCACTGGCGCACTGGAACTTGGCAAAATCCCTAAGTCTCTCGTTGTCATCGGCGCAGGTGTGATCGGGCTTGAGCTGGGTTCCGTCTACGCCCGCCTTGGCGCAGACGTGACAGTCATCGAATTCCTTGACACCATCACCCCAGGCATGGACGCAGATGTCGTACGCGCCTTCAAAAGAACCTTAGAGAAACAAGGTCTTAAGTTCATCATGGGTGCCGCCGTGCAAGGCACCGAGATCAAGAACAACAAGGCCACCGTCACTTACAAACTGCGTAAAGACGACTCGGAGCACACGTTACAAGCCGACACCGTCCTTGTCGCAACGGGCCGCAAACCCTTCACTAAGGGTCTTGGTTTAGAAGAGTTGGGCGTCGCTATTTCAGAACGCGGCCAGATCAAAACCGACGATCACTACCGCACGAATGTTGCTGGCATCTATGCCATCGGTGACGCGATCGATGGTCCGATGCTCGCGCATAAGGCGGAGGACGAAGGAATGGCCGTCGCAGAAGGCATCGCAGGCCAGCACCCGCATGTGAACTACAACGTCATTCCAGGTGTCATCTATACCCATCCAGAGGTCGGCACGGTTGGCAAAACCGAAGACGCTTTGAAAGCAGAAGGCCGCGCCATCAAGGTCGGTAAATTCAGCTTTATGGGCAACGCACGCGCCAAGGCGAACTTTATGGGCGACGGCTTTGTCAAAATCATCGCCGATAAGGAAACGGACCGCATTCTGGGTGCCGCAATCATTGGCCCAATGGCTGGCGATTTGATCCATGAGATATGCGTCGCGATGGAATTTGGTGCCGCAGCCGAAGACCTCGCGCGCACCTGCCACGCGCACCCGACCTATTCTGAGGCCGTACGCGAAGCAGCCCTTGCCTGTGGCAACGGCGCAATCCACGCGTAAGATATTGATATCCAGGGTGAACGCGGAATAACCCGCGTTCGCCTACCCCTTCAAAAGCCGCAAACCCTGCGTCGCATCTGATCTGATCGCCAGCCGCAATCCTGGTTCATCCCCAGCCTTTAACGCTGCCAAAATCAACCGATGATTATGCGGTGGATCGGTGCGGTTCAGTCGCCCGTAAAGCGCGCGCATCGTCGGCCCAAGTTGCAGCCAAACCGTCTCGGTCATCGCCAACATCGCAGGCGCTTGGGCGCGCAGGTAAAGTGTGCGGTGGAACTCCAAGTTCATCCGAATATAGCCTGTCGCATCATGCCGCGCGATCATTTGGCTGACGCCGTTATTGATCGCCTCAAGCCGTTCAATCAAGGCAAAGTGAGCACGCGGTAACGCGCGACTGGCCAACTCAGGCTCCAACAATGCCCGCAAAGTCGCCAGTTCCTCAATCCGTTCATTCGACAATTCAGGGGTCGAGACACGCCCCGAAGACGAGAGAAATAACGCCCCCTCCGCAGCCAACCTGCGCACCGCCTCGCGGGCGGGCGTCATCGAGACATCAAAATTCTTACCGATTCCCCGTATGGTTAATGCCTCACCAGGGCCAATCTCGCCATGCATGATACGCTGGCGCAACGTGCGGTACACGCGCTCATGAGCGGGGGTTGAGGGGTCAATGGCACGAGGTTGAGACAACATGCCCCTTTGTGATCACAACGTCAGGCTGGGTCAATCACCGAAGTTGACGCGGTGCAATTGATCGCCGTTTTTCTTAAGCCAAATGCGATGCCGATCATAATCTGGGCAAATGCGCGCAACTACAGCCCAAAACGCATCCGAATGGTTCATCTCGACCAAATGCGCCGCCTCGTGGGCAGCGACATAGTGCAAGACCTCGTGCGGGGCCATAATCAACCGCCACGAATACATCAGCACCCCCTCAGAGGAGCATGACCCCCAACGCGACCGTGTATCGCGGATACTTAAGCGATTGTATCTCTTACCCAATTGGGCAGCGTAGAAATCCGAGGCGGCCGCCAATTCATCCCGCGCTTTCGTTTTCAAAAACGCCTTGGCCCGCACCCCTGCTGTTACCTCATCAGGCACGTGCAGCACACCGTCACGCAGGACAGTGCGCTTCACCTGCCCCGCAACGACAGGCAGTTCACCGCCAAGGTATGGGACAGCCCCACCGGCATGGACAGCTGCCATCGGTGCAAGCTTAATCAGGTGTGTCCGCAGCCAAATTTCGCGAGTCTCAAGGAAATGAATCCCCTCGCGCAACGGGCTTCTCTTGGGAATCGTCAGCGTCACCCGCCCGTCAAGCCGTGACACGCGCAGCGACAACCGCTTGGCCCGCGCAGATTTCACTACTTTTACATCAATCGGGGGGTTGCCATGAAGCCTATGAACGCTCATATCCTGCTTTCTCATTAAACCAACGCCAAAGCCTTTGACACTATCTGTTTCATATGGCACGAGGCCTTGATGCGCTACAAGCGCGACCAGAATTTGAAGGGGTATTACATGCCTAAGGAAGAATGGGGCACAAAGCGCCTTTGCCCGGAAACCGGCAAGCGCTTTTACGACCTGAACGCGAAACCGATCATCAGCCCATACACTGGCAAAGAAGTGGCAGTCGACACTTCCAAAACCCGTACGATGGTTGCTGACGCAGAAGATGCGCAGACCACAAAAATGCAAGTGGCGGACGAAGAGGACGATCTCGTACTCGACGACGAAGAAGATGATGATGACGTTGATCTGGCCGATGATGTGCTGGACGACGATGACGATGATACAGTGAGCCTTGACGAATTGGCTGACGTAGCGGTCAACGACGACGAATAAATCGAAAAGCTGGGCGAGATTACACCTTGATCTCGCCTCGCTAGCTGCTAGATAGCGGCACAGGTTTGGGGCCTTAGCTCAGCTGGGAGAGC
>DFSO01000017.1:0-10577 GCA_002378665.1 Loktanella sp. UBA3435 | reverse complement strand
ATTGGCGAATTGCATGCTGTCGCAGGCACGGGCACTTTACGCATAATCGGAAACCATCGACATTACGATTCTTGATCGGCGCGACTTTTATTGCGTCAAATGGGCTGTTTGTTACTGACGGAATGGCCAGCGTGCGACTTGCTCAAGGTGATAAATCCAACCGCTGGCGGTATATGGTCGCTCCCTCGCAAATGTATGAGCGCGACAACTACCGATGTCTAAACCTCGATATCTGCGAGAAGGTTTGCAAAAGAGGCCCCGTGCATATCGCGATCCGCAGCCGTGCCTTGAATATTCGGCCTTGGTAGGCTGAATTTCACGACGTGAAGATCCGCAAGATCGAACCGCTTGAGCGTCGCAGGCGCAATCTGAAAAAGCGACGCGACACCCTCAGTGCTGAGCGCTTTGCTTACCTGCTCATACGCCTCCGCACTCCCACAAAAGATATCTATTGTCAGCCAAAATGGCCCCGCGTTCTTTGATCGGACTTTGTCCGCCACAACTGCAAGGCGGGTCATGGTGCGATGTCCTCAACGGTCAGGCGGAATGCGTCCATTGGGCTGTCGATCTCCAGCAAATGATTGAGGCAAAACTCGTGGATCGCCCCGCGTGGCATTTCAGGTGGAGAGAACGGAAAAGCAAAGGTTGGCATTTCTTCCTGCTCGGTCAAAGGGTGGTGCAAAAGATAGGGGTTCAGCATCTTGGCAACCTCACGTGACAGCGCCTCAGTCTCGGCCGTCACAATCCCCATCACGCCAATTTCAGTGCCGACGACATGGGCGGTATCTAACGGCCCGAGGGTCGCGTCAGCGCCGATAAGGCGTAGTTCAATCGCGAATGCGCCATCAACCCGCGCCTTTGCTTTCGCCGTGCATTTGGCCACAATGTCATCGCACCAAGTGCGAATGTTTTTGACGTAATGCGCATCTCGGACCAGCACCAAAGACACCGTCTGAAATCCAACCCGCCGCGCCCCTTCTAGCTTGACCGTATAGCGATCCGACACGATCCATTCGGAGCCAGTGACACGGACCTCGCGGTCATTCAGGGCGGTATAAGTCGCCCCACGCACATCCAAATGTCCGCCCGGTTCATAGAGGATATGCGGATCGGAATTTTCGTAGAGCATATGCGCAGAGACAGTCCGCGGCGTTGCACGCGCCTCTGCACCCATAGGCGTCATGGTGAAACCCTCCGCATCAAATGCGATCATGATTGTGCCTGAATTCGGGCTGGTGGTGGCTAGCGCCCCGCATTCTCCGATCTTGGCACCATGCCAACAACCGCCCGCATGACAGCCTCGCGCCAGCGGCAGCGCCGAGATAATCGCCGTATCCGTCGTGCGACCTGCGATGATAATATCCGCACCTGTGTTCAACGCCTCTTGGATTTGCTCGGCCCCAGCGAGGGCCACGATATTGGTGCATTCGAGTAGCAAGGTGTCGGAGATTTCGGGGGCGGCAGGCAATGGCGTAATCCGCCCTGCCCTCAATGCCGCGACCATCGTTTGGTTATCCTGCCCGCTTTTCAGTACGGCAAGGCGCAGGCTTTCACCTGTCTCCGCCGCGATTTCGCGGGTGATCTCCACCAACCAGTCAACCGCATCGTCAGCACCACACGTACCCGCTGTGCCAATGACCAAAGGCACGCCTGCCTCGGCCCTTGCGGCCATCAACTCGCGCCACTCCGCCTTGGTGGAATTGCGCGAATATTTTGATGTGCCGGTGCCCAGATAATGGGGTCCTGAATCCGTCGAGCCGCCGTCAATCGCGATGATGTCTGGCTTTTGCGCAATCCCGCGCGCAAGCGCCGCGCGGTCATAACCAAGGCCCAGCGCACCCGACGGGATCAGAACTTTTACCATTAGTCAGAGACCCTTTGTGGTTTAGTCAGGAAGCGGCGCAGGAAGATAGGTGCAATGAACCCAAGCACAGCCGCGACAATTAGACCTGTCGAGATGCTAGACCCAAACAAATAGGTCCAATCGCCATCCGACAGCACCATCGCATCGCGCAAGGATTTCTCCATCGCATTGCCCAACAGGATGCCCATGATCACTGGCACCGTTGGGATATCGAGCTTGCGCAGAACATATCCCATCACACCAAAACCAACGACAAGCAGCAGATCAAAGTAGCTGCCCGTCAGCGAGTAAATCCCGACAAAGCTGATCATCGTCACACCGGGCATCAGGACCGCAGGCGGCACTTGCAGGATTTTTACGAAGATTTTGACCATCGGCACGTTCATTGCCAAAAGCACAAAGTTCGAGATCAGCAGCGAGGCGATCAGGCCCCAAACCACGTCAGGACGATCGGTGAACAGCGTCGGACCAGGTGTGATATTGAGCGTCATGAGCACAGCCAACAGCACCGCCGTTGTCCCTGATCCGGGCACACCAAGCGTCAACATCGGCACCAGCGCACCACCCGCAGCAGCGTTATTTCCCGCCTCTGGGGCTGCGACGCCCTTGACCGCCCCTTTGCCAAATCCGCCTTTTTCACCCGCGATGGACTTCTCCATCATATAGGTCAGGAAACTACCCAAGGACGCGCCCGCACCGGGCAGAACCCCTGCGATAAAGCCAAGCACGGAAGAACGCAGCATCGTCCATTTGGTCTCCCAAATATCGCGCCAAGGCACGGTGACCTTGTCGAGCTTTACACCCAAGGCGCCGGATTTGCCGTGGCTTTCGATGAAGAAGAAAACTTCGGAAACCGCGAACAGTCCCACAATCGCCACAAGGAAATCGACTCCATCCATGAGGTGCAGATTGCCCCCCGTCAGGCGCGGCATGCCAGAGTTCGGGTCAAGCCCGATCATAGCGATCATCAGGCCAAAACAGGACGCAAGTGCTGCCTTCGCTTGGTTATTGGACGAAATACCTCCGAGGGTTGAGAAAGCCAGCAGGTAAAGCGCGAAGTATTCCGCAGGCCCAAATTGGTAAGCGATACGGCTAAGCATTGGCGCGAGGAACGCGAGGCCAATCGTTGCGAGCAGTGCGCCAACAAAAGACGCCACGCCAGAGATCACCAGCGCATCACCCGCGCGGCCTTGTTTGGCCATCGGATAGCCATCAAGCGTGGTCATCAACGCAGGCTCGTCGCCCGGAATATTGAGCAGGATCGACGAAATTCGCCCGCCATACATCGCGCCGTAATAGATCGACGTCAGCAGCACGAGCGCCGCTGTTGCATCGAGGCCAAGGGTAAACGTCAGCGGGATCATAATCGCCACACCGTTTGATGGCCCCAGCCCCGGCAACGCACCAATGATCGTGCCAAGAAAACAACCGATTACAGCAAGGAAAAGCGTCCAAGGCGAGAAAGCGATCTCAAAGCCCATCGCGAGGTTTGAAAAGATATCCATTTAGAGACCCATCCCTTTTGGTAGACCAGACAGGCCAAGCCCCAAGATAAACTTGAACAGCACGAACAACCCAATCGAGAGGCCGATCCCAGCAAGGGCGGCAAAACGCGGGCGCGGCGAAATCTGATAGCTGATCGCACCAGCGACAACAGCCGTCGGGATCAAAAAGCCAACAGGCTTCAGCGCGTAAGAATAGCCGATGAGCAAAGCGACACTGATAGCAATCGACAGCAGGGTATAACCCTCGGGCCAATCAGGTTCGGCATCGGGGCGCAAGATCATCACGCCGCCACAGATCACAGCGACAACCGCCACAATGATCGGAAATGTTTTAGACCCAACAGGGTCCGACAAGAAGCTGGCCTGTATCTGCGTGGCGCTCATGATATACATGAACGCCACCAGAATTGTGACCAGACCAAAGATACGGTCTGTCAGGCGTGTCATTTTACTGGATCACACCGATTTTGCGGGACAACTCTTCTGTCTCTGCAACAACGCCATCAACCCAAGACTGGAAATCGCCACCAACTTTGGTGAACGGTGCAAGGCCGTTGTCGACCATGGCTTGCTTCCACTCTGCGCTGTCTGCAACAGCCTGAAGACGATCTGCCCATTTCTGGAAATCGGCGTCAGAAATGCCACCCGGTACGTAGAGACCGCGCCAGTTGACCGCAACAACATCAAAGCCCTGCTCGATTGCAGTTGGGATGTCGTCAAAGCCCGGTACGCGCTCTTCGGTCAGAACAGCAAGAACACGGACTTCGCCAGAGTTCACAAAACCAACGATCTCGGACATGTCGCCTGTCATCGCTTGTGTGAAACCACCAACAGTCTGCGTGATCGCATCTGCACCACCGTCAACACCGATGTATTTGATCGCTGTGATGTCGTCAAAACCAGCGGCAAGCATCACCTGCAAAGGCTTCATGTGGTCAAAACCACCAACGGCAGAACCGCCAGCAAATGCAACCGAACCTGGATCAGCTTTGATCGCTTCGACCATGTCACCAAGTGTTTGGAATGGGCTGTCAGCAGCGACAACGATCACACCTGGATCGGCACCGATCGCACCAACAAAGCGCACCTGATCAGCAGTTGCACCGCCGTAAGCGTTTTGCGCCAAACGCGTTGTCGTCGCAGAGGACGCCGCAACGATCAATTCGGCGTCGTCGTTACGCTCGTTGACAACAGTGCTAAACGCCAAGCCGCCGCCAGCACCAGCAAGGTTGGTGACCTGAACAGGCGCGTCAACTTGACCGATGTCGAAAAGGATTTTGCCGATCTGACGGCACGTGAAGTCCCATCCACCACCAGGGTTCGCAGGCGCGATGCACTCAGCCGCGGACGCAGCAGTTGTGGCACCAAGGCCCAAAACAGCACTCGTCACGAGCGCCTTGAAAAGACGATTTGTCATGTAGTTTCCTCCCGTTTGACATGGCGGATTTCCCCGCCCATGTTGACAGCCAAACGCCCCAACCTGACACCAACCTGTCACGCCCCCAAAAAGGTTACCCATGCGCTATCTGCTGATTGAGGATAATTCCAAGCTTGCAGGCGCTGTCGTGGAGCGGTTGCAACTCGATGGACACGCGGTGGATCATGCGGATACACTTGCAGGGGCGGACGCCTGCATCGCGGTTGCCGATTACGATCTGATATTGCTCGACATTATGCTGCCAGATGGCGATGGGCGCAGCTTCCTTGAACGGCACCGACGGGCGGAAAAACGCACGCCAATCATCGTCATCACGGCCCGTTCTGCGGTGTCCGATCGGGTCAGTTTACTCGACCTCGGGGCCGACGATTACCTGACAAAACCTTTCGACTTTTCCGAGCTAGAGGCCCGCTGCCGCGCCGTTTTACGCCGTCAAAGTGGGGCAGCAGCCAACCAAAAGACATTCGCAGACACCGTTCTTGATTCGACAAAAGGCGAAATCACTTGGGGCGATCAAGCCGTGGCCTTGCGCAACCGCGAACTGCGTCTGCTCGAAATCTTCTACAATGCACCGGGCCAAGTATTCTCAAAAACCCACCTGATGGACAGGCTGTTTGCTTTCTCAGACGGAGCCTCTGAAAATGCGATCGAGGTCTATGTAGGGCGCTTGCGCAAGCGCCTCGAAGGATCAGGCGCAACATTGGAAACCGTGCGCGGCATGGGCTACCGCTTGGTCGCGCGATGAAGGTTCAAGGCTCTATTCGCAGACGGCTGTTTTTCCAACTTGCGGGCATTGCGGCGCTCTTGTCGATGACGTTCTTTTTCACCCTGCGCGAGGTGGCCGAACGGACAGCAGAAGGCACCCAAGACAGCATCATCGCGGCCTCGGCCACCGCCATTGCCGACAGCCTGCGCAGCGACGACGGAGAGGTTTCGCTCGAACTGCCCTACTCTGCACTTTCCATGCTTGGCACGGTCAGCGAAGACCGCGTTTTTTACCATGTTGTCGTCAGCGGCAAGAGTTTGACAGGCTATAGCGACCTGCCTCCACCATCATCAGTCCCGCGTCCCGGATTTCCAGTTTTCGGCACCTTCAACTATCGCGGCGATCAGGTCCGCTCGGTCTCTGTCATGCGCCCCGTAGGTTCTGCCGCACAATCAGCAAACGTCATCGTAACCGTCGCCCAAACGCGGTTGGGCCTAGAGGCCACATCGCGGCGGATCACCACGACAGCCACGGGTGTAGGCGTTGGCTTCTTCTTACTGGCAACAGCACTTAGCCTTTGGGCCGCGAGCAGCGCCTTGGCCCCCATCGACCGCATGACCGCGGCAGTCACACGGCGCGGTCCAAAGGATCTACGCCCAGTCACCGCCGAAACGCCAACCGAGCTGGCCCCCCTTGTCGAAGCGCTCAATAGCTTCATGGCGCGACTGCGCACTTCACTGGGACGCAGCGAAGATTTCATCGCCGAGGCCGCGCACCGCGTGCGCACCCCGCTTGCCACCGTGCGCACCCAAGCCGAAATCACCCACCGCAAACTCAACAAGCCCGAGCATAAGAAAGCGATCCGCGAAATGATCCGTGCGATTGACGAAAGCGCGCGGTCGGCGGGCCAAATGCTTGATCATGCGATGGTGACATTTCGCGCCGATAGCCTCGCGCAAGACAAACTCGACATGGTCACTTTACTTGCGGAAACCTGCGACAGGCTGGGCCCTACGGCGGACCTGAAAGACATCACGATACACCGCGCCTTTGGTCACGATCCGATTTATTTCCAAGGGGACGGCATCTTGCTGCAAGCCGCCCTGCAAAACATTCTCGACAACGCCATCAAATACTCACCCGAAGACAGCGACATCACGGCCACCGCAGAGATCGGTGACACTATTCGACTGTCCATCACCGACCAAGGACGCGGGTTTGGCGAAACCGATATGACACGTGTGACGACGCGCTATCAACGTGGCGCGAACGTTGGCGATATCGTCGGCTCTGGCCTTGGCCTAACAATCGCGGATGAGGTTGCGCGCGCGCACGGTGGCGGCATCGAAATCATTCAAAATCCAGAAGGGACTGGCACATGCGTTTGCCTATTCTTGCCGCGTTAGGCCTCGCGGCTCTGGCCCTTGCAACACCCGCAACTGCCTTCGAGATCGAAGAACACCGCAGCTATCCTGCCGCGAATGAACTTGGCGTTTTTCGGATCATCTCAACAGCCGACCTTGGTATTTTCGATCCGATTCTTCGTGCGTTCCAGGCCACCCAACCCAATCTGACGATTGAATATACTGTGACGGGAACGACCGATCTGATGCAGGCGATCGAAGTGGAAGGGGCTCAGTTTGATCTGGCCATCTCATCTGCAATGGATTTGCAGACCAAACTGGCCAATGACGGTTTTGCACAGACCTATGACGGGGCGTCTGGCCTGCCGACATGGGCAAATTGGCGCGATCAGGTCTTTGCCTTTACCCAAGAACCCGCCGTATTGGTGGTTTCAGACGCATTCTTTGATGCGGGCGAAGCCCCCCGAAACCGTGACGAGTTGATCGAAGTTTTGCGCGCTGATCCCGAACGGTTCTATGGCCGCGTCGGGACATATGACGTGCGCACCTCTGGCTTTGGATACCTGATGGCCACCCAAGACAGCCGCAACAGCGACGCATTCTGGCGATTGATGGAAGTGATGGGGCGGCTCGACGCCCAACTTTATTGTTGCTCTGGCGAAATGATCCGCGACGTCGCAAGCGGCAAACTTGGCCTCGCCTATAATGTGCTTGGCAGCTACGCCGCGACAGAAATGACCACGACCAAGGGATTCTATATCATTGAACTTGATGACTACGTGAACGTTATGCTGCGGACATCGTTGATCCCGAAAACCGCCAAGAACACGCAGGCCGCCCATGCCATGATCGAGTTTCTCTCGCGCCTCAATCAGCGGCCAGATTTGGTCGAGGCGTCGGGCCTACCACCAATCGATACGGATGCATTGCAGGCCAATTCATCGCTCCGCCCCATCCGCTTTGGTCCGGGGCTTCTGGTATTCATGGATCAACTCAAACGGCGAAACTTTTTGCGAAATTGGGAAAACTCGCTCGTTCAGGATCCCTGATCTGCTCATTCGCGCTGTCTATACGATCAGGACTTGCTTATTTGGAGCACGCAACTTAATCGGACACCCCACAACACCCAATCAACACATGAAAAGAGCCGTAAAATGCAAACGCCCTTTTACCTGATTGATAAATCAAAGCTTCTTCTCAATCTGGAAAAAATCGCGTGGTTGCGAGAGAAATCAGGCGCGAAATCTTTGCTTGCGCTAAAATGTTTTGCCACATGGTCGGTGTTCGATTTCATGGCCGACTACATGGACGGCTCAACCTCTTCGTCGCTTTATGAGGTCCGACTTGGTGCCGAGAAATTTCGCGGTGAAACGCACGCCTATTCCGTGGCCTATGCTGATCATGAAATCGCAGAAGTTTTGGACCACGCCGACAAAATCATCTTCAATTCCATCGGGCAATTGACCCGATTTGAAACCCAATCTGTGGGGCACACGCGCGGCTTGCGCGTCAATCCGGGTGTATCGACCTCTGGCTTTGACCTCGCCGACCCCGCCCGTCCGTTTAGCCGTTTGGGCGAACATGACCCCGCGCTGGTGGCGTCGGTCGCAGATAAAATCAGTGGCCTGATGTTTCACAACAACTGTGAAAACGACGACTTCGCTCGGTTTGACGAGATGCTCACTTTGATCGAGGACCGTTTTGGCGCGACGATCAAGAAGATGGACTGGATTAGTCTTGGGGGCGGCATCCACTTCACGGGGGAAGGTTATCCGCTTGCTAAACTCGCCGCTCGACTGAAGAAGCTCAGCGCGGACTATGGCGTGCAGGTTTACCTTGAACCGGGTGAGGCGGCCATTACGGGTGCGGCGACACTTGAGGTGACGGTGCTGGACACAATGTATAACGGCAAAAACCTTGCCATCGTAGATAGTTCCATCGAAGCCCATATGCTGGATTTGTTAATCTACCGCGAAAATGCGAAAGTGACCCCGAACACGGGCGATCAAGAATGGATGATTTGCGGTAAATCCTGTCTTGCTGGCGATATCTTTGGTGAATTCCGCTTTGACGCGCCGCTTAAGGCAGGCGACCGCGTTTCGTTTCAAGACGCGGCAGGATACACGATGGTCAAGAAAAACTGGTTCAACGGGGTTAAAATGCCTAGCATTGCAATTCGTGAGCTGGATGGCACGATCCACATGGTGCGCGACTTCGACTACGACGATTTCGCCGCCGCCCTTTCCTAAATCCCAACCAACCATAAGAGGTCTCTTGGATACATGAAACGCAACGTTCTTATCATTGGCGCAGGTGGCGTCGCTCAGGTCGTGGCGCATAAATGCGCGCAAAACAACGGTGTTTTGGGGGATTTGCATATCGCCAGTCGGACCGTTTCCAAATGCGAAGCGATCATTGCAAGCGTGCATGCAAAAGCCGAGATGAAACAGGACGGGGTGTTTGAGGCGCATGCCTTGGATGCGATGGACACAAGTGCGGTTGCCGCGCTGATCGGCACCACAGGGGCGCAGATTGTGATTAACGTGGGCTCGCCCTTTGTGAACATGACCGTGCTAGAGGCCTGTATCCAAACTAAAACCGCTTATATCGATACCGCGATCCACGAAGACCCCAGCAAGATTTGCGAAACGCCCCCGTGGTATGGCAACTACGAATGGAAGCGCCGCGAGGCATGTGCGCAGGCAGGTGTGACCGCGATCCTTGGTGCGGGCTTTGATCCGGGTATGGTCAACGCGTTTGCCCGTTTTGCGATTGATGAATTCATGGATGAAGTGAAATCCATCGACATCGTGGACATTAACGCAGGTTCCCACGGCAAGTATTTCTCGACCAACTTTGATCCCGAAATCAACTTTCGCGAGTTCACAGGTACGGTTTATAGCTGGCAGTCGGGTCACTGGGTCGAGAACAAGATGTTCGAGGTCGGCCGCGAATGGGATTTGCCCGTAGTAGGCAAGCAAAAGGCCTATATGTCTGGCCACGACGAGGTCCATTCACTGGCCGCGAACTATCCGCAGGCGGATATCCGTTTCTGGATGGGCTTTGGCGATCACTATATTAACGTGTTTTCGGTGCTTCAAAACCTTGGGCTATTGTCCGAACAACCCGTCGTCACCGCCGAGGGGTTAGAGGTTGTTCCGCTCAAACTGGTCAAAGCTGTGCTGCCTGACCCAAGCAGCCTTGCGCCGAACTATACTGGCAAAACCTGCATCGGTGCTCTGGTGAAGGGAACGAAGGACGGCAAAGACGTCGAAGTCTTTGTCTACAACGTTGCCGATCACAAGGACGCCTATAACGAAGTCGGCAGTCAGGGCATTTCCTACACAGCGGGCGTGCCCCCTGTGGCGATGGCGATGCTGATTGCAGATGGCACCTATGACCACGGCAAGATGATGAATGTTGAGGAACTGGCGCCAAAGCCGCTCTTTACCCTGCTCGACGCCATCGGTCTGCCAACCCGCGTCAAAACCGATGATGCCGACTGTGCTTGGCATGAAGCCATCTAAGCTTACGAATGGCGGTAGGTTCCAATGGAGCCTGCCGCCAAAATCTTAGCTCATCCACTGACCGCCGTCGACGTTGTAGCATTGCGCGACGATGTATTTCGCCTCGTCCGTCGCCAAGAAAATCGCCATGCCTGTCAAATCCTCGGCAATCCCCATCCGACCGAACGGGACGC
>DFSO01000011.1:575-15257 GCA_002378665.1 Loktanella sp. UBA3435 | reverse complement strand
GTCTTCACTAAGTTCTCAACGACGATCATGTAGTATCCCCCGCACGTATTGGACGTGTCGTATCATAATGAAATGGCGCAGGGATTGCCCCCGCGCCATTTCGATTTCGCTAAAGCTTAACGGTAGCCAACTGTTGAGTAAACGCCATCAGCAAAGAGAATTTCCTGATAGTTACCAGCAGATTCACCCGGTCCGATCAGCTCAACTGCGGATGCACCAACATAGTCGATGTCGCCGCCAGCAGCCAAAATCTCAAGGCCTTTTGCCAATTCACCTGGGAAAATCTGTTCGCCTGGTGCGTTTGCTACGTCCATGACTTTGTCTTTGAAGTCAGCAGAAGCAGAAGATCCAGCAGCCTGCATTGCAAGCATGATTAACGCAGCAGCGTCGTAGCTCTCTGGTGAGAACGCGCCAGTGCCGTCAAAGCCAGCAGCAGCAGCTAGCTCAACATACATGCCGGAGCCTGCATTGTCTGTGCCTGGGTATGCGCCGTAAGAACCGTCGATTTCGCCACCGAAGTTTTCGTTCAGCTTTTCACCTACCATGCCGTCTGGAACATAGAATGTGTCAAACGCGCCTGTGTCGATTGCGGAACGAATGATGCCGGAACCACCTTGGTCAACGTAGCCAGCAACAACGAGAACTTCGCCACCAGCGGATGCAAGCGCACCAACTTCAGCGGAGTAGTCTGCTTTGCCGTCTTCGTGCGCTGCAGTGATCGTGACAGTGCCGCCATCTGCTTCAAACGCAGCTTGGAACGCATCAGCCAAACCTTTGCCGTAGTCGTTGTTTGTATATGTCAAAGCAACGGACTTCACGCCCTTGTCATGCAGAATTTCTGTCATGATCACACCCTGACGCGCGTCAGATGGTGCTGTGCGGAAAAACAAACCGTTGTCTTCGGCTGTGGACAGGCCTGGCGAAGTTGCGGATGGGGAAATCATCACAACACCGTTTGCCAAGGCGACGTTTGCAAGGATCGCACCAGTCACGCCGGAACAGTCAGCACCCATGATGGCGTTAACTTTGTCAGCAGTCACAAGACGCTCAGCAGCTGTTGTTGCAGCGCCCGCATCAATACATGTGCTGTCTGCACGCACAGACGTGACTGTTGAGCCATCAAGAAGCTTACCGGACTCGGAGACTTCTTTCATCGCAAGCTCAGCGCCTGCGCCCATTGCTGGAGTGATGGATTCAAGTGGACCAGTGAAGCCCAAGATCACGCCGATTTTTACGTCTTCTGCAAATGCAGCTGTGGACATCATCGCTACAGCGGATGTCGCCATTAGTAGTTTTTTCATAAGTATTCTCCCTAGGTGGATATCTTTATCCTGTCAGCCAGATTAGCAGGCCTATTGAGAATGTGAAGTGTGAAACCAAGGGTAAATCACGCGAAAAATGGAGAGTTTGCGGGAAAAACGCCTGTAAAATCCGGGTTTACACAGAAAGTCGGCTCGCGTGCGCACCACGCTCGCGGTAAGGTGTAGTGTCGTAGTGCGAACGGTAGCATTTGGAGAAATGCGAAGGTGAGGCGAATCCGCAAGCGAGGGCCACATTGATCACCGTCATATCGGTTTGCATCAAGAGATTGCGCGCCTTTTGCAAACGCAACTCCATGTAATATCGCTTTGGGCTGCGCGACAGATACCGACGGAACAAACGCTCGAGCTGGCGTGTCGACATGCCGACATCTTTGGCCAAGGTTGCAGGACTGATCGGTTCTTCGATACTGGTTTCCATAATCTGAATGACACGGCTGAGCTTCGGATGCCGCACACCAATACGCGTCGGGATCGATAGGCGTTGCGTGTCTTGGTCCGTACGGATCGACGAATAAATAAGTATATCTGCAACGGCACTGGCGAGTTCTTCACCATGGTCGTCGGCAATCAATTTCAGCATCAAGTCAATAGAGGCGGTTCCGCCCGCAGTCGTAATCCGATTGCCATCAACTACGAAAACCGATTTTGTCAGCGTAACTTCTTCAAATTCTTCGGTAAAGCTGTCTTGGTTCTCCCAGTGGATCGTGGCCTTGCGACCATCCAAAAGGCCAGCCTTGGCCATCGTATATCCAGCGGTGCAAAGCCCACCAATAATCACCCCACGGCGCGCCTCGCGGCGGGTCCAGTTCAGGACTTTCTTGGTCGTGGCTTGCTGTATGCCGATACCGCCACATAGCATAATTGTATCGTCGCGCTCTAATTCAACGAAGTCCGAATCAAGATGGAATGTGCACCCGTTCGAACAGGTCGCATTCTCGCCACCCTCTCCAATAATCGACCAAGAGTATAGCTTTTTGCCAGCAGTCCGGTTCGCAACACGCAGGCTCTCAATGGCCGACGCAAAGCAAAGCATCGTGAACTGATCCATCAACACAAAGACAAAGCGGCGTGGCTTGCCAGTGAATTTAATGTCTACGGTTTGTGGCTCAACTATCATCAAGGGTCCCAATTCTCGAATTTCGCACGACAACAACAGCTTTGACTGCGAACAGCAAGCCTATTGCACGCTATTATTGACACTACAATGGTTGCAATTCCCCAATTATATGTGCCTTTTGGCATTGCTCGCCAATTTATGCGGGCTATAACCATCCGTGCTACCGCTAACAGCGCATGCAATACTGATATATGGAGCAAGACTATGACTGATTGGCAAAAATCTGACTGGCGCAAAAAGCCTCGTGTTCAGATGCCTGATTATCTCGACGCGGACGCCTTGAAGGCTGTTGAGGGTCGTTTGAGCTCCTATCCACCGCTGGTGTTTGCTGGTGAGGCCCGTAAGCTTAAGGCGCAACTTGGCGCTGTGAGCCGTGGTGATGCCTTCCTTTTGCAGGGTGGCGATTGCGCCGAGAGCTTTGCCGAATTTGGCGCCGATAGCATACGCGACACATTTAAAGTGATGTTGCAGATGGCAATGGTCCTGACCTACGGCGCAAAAGTGCCTGTGGTCAAAGTTGGCCGTATGGCGGGCCAAATGGCTAAGCCGCGCTCTGCACCAACTGAAACCATCGGCGGCGTGGAACTTCCAAGCTATCGTGGCGACATTATCAACGGCTTTGATTTCACACCTGAGGCCCGTATCCCTGACCCGACCCGTATGGAGCAGGCGTATTTGCAGGCAGCGGCAACGCTGAACTTGCTGCGCGCTTTCTCGACAGGTGGTTACGCCGATGTGCGCAAGGTCCACGCTTGGACGCTTGGCTTTACCGCAGGTCCAGAGGCCGAGAAATACCGCGAGATGGCAGAACGCATTGGCGACACGCTTGATTTCATGGAAGCCGCTGGCATCCGTGACGAGGCATCCCACACCATGCAGACCGTAGATTTCTACACATCTCACGAGGCGCTTTTGCTGGAATATGAAGAGGCGCTGACACGCGTCGATTCAACATCTGGCAAGTGGCTTGCGGGTTCTGGTCACATGATCTGGATCGGTGACCGGACACGTCAGCCTGACGGCGCACATGTTGAATTCTGCAAAGGTGTTCAAAACCCGATTGGTCTTAAGTGCGGCCCAACCATGACATCCGGCCACCTGAAGTCTTTGATGTCCTCACTGAACCCAGACAATGAAGCGGGACGTCTGACGTTGATCTGCCGCTTTGGTGCGGGTTCCGTGGGCGAGCATCTGCCACGCTTGATCAAAGCCGTGGAAGAAGAGGGCGCCAAGGTTGTTTGGACCTGTGACGCGATGCACGGCAACACGATCAAATCGACAACGGGCTACAAAACCCGTCCGTTTGAAAGCGTGCTGCGCGAAGTGCGCGAATTCTTTGGTGTGCATAACGCCGAAGGCACTGTGCCAGGTGGTGTTCACTTCGAGATGACAGGCAAAGACGTGACCGAGTGCACGGGTGGTGTACGTGCGGTGACGGATGAGGATCTGTCTGATCGCTACCACACGGCATGTGATCCGCGTCTGAACGCGTCGCAATCGCTTGAGCTAGCCTTCCTCGTTTCCGAGGAGCTTTCGGCGCGTCGCAACAAGTTGGACGCGGCGAAAGCAGGCTAATTTTTTAGCCGTTATTGACGACCAAACGAAGGGCTGAGCGCATGTCGCTTGGCCCTTTTTGCTTGACGGGGGCCTTAGCGGAATACATTGATAATGGCTCATAACGCATTGGTAAATGGCCATTAATTTGCACGCGGTGACGTTGCCCAAGGGATCGGTCAGTGACCAAAGCACCGATTGCACGGGTCACTTCGCCAAGGTGATCCGTCAGAGGCATAAGCAGCAAGGCGCCTTGAACCTCAGGACGCAGAAGGGCCGCTGGGCGATGGAGTGGAATCATGATGAGAGCCGGATCAGAAAAAACGCTCTCCACATGCACCGAAAGGGTGCTGCGGTCATCCGCATCAAAAAACGCGCTGATCGGCATGCCGCGCGGGTCCATCCGCAAAACATCGTGAAGGTTTTGGCCCGCAATCCGAATGCGCGCTACACCAGGGGCGACACGGTGAAGGATAAACGTCCAACTCAGCGCCTTGTCGATAGCTGCTGGGTCAACATCTGCCCGCGCTGGGGTGTTTTGCCCGTGCCGCAACGATTGCCAGTGATTTTCTAGTAGCGCCATGGCGGGGTGCGGTCTTGAGCCCATCGGGTCCGTATCTGTATCGCGAAAATATGTAACACTCATTGCATTCATCCAATTTCAAAGAGCACGCGAGTACTCTGTGTCCGTTGCATTTCATATTAATACATTTTTAACGGTCATATCACTTAACAAAGTGTTAAACGGTTAACGGTATCTGGGGGCGAACCCTTGCTCAGTGTAAGTGATTTACCGTAGGAGCAGTGAAGTAATAGATGAGGAAGGCGAAGTATATGATCCAATCCATGACGGCATATGCCAGCCAAACAGGCACTTTGGACGCGGCGAGTTGGGCTTGGGAACTGCGCGGCGTGAATGCCCGTGGCCTTGATCTGCGGTTGCGCATCCCCGACGGTCTCGACGGTGTAGAAGCCGCTGTCCGCACGGCGCTCACGACAGCCTTGAAGCGCGGCAATGTCACATTGAATTTGCGCCTGACCCGCGAATCTGGTGGCCAAGCGATGTCGCTTGATTTGCCAACTCTTGATTCTGTGCTCGGTGCGCTCGACACTGTTCAAGAACGCGCGTTTGAGATGGGCGTGACCCTTGCGCAACCTAATTCAGCGGATGTTTTGGCCCAGCGCGGTGTTATCGTGTTTGGAGCGACTGACGAAAACAGTGACGCGCTGGCCAAAGCCGTGCTGCAAGATATTCCCGCTCTGATCACAGATTTCTGTGCCATGCGGGCGGCCGAGGGTGCAGCCCTTGGTGCGGTTATTGCGAGCCAGCTAGATGAAATCGCAGGCCTGATTGCACAGGCCGAAACCGCCGCTGAAGTGCGCCGTCCAGAAGTTAAGGCGTCATTGACTGCAGCACTGCAAAGGGTAATCGAGGACATTGCAGACGTCGATGAGGCGCGCGTCGCGCAAGAGCTTGCTTTACTGGCTGTCAAATCAGACATCACTGAAGAAATCGACCGCCTGAAAACCCACGTCATCGCGGCTCGTGATCTGTTAAAGGATACGAAACCGATTGGGCGTAAGCTCGACTTTCTTGCACAAGAATTTAACCGCGAGGCAAATACGCTGTGTTCAAAAGCCGGTGCATCAGCGCTGACATCCGTTGGTCTTGATCTGAAGGCTGTGATAGAGCAAATGCGTGAGCAAATTCAAAACGTAGAGTAAGTACATGAAAAGACGCGGCTTATTAATCATTTTGTCCTCACCGTCCGGTGCTGGAAAATCCACACTTGCTGGCCGCCTGCGGGCTTGGGACAGCAGCCTGAGCTTTTCGGTATCCGCCACCACACGCGAGCCGCGGACGGGGGAAGTAGACGGCAAAGACTATTTCTTTGTGACGACCGAAGAATTTCAATCGCAAGTATCCAATGGCGAAATGCTGGAACATGCCCGCGTATTTGGCAATTACTACGGCTCACCCAAAGGACCCGTGCAAGAGGCGATCGACGCAGGGCGCGATGTTCTCTTCGACATTGATTGGCAGGGTGCACAGCAGATAAGCAAATCTGCGCTCAGCGATCATGTCCTTTCTATTTTCATTCTGCCGCCATCCATCACCGAATTACACCGTCGTTTGGTGTCACGTGGCCAAGATGACGCCGAGACGATTGAGCGCCGTATGCAGAAAAGTTGGGATGAGATTAGCCATTGGGATGGTTACGATTATGTCATGGTCAACGATGACTTGGATGAAACCGAGGCGCGGCTCAAAACGATCATTAGTGCCGAGCGTCTGCGTGCCAGCCAGCAGCCCAACTTGATGACTCACGTCCGCGAGCTGCAAGCACAATTTGAGGAACGGTCATGATATATGCATTGGGCGAAAATAAACCAAATATCGCCGCTGACGCTTGGACGGCGCCGGGCAGCCATGCAATGGGCAAGGTGACGCTTTTGGCGGGCGCCTCCGTTTGGTTCGGGGCTGTTTTGCGCGGTGACAATGAGATGATTACCGTGGGTTTAGGAAGCAATGTTCAGGAAAATTGCGTTTTGCATACCGACATGGGGTTCCCGCTGACCATTGGTGCGGATTGCACGATTGGCCATAAGGCGATGCTGCATGGCTGCACGATCGGCGACAATAGTTTGATTGGTATGGGGGCGATTGTTCTTAACGGAGCTGTGATCGGGAAAAACTGCTTAATCGGAGCAGGGGCATTGGTGACAGAAGGCAAAGTCATTCCGGACGGATCACTGGTCATGGGATCGCCTGCAAAATTAGTGCGTGACCTTGACGCTGCTGCAATTGCGAAACTGACGCTCTCGGCCCGCAACTACGCCCAAAACGCCGCGCGGTTTCGCGAACAACTGACGGCGTTGTAACGCGTCGCGGGTCTCTATGATCCGCCGCAGTCAGAAAGAACCCGCTATTGTCCGATGTGATAGAACCAAAAATGAAGCGACTGGTGCAAGCGATCCCGCTGCCTGCGGCTTTGATCGGCGCAAGCCAGCGGGTTGTTTGCACAAATAGCGGATTTGACGAACTCTTTGGTGAGGATGTTGTTGGCCGCTATTTCGTCGCGGCTTTGCGGCAGCCCGCGGTGATTGAGGCGATTGAGGTCGCTTTTCGCGACGCGGCCGAGCACACCGCTCATTACCTCGGGCGTGATGGATCGACTGACGCAACATTCCAGATGTTTGCAAGGTCGGTGGGTGAAGATGTTCTGATTACATTTTCAGACCGCACCGTGACCGAGGCCGCCGTGCGGATGCGCAGTGATTTCATCGCAAACGTGAGCCACGAACTTCGCACGCCATTGACGGCGCTCCAAGGGTTTATCGAAACGCTGCGGGGGGCCGCGCGCAACGATCCCGAAATCCGTGATCGCTTTTTGCAAATCATGGACCAAGAGGCTGGACGAATGACGCGTTTGGTTGACGAGCTCATGTCGCTTAGCCGGTTGGAGCAAGTGGAACGCACCCGTCCGACCGAAATTGTTTCGCTAAAGTCGGTTCTATCAGCCGCACAAGAGGGGTTAGAGCCGATTTTGCAGGCGGCAGCTTTGACAATGACATTGTCATTGCCTGCGGACGAGATCACCGTACGTGGTGATTTCGCGCAGCTTCAGCAAGTTTTCACAAACCTGATGGAAAACGCCGTGAAATATGGAGCTAAGGGCGGCCGTATTGACGTGGCATTATCCACGATGTCCCATCAAAAGCTTCTTCGTGGTGCGGGCGCGGTGGTCACTGTGCACGACTACGGCGACGGGATTGCCTCCCATCATATCCCGCGCCTCACGGAGCGATTCTACCGCGTCGATAGCCATAGGTCACGCGCGGTTGGCGGCACTGGATTGGGGCTCGCCATCGTAAAACACATCGTCAATCGGCACCGTGGGCGCATGAAGATCGACAGTATCGAGGGCGAAGGCACAACCATTTCCGTTATTTTGCCAGAATAACCCAGACTGTCACAAAACTCTTACAATTGTGTCACAAAAGCTTTGTGAGCGTCACATAGGTCTGTGGCATCGAAGCGCGCATAGGGTGCACTTCGATTGACTGACAATTTTGGGGGATATCCTTTGTCGATCTTGAAACTGACCGCATCCACAATCGCAATTGCTGCGATCACATCAACTTGCGCCATGGCGCGTGACAACGTGCAGGTGGCAGGCTCTTCCACTGTTTTACCATATGCATCCATCGTGGCTGAACTCTTTGGCGAGAACTTTGACTACCCAACACCTGTTGTTGAATCTGGCGGCTCTTCCGCAGGGTTAAAGCGCTTTTGCGAAGGCGTTGGCGAAAACACAATCGACATCGCAAACGCATCACGTCAGATCAAAGACAGCGAACTTGCAGCTTGTGCCGATGCAGGCGTGACAGACATCGTCGAAGTGCGCATTGGCTATGATGGCATTGTGTTTGCATCGGGTATCGACGGCAACCACTTCGCGTTTACACCAGCTGATTGGTACAATGCTTTGGCGGCCCAGATCGTTGTTGACGGTGCTTTGGTTGCAAACCCGAACACAACTTGGGACCAAGTGAACCCAGCATTCCCAGCGCAGCCAATCCAAGCGTTTATTCCAGGAACAAAGCACGGCACACGCGAAGTGTTTGAGGAAAAAGTGATACTTGCAGGCTGTGAAGAGGCGGGCGCGTTGGAAGTGATTGCGGCGGCAAACGGCGGCGACGAGAAAGCAGCAGAAGCCACTTGTATGATTATCCGCACCGATGGCCGCTCGGTCGACGTTGACGGCGACTACACCGAGACATTGGCCCGCATTCAGGCTGATGCAAACGGCATCGGCGTCTTTGGCCTCGCATTCTACGAAAACAACACTGACAAGTTGCAAGTCGCGACAATGTCGGGTGTGGTGCCTACAACTGACAGCATCGCATCTGGCGATTACCCAGTGTCGCGTCCGCTCTACTTTTACATCAAAGCAGCACACCTTGATTTGATCCCCGGATTGCAGGACTTCGCGGACTTCTTTGTCTCCGACGATATTGCGGGTCCAGATGGTCCTTTGGCGGAATACGGTCTGGTATCTGACCCAGAGCTGGCCGAAGTACAGGCAACCGTTACAGACGCCGTACTGATGTCCGCAAACTAAAACAGACAGGTAGTGGGGCGGGCAAACGTTCGCCTCACTATTTTAACAGAAAGACCCATAAATGCTGCCACTCTATGTGCCTTTGATTGTCTCCGCGCTGCTCGCGGTTTTCGGTTTTATGATTGCGTCGCGGCGTGCGGTCTCTGTCTCTGGCGGAGACGCGCGAACCTTGTCCTCCTTGCCACGTCAATATGGCCTTAACACTGCGCTCTCGGTCATTATCCCGACGTCCGTTGCTGTGCTCATAGGCCTCATGGTCAGCAGTTTAGGCAGTCTGTTGCCATGGATTGTTTTGGCGGTCGCCATCTTCGGCTTTGCCTATTCGATCGCGCGAATTACGCCAGAATTTCGGGCGCGTCGCTATGCGGAGGCATGGATCAAGCTTGTGCTCATTGCAGCCTCGGCCGTGGCGATCCTCACCACTATCGGCATCGTGCTTTCGATGTTGTTTGAGACACGCCATTTCTTTGCGCAATATGATTGGAAGGCTTTCTTTTTCTCGACAGAATGGTCGCCAAACTTTCGTGGAAACTCTGCACTTGGGATCATCCCGCTGCTTTGGGGCACATTTTATATCAGCTTGATTGCCTTGGCTTTTGCCGTGCCAATCGGGCTGTTCGCCGCGATTTATTTATCGGAATACGCAAGCCGCCGAATGCGGTCAGTCGCCAAGCCCGCGATTGAAATTCTCGCAGGAATCCCGACCATTGTTTACGGTCTTTTTGCGCTGATCACCGTCGGCCCATTCCTGCGCGATCACTTTTCGCAGCCGATGGGTTTTGGCGACAGCGCATCAAGTGTGATGACAGCAGGCCTCGTGATGGGCGTGATGTTGATCCCTTTCGTGTCGTCATTGTCCGACGACATTATCAACGCAGTACCACAAGCGATGCGTGACGGATCGCTGGGCTTAGGGGCGACCAAATCCGAGACCATCCGTCAGGTCGTCATTCCAGCCGCACTACCGGGTATTGTGGGGGCGATCCTTTTGGCCGCGTCCCGCGCCATTGGAGAGACCATGATCGTGGTTCTGGGGGCAGGGGCCGCGGCCCGTATGTCGATGAACCCGTTTGAGGCGATGACCACGGTCACCGTCAAAATCGTAAGCCAGCTTACGGGCGACACAGACTTCGCCAGCCCAGAAACCCTCGTGGCTTTTGCGCTTGGCCTTACTCTTTTTGCTATCACGCTCATGCTGAACGTGTTGGCTCTCTACATCGTGCGCAAATATCGGGAGCAGTACGAATGACCCATAAATCCTTGCTCAAAGTTGATGCGCGGACAAAGAAACGGAACGCTGCCGAAAAGCGGTTTAAGACCTACGGTTTTGCGGCGATCATCGTGTCAATGTTGGCACTGGTCACATTGCTGACTTCTGTTATTGGCACTGGCGCATCGGCGTTCAAACAAACCTATGCGACAGTCACAGTCCAGTTGCCCGAAGATAAGCTCGACAAATCTGGCGTCCGCGACATCGATGTGATGAAAAAGGTCACAACGATTGGCTATGCCAAGATCCTAAACCAAGGGCTGACCGATACGGTTGCTGCGACAGGTATCGCAACAGAGCTGAGCACCAAGGATATAGGTGGTATGCTCTCAAAAGAAGCGGCCGCCACTATCCGCGACCACATTCTTGCCAACCCAGATTTGATTGGCCAGGAGGTGACACTTGATCTGCTGATGAATGGCCGCACCGATGGCTACTTCAAGGGCCGCGTGACGATGGAAAGTGCGGCTCTTGATAGCAACACTTCACCCGAAGAACTGGCACTGGCACAGGCCTTGGCGGACGCCGATATTGTACACACAAAATTCAACTGGGCGTTCCTGACCAACCCCGATGCCTCTGATCAACGGCCCGAAGCCGCAGGTCTGGGCGTGGCGATCTTGGGCTCGCTTTATATGATGATCATTGTGCTTGTAGTCTCGCTGCCGATTGGGGTCGCCGCCAGCATTTATCTCGAAGAATTCGCGCCCAAGAACCGCTGGACCGACCTCATCGAGGTGAACATCTCGAACCTCGCAGCTGTTCCGTCCATCGTTTACGGTATCTTGGGTTTGGCGATCTTCATCAACTTCATGGAGTTCAACCAATCCTCGCCACTTGTCGGCGGTTTGGTTCTGTCTCTGATGACATTGCCGCGCATCATCATCCCCGCACGCGCCGCTCTGAAATCCGTACCACCATCGATCCGCGACGCGGCATTGGGGGTAGGGGCATCAAAGATGCAATCGTTGTTCCACCACGTGCTGCCTCTCGCGGCACCGGGGATTCTGACGGGCGTCATCATCGGTTTGGGCCAAGCTTTGGGCGAAACCGCACCGCTATTGCTGATCGGGATGGTGGCCTTTGTGCGGGAATATCCTGCGGCTTACACGCCAGATGCAGGCCTCTTTGGCGAGGCGTCTACTGCGCTACCAGTGCAGGTCTTTAACTGGACCCAACGTGCCGATCCTGGCTTTGTTGAGCGGGCCTCTGGCGCGATTATTACTCTCCTTATTTTCCTTCTGATCATGAACGCAGTCACGATCTTCTTGCGCCGCAAGTTCGAGCGTCGGTGGTAGGCTATGAAAGATACACACATGCAAAATTCCAAAATTTCGGCCAAGGGCGTTCAGGTCTATTACGGCGACAACCATGCGATCAAAGACGTGGACGTTGAAATTGCCGATAAAACTGTAACCGCCTTTATCGGGCCTTCGGGTTGCGGCAAATCCACGTTTTTGCGTTGCCTGAACAGGATGAACGACACGATTGATATCTGCCGCGTGACGGGCGAGATCAAAATCGACAACGAAGACATCTATAATCCCAAGGTCGACCCTGTACAGCTCCGCGCCAAGGTAGGCATGGTGTTCCAAAAGCCGAACCCATTTCCAAAGTCGATCTATGACAACGTGGCATATGGCCCGAAAATTCACGGGTTAGCCCGCAACAAAGCCGAGCTGGACGAAATCGTCGAGAACGCGTTGCGCAAGGCCGCCCTTTGGAACGAAGCCAAGGACCGCCTTAATAGCCCGGGAACAGGACTTTCTGGTGGTCAACAGCAACGCCTTTGCATCGCCCGCGCCATTGCAACCGCGCCTGAAATCCTGCTGATGGACGAGCCTTGCTCGGCGCTTGATCCAATAGCCACGGCACAGGTGGAGGAATTGATCGACGAATTGCGCCAATCGTTTAGCGTGGTTATCGTGACCCACTCGATGCAGCAAGCCGCGCGGGTCAGTCAGAAAACTGCCTTCTTTCACTTGGGCAACCTTGTGGAATATGATGATACGACCAAGATTTTCACCAACCCAGAAAACCCGCGCACAGAGAGCTATATCTCTGGTCGGATCGGTTAAGGATCGCATTATGACGCAACATATTTCTTCCGCTTACGACCGCGACCTAGAGGCCATCCAGACCCTTGTGGTCAAAATGGGTGGCATGGTAGAAAACGCCATCATGTCGGCTGTGACATCCTTGGAAACCCGCGATCTGGAACTGGCCGAAAAAGTCCGCGCGGCTGACAAACAAATCGACGCGCTTGAGTTACAGATCAACGAGGAGGCGGCCCGTGTGATCGCCCTGCGTGCGCCTGTGTCCAAAGACCTGCGTGCGATCCTGACCGTGATGCGGATCGCGGCTAGCCTTGAGCGGATCGGCGACTATGCCAAGAACATGGCCAAGCGCACGGCAACCCTCGTGGACATGCCCCAGATTAGCGGCTCTGACGCAGCACTGCGCCGTATGGCCCGCGAAGTGCAGACGATGCTCAAAGACATGCTCGACGCTTATCTACGTGGCGACGTGGAATTGGCCGAAAACGTGCGCCAACATGACCATGAAGTCGACCAAATGTACAACGCACTGTTCCGCGAATTTCTGACGTTCATGATGGAAGATCCCCGCAATATTACCGCCTGTATGCACCTGCATTTCATGGCGAAAAACGTCGAGCGCATGGGCGACTTGGTGACTAACATGGCCGAACAACTGATCTATCAGATCACAGGTGAATTGCCTGACGAAGCGCGGCCCAAAGGCGACAAGACTGCCTTTATGACAAAGCTTTAAGGGATCAGATGGCACAGCAACCTCATATCCTCGTGGTCGAAGATGAGGCCGCTCAGCGCGAAATTCTCGCCTATAATCTTCAGGCGGAAGGGTTCCGGGTTTCTTGCGCGGAAGATGGGGAAGCTGGACTTTTGGCCGTTGCCGAAGATCCGCCAGATGTCATCGTGCTTGATTGGATGATGCCGCATCTGTCGGGGATCGAGGTCTGCCGCCAACTGAAAATACGTAGCGAGACACGCAGCATCCCGATCATTATGCTGTCGGCGCGATCCGAGGACATCGACAAGGTCCGTGGGCTGGAAACGGGGGCCGAAGACTACGTGGTGAAACCTTACTCTGTCGCAGAATTAATGGCCCGCGTGCGCGCGCAATTGCGCCGTGTACGGCCAGCGACAGTGGGGCAAGTGCTGGCCTACGGTGATATCGCCTTGGACGCTGAAACTCACCGTGTCACCCGAGCGGATGCTGAGGTAAAACTCGGCCCAACCGAGTTTCGCTTGCTCGCGACATTCATGGAGAAACCGGGGCGTGTTTGGTCCCGAGAGGCGCTTCTTGACCGTGTCTGGGGCCGCGACGTCTATGTCGACACCCGTACCGTTGATGTGCATGTTGGCCGACTGCGCAAAGCGCTAAGTCAGGCAGGGGGCGATGATCCGTTACGCACAGTGCGCGGGGCAGGCTACGCCTTAGGTTAAGGTTAGTGTTCCTTGGGCTGTTCATTTCCGCCCTTGTTATTGGGCGGATTTATTCACAAGCTGTCACTTAAGTTGAAACCATGACCACGCGCGCTTGACCTGAAAATGGAGGTACGATGACCACTCTGAAATTTGACCCGCCACAGCTGCATGCCTTACCAATTGTTGGTGACGACGCAGGCTATCCTGTGAACCGTGTTTTCTGCGTTGGGCGCAACTATGCGGCCCATGCCGCTGAAATGGGCGGTGAGGTTGACCGCGAGGCGCCGTGGTATTTCACTAAGTCTGCACAAGCGATCTGTCAAAGCGGCCAAACGGCGCCATATCCGCCAGGCACTTCCAATTACCACTACGAGATGGAGCTGGTTGTGGCCCTTGGGAAGCCTGTATTTCGGGGTAATGCGGGCAGGGCGTTGGATGCGGTCTACGGCTACGCCTGCGGTTTGGACATGACCCGCCGAGATCGACAGCAAGATGGCAAAGACAACCGCAGGCCGTGGTCGCTTGGTAAAGACGTTGAAAACTCAGCGGTCATTGGCGCGATAACGCCGCGCGAAAACTTCGAGGATGTGTCAGACCAGCGTATCATGCTCAGCGTGAACGACGAGATCAAACAAGATGCGCTGATATCAGACATGGTTTGGTCCGTGCCCGAGATCATCAGCCATCTGTCGCAGTATTATCATCTTCAAGCAGGTGATCTCATCATGACGGGTACGCCAGCGGGTGTCGGACCTGTGATTGCTGGAGACCATCTGAAAGGTGCGATTTCAGGGCTGTCAGATGTAGAACTGACCATAGGGGC
>DFSO01000011.1:0-311 GCA_002378665.1 Loktanella sp. UBA3435 | reverse complement strand
ACTTTATATCGCTCCACGCGATTTTCCAATATACGCATAATCAGTATTATGTAATATAAGTAGGTGACTTGGATACGGTTTTGATCAGTTTGTCCAACTATCAGGCCCTGCATCACCCAGCGCAATGAATGCACCGCACATTCCCTGTCCGTCCCAAGGCCTTGCTGCGGTGCTCATTACGCTTTAGCCCAGTACAGTGTCCAAGACCAAATACGAAAGATATGCCTCTGGCACGTCGTCGAGCGACTGGTATGTCGTCGAAGTTGGGTTCTGACCGTCGTCGTAATATTGAGCTATGCCCGAAAGTTGGT
>DFSO01000044.1:9878-14417 GCA_002378665.1 Loktanella sp. UBA3435 | reverse complement strand
GTCAGGACAATGCCCCAAATCCACATCCAGTTAAGGTTCTTTGGCGTAGGCGCCATGATTGTTGTGTACAACAAGCCAATTATAGGAAGACGGGACTCTACACCTTTGGCAAAGTTCGACTTCGGCTCGTAATGGTCGTGGGGAATACCGGACATGGGTTGCTCTCCTTAACCGAGTTGAATTGTTGTTGGGTCTACGAATGACGCAACAGGAACAGGAAGGTTGCGCGGCGCAGGACCTTTGCGAATACGACCGGATGTGTCGTAGTGCGAACCGTGGCATGGGCAGAACCAACCACCAAAGTCGCCCTGCTCGCCCAAAGGCACACAGCCGAGGTGCGTACAAACGCCCATCTGTACGAGCCAAACACCGTCCTCGGACAATGCGCGGTTCTCGTCGGATGCATCTGCGCCTTGGACAGCATTTTCGTTTTCGGCGTTTTGGTCTGGAAGTTCGCTCACATCAACCGCACGGGCCGCTGCAATTTCTTCTTCGGTCCGCGAGCGGATAAAGACGGGCTTACCCTGCCACAGCACTGTAAGCTGTGTGCCAGGGTCTACGGCGCTGATATCAACGCGAATAGAGGCCAACGCAAGAACGTCAGCCGAAGGGTTCATTTGGTTTACGAGGGGCCAGACAGCAGCGCCTGTAGCTACTGCGCCCGCACCTGCGGTTGCATAGTAGATAAAGTCGCGGCGTGTACCCTGATGGTCTTCTGCATGTGACACGAGGTGCATCTCCGATGTTTGGGGCCCGTCGACCCGCACGAAAAATCAAATAATGGTTACCCACTATCTATTCTGGCGTTGTTTAGCTCTCAAAACCCTATCCGTCCAGCGGACAATAGGGCGCAGGTGCGATAAGACTACACAGATGATGGAAAAGGACAAACAGATGATGAACGAAACCCGCCATGTTCGCCGAAATTTTGGGTCAAGGGTGTATTTTGGCGGGGATAGATGGGTTAAAACCCATCCTACGGCTTTGTGGCCACCATACTGTCACGCTCACTAAATTCGGCATACCACGCAGCAAGCGCGTCATTTCCGTTACGCCAACCGCGCGCATCATGGCGAAGATCGAGATAGCCCAACGCGCAAGCCACACCGATTTGCGCCATATCCAGTGGCCCCGCGAGGTGACTCATCCAGCGATCGTTGATGGCGGTCAGTGCGCGAGTGACTTTTCCCCAATGAGCATCCATCCAAGCGTCATATTGCTTGTCGACGGGGCGCAACCGCAACTCGTAAGTGATCCCAACGGCCGAATCCATTATGCCGTCGGCGAGTGCCTCGAGGGTCAGCACCTCCCAAATGCGCGCATGGGGGTAAAGGCCAGCACCCGCATGATCATCCAAGAATCGCGCGATCACCCGACTGTCGAAAATTACAGGTCCATCGCCCCGCACCAGCGCAGGGATTCGCCCTGTAGGGTTTGCCGCAATCACCGCCAGATCGGTGGCCAGCGCGTTTGTCGTCACCTCTACTTCTTCTACGCTATCAAGCAGGTCGGCCTCGCGGAGCAAAACGCGCACTTTGCGCACATAGGGCGAAGAAGGGGACATCAGCAGTTTCATCGGCACGCTCCTTTTGGGGTTGTCAGAAGAGAACGCCATCTTCGCCTGCTTGCCAAGGGGGGTATTTGCCCATCACGGCGGCAAAAGCGTCAGAATCGGTAAACCCAGTCAGCCAACGCAGCAAGTTTTCCCAGTTTTGCGCATCGAACCATGTCCGATCTGTATTCGCGAACTGCCGCACAAACGGCAAGATCGCCATATCGGCCAAGGATTGCGTACCGTAGAGCCAGTCTTGGCCCGCAAGCATCCGGTCCAGCTTCCACAAGAGCGCGGCCCCTTCGGATTGCGCCGCCTCGCGCGTGCCGTCCACATGGCGGACATGGTATTTGTAGCGATCCAGCGCGGATTTGAACGGGCCGTCGGCCTCTGCGATCAGATCAAATCCTGCGGCAGGCATTTCTAGCCAATTTTGCGGGTCACTTTGCGCCAAAGCCCAGCGCATCACGTCAAAGCTTTCGTCGACGACACCCGCGCCGGTCTCCAGCACGGGCACTGTCCCCTTGGGGGACGCCTCCAACATCGCTGCTGGTTTGTCGCGCAACAGGATTTCGCGCAATTCCACTCGCACGCCACTCGCCTTAATCGCCAGCCGTGCCCGCATGGCATAGGGGCAGCGCCTGAATGACCAAAGGATTGGTGTTTGTGGCATAGGGCAACGCCTCCGGCGGGAGTATTTAGGACAAAGCGAGGAGTTGGATGCCGCGCAGGCCAGCGATGGTGGTTTGCACGATCTGGCTTTCGGGTTGGTCGGTGTCAAAGCAGACTTCAGCGAATTGCTCGGTGCGGCCCATGCGTGGATTCTCCATCAGCACTTGGTGGGTCTTGCCGATCTGTGCGCTCAGGTGGTTTGCGACCTGTGCATCCCCGGCCGCCCGCAACCGGGCCGCGCGATCTTTGATCAGTTTACCGTTTACCGCAGGCATGCGGGCGGCAGGGGTGCCTTCCCGTGCCGAATAAGGGAACACATGCAGCCATGTCAGTTTGCAATCCTTGACCAAGGCCAGAGAGTTGAGAAACATTTCTTCGGTTTCCGTTGGAAAGCCCGCGATGATATCCGCGCCAAATGTCATATCCGGGCGCAGCTTGCTTGCCTCTTCGCAGAACCGGATCGCGTCATCGCGCAAATGGCGTCGTTTCATCCGCTTGAGAATCATATCGTCGCCATGCTGCAAGGACAGGTGAAGATGCGGCATCAGGCGTGGCTCTGTCGCGATGGCTTGCATGAGGTTCTCGTCCACCTCGATGCTATCAATCGAACTGATCCGCAGGCGGGGCAGGTCGGGGATAAGTTTAAGGATTCGCATGACCAAATCGCCGAGCTTTGGCGTGCTGGGCAGATCAGCCCCCCAAGACGTCAGATCAACGCCCGTCAGGACAACTTCATTATAGCCCTTATCGACCAAGCGCTTGATCTGATCGACGACGACACCAGCAGGCACAGACCGCGAATTGCCGCGACCATATGGGATAATGCAAAACGTGCAGCGATGATCGCAGCCGTTCTGGACCTGTACGTAAGCGCGGCTCCGCGTCCCGAACCCGTCGATCAAATGGCCAGCAGTTTCCGTGACCGACATAATGTCATTGACCTGCACGGCCTCAGTCTTGCCAATTAAATCAGGCGCGAGGCCCGCCCACGTCGCGGGGTTCATCTTTTCGGTATTGCCGATCACGATATCGACCTCTGGCATATCGGAGAACGTCGTAGGCTCCGTCTGCGCGGCACAGCCCGTTACGATGATCTGCGCATCAGGGTGGGCGCGGCGTTGTTTGCGGATGTCTTGCTTGGCCTTGCGGACGGCCTCCGCTGTCACTGCACAGGTATTCACAATAATCGCATTCTGGACACCAGCAGCACCGGCGAGTTCTTTCATCGCCTCGGTCTCATAGGCGTTCAGGCGACAGCCGTGGTTGGAGAATATCGGGGCGCTCATAGCTTCCACATACCGTCGAATACGTGGGCGGTGCCGCCCGTCATCCAAACGCCATCGATCCGCCAGTCGATCATCAGCGTGCCACCGTCCAGATCAATGCGGACCTTGCGGCCTGTGATCCCGCGCCGCGCCGCCGCCACAGCCGTCGCACAAGACGACGAGCCTGAAGCAAGCGTCACACCTACGCCCCGCTCCCAAACGCGCATCCGCAGGTGGTCAGGGCCAATGACGGAAGCGAACTGCACATTTGTGCGCTGCGGGTAAAGTGGATGGTGTTCAATCGCTGCACCACGGGCGGCCAGATCAACCGCCTCGGCATCATCCACAAAAAACGTGCAATGCGGATTGCCCATGCCTGTGGCGGTAGGGGCACCCTCAATCGGCAGGCAAAGCGTATCCATCTCAGCGGCAAGCGGGATCTCATGCCATTCTAACTGCGGCAGACCCATATTGACCGAAACCAGTCCATCGCCAGCATCCACCGCAAGCAAGGTGCCGCGATCTGTGGTGATGGTTAACGAATCCTTGCCAGTCTCATCCATCAGATATCGCGCCACACAGCGGGTCGCATTTCCACAGGCAGCAGATTGCGAGCCATCAGCATTCCAAAACGTCAGATGCATATCGGCACCCTCCCGTTCGGTCAAAACCGCTAACTGATCATATCCTACACCGCGATGACGATCCGCCATCGCAATGGCAACTGCCGAATCGACAATCGGGGTGACGCCACGCTCATCAACAACGACAAAATCGTTGCCAAGGCCGTGCATCTTCATAAATGGCAGAAAAGGCGAAGTTTTTTGGGTCATAAGTGCGCATATAGACCCTCACCGAAAATGAATCCAGTAGAAGGCGCATTTGTGGGGTTGACCGCGGCCCCCCGCTTTTCTAGATAGCCGCCTAGTGGGCCGGTAGCTCAGTTGGTAGAGCAACTGACTTTTAATCAGTAGGTCTCGGGTTCGGATCCCGACCGGCTCACCATTAAATTAAAGGCTTGGGCAATTTAGCCTGAGCCTTTTGTTTTTT
>DFSO01000044.1:0-9548 GCA_002378665.1 Loktanella sp. UBA3435 | reverse complement strand
ATTGACAATTTATCCCCAAATGCTCACGCGCATACCAGCGCGGTGCCGTGTCGGCGTGTGCGTGATCGCCTCACCACAGCCAAGCTAGCCATCCGCGCAGACGATTGCTCTCTGCTGCTGCATTGCTTTGGTCCGCCACATGTCATCGTGACCGACAAGCTGCGATCCTATGGTGCGGCGCTGAAGGTCATCGGCAACGCCGACAAACAGGAAACGGGCCGCTGGCTCAACAGGCTTGAAAACGCCGGCCAATGTGGTCAATATCCCGACATCCCAACGGAACTTGGGAAATATTGGAGTAATCGCATGAACCCAGCATTATCAGTTGCATCTCTAATCGTGGTTCTAGCAAGCCCCGCCTTCGCTCAAGAAAACAATCTTCGCTTCGGTCTCGGCATTTCCAGCTTAGGCACGTCTGTTGAAGGCGCATACCGTTTCAACCAAAGCTTCGCGCTTCGCGGCGTCTTGGCGGGTAGTGACATCACTGGCAGGGTCGGGACGGTTGATGGCGTTCGTTACGACTCCAACTGGCAACTTGGCGGCTTCGCACTTCTTGCAGATTATTATGCTGGAAATTCTGGTTTTCGCGTCTCTGGCGGTGCTTTTGTCTCCGGAACGAGTTTTCGAGGCACTGCACTTGCAAGTCCATCGAATCCCGTCCCCATCGGCAACACTACGCTTACAAATGGCGAAACAGCCGTTGTAACATCTGAATTCTCTCGGAAAATTTCACCTATCCTCACCGTCGGATATGATTGGAATATTGACCCTCGTTTCACCTTAAGTGGCGAGATCGGTGGCATTGTGACGGGCGGGTTGGACGTGTCCCTCGTGTCGCCAACTGTATCTGCCGCTGACATCGCAACCGAAGTTCGAAACATCCAAAACGAGCGCGCTGTCGGCAATCTGTACCCCTACATCGCGATTACTGGAAGTTTTCGTTTCTAAAGAGACACTCAACAATAATTGCTACGTTTGTCCGAGGGTGTTGAATGTCACTTAAAACTGGCCTTGTAGAGGCAAAATGGTGCTGTCAGAGGAAACTTTGTTGAGCCGGGCAAGGCGGTGATCTAGTTTCACGGGATGACAAAACGCAGGCCATTTTGCTACTTTAAGGCGAGCCCAGAGATCATCCGGCTATCTTTCATGATGTATGTTTGGTTCCCGCTTTTGCTTCGGAACGTGGAGGATCTTCTGCACGAACGCGACATCGGCATCAGCCATTCCGACGACGAGACCGTGCAATGATCCGCTTCAGGCGCATGCGAACCTTGCAAAAATTCTTTGCTGTCCACGCTTCCATTCACAACCATTTCAATCAAGACCGAAGCTTCTCCCAACGCGATCACTGCAAGGCCAACCGCACCGCTGCTCTTGCCGAGTGGCGCGGCCTTTGTGCGGCATAAAAGGGTAGGGGTGCTGGCTTAGTAGAGACGAATTCGCATTCATATTGACAGCACCAGATTGAGACATATGCGATGTTGATTAATACCTGCCCTTATCTTTGTGATCCGTTAGGGAATACCGCACGTATTATTCTAGAGTTCACAAACGACGTTCGCGGCCCTATGTGACAGAGAAAGCCACCGCTGAAACGTTTGATTTAATACAAGTTGCACTGGGTCAAATTACCCAGTGACAGAAGGAACACCATGAAGAAACTATTGGGTTTCGTAGGCGTCGGTCTACGCGAGATTTTCTGGATCGTTGTTGCAATTGCAGTGGTATTCGGTGGCATCAATGGGTTTCGTTACCTAGGCGAAAATCGTGAGGTCGTAGAGCCTGCAGTGGTAGAGCGTCCGATCACTTTGGTTGAGACTGCTGAACTTGCCTTGATCAACGCACCGCTACCAATTCGTGGCGAAGGGTTCATGCAGCCGTTCCGCCTTGCTGATCTCGCCAGCCAAGTCGGCGGGCAGGTCATCAAATTGCATCCAGCGATCACAAACCGTGGTTCATTCAAAGAGGGCGAAGTACTGGTTCATCTTGATGACAGCTCTGAGCTTGCGGCACTGTCGCAAACGCAGGCCAATATTGACGGCACGCGGGCCCGCTTGGACCTGAACGAAATTCTGCTTGAGCGGACCGAAACTCTTCGCGTGAGCGGTGCAGCCAGCCAAGCCGCTTTGGACCAAGCCCGCAGTCAGAACGCCGAGTTGTCGGCGACCCTGAACAGCCTCATCGCTGCACAAAGTGCTGCAGAGCTTAGCCTTGAACGAAAGTTCGTTAAGGCTCCGTTTGATGGCGCTGTACTGACCAAGCAGATCGAGATCGGCAGCGTTATCAATGCTGGCCAAGCCATAGCTGAAATTTACACAGAAAGCCGTATGGAAATCAACGTGCCTGTTCGCGAAGCGGACGCAGCGCTGATACCAGGGCTGTTTGAGGGCGCCTCACCCAATGCTACTGTGTCTGTGCGTTTTGCGGGTCAAAGATTTGAGTGGGGTGCGCGTGTGACTCGTGTTTCTCCAACACTGGATTTGCGCACGCGCACGCTGACCGTCACGGTTGAGCTGAGCGACATCGACGCCGCCCGCGCAACTTCGACTAGTGCCTTGTCGTCAGGTACGCCGCCGGCGCTGATCAACTCATTCGCGAAAGTCGTGATTGAAGGCCCGCAGCCAAAGGCGATTTACAAAATACCATCAACGGCATTGCGTGGCGGCGAAGAGATCTGGTTGCTCGAGCCTGAATCAGAGGGCGCTGGTACCCTTGTGATAGTTCCTGCACAACTTGTGCATGTGGATGGCGAAACATCTTACGTGCGGGCCGAGGAGCTACCCGATGGCGCGCGACTGATCACAACGGCGCTTTCTACCCCACAAGCGGGCATGCAATTGCGCGATGTGATCGACACCAATCAAGTCGCTGCAAACCAAACCGAAGCATCGGAGTAATTGGTCATGAACAATCTCCTCAAGTGGATGGCAGAGCATCCTGTCGCGGCCAATTTAACGATGGTTTTTGTCGTCGTCGTTGGGCTGCTAACAGCATTCCAAATGCCGCAGAAAACGTTCCCTGAATTTACGTTGGATACGGTCAGCATTTCGGTCAGCTATCCGGGTTCCTCACCGCTTGAGATCCAAGATAGTATCGTGCGCCCAATAGAGGATCAGCTGTCTGGTATCGACGGCATCGACAGTATCACTGCCTCTATCAGCGAGGGACGGGGCGGGGTCACCGTTTCGTTCCTGCGTGGCGAAGACATCGAAGAAAAGCTGGACGAGATTAAAGCCGAGATCGACCGTATTTCTGTGTTTCCAGAAGATGCAAATGACCCCGTTGTCATCCAAGCCAGCAACAGCACACGTGTCCTTGAAATCGCGATCCACGGTGACGTGTCCGAGCAGATTCTAAAAGAAGAAGCCGAGCGCCTTAAGGCCGAACTGACTGCGCTGAACAGCATTTCCTTTGTCGAGGTCGGCAATATCCGCGCCTACGAGATTTCAATCAACGTCGACCGTGATGTTTTGCGGGCCTACGGCATCACGATGGCCGAAGTAGCGACTGTGATTGGTCAAAATTCGATCGAATTGCCGGGCGGTTCAATCGATACGGATACTGTCGCGATACCGATCCGAACAACAGGCCGAAACTATACCCAAAGTGACTTTGAAAACATCATTGTGCGTACTGACGACAAAGGTGGTCGCGTTTATCTTCGTGACATCGCCAAAGTGGTTGATGGGTTCGAGGATGCGGATCTTTCGGCCAATTTCAACGGTGATCGCTCGGTCTCTGTCAACGTGTTCCGCGTCGGCGACGAGCAGGTTTTGACTATCGTCGAAGAGGCCCGCGGCTATCTGGCATCAACCTACCGTCCAACGCTTGAGGATGGGATTAACGCGACCGTTTGGCAGGACGATTCCAAGGACTTGCAAGACCGTGTGGATCTGCTGGTAAACAACGCAGCCATCGGGCTTGCGCTTGTCGTCCTGTGCCTTGCGCTGTTCCTTGATATCCGGCTAGCGTTTTGGTCGGCTGTGGGCATCGGCGTATCGTTTGCGGGTGCATTTATCATCATGGGCGCGCTGGGCATGTCGATCAATATGATCTCGCTGTTTGGTTTCATCCTTGCAATCGGTATCGTTGTGGATAACGCAATTGTTGTCAGCGAGAACATCTACAAAAACGGCGAAGACGGTCTGTTACCCATGCAGGCAGCTGTGAAAGGCACGCAGCGCATCGCGGTTCCCGTCATCTTTTCCGCGTTGACGACTATCGTGGCGTTTTGGCCGCTCACACAGTTGCCCGGTACGCTGGGAAAATTCCTGACGGACATCCCGATTGTCGTAATCGTGGTTCTGACCTTGTCGCTGCTGCAAGCACTGCTGATTTTGCCGCGTAACCTGTCGGGTCTTGATGTGTCGCCAACATATCGCCCGAACCTTGTGTTCCGTTTGTTGAACGTGATCCGTGCTGGAGTTGACGCCGTGCTTCAATGGTTCATTCAAAATCCGCTTGATGCCGTGTTGCGTTTCACGACCAAGGGCTTTGCCGTGCTGATCCCAATCGCATTCTCTGTTGCGATGATGATCATGACGGTTGGCCTGCTGTCCTTCGGATACGTAAAATTTAATTTTTTCCCTTCCATTGAAAGCGATTTTGTTACCGCAAGTATTGAGATGAACGGCGGCACCACGTTCGTCATGACACAGCAAGTGGCCGAACATGTCCGCCTGTCCGCCGTAAAGGCCGGGGCAGAGATCCAAGCAGAGCTGTCAAACGACGCGCCTGACGTCATCGTTGGTGTAAGCGTGGTCGTAGGGCAGGGTGTTGCCGCTGGTGGCCCCGAGGGCGGCTCAGCGGTTGGTGGTGCAACGCTTGCGAACATTGTTGTGCAGCTCACTGACCCAATTATGCGTGATTGGGACGCTGGTAAGTTTGAGGCTGCTTGGCGTGCCGAAATTGGTGCCGTGGCCTCTGTGAATAAACTGAGCGTCTCAGCTGAATTGATCGGTGCGGGCGATCCTGTCTCAATCGAGCTGTCACTTCCTGACGGACAAGACATTACGCCTGTCGTGACCGAACTACGCGCGGGTTTGCGAGAAATTTCGGGTGTCTTTGCTATCCAAGATGACAAATCGGCTGGTCGTATCGAATACCGTTTGGCACTGCGCGAAGAGGCCCGCCTTTATGGTGTAACTTTGTCCGATCTCGCGAACCAAACCCGTGCCGGTTTCTTTGGTGTCGAAGCTACAACCGTGCAGCGCGGTGCTGATAACGTGGCTGTCGTGGTGCGGTATCCAGCCGATCAACGTGATAGCTTGTCTGACTTGCTATCCACATGGATTACGACACCTAATGGCGACCAGATTCCGTTGAATGTTGTAGCAAAAATCGAAGAGGGGCTTTCGCCAACACAGATCCTGCGCCGCAATGGCCGTCAAGTCACGACTGTGATCTCGGATCTTGATATTAACGTGGCCACTAGCTCTGAGGTGAACGCGATTATTGAGACCGAATTGATCCCACCTCTTCAAGAGAAATATGGCGACCTTTTGATCAGTTCGGGCGGCGAACAACGTCAGCAATCAGACGCGCAATCTGCTTTGGGGCAGGCGCTTGGCATTGCGTTGTTTATAATCTACGCGCTGCTGGCTTTGGTGTTTCGATCCTATGTGCAGCCGATTGTTGTTATGGTCGCGATCCCGCTAGGCCTGATCGGTGCGGTCGCGGGGCATTACATCATGGGTATCCCGCTTACGATCCTGTCGATCTTTGGCATCATCGGTTTGGCTGGTGTTGTCATCAACAACTCGTTGGTGATGGTGGACGTGTATAACGAATATATCGCCCAAGGCATGGATGTGCGCGAAGCAGTTGTGCAGGGCACCAAGCAACGCTTTCGCCCTATATTACTAACGTCGTTGACCACGTTCCTCGGTGTGTACCCACTGATCATGGAAACGTCTCTGCAGGCGCAGTTCTTGATCCCGCTGGCTGTGTCTATTGGTTACGGTGTTCTGTTCGGAACAGTCATCATCGTCTTGACGGTCCCAGCGGTGTTCATGGCGCAGTATTACATTAGCTCGGGCCTGTCGGCTGTCATTGGAGCATTTTCAGCCGAGCCTGACCCATCAGGTGTGCAGGATACGAAAGCTGATAAGCCGATTGTGACTGAGCTGAAGGCTGTCGAATAGTAAGTGCTGCTTCAGCCTCCAAAATTTCATGGTAGCGGCTGATCGATGTGCTTTTGCTTATGCCCTTTTATTATGGCTATGAGGACACCGGTTATGTAGCTGTGCGGCTCGACTTTGTTGAGTTTGCAAGTCTCGATGAGCGACGCGAGCATTGCCCGGTTTTAGGCGCCAGCGTCGTGGCCTGCGAAAAGCGCGTTTTTGCGTTGTAGTGTGATAGGGCAAATCGCACGCTTTTGATCCCAAGCCTGACAAAGCGGCCCTATTAGAATCTACATCTCTGTATTTTCTTGGTATATTGGTTATCATCGAGAGGTTTTTGTGCCCAGAAGAGGCAATCTGATGTGCAAAATAACCATTTAATAATGAATACTTAGGCCTATCCGTCGTTAGGGTTTTTGGCACCAATGGTCGCTTAAACTAAGAGAGAGTTCGGCTCGTCTTGTTCGCTTCATTATGCGGCGCGTTGCCTGTGAGACAAGCGCCGCGTTTCGAGTGTCTTTCGTTTGGTCCTTTCCCGCTGCAGTAGAACGCCGTTATCTCGTCCGAAGTAGACGTCGGCGGGTGAGACGTTGTTGAGGCTCTCGTCGACATAGGCAACAATATTTCACAATCGAAAACCGCAGTCCGCGGACAGTTCACGTCTGGATAACAGAGTGGAGCGGGCAGGGTGGCTTGCTCTAGCCGACGCTCCCTTCTTTTCGTCAGCGTAGGGGGGGCTAACCCGGCTCGCGCTCCACACGGGAGAAGACAGTTATGGCTTTGTGGTTGGCAGCGCTAATCTGGCGGACGTCACTCTCAAAGCCAGAGGCAGGGTGTTGGCCGCGATGATCTAGATGTTCTGTCCGTCATGGGATTGTATCCAGTCCAAGACCGCAATGACATCGGGTCGTGCAGCATGCCCATCACGCGCGGCGACGAAATAGCCCCGCTGCGACGTAACACTGGGACCAGCAATCCGCACAAGAGCGCCTGTTTCAAGGAAACTATCGAGCAATCCCGCCCAGCTCAGGCAGACGCCCTGTCCTGCCAGCGCCGCATTCACGAGCATCGCATAGTTGTTGAAGTCCATGAAATGAGCAGGCTCCAGTTTGGGTTTACCCGCCGCTTCCAACCAGGCCGGCCAATCATACCAATGGCGCCGCCCCGATTGCATGGTCAGCAACGTCAAACGCGCATAGTCGACATCACCGGCACTCATGTCCTTGCGCGCGAGATAGAGCGGGTTGGCGACAGGAAATACATCTTCGCTTAGAAACCGAGTTTCGCCCTGCTGGGTCGGGTCTGGCAGCCCAAAGCGCACCGAAACCTCTGCGGTGGGCGTTGCCTCGCCATGTTCGTGGCTCATGATACGGATTGTCAATTCGGGAAAGGCTACCTTTAGATCCTCTAGCCGAGGGATCAGCCAAAACGCCACAAAGCCCGATGGACCGCTTATGGTGATCGCCTGTTTGCCGTTTCCCTGCCGCAAGACGTCGACCGCTTGCTCGATCTGGCCAAAGCCGCTGCGCAAGGCACGCAGCAAAACGCGGCCCTCCTCGGTCAATCGCGCGGGCTTATGAGTGCGATCGAATAACCGACAACCAAGATCGGCCTCGAGTGCCGCTATTCGGCGGCTTATCGCGGGTTGCGACACGTTCAATTCTGACGCCGCACCGGTGAGCGTGCCGTTTCGCACTGCGGCGTAAAAAGCTGTCAGGCCTGAAAAGGACGGGAGTAATGTCATAACATAACCTCAGAGTATAATTCTGATCATCTTATCGATATTGTGGGACCACACAACCGAGGTTACCAAAAAGCTGCAATCCATTAAGGGAGATCACCATGTCCGCAGCAGCCCTTCCCATCCTCAACACGTCCGAGGTAACTTTTGTCGACCAATTGCCGCAGGCCGACAACAATCCCCTCGCCCCGACGGGCATGGCTTTTACCGTCGACGCAGCGACAACACCGCTGGAAGGTGGCACAGACCCAACCTACGGCACTGTGCAATGGCGGACGCTGATCAGCGGAAACGAGCAGACCAAACGCGAATTTGTTCTCGGCATTGCGGAATTTGAACCGTTCGGCACGCTGATGCAGCATCGCCACGACCCTGCGGAATTTTATCTTGGCATCGAAGGCGATGGAATTGTCACCATCGACGGCGTGGCGCATCGCGTCGCCGCGGGCATAGCTGTCTATGTTCCCGCCAACGCTGAACATGGCATAGTTGCCGGGTCATGCGGCCTGCGCATGACATATGGCTTTGCAGAAGGCGCATTTTCCGATGTGGAATATCGTTTCTCCGCAACTTCCAGCTGAAAAGTATACGTAGCGGGTTTTCTCAGGTTGGACGCCCACCGGATTTATCAACTGACTTTGGAATAAGTCGCGCGGACAATTATGTGCTCGCGTCCCGAGTGCAAGGCGTGACCCCAGTGAGTCATAAAATTGCGACCGCAAGGAGATACAACGATGCAGTCTGATCTTTTTGAAACGATGCTAGAGGTGATCGCAGTCGAATATGAGGCAGAATCAGATCCGCAGGGACCGCATACGGCGCAGACCCTGATGGTGACACCGTCGCCAGTCGCATTGGATTCGTTGCCGCCATGCGCTTTCGATGCAGACATCCGTGCGCTTCTGGCCACGAGCAACCATCCCGTCGCGCGGGCGGTGCTTGCGGCACAAACACGACTGCCTTGGGGATCAAATCCGGTGGAAGATCTGACCGAGGACAGTATTGCAGCGATGATCACCGTGGCCACTCTGATGGGCCCCAATGGGCCAATCCCCGCGCCGGATGTGAGGCTTGGATTGGTCTATATGCGGCCCGACAGCTACTACCCGCTGCATCTTCACGATGCCGACGAGACCTATGTGATTGTTGCGGGGCAGGCATTGTGGACGGCTGGAGAGGATGTCCGCATGCGCAGGGCGGGCGAATTGATCCATCATCCTAGCCTGATGCCACATGCCTTCCGCACCGGCCCAGAAGGGTTTCTCGCAATTTGGCGTTGGAGCGGGGATATCAATACTCACTCCTATGCCTTTATCGAAGACTTGGGCAGCGCGCTTTCAGCATGACAGCGCTGTCAGCGCTCAACTTGCGGCCTGCGCTTTCAAAGCCAGCGGCATTCAGTGCGCCACGGATACGGTGCTGTAACCTTTGCCGTATTATATCGCTTTCTGTTTCAGAGCGTGCAGGTCAGGGCTTTCAGCCTCTCACAAAGGCTCAGTGAGCCTGATACAGCGTCAAGTATCTCAAACTCACAGCGGTATTTTACCAAATAGCGGGCAGCTTGATGCTCTTTGAGAGCTAAACCCAATGCATCCACCAATCCCCAGATTAACCAAGCGGCTATTAATCTCAGCAGCACGCAAAAGGGTTGGCCTACCCTTGGACAAACGGACACCCCCTTAGGG
>DFSO01000023.1:39683-45075 GCA_002378665.1 Loktanella sp. UBA3435 | reverse complement strand
AGCAGCCTAAATGAAACCCTGATCCATCTTAACAAGGCTGCAAACTGGTCTAAAATCTAGGACCACCTCTCTTGTTCCACCACCCCGTTTGGCTGTCGAACACTGACGGACAATCGGTCGGTGTCGGCCTTGCACTCACTGTATTGTGGCTCACGTTTTCTGGGTTAAGTACTTTGTTGCGGAATCTGGTAGATAAGCCACATCTCCGGACGATTATGGTTGTCGCTCCGCTCCTGATCGCCGCAGGGATCGTGCTTTCTTACTTCAGTGAAAACCTCTGGCTGATTATTATATCGTCAATGTTGGTCGGTTCTGGTCTGGCATGTAGTAACGCGCCGTCAACGCAATTGGTTCTGCGGTTTTCTCCGAAAGGGATGAGCGCGGTCTCGACGAGCTTGGACATCACATTTGCAAGGCTCGGCGGCATCGCGACAGTTGCGTTGCTCGCTGAGGCGCAGTTCGTCTATGCCGTCCCAGCGATTTGCCTCTTGAGCCTCGTCGCCGTCCTCTGCGCACTAGCCGCGTGCAAGGGGTTTGGCGCGGAACCTGACACAGGTGTTCCGCACCTCATATGACCCTTTGATTTAAATGATTTCGTCCTCGTCAAACAACGGATCGTCAGTTAGTTGATCGTTCAAATCGCCGACAGCGTCTTCTGCAACGGACATGGATTTGACGCGGGCCAGATGGAAAACTGCATCGCCTTCGTTGACAATTGGCATGACTGCGCGACCAACGACGATCCCGTTAAACGGCGCGATGATTTCTTTCTCATGCTCGCCAAACGGGTCAGAGACAACGGCCATCAGATCACCTTCGGCGACAACATCTCCGTTGGCTTTAAACGTGCGCAAAAGCCCACCTTCGGGCGCGCGCAACCATTTGCTTGATGTGCAATACTGAGGCGGCGCTTTGGGTTTTGAGACACCCTTCGCGGGGAGCAGCCCGACGTGTTGTAGCACCCTCATAATCCCCGCGACGCCTGCGCGGACAGACATTTCATCGAACCGCAAACCTTCGCCAGCTTCGTATAACAAAACATCCTTCCCGATATTCTTGGCTGCTCCACGCAATGATCCTTCTCTCAAAGGGGATTGCAAAATGACGGGTGCGCCAAATACTTCTGCCAGTTCGGCCGTATAGGGATTATCGGGCGAAATGCGCACTTGCGGCAGGTTCGTGCGATGGATCGCGGCAGAGTGCAGGTCGATCCCCAGATCACTGCGCGCAACAATTTCGTTGAGGAACAGATGCGCAAGGCGTGACGCGAGCGATCCTCCTGGTGTGCCTGGAAACATCCGGTTCAAATCGCGCCTGTCGGGCAAGTAGCGCGAGTGGTTAATGAACCCGAAGGCATTCACAATCGGGATCACCACAAGCGTGCCGCGCAACGATTTAAGGTTCGGCGCCCGCAACAGGCGTCTCACGATTTCGACACCGATCACTTCGTCCCCATGGATGCCCGCACTCACAAAAACGGTTTGACCTTCGGTCTTGCCGTGAATGACATGCACCGACATGGACACAGGCGTATGATCCGATAGAACGCTGACAGGCAAGTCAACGGTTCGACGGGTGCCTGCGGGGATACTGTGCCCCCCGATCTCAAACGCGGCGCGAGCGGGCATTAGCCTTTACCTTTTGTCTTGGTGTTACCTTTTTCGGCAGATTTTTCGATGTATTCAATGATCTTGCCCGCAACATCCAAACCCGTCGCTTTTTCGACGCCTTCTAGACCCGGGGATGAGTTCACTTCCATAACAACAGGTCCGTGGTTGGATCGGAGCATGTCCACACCGCAAACATTCAGGCCCATTGATTTCGCAGCACGGATCGCGGTTGATCGCTCTTCGGGGGACAGTTTAATCACCTCAGCAGTGCCGCCACGATGCAAGTTTGAGCGGAAGTCACCCTTTGCACCAGTCCGCTTCATCGCCGCAATTACCTTGCCGCCCACCACAATCGCACGGATGTCGGTGCCGCTGGATTCTTTGATGAATTCTTGCAGCAGGATGTTTGTGCCAGTTGATCGGAATGCCTCAACCACAGAGGTCGCAGAGCGATCTGTATCACACAAAACCACGCCCAAGCCCTGCGTGCCTTCCAGCAACTTGATCACGATAGGCGCGCCGCCAGCCAATTTCAGAACTTCATCAGTTTGCTTGGGATCATGCGCAAATGTTGTCACAGGAAGGCCAATGCCGTCCCGCGCAAGCAACTGCATGGAGCGTAGTTTGTCACGACTGCGGCCAATGGCAACGCTTTCGTTCAACGGATAAACGCCCATCATCTCGAACTGTCGCAGAACGGCCAAACCATAAAACGTCACAGAGGCCCCAATGCGCGGAATGACAGCGTCAAAACCTTCCAGTTTCTCGCCGTTATAATACATTTCAGGCCTGCGCGACGCGATGTTCATGTAACACCGCAGCGTGTTGATGATGTGGAGCTCGTGACCACGAACCTCTGCGGCTTCTTTCAAGCGTTGGTGAGAATAGAGTTTGGCATTACGTGCCATCATTGCGATTTTCATAGGAAAACCCTTTCAGCCTCTAAGGCTTTTATGATCTTAATTGCTGGTCAAGGTTGCGCGACGCGTATGCACCGCGATGTTGTGTTGTTTCAGCGCGCTACGTCCGACGATCATTGGAAATCGCATTTTGCTACGGTCGGTGAGTGAAACAGAGATTGGCCATGACCTGTCAGTCAGTTTCAAATTGGTACGAATAACGATGCGTTCTTCCGGGATACCGCTGGTGTTTTTAATCGCGCGCCTGTCGTGGATCGGTGTTTCCACCCATATTTCGGGAACGTCTGTGTCGGGCTTGATCTGAAACCGGACCCATTCCTCACCATTCGAAATGAACGGCGCGATGTTGGTTGCGTGCAACGCAGATGTCCGCGCCCCAGTGTCGATTTTCGCTTTGATCTGGCTCAGGCCCAAGTCTGGAAGGTCGAGATATTCCATCCAGCCGATCACCAGCAAATCAGGTTTTGGTTTCTTCAACTTCGCCATTTACACACGCCCGAACCGCTTGAGACGCTGCGGAGCGACGCCAACAATGGCCTTGTCTGGCAGGGCAAGCACCTCTGACACGTTGATGCCGAACGCCCAAGGGCTAACATATTGCTTCATTGCGCTTTCTCCTTTGCAGGCTGTGTAATGGGCAAATAAAGATTGTCTATAGGTAAGAATGGATATCACAGTTGGCGTTAAATATGTCTGATTTCCGAACCCCAGCGCGCCGATCCATAAATTTCTCTCATTGTGACAATGGCGATGAAACAACAGCGGGGCAGGGGTCGCTCTGGACTATAAGTGGTTTCCAACTCTGGCATTGCCGCGTCCTTGCCCCTATCTGTTGGCAAAGGAGACCCAGATGACCAAAACCCTTCGTATCGACATTATCTCCGACGTCATGTGCCCATGGTGCATCGTTGGCTATCGGCAATTGAGCGCTGCGTTAGAGGCCACTGGCACCGCGCATGAAATCCACTGGCATCCATTCGAGTTGAACCCTGACATGCCGCCAGAGGGCCAAAACCTGCGCGAACATATCATGCAGAAATATGGCTCTTCGCTAGAGGAATCCGAGCAAAGCCGCCAGCACCTCAAAACGCTTGGGTCTGATCTTGGCATTGATTTCCAGTTCTCCGATGGCTCGCGCATGCACAACACATTTAACACGCACCAATTGCTGCATTGGGCCAACACCCAAGAGCGGATGCACGATCTGAAACAAGCACTGTTCATCGCCCATTTCACCAACGCACGTGACCTGTCTGACAACGCCGTTCTCGCGGACATCGCTGGCGAAATCGGCCTTGATCGGACCGAGGCATTGGCGGTTCTCGACGACCAACGCTACGCCAGCCAAATCCGCCAAGAAGAGAATTTCTGGACTAAGCAAGGCATTCGCGGCGTGCCTGCCGTGGTCTTCGATCGCCAGCATCTTGTCACTGGCGCACAAGGCGTCGACAATTTCACCAGCATTCTAAAACAGCTGGCCGAGGAGACTGCTTAAAAAGGCCCGCGCCACTCCAAACGCGTAACATTGCCCTTAATGCCATAATTCCGGTGCACGCGCGGTGCACGGGTTGTGCACATAAATCACAGGGCGCGATAAGCGATTGGACGACTTTTGTTTAAATTGCTCGGGGCGGGGGCTCGCCAAATGTCCAAATGCGAGGGCGGTCAGGTGGTCCCGTTCCCATAGGCTGCGACAAACATCGCAACGGCGCTTGATACGGATATTTCGATGTCATGATCACTGGGGAGCGTTGACATTTTGCCAAAAAGACGCGGTTTCCAAAGGGGTGCGATTGAGAGTTCGATGAATTGCGCGGCCGCAAGAGGAATGTCGGAAATTGCCAGATGTCCTGTGGCAACCTTGCGTTTAAGGTAATTGGTCAAATCTACCTGCGCGCGCATGGCACCACCCGAGAAAAAACGAGCGCCGAGTTCGGGCATCCGGTCAGCGATACCAATGATGATCCGCTGGGCTTGGACAACCTCGGGCGAGCAGATGATTTCAGCGATTTTCGTGCCGAATTGAAAAAGCACTTTTTCGGGCGTGTCCCCGCTCTGTAGAATTTCGGCCATGCCAAGAAAAAGGCGGTCGCGCTCTTGCTCGATGATCGCCTCGAAGAGGTCTTCCTTACTGTCGAAATATACATAGAGGGTGCTTTTCGAAATTCCCGCAATTTGACAAATGTCATTCACACCAGCGGCGTCAAACCCCCGCTCCATAAAGGCACGCTTCGCGCCAACCATGATCTGATTGCGCTTGGCGGGATCACATCCTGCGCCGTGTCTGTTTGCGCGTTCAGCGTCGGAGAAAGGGGAATTATCTTGCTCGGTCACGTGGTGTATTTCCTTCACGCAATGTGATCGAACCGATCGGTTCGATGGTGTCTTGATCTATACGGCATTCAGCGCTAATTGCAAATCGAACTGATCGGTGCGATTTGCAATAGGACTTGAACGATGGCCGAAGAACATTTGAAACCTGTGGACGGCCCTACTTTGGATCAAACCACACCGACAGTCTCGGAAAACACCGCAAAACCCTCGCCCAAAAAGCTGATCTTGGCGGGTGTCGCTGTTGCCGCACTTGGGTTTATCAGCTTTGAAGGGCTGAATTACTGGACCGTTGGCCGGTTTATGGAAACCACTGATGACGCTTATGTCAAAGCCGACGTCACGCTGATTAGCAGCCGTGCACAAGGGTATGTCGCCGAGCTCCTGGTCAGGTCAAACGATCACGTCAACGCAGGCGACCTGTTGGCGCGGCTGGACGATGGCGATGCGCGCAATGGGCTTGCCTTGGCGCAAAGTCGTTTTGAAACTGCGGGAGAGGCATTGACGCGGATCGACGCACAAATTGCCGCA
>DFSO01000023.1:28073-39404 GCA_002378665.1 Loktanella sp. UBA3435 | reverse complement strand
CCCAAGCAATCGTCGCACAAACCAAAGCCGACCGAGATACAGCACAAGCGCAACTGAATTCAGCCCAAACCAATGCAACCCGTGCGGCGCAATTGGCGTCAGACCGCGTCGTGAGCCAATCACAACTCGACACCGCGAATGAGGCCCTCGATGTGGCGCGTGGTGGCTTTGCGGGGGCCCAAGCGCGTATCGCAAGTGCAGAGGCGCAAGTCGCCGTCTTGAACGCGCAACATGTCGAGGCGGAAGGCCAGCAGCAGGAACTCAAAATCGCCGTTGACCAAGCGCGCCGCGATTTGGCGCGTACTGTTTTGACGGCTCCCTCTGACGGTATCATTGCAAACCTGACCATCGAAATTGGCGACCTTGTCAGCCCCGGTGCGCGGCTCGCCGCGTTGATCCCTGACGGAAGCCTTTATGTTGAGGCGAACCTCAAAGAGACGCAGATGACAAATATCGCGGCGGGTGCAATTGTCGAAATGACATTTGATGCCTTGCCGAACCAAACCTTTGAAGGGCGCGTGGCGTCGATCTCGCCCGCGACTGGGGCCATTTTCTCGTTATTGCCTGCCGATAACGCGACGGGCAACTTTACCAAGATCGTTCAACGTGTGCCGGTGCGCATTGCCTTGCCTCAAGAGGCGCTTGAGACGGGCAAATTGCGTGCAGGCCTGTCCACCGAAGTGTCGATTGATATTCGCACACCTACGCCAACAGACGTAGTTGAGACGGAATAGCTTAGGTGACCGAGACCGCCGAAATGGAACTTTCGCCACGGCGGGTGTTCGCCTTCATGATCATGGTCTTTGGCATGTTCATGGCGATCCTCGACATCCAGATTGTGTCGGCGTCGCTACCTGATATTCAAGCAGGGCTTGGCGCATCCCCAGATGAAATCAGCTGGGTCCAGACATCGTATTTGATTGCCGAGGTCATCATGATCCCGCTGTCGGGGTTCTTGGCGCGGATGATGTCGACGCGTGTGCTTTTCACATTGGCGGCTGGCGGTTTTACCGCGGCCTCGCTTATGTGTGCGACTGCAGGGTCGATCAACGAAATGATCCTATGGCGTGCGCTGCAAGGATTCCTTGGAGGCGGCATGATCCCGTCTGTTTTTACGGCTGCCTTCACAATTTTCCCGCCGTCAAAGCGCAATATCGTCTCACCGATCATTGGCCTTATCGCGACACTTGCCCCGACTGTAGGTCCAACGATTGGCGGTTATCTAAGTCACACGATGTCATGGCACTGGCTGTTTCTCGTGAACGTCATTCCCGGAATCTTGGTCACTATCGGGGCGTGGAACCTGATCGACTTTGATCGCCCGAACTGGAAACTTTTCGAGCGTTTCGATTGGTGGGGGCTCTTGGCGCTTGCGGCATTCTTAGGCGGGATGGAGTTCGTTCTTGAGGAGGGGCCTTCCAACGATTGGTTCGCCGATCACATGGTCGCCATCCTTGCAATTGTGATGGTCGCGGGCGGCATCGTCACGTTTTGGCGCGCCTTCACACGCGATGAACCTATCGTCGATCTTTCCGCCTTCAGCGACGTCAATTTCGCCGTCGGCTCGCTCTTTTCGTTTGTGATGGGGATTGGCCTTTACGGCATGACCTATCTCTATCCGCTCTACCTCGGCTCTGTGCGCGGATACGACAGCTTGATGATTGGTGAGACAGTTTTTGTATCAGGCTTAGCGATGTTTGCAGGGGCCCCGCTTGCAGGTATTCTGTCCTCGAAAATGGATCTGCGCGTCATGCTCCTTATCGGTTTCGTCGGATTTGCCACATCCACTTGGATGCTCACTGGGATGACGGCAGACTGGGATTTCCAAGAGCTTTTGGTGCCTCAAATGTTGCGCGGCATGTCGTTGATGTTGTGCATGGTCCCAATCAATAACCTCGCACTTGGGACGTTATCTGCGGATAAAATGAAAGGCGCATCGGGCTTGTATAACCTGACGCGAAATCTTGGTGGGGCGGTTGGGCTTGCCGTAATTAATACGCTTCTGTCAGATCGCAGCGCCTTGCATTACCAACGCTTGAGCGATGCGATAAATTGGACAAACACCATTGCACTTGAGCAATTAAACGCGATGGCTGCCAACCTTGCAGCGCGGGGCGTCGACGGGGAAACCGGCGCGCTTGCGCAGATGGCCGCTAGGCTCCATGGGCAGGCGGCGGTTATGTCATTTATCGACATCTTTACCCTGATTACGGCGCTTTTTGGTGGGCTTGCGCTCGCTGCACTTTTGATGCGGCCTGCGGCGTCAGGCGGCGGCAGCGGTCACTAGTTTAAGCCAAAGACTGAAAAACAGCGTCGCGGTCGGATAGCACCAGCAAAAGCGCAAGGTCGTCAGGTTTCAACTTATCGAGGATTATTTTTGTACCGACAGAGGGCGAACTGGCGGCCATGATATTATCGCCAGAGAAACCTGCAGCGACGGCAGACGCCCTGATTACACCTGTCGTTTCACCCAGCAGACGTCCGCGCAAGTGATCGGCAATTTCTGCGGTGACGATGAGGTCAGGGCGGAATTCAAGTGCATTGGTCGTGACCTCACCTATGGCATGATCAGAGTGGTCTCCAGGTTGGCTCAACATGAGGAAGCGGCGCTTTGCTGGTATCTGGGCCGTTGCATCACATACCGCGGCGACCGAATGGGCATTATGCGCAAAATCAACGATCACGCGCGCGCCATTGTAGGAGAATTCGTTAAACCGTCCGGGGTTGTTTTGTTGATCCGACACGAATGCCGATAACCCCTTCTGGATCGTTTCAGCCCCAATGCCGAGAGCCGAACAGGCGCAGATCGCGGCGAGCGCATTGCGCATATTGTGCTTTGCTGCGCCCGACAGGGTTATCGGCACATCCTTAAGCGGGATTTCCCACGCATCTTCCGTGCCTGTCCAATAGACGAGCACGTCGTCCTGAAGGTAGGCGCAAGGCTGACCAAGCATTTGTGCTTGGGTAATTTGCGGGGATTTTGCATCGAGAGAAAACCAGCAGATCCGTTTTGAGACATGCGCGGTAGCATCCACAATATTTGAATCATCTGCATTCAACACCAAAATTCCATCAGGCAACAAAGCTCGCGCAACCGCAAATTTGGCCTGTGCCAAGTCCGCCAACGTCATGATCCCGTATTCGCCCAAGTGGTCATTGGCGATGTTTGTGACCACGGCCACACGGGCGTGGCGTGTCGCCAATCCACGCCGCAAAATGCCGCCGCGAGCGACCTCCAAACAGGCGAATTGAACGCGTTTATCGCGGAGCGCCATGCGCGCGCCACCTGGGCCAGAGTAATCGCCACGATCAAGGATATCATCCCCGACTTTCACCATATCTGTTGAGGTTTGCCCAACAACATTGCCATCCAAATGCGCAATTGCGGCGCAAAGACGGGTGGTGGTGGTTTTGCCGTTTGTGCCTGTGATGAAGGCCAGCGGAACGTCGTGCAACGCCCGCCACTCAACATCTTTGGGCGCGGGGATGTCTATCATAGCCCACGTCTGCGACCCGATCCCGTGACCAATCGAGACGCCGTCTTCGTCGATAAGGATATCAACGTCATGGGCAGTTGCGGCGTTTATCAATGCAACGAGGGCTGGGTTTGCCTCCCTTGCCATGACCGTTTTCAAGTCGGTTATCATCGGTTCAAACGGCTGAGGTTCGGCTCCCAAAAGATCCGCCGCGCAGAAATGCCATGCCGTCTGGACCGCAAAGATAGCAGAGTAAAGCTGATCCTGAGGCGCCGATATCGCCAATGTCGCGCCACCTTGAAACGCACGGTGCATGATATCTTCACCTTGCCAGCCCAATGCATCCAGCACGCGGCGGGCGTGGGTTTTCCAAAGACCCAACAGGTGCGCCGTCTCAATATCCTCGAAATGGACATCGACAACCGCACCCGTGCGATCCCACAGCATCCCCGGTCCCGTCAATCGCCTAACAGGATCGATGCGGATGTGGTGGGCTTGCGCCCAAGATATATCGAGTGCGGTTGAGAGGTCGTCACTGTCGTTCATGAGGAGGTCTTTCGTTCAGTCGCCGTCTTCGACGTTATCGCGGGCAAGCCTGACACCGCGTCCGTCGCGAACCATGCTAAAGTCGCTGTCGCTGAGGTCCTCGAAAGGTTTCGGCACAACAACGCTTGTAGGTTTAGTTGCCAGCGGGGCGTCTTTGTCTGGGGCATTAAAGTAGATGATTTGTTTCCAACACCGCGGGCTATTGTCGCCGAAAATGATTACGAGATCACCCGTTTGCGCCATCTCAAGACTAGCGGCAACCGCGTCTTCTTCATTTGGGATAACCGAAATTTGATCCTCAGCAACACCATGCGAAATAAGCGCCGCTTTGAACAAAAGCGGAATTTCATCATGGCCGCGCTTGCGCCTGTTATCGTCAGCCTTGCAGATGAAATGATCAAAATGACCCGCAAGCATGCGCGCCGCATCAACCACATCCACATCACGGCGATCCCCCGGAACAGAGACCACAACAATCCGCTTACCCTTTACGTCGAGACGGTCAGCAAGTCCCGCCATCGCACTCATCGCGGCAGGGTTGTGACCATAGTCGAGGATCACCTTAAACGGATGCTCGTCAAACACGTTCATGCGGCCGGGCGCTTGGAAATAGCTGGTGTCAAAGGTGCGCAAACCGTGGCGGATATCGTCCAGATGCACGTCAAAACTATAGGCCATCGCGGCGGCAAACATCGCGTTTTGTACGTTATGGATCGCCTTACCTTCAAGAGTTGCAGGGATCAAATGCGACCACAAAATAGGCATGTGCAGGCCGTTGTCATACATCGTGAGCATATCGCCACTCATGCCAGCCTCTAGCACAATCGCTTTGCCACCCGCCTTGATATGCTCTTTGACCAAGGCATGGCTTGGGTTCACGGTGACATAACAGATTGAGCCAACGTCAGCATAATCAGCCATTTTCAGGCAGTTGATATCATCGGCATTCAGCACAACAGCTTTCGTCGCACTTTCAATCACCACGCGTTTCACAACGGCCAATTGCTCAACCGTTTCAATGCCACCAAGCCCAATATGGTCGGCGGTCACGTTCAAACAAGCGGCAACGTCGGAATGCTGATAGCCAAGGCCACTGCGCACAAGACCACCTCGGGCGGTTTCCATCACGGCGAAATCAACAGTTGGATCGCGTAGCACCATCTGTGCAGACTTCGGTCCCGTCATGTCGCCTTTCACGCTTAGCTTGCCATCAACATAGACACCGTCTGTCGAGGTCATGCCAACGACCTTGCCGCTGGTTTTCATGATGTGCGCCAGCATGCGTGAAGTCGTGGTTTTGCCGTTCGTGCCCGTGATCGCAGCGATCGGAATGCGGCATTCTTGGCCCTGCGGGAACAGCATGTCGATCACTTTGCCCGCAACATCACGCGGCTTACCCTCGGAAGGGGACACATGCATGCGGAAACCAGGTGCTGCGTTGACCTCGACAATCGCACCGCCAATTTCCTTGTAGGATTGGGCGATATTGTCGATCAGGAAGTCGACGCCACCAACATCTAGCCCAACGGCCATGATCGCCCGCTCCGCCATGTCGCGGTTATCGGGGTGCACAACGTCCGTCAGATCAATCGCCGTGCCACCTGTGGAAAGGTTGGCCGTTGAGCGCAGATAAAACACTTCCGCCAAGGGCAGGATCGTCTCAACAGTATGCCCTGCTTCCGCAATCAATCTGTTCGCCTGATTGTCAATTTCCAACATTGTCAGCACTTTTTGGTGCCCAATACCGCGGCGCGGGTCCAGATTTACGATATCGACCAATTCGGCAATCGTATGTTTGCCGTCACCCACGACGTGGCCCGGAACACGTTTGGCGACAGCCACCAGCTTGTTATTCACCACCAGCATGCGGTGATCAAAACCCGTCACAAAGCTCTCAACCAGAATGGCGGAGCTCTTGGAATGTAGCTTTGCCTCAACAAAACCCGCTTCGACGTCAGCGTCGTTTTTCAGGTTGATTGAAACGCCTCGGCCATGGTTGGCATCGAGTGGCTTGAGCACAACCGGAAAGCCGATTTTATGCGCGGCCTGAACCGCCTCACTTGCGCTATAAACCATGCGCTGCTGCGGCACAGGTAGGCCCAGATCATTCAACAGATTATGGGTGTCTTCTTTGTCGCAAGAAATCTCGACAGCGATATGTTTGGTCTGCGACGTAATGGTCGCCTGAATGCGCTGCTGGAATTTACCGTGACCAAATTGCACAAGCGAGTTCTCGTTCAGGCGAATCCAAGGGATATCGCGGTCTTGTGCCGCCTTGACCAGTGACCCTGTAGAGGGGCCGAATTCCTTGCGTTGGGCATGAAGAACAAAGCGGCGCAACTCTGCATCCCAATCGAATTCAGCGTCACAGGTGTAATCGACCTGATCTTGTAGCGCCTGCGGCAAAAGATGCATCAATAGGCGCAAAGCAAGTTCGCCCGCCGCCAAACCAACATCGCGCTGACGGTAAGCGTAAACCATGTTGTATTCGCCAAGCTTACCCGTGCCGCGTGTCCGCCCAAAGGTTACATCCGTGCCCGCAACATTCTGCACCTCAATCGCGCAATGCTCTAGGATGTGACCCATCCACGTGCCTTCGTCTTCGCGCAAGCGGCGCAAAAAACCGCCCTCTTCGCCATAAGAACACCCATGATCCCCAAGACCGGGCAGGGCGGCGATTAACCCCTCGACAAATTCAGGTCCGATTTTCGCAGAGGGCCATTCCTCTAATATTCCCAAATCAATGACGTGCCGAATGACAGGAAAGCTTGCCCAGACGTTTGGGCCAACAAAGACATTGGTTGAGACTATTTTCAAATGGTGACCTCTTTGGGTGTTATTGTTCCGCGCAAGCGCCTTATTTTAGGAGTCCGTGTCGTCAGGAAACGAATTGGTCAGATGCTCTGGCGGTGGATATCCGATCCGTGCTTTCAGATCATAACGGCACCCTTCGCCCAAAACGTCAAGGCGCAGCCCGATCAGACTTAGCGCCTCACCCGGTTTTGCATCCCACATGGATGAGTGGGTCAATTGCCCCGCATCAACCACCGTGACCGTCCCGCTACCCACGACTTCAAGCACATTATCGGGTCCGATAAAGGCGGCGGTGTCCTCATCAATTCCCAAACCGATCAGAAAGGGATTGAACGATGATGCCGTCAGCAAGCGACCAAGTCGGTTCCGCTGGGTGAAGTGTTGGTCAATGATGACCGCATTCGTCAGTCCAATACCGGGGGCCAATGTGACGGTCCCCTCGGCGGGTGACTCGTTGCCCTGACCACCCGCGACCATATGCTCGGACATAATTGACGCGCCCGCCGAGGTGCCCGCAACTGGCACACCCGCAGCATTCTGGCGCCTGATCTTGGTGACCAAAAGCGTCCCGCCAAGGATCGCAGACAGCCGCAATTGATTGCCGCCAGTAATAAAAATACCCGTCGCGCGATCCAACATCTCGAAAAACGCAGGGTTTTCACAATCGACACGGCGCGTAATAGGCAGAAAATCGACCTTTCCGGCACCAAGATTCGAGAAGATACGATTATAGTCCGCGCCCGTCTCGGACAGCATAGACGCTGTTGGGATCACAACGATATATGCGTCTTTCCCCCCTGAAAGCTCTACGAACTTGCTGTGAATTTGCATTTCCTTGACGCGGTCTTCACCACCGCCAATGGGAATAATGAATCCACGACCATTTTCTTCGGCCAAAGACGCTGGGCACATGTAACTGAATCTTCCGTTAAAAGTAGGTGTTTGGGCACCTTTTTGCGCCCGCTTAACAGCATCATACGGCATCAGTCGCGCAATGGTAACTGTGCAAAGTCACCTAACGCCAAACATTCACAAAACTGCATAATCAGTAGTTGATGCTGACGCACACTTTCTGACATCAGCGCCACGGCTAGAATGCGGTCGAGTTCGTCGCAGTGTCGCGGATCATCTTCGCGAATAATGTGATCCAGAGTAGCGCAGGCAACATCATGCCTCAAATGCCGCTGAGTACTGAGGTCGGGGGCGTGCCTCCCTATAAAGCCTCATCAGGATTGCGCACCGCAAGATACGCCTCTTTGGGCACTTTCACGATTCCCTTGATCCCAAGCAGCGATCTGTTTTGCGCATCTAGCTCGGCAATCGCGCCTTCTAGGGCATTAAATATAACACCGGCATCGCTGCCCAAACTTGTGATCAGCGGCAATCCTGGCGTGGGTTTCGTCCATGCGAGAACGCGCAATTGATTTGCAACCGGCTCGTAAGTCTCAACGTTGCGCCAAGTTACCGCGTCAATGGATGCGATGTCGGCAGACCCATTGGCCACGGCCCGCGCTGATGCAACGTGCTGTTCGGTTTGCAAGCGGCTTTCGAACCAGAATCCATGCGGCTTGAGGTGCCAGAATGGGGCAGCATACCCCGATTGAGAGAAGGTCTGATTGTAGGCAAAAGTCGCATCTTTAAACGCAGCTACCTCAGAACGCGTATCATCCGCGCGAACAATTATGGCGCTGCGATAGTACCCAGCTGGACAGCCGGCCAGCCCGTAATCTGGGGTGCCGACAAGCTGAACTTTGTCATGTAGCCAAGTGCGGTAAGGCATCCCGCAGGTCTGGCTAAGAACCAAATCAGGATGCTTCCAAACAAAGAATTCCTCGGCGTCTTGCGACAATGTCTCGGGGCTATCGATCCCTGCGATTGCGAGGTGTTTGCGGATCAACGCCCAATATTGGTCGTGCGCTTCCACCAGCTGTGGCCGCTGGTACATCATCAAGTTGGCAATCATCTTGGGTCTTCCCATTTTCAGCATATCCACAGCCTACAAAACCGAAACGGACTTGGGCAGTGCTTAAGTCTAGGATAAAATAAAATAACTTTAGCCTTTGCGATGGCAAGGCCCCAGTGCGGAAGGTCCGATTTGGCTTCTCAATTATGCGGGCCGAGATCGAAGGATAGGGCGCGGAATATCGCTAACCTCATAAGTTGTAATATTTCAGTCGCCCCAGACTGGCTGCCTGCAGCTCAAATTTGCCCCCAAAAGCAAAGTTCGGCACAAACGCCGCGCACCATGTGCGGCCATGCTGTCGGTCACACAAGAATTTGCCAGATGTTCGTTTTCGCGCATCAACGCGGCGGTCGTGACTTCAGCAATCATATATCCGCAGTTCAGCCCCCGATTGGGTGTCCGAAAAAGCGGCAGGTAAGAATCTGCATTAAAGGGTGGCGCGCAGGCCTTGGGACTGGCGAAATCGCCGTGGGCGATCTGGCCGCTCTCGTGGCCATGGGCGGCACAGCGCCTTCACGTTACGCATTGCGGCATGACCAGCTTTTGGATGGTTTGGTGTTTGTGGCTAAAGGCACCGCTGTGACAGATGTCTGGTCAGCGGGGCGGTACGTGGTCAAGTCGGGGCACATCCGCTATGCAATTCGACCTCCAATCATGCCTGTCGCAATCTCGCGGGTCGTGACGCCGCCGTTCTTCCAAGCCACGTCAATCAGATCGCTACACCGCAGAACGTTCATCATCTATCCCATCTCATCAGCGACACGTCTTGTCTTGCCAGTCACCTTAGGGTTCTATTTTGTACCGCCAAATACAATCGCAAACTTGGGGCACCTTATGGCCAAACCAAAGAATATCCTGTTCATCATGTTCGACCAGTTGCGGTGGGACTACCTAAGTTGCTACGGACACCCGCATTTGCATACCCCCAACATCGACCGCCTTGCCGCGAAAGGGGTACGGTTCAACAAGGCCTATATCCAGTCGCCCCTCTGCGGCCCGTCGCGGATGTCGACCTATACGGGGCGCTATGTGCATAGCCATGGGGCCAGCTCCAACAACGTGCCGCTTAAGGTCGGGGAACGGACGATGGGGGATTATCTGCGCGACGCAGGCATGGGCTGTTGGCTGGTTGGCAAAACCCATATGACCGCAGATGCCGAAGGCATGGCGCGGTTAGGGTTGGAGCCAGACAGCGTGATTGGCGCGCGCGTTTCCGAATGCGGTTTTGACATCTTTGAGCGTGACGATGGTATGCGCCCCGAAGGGCCAGACGGGTTTTACGACGATAGCGGAGCTCTGAAATACAACGCATACCTGCGCTCCAAAGGCTATCACAGCGACAATCCTTGGCACGACTATGCCAATTCCGCGAATGACGCCGACAACAATGTCCTCTCTGGATGGTTCCTGAAGAATAGCGATCTCCCTGCCAATATTGCCGAAGAGGATAGCGAAACACCCTATCTTACGCGGCGCGGCATGGACTTCATCACGGCGCAAGGAGACGCCCCGTGGTGCTGCCATCTGTCCTATATCAAACCGCATTGGCCCTATATCGTGCCTGCCCCTTACCACGACATGTTCGGGCCGGAACACTTCCTGCGTGTTGTGCGTAGCGAGGCCGAGCGCGAAGACCCGCATCCCGTCTATGGCGGCATGATGAAAGCCCCCGTTTGCACCGCATTTTCGCGTGATGATGTGCGTGACAAGGTGCTGCGCGCCTACATGGGCCTCATTAAGCAATGCGACGATCAGATGGGTGTTTTGTTTGACTGGCTAGAGGAAACGGGGCGGATGAAGGACACGATGATCGTCGTGACTTCGGACCACGGTGATTATCTCGGGGACCATTGGCTGGGTGAAAAAACCTTCTTTCACGACGCCGCAATCAAGGTGCCGTTGATTGTCTACGATCCGTCACCTGAGGCTGACAAGACGCGCGGCACGACCAGTTACGCCTTGGTGCAGTCAATTGATCTTGTGCCGACGTTCACTGATGTCGCGGGCGTCGATCCTAGTAAGCTTGATCACGTCCTAGAGGGTAAATCCCTGTTGCCTTTGCTGCATGGCAAAGCTGAAACCGTCGCGCGAAACTATGTGTTTTGCGAGTTCGATTATTCCATGCGGCCCTTGGCACATGCGCTTGATTTGGACACCACCGAGGCGCGTATTTTCATGGTCTCGGATGATCGCTGGAAGCTGATCCAATTTGGCGGTGGCTTCAGGTCCATGCTGTTTGACCTTGCCAAAGACCCCCAAGAACTAACCGATCTGGGCGATAGTGCTGCCCACCAAGAGGTGATCTCGCAGCTCACGGCGGTCTTGGACGATTGGGCGCGGCGCCCATCCCAGCGTACGACCATGACCACGGACACGCTGATGGCGAGCCGCCATAAAGCAAGCACCAAGGGCGTCTTGCTGGGTGCGGTGGACGAGGGTGATATGCCTGCCGAGTTGAGCGTAAAATATCGCGGTAAGAAAGTTCCCAAATGGCAAGATCGCTGACGTGAACCCAGTGCTAAGTCAGTGCAC
>DFSO01000023.1:0-27804 GCA_002378665.1 Loktanella sp. UBA3435 | reverse complement strand
GTGCACGCTTGGTGCACGGATAAAACACCTAAGAATCTCCCAAAATCAGGTCGGCCGCGCGGTAGGCCAACATCATCGTCGGGGCATTGGTATTGCCCGACGTGATGTTCGGAAAAACAGAGGCATCCACCACCCGAAGCCCCTCAATCCCGTGCACTTTGAGCTTGGGATCGACAACCGAGGTTGCTGCCTCTTCCCCCATCCGACAGGTGCCAACAGGATGGAATACCGTGCCGCACCGTACGCGGAAATCGCTCAGAATTTCATCAGGTTGCATGACCCGCAGATCAGGGTCTATCGCGCGTTCTACAAGTTGCTTTAACGCGTTGGTATTGATCAGTTTTTGGCACAGCAAAGCCCCAGCCACGACCTGCGCGCGATCCTCATCGGTAGACAGAGAATGAGGGCGGATCAAAGGTGCAGCATTCGGGTCATTTACGCGAATATCAACGCGTCCACGACTGGTCGGACGAGAGGGTTGAAAACTAATTATAAAGCCAGCAAACGGATCAGGTTTGATCACACTTCGCCGCCCATTTGGCGAGGTGGTGTAGGTCACAGGATTGAAGTAAAGCTGCTGGTCCGGACGTGCCAATTCAGGTGAGGACCTGAAGTATCCGCCGCATTGATTGACCGATAAAGCCAGCGGTCCGCGCCTTGTGAACGCGTATTGCAATGCGGCACGCACTTTGCCGTGGAACGGGGCCAGCATGTTGTTGAGAGTGGGCTCTGTCGCACGGAAATAGTAATTGATTCCAAGGTGATCTTGCAAATTTCCGCCAACATGTGGGGCTGCCAGAACGGGCGTAATCCCCAAGTCTTTTAGCAAATCAGCGGGGCCAATACCTGACAATTGCAGGATGCGCGGAGAAGTCACGGCACCCGCAGACAGAATGATTTCGCGGTCCGCGTTCAAGGTTATTTGACGCCCCTTGTGGCGGAATTGCACGGCAGTTGCACGGCGGCCTTCAAAGACGATTCGCTCGACAAAAGCATGAGTCATCAACGTCACGTTTGGGCGCTTTAATGCAGGCGTCAAAAAGGCGCGGGCGGAATGCATTCGGCGGCCGCCGCTGGTGTTAATCTGGTAGACAGCAGCCCCTTCATTTTTGGCACCATTTATATTGGTGGTTGAAGGCAAGCCAAGTTCGTTGGCCGCAGCAAAAAAGTGTCTGTTCGCGCGGTGGATTTGGTCTGAGACATCTTGCACATGGAGCGGCCCCTTGCCAGTTCGCGAGCCATCTGGCGCGACTTGGGTTTCCATGGCGTCATAGGTTTCGCGGACAGTGTCCCAATCCCAACCTGCCACGGCCCAGTCGTCAAAGTCGTGGGGCAGCCCGCGTGCATAGACCAACGCATTGATTGCACCCGATCCGCCCACACCCTTGCCCCGCGGCCAATAGCCTGTACGGCCTGCAAGCGCGTCTTCAGGTTCTGTTTGGTATTGCCAGTTTACGGCAGGGTCATGAAACGTTTTTCCGTACCCGAGAGGAAGCGCGATCCAAGGAGACCTGCCGCGTCCACCAGCCTCCAACACAAGAACCTTGTGCCGCCCAGATGCACTGAGGCGGTCTGCAAGGATACAGCCCGCCGAGCCCGCGCCAATAATGATATAATCGTAGTCCGCCATGTGTTGATCGCCTGCCAAAAGTCTCGCCCGTGAACCATTAGGAAACGGGTCGCGATAGACAAGTTAAAAATTGATGGGGGCAAGCGTATTGCGATAAACGAGCGTCGTTTTGAGCAAGGTTGGCTCAAGCGGAATACCCTCTAGCAATAGGCGGCTTAACGCGCGCGCTGCTTTCTGGCCCATTTCGCGGTGTGGCACGTGAACCGTCGTGAGAGGCGGATAGGCGACTTGGGCAAGTTCGATATCGTCAAAACCGATGACGGAGACGTCCTGTGGCACGGATATTCCCATCTCACGGGCGCGCCGTAATGCGCCGACGGCCAAAACGTCATTGCCACAAAAAACGGCAGTTGGTTTTTGACCCCGGCCCATGATTTCGCCAAAGGCGTTTGCACCCTCAACAATACCGTAGCTTGTTTCAACAACTTGCAAGTCGTGGGGGGGGAGTCCGGCATCTTCCATCGCTTGGTAAATTCCGGTGCGTCTTGCGAGTGCGCGGTCATTATTGGCGGTCTCGGCAGAGATCAACGCAAGTTTTTTATGGCCTAGTTTTATGACTTCGGTGGCCATTTCTTGCATCGCGCGTTGATTGTCGAACCCGACTGATGTACGGTGCGAGGCGGCGTCAAATGCCCATGTGACTAATGCAGGCACACCTTGGGTTTCAAGAAAGTCGTATATCTCGGGACGTCGGTCATGTCCGATCAGCAACAGGGCATCCGCACCGCGGCTGACTAGCGATCTGATTTGCTCTTCCTCAATCTCAGGTTTGTAGGATGTGCTGGCGACAAGCATTGTAAAACCATGCAGGCGGAGCTCTTCTTGAAAGGCCTGTAAGCCACGGGCAAAAATAGCGTTTTCCATTGTCGGGATGATTGCGCCAATGGTGTTGGTGCGCCTCGCGGCCATCGCGCGGGCCCCGAAATTTGGGGAATACCCGAGGGCTTCAATTGCTGCGAGTACTTTGTCTTTTGTACGAGGCGAGACCCGATCCGGGAAGTTTAGACAGCGCGAAACAGTGGCCGTTGAAACGCCCGCCGTTGTCGCGACATCGTGAAGCGTTGGTATGGCGCGTTTGCTATTCATTTTTGTCCATCATTTCGATTTCGGTCAATCTAGCTGTTCAAACCGAAAAGGGCAAAACCTTTGCAGGTGCAGAAATGTAAAGGCTTGCATTTTAAAAATGGAACGGCTTACATGAAGAGAGATTCGGCTTAGCGATCGGGAGGGAACGCGACATGCCGCTATACGGGGCGATCTTATTATTTGTGGTTTTTGCAGTGAACGTCGGGCTTGGCTCGGCTGCGAATGCAGCATTTTTGAACGATGTTGGGGAGATGCTGCTTTTGGGAGCCGTCGCCATTTTGTTCGTGATCGCAATCTTAAAGAAAGAAGCCGAAGCCAAAAAATAGGCATGGCGCAGACGTCCAGGGAGGACAATACATTGAAAAAGCATAACGACGAAATCAAGTCGGCAGAGCGCCGTAATTTTCTGAAACTTGCAGGCATGGGCAGCTTTACAGCCGCTCTTGTGGCTGGTGCTGCTGGGTCGCTCTGGTCGACTGAGGTCGCCGCTCAAACTGCAAATGAGGAACGCGACCGCGAGGCCGCGGCCGAGCATGTTATGACAATTGCAACGGCCTATGTTTTGGGTGCGACACGCAGCTATCCGATCATGCAGTTGGACCTTAAGGAGAACATCCAGAATGCCACGAACGGTAAGGTCTACGTGAAATTGGCCCCCGGTGGTCAGTTGGGTTCGGGCGGTGAGCTGGTCCAGAAAGTGCAAGGTGGCACGATCCAAGCGGCACAGCATTCGATTTCGAACTTTGCGCCATTTGCGCCTGTGACTGACCTGATCAACTTGCCATACCTGTGTGGGTCTAATCAACGTTTCACCAACTTGGTGCATTCCGATGTTTGGGCGACGGAAGTGAACCCAAAGGTTGAGGCCGCTGGCTTTAAGCCGCTGTTCTACGTCAATATCGACCCGCGCGTTGTTGCGGTTCGTAAGGGTGGGGCAGGCGCTGTTCTTTCTCCTAGCGATCTGAGCGGCGTGAAATTCCGCGTTCCGGGTTCGGCGATGTTGCAGCAGTACTACCGTATGGTTGGCGCAAACCCGACACCAGTTGCATGGGGCGAAACACCTTCTGCGATCAAGCAGGGTGTTGCTGATGCGCTCGATCCATCCGTTGGCGCGCTTTATGTCTTTGGCTTCAAGGATATCTTGTCGCACGTGACATTCACCCAAGCGGTGCCAGACAGCCAAGTTTACTCTTGTAACCTTGAGTGGTTCAATTCCATGCCCGCTGACATTCAGGACGGGATCATGGAAGCGTCCGAGATCACACGCCACCAGAACCTTGCCAAAGTACCATCATCGCGGAACTACGCGATGGCGGAATTGCGCAAAGCGGGCGTTGAATTCCATTCGCTGTCAGATGACCAATTGGCCGAGTGGCAGTCCGTTGGCGGCTACCAATTGCCAGAGTGGGATAGCTTCAAAACCGAACTTGCAGGCTCCATGGATGTCTTTGCGAAACTGGAAGAAGCAGCGGGAACAATAGGCCGCTACTACGTCCACGACGCGTAAATCACTGTGCGGGCGCCCGATGCGGCGCCTGCATTCCATGTCCGCAAGCTGGTGAGGTGAGTGATGCATTTCCTAAGACTACTCGACCGCAATGCGGAGAAATGGGCGCTTTTGGTGTTCTATTCGATGCTGGTCATCACGATGGCCGTCGAGGTATTGCGCCGCGAAGTGTTCTCTTACTCCTCGATCTGGGGCGAAGAAATCGTCCGTTATTCATTCATCTATCTCGCGTGGATCGGTGCGGCTGCGGCGGTGAAAGAACGCGCGCATATTCGCATCGATGTGCTGATGCATTATCTAAGCCCCCGACTAAAGGCATTGCTCTACATTTTCGGGGACTTTGTCATGCTGGCCGTCGCCATTGGTGCCCTCGTCTGGTCTTTTGAAACGGTAATGGTCTCTTGGGAGTTCGGGTCAGTGAGCCACGGATTGCGGGTTTCGCTCGTCTGGTTTCTCATGGCTGTCCCCATCGGTTTCGGCCTGATGATCTTGCGACTTTTCCAATCCATCAAACGCGATTTTCGCAGCCTGCGTGACGGTACCCCCGTCTACGAAGGCGATAAATTGTTCGACTGAGGGGACGTCACATGCTGTTTAATACCCTTCAACAAGCAGTTGAGCTCGGATGGGATTTCTATCTGCCTGTCATCTTGTTTGTCGTGCTTTGTGCGCTGGCGGTGCCTGTGTGGGCCTCCATCGGTGTCACGGCGATTGCGATGCTGTATCTGTCTGGCGACTTGCCGCTGGAGCTTGTGGGCGAGAGCCTTTTCTCTGGGATTGATGCCTTTGCCTTGACCGCGGTGCCGCTCTTTATTCTGACGGGCGACGTTCTCGTGCGCACAGGGCTTTCGCGTAAATTCCTTGATGTGGCCGAGGCACTGACCCAATTTGCCAAAGGTGGCTTTGGGTCTGCGACAGTCCTTGTCTGCGGCATGTTCGCTGCGATCTCTGGCTCGGATGCGGCGGGTGCCGCGGCCGTTGGGCGTATGACAATCGACCGACTGGTTGAGGCTGGATATCCGCGCCCTTACGCCTGCGCACTTGTGGCGGCAGGGGCGTGTACGGGTATCCTGATCCCGCCTTCGATTGCTTATATTATCATTGGTTTGGTTTTGGGGATATCGGCCTCGACGTTGTTTTTGGCCGCTCTCATTCCGGGTCTTTTGATCCTGACGTCGATCCTCGTGACCAACATCGTGGTGAACCGCATTTACGGCTATGAAGGCGGCGGTAATCTTTCACTGAACGAATACCTAACCGGTTTACGGAGCGCTGTGGTCTCTGGCTGGTATGCATTCATAGTGCCGGGCATCATCTTTTATGGAATTTTCTCAGGAAAACTCACGCCAACCGAAGCAGGGGCGACGGCCGTCATTGTGACGATCATTATCGGCTTTGTGCTTGGCACGCTCAAGCTCTCTGACTTTCCCGCGATGTTGCTCAGCTCTGCCAAGGTGAACGGGATCATTCTGCCGATCATCGCCTTTTCGCTGCCATTGGCGCAGGCCTTGGCGATCATGGGTGTGCCTCAGGGCTTTGTCTATTCGATCACCGCGTTGACGGATAATACGACGCTTCTGATCTTGATGATGATCGGTATCCTGATTGCCGCTGGCTGCGTGATGGAAACGACCCCGAATATCGTTATTCTGGCGCCGATCCTCAAGCCGCTCGCCGACAATATCGGCATGAATGAAATCCAGTTTTGCATCATGATGATCACGGCTCTTGGGGTTGGTTTTATCACGCCTCCTCTGGGCTTGAACCTGTTTGTGGTCTCAGGCATCACTGGTGAATCCATCCTCAAAATCGCGTGGCGCGCTGTGCCATTTGTCTTCTTCATGCTGATTGTTGTGCTTTTGATTGCCTTCATTCCTGCGATTTCGACCACTTTGCTTCCCGATATCTACAAATAAGGTGTACCCATAATGACACGTGACTATCTTAAGAAAGCGACTTTGACGGCCCAGTCTGGTGCCTCTGATGTGCACGACCTTGTGCGCGGTATCCTTGACGATATCGAGGCGGGTGGTGACGACAAAGCACGCGAGTATGCTGCGAAGTTTGATAAATACGACGGCAACATTATCCTGACAGAGGCCGAGATTGCCGCCGCCTGTGATCTCGTTCCGCAAAAACTCAAGGAAGACATCCAGTTCGCCCATGACAACGTCAAACGTTTTGCCCAAGCCCAAAAGGCAACTGTCAGCGATATCGAATACGAGGTCGTGCCAGGGTTGATCGCGGGTCAAAAGGCGATCCCTGTTGAGGCGGCGGGCTGCTATATTCCAGGTGGGCGTTATAGCCACATCGCCTCTGCGATTATGACGGTGACGACGGCGAAGGTAGCGGGTTGTAAGCATATTATCGCAACATCTCCGCCCCGTCCCGGCGTGGGTGTTGCCCCTGCGATTGTCTATGCGGCCCATATTTGCGGTGCTGACACGGTCATGGCGCTGGGCGGTGTGCAGGGTGTGGCCGCGATGACATTCGGCCTGTTTGGATTGCCAAAAGCGAACATTCTTGTTGGCCCCGGAAACCAGTTTGTAGCCGAGGCCAAGCGTATTCTGTTTGGCCGCGTTGGCATTGATATGATCGCAGGACCGACCGATAGTTTGATCCTTGCTGATAAAACCGCTGACCCGCATATCGTGGCGACCGATTTGGTGTCGCAGGCCGAGCACGGCTATAACTCACCCGTTTGGCTGATCACTGATGACCGCGCTTTGGCCGAAGATGTGATGGCCCGGGTGCCTGCCTTGATCGAAGACCTACCAGAATTGAACCGCGACAACGCCTTTGCCGCGTGGCGCGATTATGCAGAGGTGATTGTCTGTTCCGACCGCGAAGAAATGGCGGCCTGTTCCGATGAATACGCGCCAGAGCATCTAACCGTGCAGGCGCAAGATCTCGATTGGTGGTTGAGCCGCTTGTCCTGCTATGGCTCGTTGTTCTTGGGCGAAGAGACGACCGTGTCTTACGGCGATAAGGCGTCGGGCACAAACCACGTGCTGCCGACATCCGGTGCTGCGGGATATACAGGTGGCCTTTCTGTGCACAAGTATATGAAGATCGTAACATGGCAGAAATCCACCCGCGAAGGGTCAAAGCGGGTTGCACAAGCTACAGCGCGTATCTCGCGTTTGGAAGGTATGGAAGGTCACGCGCGCGCGGCTGACGTGCGCCTTGCCAAATACTTCCCTGGTGAAAACTTCGATTTGACTGCCAATGGGTGATCCGCGCGATCTTTTTGATCTGACGGGGCGGGTGGCTTGTGTCACCGGCGCCAGCGCTGGCTTGGGCCAGCGTGCAGCGATTGCCTTGGCGAATGCAGGCGCGCGCGTCGTTGGCGTTGCGCGCCGAGCAGATGCGCTGGACGATTGGGTTGCGCGCACAGGGGCGAATGCTGCCGCTGTCGCGGCTGACCTGTCGCAGCGCGATCAGATTGCCGATATTGCGAGGCGGATCACTGAGCCGTTTGGCGCACCTGATATCCTCGTGCATGCCGCTGGGATCAACACCCGCGAAGCGGCGGATGATGTCACGGACGCGGGCTGGGATGTGACGATGAACCTCAATCTGGCGGCACCCTTCTTTCTGAGCCAAGCCCTCGTGCCTGCGATGAAAGCAAAGGGTTGGGGTCGCATCGTGAATTTTGCCAGCCTGCAAACCACCCGCGCTTTTCCTGCGGGGATCGCCTATGGCGCGTCCAAGGCCGGGATCGGACAGTTGACCCGTGCCATGGCCGAGGCGTGGTCGCGTGCGGGCATCACGGCCAACGCAATTGGACCGGGGTTCTTTCCGACCGAACTGACTGGTCCGGTTTTTGCCGACCCTGAGCGGGCGGCACGCAATGCAGCGCAGACTTGCATCGGGCGCAATGGTGCGCTTGAGGATATCGACGGGCCGCTGTTGTTTTTATGCTCAAACGCCTCGTCTTATGTCACAGGTCAGGTGCTAATGGTTGACGGGGGGTTCACCGCGAAATGAAGGCTTTGGTTTATGACGCAGTTGAAAAGCTGACATATCGGGACATGCCTGATCCTTTTGCGGGTGCGGGCCAAAGCCTGATCCGCGTTGAGGCTTCGGGCATTTGCGGATCAGACATGCATGCGTTTTTGGGGCATGACGAGCGGCGACCGTCGCCATTGATCTTGGGTCATGAGGCGGCGGGCACGATTGTTGGTGGGCCGCGGGATGGGACACGGGTTACGATCAATCCGCTGGTGACCTGTGGGAAGTGTCGGGCTTGTAAGGCGGGGCGCGACAACCTCTGCCCCGAGCGGATGATCATTTCGATGCCGCCACGCGAAGGCGCGTTTGCCGAAATGGTGGTGATGCGTGACGAGAACCTCGTGACGGTGCCCGATGATGTGCCTCTGCGTAAAGCGGCCCTTGCAGAGCCTTTGGCCTGTGGTTGGCATGCAGTACGATTGGGCGCTGCTGCGCTGAGTTTGCATCTCAAAGATGCAGCCTGCCATGTTATTGGCGGTGGTGCGATCGGCGTTGGCGCGGCCCTTGCGCTGCGGGCCTTTGGGGCGACGAAAATTACCGTGGCTGAACCCAATGCGCTACGCCGTGCAACGCTGGATCAGATCGATGGCTTCGACGCTGTTGCGCCTGATGTCGTCACCTCTGCCGATCTGGTGATTGACGGGGTCGGATATGCGGCGACGCGGGCGGATGCGACCAAGATCACAAATCCGGGCGGCGTGATCATGCACATCGGTCTTGGCGAAGGGGCCGGTGGGCTCGATATTCGCCGGATGACCTTGCAAGAGATCAGCTTTGTCGGGACCTATACCTATACCGCGCAAGATTTCCGCGATACCGCAGAAGCGATTTTTGACGGACGCCTCGGGGCACTTGATTGGACAGAGCAGCGGTCCCTGAGCCAAGGTCAAGCCGCCTTTGACGATATCCGTGCGGGCCGCGTTGCGGCCCCAAAAATAATCCTTGAGCCGACGGGTGACGACCTTGCCTGATCTGCTCTATCACTTGTTTTAACTTTTCATCCCGCGAAGGAGCGACCCTTGAGTATAGATAAGAAAATCGTGGACGATATGGTGGCGAATGGCATTTCATTCGTGACCACCGTGCCATGTAAACAACTGGCTGGTGTGATCGAAGAAGTCGATGCACGCCCTGAAATCTTCCATATCCCGTCGAATAAAGAAGACGAGGGAATGGGCCTTTGCGCTGGTGCGTGGATGGGCGGCAAACGCCCTGCAATCATCATGCAAAACACCGCAATTGGTGTGACGATCAATACGCTTGCGACGTTGACCCAGTACTACCGGATGCCGCTTCCTATGATCATTTCCTACCGTGGAGAGCTTCGTGAACCTGTGGCTTGTCAGGTCGAGATGGCTGTGCATACCAAGGCGCTGCTCGCGCAGATGCACATCCCGACTTATCACTTTCACAAGGAAAGCGACGCCAGCGAGCTTGACGCGATTCTGAAATACACATTCATGTGCAACAAACCTGTGGCGATCCTGACGGATGCGTCCTTCTGGGGAGGCTACGGCGACCAATGATCCGTTCAGAAATCCTGCGCGAAATCGCGCCAATTCTTCATGACCAATTGGTCGTTTGTAACATTGGTCTGCCCAGCCAAGAGCTGCATATGATCGACGACAATGCCAAGAATTTTTACATGCTTGGCACGATGGGCCTATCCTCGTCCATCGGGCTGGGCCTTGCTTTGTCGCAACCTAAAACTGTGATCTCGATTGACGGTGACGGTTCTGTTTTGACGAACCTTGGCACGCTGCCAACCATCGCTAACAACGTGGCCGACAACTATATCTTGATGATTATCGACAATGGGTCATATGGCTCGACGGGTGACCAGCCAACCTATGCAGGCAAGAAAACCAAGCTTGAAAAAGTGGCCGAAGCCTGTGGTTGCGAGAATGTCGTCGTTTGCATAGACGTCGACACTGGCAAGGTTTTGCAAGCAGCGATTGATAGCAAAAAGATGACCGTGATCGTGGTGAAATGCGACAGCGGCAACATCAAACTGCCTGTTATCACCATGGATCCTGTTGTGATCCGTGATCGGTTTATGAAGGCCGTGGCAAGCTAACCGATGGCTATTGGCATCCATTCAAGTGCGGACGCACGACGGCTAGCACGTCGTCGTTTGCCGCGCATGATTTTCGATTATATCGATGGTGCCGCAGGCGATGAAACGGGGGCTGCGCGTAATCGGGCGGCCCTTGACGCGATTGAGTTGCGCCCACGCATTCTGCGGGACGTAAGCAATCGATCCTTGGCTGTTCCGCTCTTTGGGCCGATGGCCAAGGCACCTTTTGGGATTAGCCCAATGGGCATGTGCAACCTGTCTGCGCCCGGCGCTGATTTGATGCTGGCGCGCTTGGCCGCGCGTGAACATGTGCCGCTTGGGGTCTCAACCGTGGCTTCAACGGCAATGGAACCATTAATCGAGGCGGCTGAAGGTCACGCGTGGTTCCAACTCTATTTTAGCGGCGATGGGTCTGGCACCTTTAAGCTGGTCGAGCGAGCACAATCGGCGGGTTATAAAACGATCGTTTTGACCGTAGATGTGCCAGAGGTGGGGCGTAGGCCGCGCGAGCTGCGGCATGGGTTCACGATGCCGTTTCGGATCGGGCCGAAACAGTTCCTCGACTTTGCGCTACATCCGCGTTGGTCGCTGACGACCCTTGCAAAAGGGCGGCCCGAAATGGCCAATTTCCAGCGAGACGGCTACACATTTGATCGCACCGAAAGCCGCGCAAAGGCGAACTGGGACACGCTTGCGAGACTCCGTGATATATGGGATGGCAAGCTTGTCGTGAAGGGCGTTCTGGATGCTGAGGATGCAATGATCCTGAAGGCCGCCGGCGTCGATGCCATCCAAGTTTCCAGCCACGGTTCACGACAACTAGACAGCGCGCCACGCCCTATTCTTGCACTTGAAAAGATACGCGCAGTGGTCGGGGCAGACTTTCCGCTTTTCTATGACACGGGGCTTCGCAGTGGTGACGATGTTGTGAAGGCTTATCAGCAGGGGGCTAATTTTTGTTTTCTTGGCCGCATCTTGCAGTTCGCTATTGCGGCAGGTGGCGAGGAAGGCTTGCACGAACTTTGGAGTGTCCTGAAGGCGGAAACCAATATCGTATTGGCGCAGATCGGCCAAACGTCTGTCATTCCCAACAAAGATATTTAAGTAGCAAGAATGACCCAAAGCTGAACAATCCTTGAAACAACGATCTGCGCTTTGAGTGTTAAGGTGTCAAAACTCGCGGCTTCGGGCCAATTCATCCGAAGATGCACTCTAAATTGGTTCCGTGCACGTTCTGGTAGCGGACCCTATTTGTGCAAATTATCGCAACTTTCGTTTCATTCGGTAATGTGATTGCTTGACGGCATTTTTCCCCACCATAACCATACCTTCGCGAGCGCCGCGACTGATAATTTTGGGATATAGTGTTGAAAAAAGGTTGTATTGGAGGCGAGTACCGGAATCGAACCGGTGTACACGGATTTGCAATCCGCTGCATAGCCTACCTGCCCACTCGCCACCTGAGCTGCGGGATATACCAAGGACCTGCGGGGTGCAAGATGGCAAACCACCACAAAGTGACGTTGCTGATATCTTAGGGATATGTCATTAAGCAGCATATGGATTCTGACCTAAAGAGAGTTTAGCGCGTGACCGATTACAAAGCCCGCCGTACAATGATGGTTGATACGCAAGTTCGCCCGTCGGATGTAACCAAATTTCCGATCATAGATGCAATGCTGAGTGTGCCACGCGAAGAATTCGTACCTGCGTCCTTGCGTGAAGCGGCTTATGTGGGCGAGAATATCGCACTAGGCGCAAATCGCGTGATGCTGGAGCCGCGGACATTGGCCAAGATGTTGGATGCCTTGTCGATTGAGCCGGACCATGTTGTCTTGGATTTGGGCTGCGGGCTTGGGTACTCGACTGCGATTTTGGCAAAAATGGCCGAGTTTGTTGTTGCGGTTGAAGATGACGCTGACAATGCGACGCAGGCTCAAAATATTCTATCCGAAAGCGGCGTTGATAATGCTGCGGTCATGCAAGGTGCACTTCGTGACGGTGCGGCAAAGTCCGCGCCTTATGATATTGTTATGATTCAAGGTGCGGTTGAAGTCGTCCCTGATGCTATCCTCGCGCAATTGCGTGACGGTGGGCGTATCGCTTGCATTTTTGCAGAGGGCGCTTTGGGCGTTGTCCGTATCGGACGCAAAATTGATGGCGCGGTGAATTGGCGCTACGCATTTAATGCAGGGGCACCCGTCCTTAGCGGATTTCAAAAAGAGGCAGCGTTTAGTCTTTGATCCTTTGGTTGCGGACTGTTCGCAGCGACAAGTTGAAGGCCATGCGCAGAAAATGGTAGTAGATATGAATATTCGTAAATCTTTTTTTGTTATGGTTGCAACTGCGACGTTAAGCCTTTCATCACCTGCGCGCGCAGAGACGCTCGCGGATGCACTCACACTTGCCTATAACAACTCTGGCCTCTTGGACCAAAATCGCGCGCTTTTGCGTGCCGCTGATGAAGACGTCGCTCAGGCAGTTGCCGCAACTTTGCCCGTAATACGCTGGGCTGCGGCCGCGTCGATATCGGCACCTCGTGCGGCGGGCGCTGATCTTATCGCTGCAACTGCGCGTATTACTGCGAATTTGACGATCTACGATAGCGGCTCAAAGCGTATGGCGATTGAGGCGCAAAAAGAACTAGTGCTTGGCACGCGTGAATCGTTGCGTGATGTGGAGCAAACAGTTCTTTTGAACGCGGTGTCGGCTTATATGCAGGTCCGCGCAGAGGCCGAATTTGTCAGCCTAAGGCAAAGCAACGTTCGCGTTATTTCCCAAGAGCTTAACGCTGCAAAAGAGCGTTTTGATGTTGGCGAGATCACCCGCACAGACGTTGCTCTGGCTGAGGCCCGTCTTGCATCCGCAAGAAGCCTGCTTGCAGCGGCAGAAGGCAGCTACGCGCGTGCGGCCGAGAGCTATACCGCTGCGGTCGGGCGTAAGCCAGGAACGCTGCAGGCCGCGTCACCTGCACCTGTTTCCCAAAGCATTTCAGAGGCAAAGGCCTTTGCCGTTCAAAACCATCCAAGCCTGAAAGAAGCCCAGCATTCGGTGAGTGCCGCTGAGCTGAGCATTCGTATAGGCGAAGCTGCGATGAACCCGACCGTTTCGCTGACTGGTCAGATGGGTGTTGATCAAGATGGCATCATCGGTCGACAGGTCGGCGTCGAAGTAGGTGGTCCCATCTATGCGGGCGGTTCGCTTTCGAGCAATGTTCGTCAGTTGATGGCGCGTCGCGATGCGGCACGTGCAGGGCTTCATGTGGCCAGCATCGCAATTGAGCAGCAAGTTGGTAACGCCTTTAGTTTCCTCGAAGCGGCAAAGGCGTCACGTGGCGCATCGGCGCAGCAAATTGATGCCTCGCGCGTTGCCTTCCAAGGTGTGCGTGAAGAGGCAACACTGGGCGCGCGGACAACAATTGATGTGCTTAACGCAGAGCAAGAGTTACTGACCGCACAGGCCAATTTGATTGCAGCACAGGCCGATGAGGTTGTCGCATCCTATCAGGTCTTGTCGACAATGGGGCTTTTGACAGCGACCCATTTGAAGTTGCCAGTGCAGCAGTATGATCCGTCTGCCTACTATAATCTTGTGAAAGACTCGCCAACAATCACGTCAGATCAAGGGCAAGCTTTGGACCGAGTTCTTAAGGCGATTGGACAATAGTTCAAATCTTCACGGATCGGTTGTTTGAAAAGTTAACACGGGTTACAGTTGAACCTGAGGTAAAGCAGGAACACGAAATGTCCGATCCGGTTACAAATGTCGAAATCGAAGATGTGTTGTCATCTATCCGCCGCTTGGTTGCAGAGGGTGATCGCGTGCGAAAGCCATTGGATATTCGGCAGGAACCCTTGGTCGTGGAACCTAGACAGGCAGAGCGTTTCGTTTTGACACCTGCGCTCCGTATCGCCGAAGAGCCTGAAAACATTGCCGAGAACGATGTCGATACCGATGATGAAGCAGAAAATTGGGTGGCAGAAATTGTAGCTGCGCCTGCCGAACCGCTGGTTCTTGAACCTGCCGCAATGCTGAGCGAGCCAAAAGTTCACGACAAAATGACCGACTTGGAGCGCGCGAGCCTAGAGGCCACAATCGCTGAACTCGAAGCCGCGGTGACATATCAGCCAGATGAATGGGAACCAGACGGAAGCGAATCATCGCAAGTTTCTGGTTTGGCTGCTGCATTTGCCGCGATGGCAGAGGAGGACATCGAGGAAGCCGATGTCGTTGAAGCGGTGGTTCAGGAACGTGTTGTGCCGTTGCGCCCTCAGGCAGAACCAACGTTTAGACACACGCCGCCTTCAGCCATTCCGGATGATGACGCTACCGATTACGGCGACGATCTGCGCGATGATGACGTCGAGGACGGGATGCCTATTCCTGATGATCTTGATGAAACACTGGCCGCTTATATTGCGGGTGGTTCTGAACTTGACCGTGACGAAATCCGTCAGTTGGTTGTTGATGTAGTGCGTCAAGAGCTGCAAGGCGAACTTGGTGAGCGGATCACGCGCAATGTACGTAAACTTGTGCGCCGCGAAATTCAACGTGCTGCGACCGCGAACCTTTACGACTAAACCTCGCCTGCAAGGGCGAGGAGCGCGTCGATATCCATATGCATTTCCAAATGATCGGCAAGCGCATTCAGCGTGGCCTCAACGCCGCTTGCGTAATTTGTGACGGGCAAGGCGGTGCCCAGTTCGGCCAGATAAGCCGCTCGAAACGCGTCCGCTGTAAATAGCCCGTGAAGATAGCAGCCCCGCACACGCCCATCCGCACTGGCCGCCCCTTCGTCGCGCCCGTCAAGCGATAGCCACGCACGATCACAATCGGGGCCCGTCGTCTCGCCGATATGGATTTCATAGCCGCTGACCGTGTCCCCTGTAGGCAGATAGATGGCCTCTGATCGTGCTAGCCGCTTTTGTGGTTTCATCACGGTGATGATATCCAGCAACCCCAGCCCGTTCACACGTGACGGTGCGCCTTCTAGCCCCTCATCATCGATGATTTCAAGGCCAAGCATCTGATAGCCCCCACAAATGCCCAGCACGCGACCGCCGCGCCGCACATGGCCGAGCAGGTCGATATCCCAGCCTTGGGTACGGAAATGCGTGAGATCGGCAATCGTCGATTTCGATCCGGGGATCAGGATCAGGTCGGCGTCGGCGGGCAGGGGGCGGCCTGCCTCGATAATTTCGACACTGACTTCAGGGGTGGCCGACAGCGGATCAAGATCGTCAAAGTTAGCAATCCTATTCAGGCGCGGCACGACGATTTTGATCGGCCCGCCCTTGCGCGAAGCCACGTCCATGACGTCCTCGGCGGGCAATTTCCAAGCATCTTTGAACCATGGCACAATACCAAGCGGCTGCCATTTTGTGGCATCTTCGATGATTGTCATGCCCTCTGCAAAAAGACTCGCGTCACCACGGAACTTATTGATCGCAAAGCCTTTAATAAGGTCGCGGTCATCCTTTGGTAAAACGCAATGCGTGCCCACGATTTGGGCTATGACACCACCACGGTCGATATCTCCGACCAAGATCACGGGCACATTTGCAGTTTCGGCGAAGCCCATATTCGCGATGTCGCCTGCGCGCAGGTTCACCTCGGCGGGGCTTCCTGCGCCTTCAATGATGATGAGATCATAGCTGGCCGCGAGGCGGTGAAAACTCTCTAAGACCGCAGGCAGAAGCGTTTGCTTTTGCTTGCCGTAATCGCGGGCCTTCATAGTGGCCACGCGTTTGCCTTGCACAATAACTTGTGCGCCGATGTCGGACTCTGGCTTGAGTAAAACAGGGTTCATATCGGTAATCGGATCCAGCCCACAGGCCAGTGCTTGCAACGCCTGCGCCCGACCAATCTCGCCGCCGTCCGCTGTCACGGCCGCATTGTTCGACATGTTCTGCGGCTTAAATGGAGCGACAGACATGCCGCGCCGCAAACAGGCCCGCGCGATACCCGCGACAAGCATAGATTTGCCGACATTCGAGCCAGCGCCTTGGATCATAATCGCCTTGGTCATCGCGTCCTCCTGTCGCTTGTTTAAGCTGGTGACGCGAGAGAGGGAAGTCGTATAAAAAAACGCGGCCCGAGCAGAGGGCCGCGTTTTTAATGAACCAACCTGGCAGGGTCGGTCTATTTTGGGTCAGCTTATGCTGCGCGTGCTTCGACCTCGGCAGCGTTGCGGCGCTCGCTCTCTTCACGAGACAGGGCCACGGAGGTGCGAACACCTTTGCCAACGAAATCCATCAAGCCGGTTACAACGCGCTCGTTTGGATCAATACCAGCACAAGACAGAACTTCACGGCCATCGCGTGAGCGGGCCCAACGAGCGATTTGCTCTGGGCCGTTGCCGTATTTTTTGTCGTCTGCAATTGCATCATCCAGAGCAGCAAGCACGACGGCAGCGAACAATTTACGAGCGCGGTTGCCTTGCTCGTTGTTAAAGGCTGTGCCGTCAACGAAATCTCTCATAGTGCGTCCTTTTATTGCTCTTGTCATTCTGGCGTGGACCTCCTTATGCAACATATAAACCGATTCGGGGGCTCTCTTTTTACATGGCAGCCATGCGTATATTGCATGGCTCTCGTCTTGAGATGGCCGCATTTAGTTGTCTTGCATGGGTTCCTCCATCAAGATATAGCCTGTCACAACATCTCTTCAACCTTTTGCCTTAATTTTGCCGCGAAGTGAATCATGCCAAAAATCAATGGAAACGAAATCAGACCTGGAAACACGCTGGAACACGATGGTGGCCTTTGGGCCGCAGTCAAAGTGGATCACGTAAAGCCAGGAAAAGGCGGTGCTTTTGCACAGGTCGAAATGAAAAACCTACGTGACGGTCGTAAGCTGAACGAACGCTTCCGTTCTGCCGATAAAGTCGAGCGTATTCGTCTGGACACCAAGGATCAGCAGTTTTTGTTCGAAGTCGACAATATGCTGACCTTCATGGACAGCGAAACCTACGAGCAGATCGCTTTGCCTGCTGAACTCTTGGGTGATCGTCGCCCGTTCCTTCAGGACGGTATGATCGTGCAGATCGAATATTACGGTGAAGAGGCGTTGAACGTGTCATTGCCGCAAAAGGTCGTCTGCAAAGTTGCCGAGACTGAGCCAGTTGTGAAGGGCCAAACAGCCGCCAACAGCTTTAAGCCATCGACACTCGACAACGGCGTGCGCGTCATGATCCCACCATTCGTAGGCACAGACGAGATGATCGTCGTGAACACTGAATTGTTCGAATACGTCGAACGCGCCTAATTTCGGATCAAAGATCCAAAGCCTCCGGCGGAGGTATTTGAAATCAGAAGAAGGTCAGTCTCGCAATGTGAGGCTGGCCTTTTGCGTTTCCATGTCCGTTGAGCGGTCGAAGCGCAGGTAAGCAATCCCATGATCGCCGCTGATTGTGTAAAGCGTGCCTGCGGGTTTGCCCAGTGAGGTAATCACGTCACCTGTTTGCGCGTCGCCTTTAACGTGGACTCGGCGCAGTCCTTTCTTGAGTTCGGTCTTATGTTTCATCCGGGCGACGATCTCTTGCCCGACAAAACAGCCTTTCTTGAAATCAACGCCGTTCAGAGCTTCGAAATTGGCCTCTAAGATGTAAGTCTCGGGCGTCAATTCTATCCCCGTTTCAGGGATCATATGCGCGACGCGCAGTGCTGCCCAATCGGTGTCATCGCTGACATCGACGTCCCCGTATAGGCGCCACCCCATGTTGGGATCACGCGGATCGGCAAGCGCCCCATCGGGGGCAGTTCCGGTGCCCCGCGACACGATCAGCGGGCTTTCAACGATCTTCACGTCGGCCCGCAGGCGGTACATCGATAGGCGCTGAAACAGGGCAGGGGCGATCATGGTATCCACATCAATAAGCAACTCGTCCGCGCGACCCACCACAAAGAAATCTGCGATGAATTTGCCTTGTGGACTCAGCAGGGCCGCGTAGATGATCCCATCTGCGGCACGCTTTACGCTGTTGGTGATCAACCCGTCGAGAAAATCCACGCGGTCCGCGCCAGTGATCGATAGTACAGTGCGCTTGGTCATTGGGTATGTGCCTTTTCTTGACTGAATTGGAGGCGGTGCAGGTCGGCGTAAATTCCACCACGAGCAAGCAATTCGTCATGGGTGCCTTGGTCCACAACTTGCCCCTGATCCATCACAACAATCGAATGTGCATTACGCACGGTCGATAGGCGGTGCGCGATCACGAGTGTCGTGCGGCCATCAGAAAGAGATTCCAGCGCGGCCTGCACAATTGCCTCGGACTTGGTGTCGAGCGCACTTGTTGCCTCGTCCAACAACAAGATTGGCGTGTTGCGCAACAAGGCGCGCGCGATGGCAATCCGCTGGCGTTGACCACCCGAAAGGTTTGAGCCGCGCGGGCCAGCGGGGCTATCGATGCCATTGGGAAGCTGCGGGAGGAAATCACTGACGTGAGCCGCATCAAGCACCGACGTCAGAGTGGACCCGTCAATGTCTGTCCGACCCAACAGTATGTTGTCGCGCAAAGTTTCATCAAACAGGGCGGCATCCTGAGACACCACCGAAAACAAACCGCGCAAGTCGGGGAGTGCGAGCGCCTTTGCTGGGGTTCCGTCAATTGTCACGGTGCCGTCGGTCGGATCAATGAGACGGGTCAGCACGTTAAAGATCGTGGATTTGCCAGCACCAGACGCGCCGACAAGGGCGGTTGTTTTGCCCGCTGCCGCGGTAAAGGTTGTGCCGCGCAGAACGGGCAAATCGCCGTAAGAAAGGCTGACATTGTCGAGCCGTACTTCTGGCGCACCCGTTCGTGTCGCTTTTGGATTCGCGGGCGAGGTTAAGCTTGGTTTTTCATTGAGGACCAATTGCAGCCTCTCGATGCTTGCAACCGCCGTTTGCCACTGGCCAGACATGAGGCCCAGACGCCGCAGCGGTTCAAACGCGAGCGACATTGCCGTAAAGAACGACATGAATTGACCGACGGTTTTCTCGCCAGCGATAATTTCGGCACCGCCAAAGATGAGAACCCCCAGAAAGCCAAACCCGGTCATGATATCAATCAAGGCAGGCACCATGGATTGACCCGCCACTGCACGGACTTCTGCACGGACGCGGCTGTCGGCCAAGTCGTCGTAGCGATCACCTTGATAGGCCTCTAACGCGTTCAATTTGATTGCATTTATTCCGTGAAAAACCTCGTCTAAACGGGTCGCCATGCGGCCCGCCAAATCGCGAGCGTTGCCCGCTCGTTTCCGGACATAAGCTTGGGCCAAGAGGGAGGGCAAAACAAGAAACGGAATGCCCACAAGCGCGAGAGCGGTCCATTTCCAATCGACCGCCAAGGCCACCGAGAATAAAACGACTACGGCGATAAGGTCGCGGCTAATGCCCGTGATAAGCGCGGTCCAAATGTTGTTGACCACCGTGACGTCACCTTGCACACGTTCGATCAATTGGCCGGGCGGATTTACCTGATGATAGCCACCGTCCAGCAGCATCAGGTGCCGCAGCAAATGGCTCCGCATGCCGGCCGCGGCACTCTGGTTAACCTTAGTGATCAGGATTTTCTGCGCCGCCGAACTCACTGCGCGGATTGTGAAAATTATCAGAATTCCAATGCCAACCCACCATAACGTGTCGCGTTCGCCTTGCAAAAATACATTATCGAACATTGGCTGGATCATGGCGCTCAGAAACCCGAGCATCGAGCCTTCGATTACCATAAAGAAGATCGCCGCCGCCAGCGTGCCCTTGTGCGGGCGCAAATAGTCACGCCAAAGCCAAGCAAAGAGCGATGTCGCGGATTGGGATTTGGCTTGGCTGGGCATTGTGCGCCTTGTCTTAACAGGTTTCTCAAACGTCTATCGGCAAATGGGGGGCAGTGGCAAGTTAGGCAAGGTTGACGCCGCCACCGTCCTTGCTAGTGTCGCGGTATTCTCAGTTTGAAAGTATTCGCAATGTCTCTCGCAAATGGTCGTGCCTATCTTGCAATTCCTGGACCGTCAGTGATCCCTGATGCTGTGTTGCGGTCAATGCACCGCGCCTCGCCGAATATCTATGAGGGCGAATTGCATGACCTGACCGACAGTCTGATCCCAGACCTTAAGGCCGTGGCGATGACCAAGCAGAACGTCGCGATTTATATCGGGAACGGCCATGCCGCTTGGGAGGCCGCTTTATCGAACGTCCTGTCCGAGGGCGATACCGTGCTGGTGCTTGCCACGGGGCGGTTCTGTATCGGCTGGGGTGAGATGGCCGAAGGCTTGGGTGTCACCGTGCAAACGATTGATTTTGGTGATCGTGCGGATGTTGATTTGGCAAAGGTTGAAGACGCGCTCCGCGCTGATAAAGCAGGCAAGATCAAGGCGGTATTGGCCGTCCACGTGGATACCTCGACCAGCGTCAAGAATGATGTCGCAGGCCTGCGCCGCGTGCTGGACACCACTGGTCACGACGCGCTTTTGATGGCCGATTGTATCGCTTCACTGGGTTGCGACCGTTTCGAGATGGATGCTTGGGGTGTTGATGTCATGGTTGCGGCTTGCCAGAAAGGGTTGATGACGCCTGCTGGGATTTGCTTTGTTTACTACAACGCCAAGGCCAATGCGCGGCGCCCTTCGCGCGTGTCTCGCTATTGGGACTGGCGTGCGCGGACCGAGCCTGAGCACTACTTTCAATACTTTGATGGCACGGCGCCGACGCACCACCTTTATGGTTTGCGCACTGCGTTGGATATGATCAAGGACGAGGGCTTGGATCACGTTTTCGCCCGCCATGAAGCCTTGGCCAAAACCGTCTGGGCGGCCTTTGATTGCTGGTCAACTGAGGGGCCTCTGGCGCTTAATATCGCGGACCCTGCAAAACGGTCTCATGCGGTCACGTCCGCAACGGCGGGATCGCCGAATGCGGATGCACTTCGCCACTGGTGCGAGCACAAAGCGGGACTGACGTTGGGCATTGGTTTAGGGCGCACGCCTGCTGACGCGTTCTTTCGCATCGGGCATATGGGGCATGTGAACGCGCAGATGATTATGGGCGTTTTGGGGACGATGGAGGCTGGATTGATCGCGCTTAAAATCCCACATGGAAAGGGTGCCGTAGAGGCCGCCGCAAGCGTGATCGCTGCGACGGCCTAAGTCGAAAACCTATTCGTAACCGTGGCTTACGAGCCATTTAGTCATCCAGTCAATCTCGCCCGTTTGGGCGTCGATGATGGTTTGTGCAAGCGTGCGGGTCGCGGGATCGGTACCATGAGCAAGCAAAACTTCGGCCATTTTTACAGCGCCGGTATGATGTGCGCGCATGCCGATGATGAAGTCGGCGTCAACATCTCCCGTGCTCTCGGCGGACATGGCCGCGTGCATTTCATGGTTGACCATCGCATAGGCCTCAGAGGCAATCTCAGCCTCCTCAGATGACGATGGGGTGTGGTCTGCAAATGCGACGATTGGTGCGAATGTGAGCATCGCAATCAGAGCGAGTTTGGTCATTTTGACATGCCTTTGTTGAGTGACTAAAGGCACTTAGCGGCCTTCCCCCTACTGGAAGGCAAGTCACAGTTACGTGTTGTTTTGAGCCGCTTTGATGGCTTCGGGCAATGCTGCCGCCAAAAGGGTCATTTCGGCATCTGGTCCGCAACTGACCCGAATGCAGCGGTTTTGCGGGGCGACGAATGGCATGCGCACAAAGATGCCAAGTTTACCAAGTTCTTCAACGATTTGGCGTGCGAAGGCCCCGTCTTTGCCGCAGTCTATGGCGACGAAGTTCGTGGCGGACGGCAGCGGGTTTAAGCCGTTTTCCAACGCAATGGAGGCGATCCGTGCGCGGGATTTTTCGACCTGCGCCACCGTGTCTGCCAAATGCGCGTCGTCGGAAAGTGCGGCCTTTGCCCCCGCGAGGGACACCCGCGACATCCCAAAGTGATTGCGCACTTTGTTGAATGCCGACGATACACTCGGCGTGCACACGGCGTACCCCACGCGTGCACCAGCGAGGCCATATGCCTTGGAAAACGTACGCATCCGAATGACGCGTGGGTCCAGTGGTGACAGGGCGGGAGCGGTCCCCTCGGGCGCGAATTCGATGTAGGCCTCGTCAAGGATCAGCAGGCAATCGTCTGGCACGGCTGCTACCATCCGCTCAATCTCGCGGGCGGCGTGCACGGTTCCCATCGGGTTGTCGGGGTTCGCGATATAGACCAGCTTTGCGCCGACCTCGCGGGCCTTTGCGATCAGGCGGGAAGGGTCCTCATGGTCGCCCGTGTAGGGCACGGTGTGCAAGGTGCCGCCGAAACCTGCGACGTGATAATTGAACGTCGGATACGCGCCAGCAGAGGTGACCACGGCGTCGCCGTTCGTGACAAAGAGGCGGACAAGATTGCCTAACAGCGCGTCGATGCCTTCGCCAATTACGATGCATTCGGGTGGCACGTCACAGCTGTCGGCCAGCGCATCGCGCAGATCATAGCTCTCGGGGTCGGCATACATCCATGCCTCGGAGGCCGCATCTTGCATGGCTTTGATCGCAAGCGGGGAAGGCCCAAAGCCAAGTTCATTGGCGCCGAGACGAGCGGCGAATTTGGTGCCACGGCTGCGCTCTTGCGCCTCTGGTCCAACAAAAGGCACGGAAGCGGGCAGAGAGGCGGCGAGGGGTGTTAGGCGGGGATCATTAATCATGTCAGCAACTTGGCTAATGTTGTGCGGTCTTGCAATCACGATTTTCATGCATACATGAGAATGGTTCGCAAAGGAGTATTTGTGATGGAACTGAGCAGACGTGGATTTTTGGCGGGCACAGGTGCCGTCGCCGTGGCGCGCGTTGTGCCTGTGGTGGCAAAGCCGCAGGGTCGGCGCATTCTGACGCTTGTTTATGACAAAGCGCTGGGGATGATGCGGGCGGTTTAGCGTCTCGTGCCGTAAGTAAGCGGCCCCATTGCTGGGACCGCCTATGATTTAGCCAAGCTCGGCAAGGCGCGCGATGGCGGCTTTGAGTTGGGCTTCTTCCTCTTCGCGCAGGGCAAGGTTCTCGCGGGCTTCCACGATGACCTCGGTCGGGGCTGATTCCACGAATTTGGGGTTGTTGAGACGGCCACGTAGGCCGCCCAATTCCTTGCCCAGTTTCAGCATGGTTTTTTCCAGACGCGAGATTTCATCTACCACGTCTATCAACCCTGCGAGGGGCAGGCCAAACGTGCCGCCCTCCATCGGGATCGTGACGCAGCCTTTCGGGAATGCGTCCATGTGGTCCAGCGTCTCAATGCGTGCGAGACGCATGATCAACGCGCTGTTGTTGTCCCATGCGGATTGCCCTTTGGCATCCAAGCCCATGACGACCAGCGGCACTTTTGCGCCAGCGGGCACGTGGGATTGGGCGCGGGCGGAGCGCACGCTTTCAATCAGGTTGATGACCCAGTTCATCTCGCGGTCGGCCTCTGCATCGACCAGATCGGCTGCGGTAAATGTTGGCCATTCTTGCGTCACCAGCAGGTTTGCACGGTTGTCTGCTTGGCCCCACAGCTCTTCGGTGATGAACGGCATGATCGGGTGCAGCATGATCAGGGCTTGGTCGAGGACCCAGCGCAGGGTCGCTTCGGTCTCCAACTTTGCGGCAGCATCTTCGCCTTGCAGGATCGGCTTGGAGAATTCGACGTACCAGTCGCAAACCTTACCCCATGTGAAGGCGTAAAGCGCGTTAGCGGCGTCGTTGAAGCGGTAGGTTTCCAAGGCGGCGTCAACGGTTTCGCGGACCTTTGCCGTTTCGCCGATGATCCATTTGTTGAGCGTGTTCTCGGCCATAGGCCGCGCGTGCGTCCCTGTGTTCGGGATCTCGTAATGCTCTGCAAAGCTGAAGGCGTTCCAAAGCTTCGTGCCAAAGTTGCGGTAGCCCTTAATGCGATCCTCGGAGATTTTGAGCACGCCACCAAGGGCCGCCATTTGACCCATAGTAAAGCGCAGCGCGTCTGCGCCGTACTCATCCACCATCACGAGCGGATCAATGACGTTGCCGCGGGTTTTGGACATCTTCTCGCCCTTAGCATCCCGCATCAGCTGGTGCAGATAGACGGTGTGGAACGGGTCTTTGTCCATGACGGCGTTGGACATCATCATCATGCGGGCGACCCAGAAGAACAGGATGTCTTGGCCCGTGATCAGCACATCACCGGGGAAGTATTTTGCGAGTTCAGGCGTGTCGTTTGGCCAGCCGAGCGTGCCGAAAGGCCAGAGGCCAGAGGAGAACCATGTGTCGAGAACGTCGGGGTCGCGGTAGAGTTTGAACATTGGTCGACCATCGTCGTCTAGCCCAGCGTCCGCATCGTCTGCAGTTGCATGTTCGTCGGCAATGATTTTGCACCAAGCATTTGCGTCACCGTAATATTTTGCAGCCTGTTCAATGGCTTCGTCGAAGGTGGCTGCGCAAAAGGATACAGGTTGTTTAAAATCCCAGACCTCTGCGACACCATCTTGAAGCTGTACTGTTTCAAGACTTGGCCCATACCAAACCGGAATCTGGTGGCCCCACCAAAGCTGGCGCGAGATGCACCATGGTTCGATGTTGTCGAGCCAGTTGTAGTACACCTTTTCGCCAGACTCGGGCATGATTTTGGTGCGACCTTCACGGACGGCGTTCAATGCGGGCTGCACGATTTGGGCGGTGTCGACGTACCATTGGTCGGTCAGCATCGGCTCGATCACGACCTTGGAGCGGTCGCCGAAGGGCTGCATGATTTTTTTGGATTCGACGTATGGCACGGTTTCGGTGACTTCGACCTTGTTGCCGTCTTCGTCTTTTTCCGTTCGCGTGACGTCATGCATCACGGCGAGGCCTTCGGCGGTGATGGCGTCGATCACGGCTTTGCGGGCTTCAAATCGGTCCATGCCACGGTATTCTTCGGGGACCATGTTCATGGCGGCGATCATCGCCTCGTCGAATTCAATCTCGCCGTTTGCGATGGCTTGGGCGGTGGCGGCTTCCTCGACGTATGGCTTGCCGTCAGCACGCATCGCGGCCTTGGTGTCCATCAGGTTATACATCGGGATGCCCGCGCGTTTGGCGACCTGATAGTCGTTGAAATCATGCGCGCCTGTGATCTTCACCGCACCAGAGCCGAAGTCCTTTTCGGGGTATTCATCGGTGATGATCGGGATCAGGCGGCGCTGCGCCTTGGGACCAACCGGAATTTCGCAGAGCATGCCCACGATAGGGGCGTAGCGTTCATCAGACGGATGCACGGCCACGGCACCGTCGCCAAGCATGGTTTCAGGCCGCGTGGTCGCGATGGCGATGTAGTTGCGGGTTTCGCGCAGGGTCTCGTTCCCGTCCTCGTCTTTTTCGACGTATTCATAGGTGGCACCGCCTGCCAGCGGATATTTGAAGTGCCACATGTGGCCGTCTTGTTCGATGTTCTCAACTTCGAGGTCAGAAATCGCAGTCTCGAAATGCGGGTCCCAGTTCACCAGACGCTTTCCGCGATAGATGAAGCCCTTGTTATACATATCAACGAAGACCTTGATCACGGCCTCGTGGAAGTTTTCGTCCATCGTGAAGGCGGAGCGGTCCCAATCCATGCCTGCGCCGATGCGCTTGTCCTGCTCTTGGATTGTGCCGCCAGAGACAGCCTTCCATTCCCAGATTTTGGCGATGAAGTCTTCGCGGGAATAATCGGTGCGCTTTTGACCCAACTCGGCCAACTGCTTTTCGACAACCAACTGCGTGGCGATACCCGCGTGATCGAGGCCCGGCTGCCAGAGGGTGTCAAAGCCCTGCATGCGCTTCCAACGGATCAGGATATCCATGAGCGTGTGGTTAAAGGCGTGGCCGACGTGAAGGAACCCCGTGACGTTTGGCGGCGGCAACATGATGGTAAAGGTCTCTGCGCCCGCCTTGGCATTTGCGCCCGCCTTGAACGCGCCTGCGTCCTCCCATTTTTTGTAAATGAGGGGTTCGCGGGTGCCCGCGTCAAATGTTTTTTCCATCGCCATGTCTTTGCCGTCCTTTTCGATTTAAACAGGGTTTAAACAAAGCAAGGTGTGGCGAAAAGAGGCAATGACAGTGAAAGACCCGCAACATGACCTGATTGCGCCGCGCAAGTGGGTGGATTTGTTCCTTGGGATGAACGGGTGGTACGCTGTGGTCGCCGCGGTTTTTCTTGTTTTGATGACGGGTTTCAGCGTTAAAGATTACAAAGATGCGGCGCGGTTGGCCAATCATAGCGAGGTTGCGACCGCGACGATCGTTAAAAAGGACACGGGGCGATCCAACAAAAAGACGAAGTATTACTTGTCTTATCGCTTTGACGTGGACCGCGCGCAGTACGATTTCAGGCGCTCGACCTCGCGTGGAAATTATGATGCCAAGGACGTCGGTGATACGATTGAGGTGTACTATTGGCCTGAAGACCCCAAAGTGCTTGAGTTGGTCAAAGGTGAGACCCTGCGTAGCGCTAAGTCTGGTCAATTCTTTGCTTTAGTTGCGGGTGTGATCGCCTTGTCGGTGGTCTGGTTTCTTGGCTCTCGCACCAATCGCGCCATTCTTGCCCGCAAAAAGGGGGTGCAAACCACTGCTAGGATTACCCGCATCGAGGAGCGCAAACGCAAAGGGCGCGCGACGGGCAAGGGGTATTTAGAGTTTCGCACCGCGGACCAAAGGGTCGGTAAAAGCCTCGACCACGGCATCGACACCCTGCTGGATTTGGGCGTCGGGACCGAGATTGTGGTCTTCGTGCGCAAGGCGGAGGTCTGGTGGGAAGGTGACGTTGGTCCCCGTGAAGAGGTGCCTAGGGTGTTTCCAAAGGTACTCTGACGCCCGCCTGAATGACGTTTGGATCATACGGCGTGCGCGCAAAAACATCGCGGACGCGGGCGGCGAAGTGGTCGAGCGGCAGGTGCTCATAGGCCGGATCAAAAGAGTTTTGATCCCAGCGCTCACAAAAGGTCGCGCAATCGTCGAAATAGGGATGGCCCGCGTAGGTGTCGCGTTTGTTGGGGTTCGCGCCCACATGTTCGCCGTAATATACCAGTTGGAAATCGCCGTGTTTTTCCACGACCCAAGACACCTGTTCGCGTACAAACGGGCGTAGAATGGTCGCAGCATATTCGTCGTGGTTATAGGGGGCGTAGATGTCGCCGATGTCGTGTAGCAGGGCGGCCACGATCCAGTCTGTGTCGGCGCCGTCGCGTTCGGCACGGGTTGCGGCTTGCAAGGAATGACCGAGGCGGCTGATTTGATAACCTGAAAGCCCTTCGTCCAATTCAACCAATGCGGCCAGCAGGCGATCTGCGGTGCCTTTGGTATGGGCGACCTCATGGTGCGTAAGGAAGTCATAATCCTCTTTGTCGCCGTCTTTCATTGCGGTGAATTTGACTTTTTCCATGCAACACGCGCCCCTAAGCCGCAGATTAACTTTCCTATGGTTTGATTTATGCATGGGAAGTCGTGCGCGCCAAGCGGAATCGCTCTGTAGCACTGGACAGGCGGGCAAAGCTGTTTAGGGTCAGGGTTAAC
>DFSO01000057.1:44450-44577 GCA_002378665.1 Loktanella sp. UBA3435 | reverse complement strand
GTTTGCAGGCCTCCGTTGAGTTGCACACGGGCGAAAAGACCGTGCTGCAATATCTGACCAAGCCGCTTTATCGCTCACGCGAGGCGCTGCACGAGCCATAGGAGGATGCGTTAAAACGCATCCTACG
>DFSO01000057.1:35245-44153 GCA_002378665.1 Loktanella sp. UBA3435 | reverse complement strand
TAAAATCTAGGACCACCTCTCCTATTGCGTTGCGGCGGTCAGTGCACAGCCGATAAAGTCGGAAATATCGTCTTGGATCCGCTGCCAGTCTTTCTGATAGGGAGTGCGGTAGCTGGGCCGAACATCAATCCCATGTGCGCGAAAGTCATGGTTGCAGCTTGGTTGGCGTTTTGGATCATCAGTTCGATCGCAGGCGATGACCGCTGACACCGCGCCGCCAATTTCACGACCAACGTATAACTCCCTATCTGTGCGAACATCTGCAGGGTTTTCGCGCCACCTTGTAGGGGTAAGTTTAGATAGGCCAAATTCGGCATCAGCCTCATCAAATAGCGCAAGGTCGCGCCCAACTTTGCGATCTAGCTCTCCCGCTATAATACCCAATACTTGCTCAAGTGGTACTTTGTCATCGATCACAAACGTCATATAGGCGCGGTTGTTTTCCCTAATGAGCACCGCAGTTTGTGGCCGCGTCACAGGTTCAAAACTCTCGTTCATAACGCGAAACAACTGCCCCTCATATACAGCCCCATCCACGCGGTCGAACCGATCTTCGAAATAGATGACAGGCACCTTCAGCTCATGGCTGACGTTCTCAATTGGCATATAAAGCGTCTGCCGCACCATCTCGGCGTCTGGCGTGAACGCCCAACACGCATCAGGCAGCTCGGCCCGCACTGGCAAAGCAGCACTGACAAAAAGGGACGCGCAAAGCGCCTTGGTCGTCAAACGTTTCAATTCGCTCTCCTTCATTTCTCCAATGATCACGTTTGACGGACGAATCCACAAGCCATGCGATATGCCGCCACGTCTTGATTGATTTTCAATCGGCGCATGCGCAACATGTATGTCACGGCAACCAAGGAGAGATGTCATGATCCCAACGATACGCGTCCTGATGGCGATGGGCAGTTTGCAGCGGCTTTTGCCGTTTTGGCTGATCGGTATGGCGACGCTCATAACATGGTTCTCGCCGGTCTTGATCCTTGCCGTGATCTACGGCGCCGTGGTGCAATTCGTCGTCGAATACATCATGCACCGCTTTCTTTACCACCGCGCACCGCCTACCGAGCAATCGGTGTTTAACGAGCTGTACCGTAGCCACATCGGCCACCACGAATTCCCCAATAAGCCAGAGTTCTTCACAGGTGGCGACAATTGGTATGCGGTGAAATTCGGACTGATTTCGGTCGGGCTTCACTTCGTCGTGCTCTGGCCGTTCGTCGGGGCGGGTTGGGCGATTTTGCTGCCTGTTGTCGCAATCTTCGTAGGCTCGATCAGCGCCTTCACCTTCTACGAATACTGCCACACCTTGGCGCACCTGCGCGTGCCCAAGGGCTGGTTCGGCGAGCGCGTCACGCGCTCCCACCTCGCGCACCATTTTCAAGACCACCACGCGACGTTTCACGTCAGCTTTGGCATGGGCTGGATCGACAGGCTATTCGGCACGCCGCACGACCGCGAGGCCGCACGCGCACGCTTTGACCGCAAAACGATCCTGTCGCTGGGCATGGACCCCGACGACCTGCGCCTCGTCACAGCACGTAAAGCTTACGGCGTCAGTTTCGATTCTAAGTCACAGCCGCCCGCTGCTTAAACTGTGGCTGATCCCACGTGCCATCGCGTATGATTGCGGCCAAAATATCAATCGCATGGCCCACGTCACCTTCGTCGATAAACAGCGGCGTGAAGCCAAAGCGCATGATGTCAGGTGCGCGGAAATCACCGATCACACCCTGCGCAATCAACGCCTGCATCATCGCGTAACCGTCTGGGTGGTGGAACGACACCTGAGAGCCGCGCGTGTTTGGATCACGCGGGCTTGCCAAGCGCAGATCAGGGCAGGCGGCCTCTACCCCTGCGATAAATATCTCGGACAGGGCAATACTGCGTTCCCGTAGGGCATGCATGTCCACGTCAGCCCAAATGTCCATCGACGCATCCAAAGCTGCCATTTGCAACACAGGCGGCGTGCCGACCCGCATCCGCTCAATCCCCGTGCCAGCGCGGTAGTCGAGATCAAAGGCAAACGGGGCCGCATGCCCAAGCCAGCCAGACAGGGCAGGGCGCGTTGTCGAGATATGGCGCGGGGCCACATAGATAAACGCAGGCGCACCCGGACCACCATTGAGATACTTATAGGTGCAACCAACCGCAAAATCGGCGTTACACCCAGACAGATCGACGGGCAAAGCGCCAGCCGAATGCGCCAGATCCCAAACCGTCACGATCCCCAGATCATGCGCCGCTTTGGTCAGTGCCGCCATATCGTGCATCCGCCCTGTGCGGTAATCGACTTGGGTGAGCATCAAAACGGCGATGTCTTTGGATAGTGACGCCATGACGTCCTCAGGCGCTACCGTGCGCAACTCCAATCCGCGCCCGAGCGAGCCAACCAACCCTTCAGCCATATAAAGATCAGACGGAAAATTCCCCGTATCCGACAAGATAACCTTGCGGTCAGGGTTTAACTCAATCGCAGAGGCCAGCGCCTGATAGACCTTGATCGACAGGGTATCGCCAAGGGTCACGTGACCCGCTTCAGCCCCGATCAAGCGCCCGATACGGTCCCCAAGGGCCGTGGGCTGCGCCATCCATCCCGCCTTGTTCCAGCCGGCGATCAGCATATCACCCCATTCATCGGTCACGGTCTTTGCCACGCGGGCGGCAGTCGCCTTGGGCAAGGGCCCCAGTGAATTGCCGTCCAGATAAATCATACCCTCAGGCAGGTGAAACAGGGCTTTGGTTTTTGCGAAATCCATCAGAGTGCCATCCATATTGTAATCAGAGCGAGAATTGCGGGGATGCTTTGCACAAATAGCGCCGCACGAATACCGCAATACAGTGCGTAGACCCCCGCTACGATCACGCAGCACAAGAGGAATACGACCATTGAGGTGTTGTCAGTCAGCATTCCAACCAGCAGGCCCGCGCCCAAGAACCCGTTATACAGCCCTTGGTTCGCGGCCATCACGACGGTTTGGCTTGCCAATTCCTCGGACATGCCGAACGCCTTGCGGGTGCGCCGCGCCTCCCATTTGAACATTTCCAAATAGAGAAAGTAAAAGTGGACCGCCGCTACCAGTATCGTCAAAATGATCCCGATCATCAGCTTTGTCCTCCTGCAATTTCAATCGTTTGGCCGTTCACCGAGCGTGCGGCCTCTGAACAGAGCCACATCGCCGAGGCAGTGATTTCATCAACCTGCAACAGCCGTTCGTGACGGTTACCCTTGGCCATAATCGCAAGTGCGCCATCAGCGTCCGTCTCAAACCTGCGCATCAAACCGCTCAGCTGCCCGCGCACAATATCGGTATCCACATAGCCCGGGAAAATTGCGTTAAACGTAATGGGCCTGCGCATATATTCCTCGGACAATCCGCGCACCAAGCCAATCACCGCATGTTTGCTCGCGGTATAGGACACAGCGCCTTTCAGCCCGCGCAGACCCGCGATTGAGCTGATCACAATCATGCGGGCAGGGGCGTCAGCAGGCAAAGTCGCCAGCGCCGATTGCAGCGTCAAAAACACTCCGTCCAAATTGGTGGTCATGATACGACGCCAATCGGCAAGCGACACTTTGGCAAAGGGTCCACCCTCGGCGATCCCCGCATTGGCAACACATATCTGGATAGGGCCGCGCAACCGCGCCGCCTCTGCAATCCCTTCGCGGACCGAAAACTCATCCGATACATCCATCGGCAAGGCGTGCAAATTCGGATGGCTCGCGGCAACAGCAGCCAGAACATCCGCCCGCCGCCCCGTAATCGTGACCTGCGCACCAGCCTCCGCCAGCCCACGCGCAATCCCTTCGCCGATCCCAGTGCCGCCGCCCGTCACCAGCGCATGTGTGCCATCATGTTCCATTGTGGACCCCTTTCAGGCATCGTAACTTCACCGTATCCCGTGACAAGCAGATAAGGCGCGCCCGATGAAATGGATCGATATTCCCCCCGTCTGGCTCTTGGCCGCCGTGATTGCCACGTGGTTCATCGGGCAGGCACAGCCGTTTGGCCTCTCGCTTGATTTCCCGATCACGCAGCTTTTGGGCGGGTTGCTCGTTGGGGCAGGGATCATCCTGATGGCGCTTGCCGCGATGGAAATGCGCAAGCAGCGCACGACAATCGTTCCGCACAAGGAGGCAGACAGCCTCGTGACCTCAGGCATCTTCAAGCGGACACGCAACCCGATTTACCTTGGTGACGCCGCGATATTAGCAGGATTGGCCCTGCGGTGGGATGCGGTTTTGGCGCTTTTTTTGGTGCCGATCTTCATCTGGATCATCGAGAAACGCTTCATCATCCCTGAGGAAAACATGCTGCGCCGTAAATTTCGCGCCGACTTTGCGCATTATGAACAAAAGACCCGACGTTGGGTTTGATGTAAGCAGGCTTCTTTCGTCCGGCTACCTGCTTGTGAAATAAAATTACGCGGGTTAGGTCTTCTGCACTGCAAAATCGCGCAAGGAGACTGGCCCATGAAAATCGGGACACCAAAAGAAACTTATCCCGGCGAGAATCGCGTGGCAATGACGCCCGCTTCCGCCAAGGATCTGCAAAAACTCGGATACGACTGCGTTATCGAATCCGGAGCAGGACTAGCCGCTGGCTTTAACGACCAAACGTATAAAGACGCAGGTGTGGAGGTCGTGAAAACCGGCGTTGCCCTGTTTAAAGCGGCCGACATAATCGCCAAGGTGCGCCCGCCGTCAGACGCCGAAACCAAGCGGCTCTCGGAAGGGCAGACGCTGATCTCGTTCTTCTATCCAGCCCAAAACACGGCCTTGATGGACCTCGCCAACAAGCAGGGCGCAACTGTCATCGCCATGGACATGGTGCCGCGCATTTCCCGCGCCCAGAAAATGGACGCGCTGTCTTCGATGGCCAACATCGCAGGCTATCGCGCCGTCATCGAGGCTTCCAACAACTTTGGCCGCTTCTTTACAGGCCAGATCACTGCTGCGGGTAAAGTGCCCCCAGCCAAGGTTCTGGTTGTCGGCGCAGGGGTTGCGGGCTTGGCCGCGATCGGCACAGCCACATCACTCGGTGCAATCACCTACGCCTTCGACGTACGCCCAGAAGTGGCGGAACAAGTTGAATCCATGGGCGCTGAATTCGTCTTCCTTGATTTCAAAGAAGAGCAGCAAGACGGGGCTGCAACAGGCGGCTACGCTTCCGTATCTTCGCCAGAATTCGCCGCAGCACAGCTCGCCAAATTCCGCGAAATCGCACCCGATATGGACATCGTGATCACCACGGCGCTCATTCCGGGTCGCGACGCGCCAGAGCTGTGGACCAAAGACATGGTCGACAGCATGAAGCCGGGTTCAGTGATCATCGACCTCGCAGCAGAGCGTGGCGGTAACTGCAAACTGACGGTGATGGACGAGAAAGTCGTCACCGATAACGGCGTCACCATCATCGGCTACACCGACTTCCCGTCGCGCATGGCCGCACAGTCCTCGACACTTTATGCGACCAACATCCGCCACATGATGACTGACCTCACGCCCAAAAAAGACGGCGTGCCAGTCCACAACATGGAAGACGATGTGATCCGTGGCGCGACTGCGACCCACAAGGGAGAGGTCACTTTCCCACCACCAAAACCAAAGATTGCAGCGATTGCCGCCGTCGCCAAAAAACCCGCGCCAAAAGAACTGACACGTGAAGAAAAGCGCGACGCGGAAACGGCAGCGTTCAAAAAACAAACCCGCAACCAAGTAGGTCTCCTCGCCATCGGCGGCGCACTCCTGCTGGCCATCGGTCTGGTCGCACCCGCGAGCTTCATGCAGCACTTTATCGTGTTTGTGCTCTCGGTCTTCATCGGGTTCCAAGTGATCTGGGGCGTGGCACACAGCTTGCACACACCGCTCATGGCCGTGACCAACGCGATCTCTTCGATCATCATTTTGGGCGCACTTGTGCAAGTCGGATCGGGGTCATTCCTCGTGATCCTCTTGGCCGCACTCGCGATCTTTATGACTGGCATCAACATCTTCGGGGGTTTCCTCGTGACACGGCGCATGCTCGCCATGTTCCAGAAATCTTAAGGGGTTAGAATTATGGAATTCGGATTTACAACAGCGGCTTACGTCGTCGCAGCCGTCCTCTTCATCCTCTCGTTGGGTGGCCTCTCGGGACAAGAAAGCGCAAAGCGTGCGGTTTGGTATGGCATTGCGGGCATGGCGCTGGCGATTGCCGCAACACTGGTCGGGCCAGCCTCTGGCCTTTGGCTTCTCTCGCTCGTCCTTATCGCAGGGGGTGGCGTGATCGGCTACCAACTGGCCACCAAGGTCCAGATGACCCAGATGCCAGAATTGGTCGCCGCGATGCACAGCCTCGTCGGCCTTGCCGCTGTCTTCGTCGGCTTCATCGCGAACTTTGAGATCGGCAACGCGGCAGCGGGCGGTGATCTCGGCACCTTCGCCACCATGATCGCACACAAGTCAGCGGTTGAGATCAACATCCTACGCGTTGAACTCTTCCTCGGTATCTTTATCGGGGCGATTACCTTCACAGGTTCGATCGTCGCTTATGGCAAACTTGCAGGCCGCGTAAACTCGGCGGCACAAAAGCTCCCCGGTGGTCACCTTCTGAACATCGCAGCGGCAGCCACAGCTGTCCTCACGCTGATCTGGTACTTCAACTCTGGCGGGTTCTTGCCGCTCTTCCTCATGACGCTGGCAGCGCTCTTCATCGGCTACCACCTCATCATGGGGATCGGTGGGGCGGATATGCCCGTCGTGGTCTCGATGCTCAACTCCTACTCAGGCTGGGCAGCTGCCGCGATTGGCTTCAGCCTCGGTAATGATTTGTTGATCGTGGTCGGTGCACTCGTCGGCTCGTCAGGTGCGATCCTATCCTACATCATGTGTAAGGCGATGAACCGCTCCTTCGTGTCGGTGATCTTGGGCGGCTTTGGCGGCCCTGCAGGCGAGCAGATGGCCGTCGACGGGGAGCAAATTGCCATCGACAGCGACGGCGTTGCAACCGCTCTTAATGAAGCCGACTCTGTCGTCATCATCCCAGGTTACGGCATGGCTGTGGCACAGGCACAATCCTCCGTTGCCGAACTCGTGCGCAAGTTGCGCGCGCAGGGCAAAGAGGTCCGCTTCGCCATTCACCCCGTCGCAGGCCGCTTGCCTGGTCACATGAACGTGCTGCTCGCCGAGGCCAAAGTGCCTTACGACATCGTCATGGAAATGGACGAAATCAACGACGACTTCCCCAAGACAGACGTTGCGATTGTCATCGGCTCCAACGACATCGTGAACCCCGCGGCGCAAGACGATCCGAACTCGCCAATCGCGGGCATGCCCGTCCTTGAATGCTGGAAAGCAAAGCAAGTCTTCGTCTCCAAGCGCGGCCAAGGCACTGGCTATTCGGGTATCGAAAACCCGCTGTTCTACAAAGAAAACACGCGGATGTTCTACGGCGACGCGAAAAAGTCTCTCGACGAGCTTTTGCCGAAAATCAACTAAGATTGCCAACAATTTCAAAGAGGGCCGTGCACTTGCGCGGCCCTTTTTTTATACGCATCCAAATTAAGGTATACGGCCAATTAACCTATCTGTGAAAAACTGCCGCTTCAGCACCGTTCATTTCAAACCGTTGGAGAAGCCAAATGTTATCAAGATTGCGTATTATCAGTTTCGGGGCGATGACGATGCTCGCTACGGGATGTCAACTTGCAGAAAAATATGTAGGCCTCTCGGAATACCAAGACCGCGCGACGCAATTCGCCATTCAGGCCGATACCCTGCGCGACATGGAAGGTACCGCATGGAAGACCGTTCCGACCTCAGGGTCCGCGTCTTTTGTTGGCGGAGGCCGGATCATCATTAACCCGAACCCAGATACGATCTCCGACGACATCAGAATTGTTGGTGACCTGTCAATAGTCGCGGATTTCGAGCAGGCCACCATGACAGGCGCAATTTCAAACATGCAAGGTGTCGGCGAGCTAAGCGTCAACGATGCCACGCCTTTTGATGTTGAAGGCAGTGTGGTGCTTGGGGCAGGGCATTCGGTTGTTGGCACGGATACAGCTGGAACCCTGACGACACGCCCAAATGAATGGTATGTGGATTATGCGGGGTCACTCGGCATCCTCGGCGAGATCTATGTGCTTGATGGCGGCATCGATGGCGGTTTTGTCGGGACGCGGGGCCATGCCTCCAGCGACGCACAGGCAATCCATGGGGTTATTGGAAATACCGCTCACGGTGAAACAGTCACGCATGGTCAAGGTAACCAGCTGCCCATATTTATCGAAATCTTTGGCGTAAACCCTTACCTCAGATAGCGTCGCGCCATTCACCCAATGCGATCCCATCAAGCGACCATTCGCCAATGGACCAACGCACCAAACGCAACGTCGGAAATCCGATATGGGCGGTCATGCGGCGGACCTGCCTGTTGCGCCCTTCGCGGATCGTGATGCTGATCCAAGCATCTGGCACCGACTTGCGAAACCTTACAGGCGGATCACGGTCCCACAGGGCAGGCGGGTCGATGCGGGTCACCTCCGCAGGGTGGGTTGGGCCGTCCTTAAGCGTCACACCTTTTCGCAAGGGCGCGAGATCGGCCTCTTTCGGATCACCCTCGACCTGTACCAGATAGGTCTTGGCCATCTTATGGGCAGGATCGGCAATCTGGGCTTGCAGCTTCCCGTCATCGGTCAGGAGCAAAAGCCCCTCACTGTCGCGATCCAAACGCCCCGCAGGATAGACCTGCGGCACATCGACATAGGCAGAGAGCGTGGGGCGCGCAGTCGGGCTTTTCACATCTGTGAATTGGGACAAAACGCCAAAGGGTTTATTGAGCAAAATAAGACGGGTCATACCCCTTGATAATCCCATCGCAACACTAAGAAAACCGCAATTTCGGTGCACGCGTGGTGCACG
>DFSO01000057.1:0-34964 GCA_002378665.1 Loktanella sp. UBA3435 | reverse complement strand
TGGTGCACGGAGTGTGACAGCCGATTTCTCTAAGAAATAAATCGCTTAACAGCCCATAATTTCCCCTTGCACGAATCCGCCAATAGCCTAAATGAGCCATTCATAGAAGCCAACGCACGCGCCTCTGGGCCGGTGACAGTCATCACTTGTTTACGTAGCGACGGTAACTTCTCCCTTGGAACTGAGCGGTCTCGTGTTAGGTTGTAAACCACACTATGGCCGGGTCTACTGGAGATGACAGATGACTGTTGAAACTGCTGGCGCTCAGGCGCTTCCGACAAATCCACATACACGCCTTGACGCTTATTGCGCTGCGACAACATTTGATAAACCAACCCTCGTGTTGGACGTCGATCTGGTCGAGCAGCAGTATCACGCGCTCAAAGCGGGTCTTGGCCACGCTGATATCCACTATGCGGTGAAAGCAAACCCAGCCGAAGAAATCATCTCGCGTCTGGTGAAGCTTGGCTCGCACTTTGATGCGGCCTCCAAGGCTGAAATCGCACTTTGCCTCAAGCATGGCGCAAACCCTGACGACGTGTCCTTTGGCAACACTGTCAAACGCTCGTCCGATATCGCTTGGGCGCATGAGCAGGGGATTACACTCTTCTCCGCTGACGCTGAGCAAGAGCTTGAAAAGATTGCGGTGTCCGCGCCAAATGCCAAGGTTTACATCCGCCTGATCGTGGAAGTGTCCCAAGCAGACTGGCCGCTCTCCCGCAAATTCGGCTGCGATTCAGCGACGGCTATTCGTTTGCTGTCTTACGCAAAATCGCTTGGTCTTGATCCAATCGGCTTCTCGTTCCACGTCGGTTCCCAGACCCGCAAAGCGGCGATGTGGGGCCCATCCTTGGACGCATTGGCCGAGATTTGGCACACTGCGAAAAAGGCAGGTCACAACCTCACCCTCTTGAACATTGGCGGCGGTTTCCCTGCGTTCTACGGCGAAACCATCGAGGCACCGACAGAATATGCGGCTGCCGTGATGGAGCAAATCATCAGCCGCTTTGGCAAAGTGCCACGCATCATGGCAGAGCCAGGCCGTGGTCTTGTCGCCGAGGCAGGCTTGATCGTTTCCGAAGTTTTGCTTGTGTCCCGCAAGTCTGACCGCGATATGCACCGCTGGGTTTACCTCGACATTGGCCGCTTCTCTGGCCTTGCCGAGACAGAAGGCGAAGCAATCCGCTACCAGTTCGAGACACCGCGCGACGGCGATCCTGTTGGCCCCTGCATCATGGCAGGCCCATCGTGCGATAGCGCAGACGTTCTTTATGAAAAGCGTCCTATGCTCCTGCCAATCTCGCTTCGCGCAGGCGACCGCGTTATCATTCGCAACACAGGCGCATATACGTCGACATATTCGTCGGTTTGTTTCAACGGCTTCCCTCCACTCGCCGTCGTTGTAATTTAAGACAAAATTAAGGGTTAGCGGCTTTCGGTATACCGTTGTGTGCCGCTAACCCTTTGCAAAACAAAGATTTTTTCTTTACAGGGCGATTTTTGCGGTTAGGGTGCAGCTAACTTATACGCGAAAAGGCCCAGCCATGCCCCCGATTACCGATCACCCGCTGCGCTATGCAATGTCCAACGAGTTGCACGCGCGCCCATTTCCGAAACTGGCAGCCCCATCTCGCGCGGTTTTTCTCGCGCTGAAGCCCGCAAGAAATCCTGCGGGTCGTGATCGCGCCGCTGATCTCGCGCATCTGATCAATTTGCTTGACCGCCACGGCGTCGCACATCCGCAACCTGAGGCCACCCACTACTCGGGCCAAATCGGGAAGTTCATTTTGAAGTGGGAAAGTCACACCGAATTTGTAACCTATACGATTTTCGGTGAAGGCACGTCAGAGAAACCCTTTGAAGCGTCCACCTTTCAAATGTTCCCTGAAGACTGGCTGTCGTCCGCGCCCGGAACGCGAGTGACAAGCGCGTTGATCCGCATCGAGCGGCTCGACGGTGACGAGGGGATCATCGCCAAAGCCAATGACTGGTTTGTGCCTGAAAGCCTTGCCATTTCGCGGGTGCTCGAAGACGAATTGATCATCACCAGCGATTTTCGGATCGACCCCGCAGGTCATCTGCGCATGGCGGTTTTCGCGCGCTCCAAAACAGGTGAGCGTCGGATCGGCCGCGTCGTGCAACGGCTTTGTGAGATTGAAACTTACAAGTCTATGGCTATGCTTGGCCTCGCTGCCGCGCGAAAACTTGCGCCGATCATGTCGACGATCGACGGGCAGGTCGGCCATTTGATTGCCGATTTGAACAACGATGAGATCGCGCCAGATCAGACACTCAAGCAGCTTTTGACGATATCAGCAGAATTGGAAAACATCGTCGCACAGACGGCCTACCGCTTTGGTGCGACAGGGGCCTATGAGACGATTGTGAACCAGCGGGTCAACATTCTGCGCGAAGAGCGGTTCCTTGGACGCCAGACCTTTGGCGAGTTCATGATGCGCCGTTTTGACCCTGCGATGCGCACAGTTGAATCAACCCAAGCACGGTTGAAAAGCCTCTCGGATCGCGCACTGCGGGCAGGGGACTTGTTGCGCACGCGGGTTGATGTGGAACGCTCAGCGCAGAACCAATCCTTGCTAACCAGTATGGACGCACGCGCGGATCAGCAGTTGCGTTTGCAGCAAACCGTCGAGGGGTTATCGGTTGTCGCGATCAGCTATTACGCCGTCAGCCTCGCGCTCTATGTGCTTGGGCCGATTGAGAAAACCTTTGGTATCTCCAAGGTCTACATCGCCTCTGGCGTGACACCGATTGTGCTTATTCTCGTGTGGTTGATGATACGGCGGATCCACCGCCGTATGCATTAAAGCCCGCGAATGCGTGGGTCCAAAGCGTCGCGCAACCCGTCGCCGATGTAGTTCACGGACAGAACGGTTAGTGAGATTGCCAGACCGGGCCAAATCACCCGCTCGGGGTAGGCGGTCATACGGTCAACGCTATCAAACAGGATTTTGCCCCATGTCGGGAAATCCGACGGGAAACCAAGACCAAGGAACGACAGCGCACTCTCGGTGATGATCGCCGTGGCAAGGCCAAGGGTTGCTGAAACCATGATTGGCGACAGCACGTTGGGCAGCAGATGCCGCGTGATCATGCGCCGCGCAGGCGTGCCGATGGAGCGGGCAGCAAGCACGAATTCACGCTCTTTGATCGCCATCACATCACCACGTACAATGCGTGCTGTATGCATCCAGCTTGTGATGCCGATGCCTGTGACAATCAGGATGAAGATACCCTGCTCAGGGCCAAAAGCGGCGCGTAGCGGGTCGCGGAACAAGAGCATCATCACCAGCAGGAGCGGAAGCAATGGCAGCGCCAGCACCAGATCGGTGAAGCGCATCAAAATCCCGTCTAGCCGTTTGAAATAGCCCGCTAAAACCCCAACCGTGGTGCCAATCACCAGAGCCAAGATCATCGCGGTCCAGCCCACGGCAAGGCTGATACGCCCACCTTGCATGATGTTGGCCATGATGTCGCGACCAAGATTATCGGTGCCCATGGGGTGTGCCCAGCCGTATTTCGCGCCACTGTCAAAAATCGCCGTATAAATCGGGCGCATGTCTTTGTTGCGGATATCCAGCTTGCCTGGATCAACCCCCCAGAGACTTGGCCCAATAAGGCAGAACAATGTGATAAAAATCAGGAAGCAAAGGCCAAAAACAGCGCCTTTATGGGTCTTGAACTGGTCCCAAACGTCCCACCATTGATTGCGGGGCTTGGCGGTCATATCCATGGTTTCATCAGTCATAACGGATCCTCGGATCAAGCACGCCGTAGAGAATATCGGCAATCAGGTTCATCAAAACGATGAGGACGGCGAGTAGGAACGTGATCGTCATCACCATCGGAATATCATTGCCTTGCAGCGCGATAATCAACAGTTGGCCAAGGCCGTTCACCTTGAAAATCTGCTCGGTGATAATCGCCCCGCCAAAGATCGACGGAATGCCCAAGGCGATCACCGTGACCACAGGGATCATAGAATTGCGCAGCACATGCTTCATCACCACAACGCTTTCGGTCATGCCTTTGGCACGCGCGGTGCGGACGTAGTCTTGCGTGAGGTTATCGAGCATCGAGGCGCGCATGTACCGGCTGACTTGGGCTGTGGTTTGCAGGGCGAGCACCATCACGGGCATGATCATCTGCTTGAGCTGGAAGATGAATGTGTCCCAGTTTGTGACAACATGTGTGGTGTCATATATGGATGGTAACCACTTGAGTTGCACAGAAAAAATCACGATGAGCAACACGCCGCTAAAGAACGGTGGCACCGAGAACCCGATCATCGAGACGAAAGTCCCAGTCTGGTCAAAGACCGAATATTGCTTATAGGCCGAGATGATCCCGATTGGCAGCGCGATCAAGACGCCGACGATATAGGACATCCCAACGACCCAAAGTGTTTGCGGCAAACGCTGTGCGATCGTGTCGAAAACAGGTGAGCGCGACTGGAACGAAATAATCCGCTGCGCGCCGTCGGCAAAGTTGGTGCCAAACGCAGCGTCCCACCAGTACTGCGGCTCCACGATGAAAAACTGCTTGAGCCAAAGCGGGAAACGCACCCACCAAGGTTCGCCCAAACCAAGTGCGAGACGCATCTTTTCTTTGACCTCAGGTGGGATCGTGAGCGGCATCTGCGACATCGGATCGCCGGGGGCGAGTTCAAGCAGCATGAAGATCACAAAAGCAATGAACAAAAGCGTCGGGATCGACATCAGCAACCTGCGGAGTGTGAAGGTGAGCATGTTTAAGGCGCCTTAGTTTAGTGCTTTGCGGGGGAAGGAGGGCAGGGGAAACCTGCCCTCCAAATTTGTCAGTGGTAGGATGGGTCTTGACCCATAGTCCGCTTACTTTTCGCGGTACCAGTCAGCAACGTTCCAAAGCTCGGAGTCCCAAGTGTTCAGAACAACGCCGCCAAGTGTGTTGGCTTTTGCAGATACACGACCACGGTCAACCAGTGGCACGATGGTCATGGTTTCTTTGGTCAGCATGTCGTTCATCTTACGGGCCAATTCGCCACGCTTGTCGATGTCAGCAGTCGCACCAAGCTCGTCGATCAGCGCGTCATAAGCTGGATCGCAGAAACGGTTGATGTTCTCACCCTGCCACTGGCTGTCAGGCTTAGGCTCGCCACCACAACGGTAAGCTGCGAGGTAGGCTTGCGGGTCCGTGCCGTCGAAGTTGTTGGCATACATTTCCACGTCTGCGTAGAACTTCTGGAACGTGTCAGGCGAACCTGGGTCACCACCAAAGAACACGGACGCATCAAGGTTACGCAGTTCTGTTTCAACGCCGATCTGGCTCCACATATCTTTGATCAGGGCTTGGAAATCCTGACGCACAGCGTTTGTAGATGTCTGGAACAAGATTTTGAGCTCAACACCGTCTTTGTCACGGATGCCATCACCATTGCTATCGACCCAACCCGCTTCATCCAAAAGCGCCTTTGCGCCTTCGAGGTCTTGGGTCAAGCAGCCAGTGTTATCTGTGGAAGCATAGATTTCTGGACCAGGGACCAGGTTACAGGTTGGACGACCCGCCTGACCGTAGCCCACTTCAACCAGCAAACTGCGGTCAATCGCCATGGAGAGCGCGTGACGCACTGCAAAGTCGGACAAGAACGGATGCGGGTGCGCAACTGTTGCGCGCTCGCCCTCTGGCAAGTCAGGGGATGGGTTTGTCAGGTTCATTTCGATGCGCTCGACAAGTGTACCGAATGCGGAAATTGGTGTACCAACGCCGCCTTCAGCCATGGCTGCAAGCACGTCTGGCGCAAGCTGCATGTTCCATGCGTAGTCAAACTCGCCCGTTTCCATAACTGCACGACCCGCAGCAGTTGCGTCGCCGCCCCCTTTGAAGGTCACAGTTGCGAATGCTGGCTTTGCTGGGTCGCGGTAGTTCTGGTTGGCTTCCATCTGGATCACGTCATTCGTGCGGAAGTCAGTGACGACAAATGGCCCTGTGCCGATTGGCATAAAGTTCGCGTCTGTGCACTCAGGTGCTTTTGCGCCGAGGCAGTCAGCAAATTGCGCCGCTTGGATGATCGGGGACTGCGCGCCTGCGAAGGGGCCATATGGGTTTGGCTTAGGGCTATCGAACGTGACTTTGATTGTCAGGTCGTCGATGGCTTCAACAGATTGCACGCCGTCAAACTTGGATGCCTGTGCGCAACCGCCTTCTGGGTTCATGCAGTATTCAGCGGTGAATGCCACGTCTGCGGATGTCACTGGAGTGCCGTCAGACCAAAGCAGGCCAGCCTTCAACTTCCATGTGATCGACGTAAGATCCTCGGACACGCCGCCGTTGCCGACAGTTGGGATTTCTTCGGCGAGGAAAGGCACAAGCGCGCCAGTGTCGTTATAACGTGCAAGTGGTTCGACAATCATCGACGCGGACTCAAGGTCCTTGGTGCCACCCGAAAGATATGGGTTCAAGATCGACGGCGCTTGCCAATAGATGATGTTGAGTTGACCGTCAGACCCGCGCTCCGCCATTGCCGCTGGGGCAAAAGCAAGAGAGGCGACTGCGCCCATCAATACTGTTTTCATTTTCATGTTTTAACTCTCCTAGTTGGTGCTCTTTTTTTTAACCTCGGGTCCCATCGTTTCATCGATAGGGGTTTATTCTTATGTCTCGTTGTAAAGGTGGCAGGCGGCAAACTGGCGCGGCTTCACCTCACGGTATTCGGGTTCAACCTCGCGGCAAATATCCATCACCTCAGGGCAACGCGTGCAGAAATTGCAGCCCTTGGGCGGGTTAGAGGGCGAGGGGACGTCGCCTTGCAAAATGATCCGCTCGGTCTTGCGGGCAAGTGCCGGATCAGGTTCAGGCACGGCAGACAGCAGCGCCTTGGCATAGGGGTGCAAAGGTTCGGCAAACAGCGTTTCGCGCTCGGCTAATTCAACGATTTTGCCCAGATACATCACCGCCACCCGCGTCGCGATATGGCGCACCATGGATAGGTCATGACTGATGAACAGATACGTCAGGCCGAACTTCTCTTGCAGGTCCTCCAGAAGGTTGACCACCTGAGCTTGGATCGACACATCAAGGGCGGCAATCGGCTCGTCGCAGACGATAAATTTGGGGTTTAGGGCAAGGGCGCGGGCGATCCCAATACGCTGCCGCTGCCCACCCGAAAACGCCTGCGGATAGCGTTTGGCGAATGCGCGGTTCAGGCCCACGGCATCCATCAACTCGGCCACTTTCTCGCGCTTTTCTTGCGCGGTCAGGGTGGTGTGTTCGTCCAAAGGCTCACGAATAATCGCCTCGACCGTCATGCGCGGGTTCAATGACGCTTGCGGGTCTTGGAACACCATCTGCATCATCGGGCGCATCTCGCGCAACTGGCTTTGCGGTGTCGATCCGATCTCGATCCCATCCATCGTGATCTCGCCAGAGGTGATGTCGTAAAGGCGCAGTACAGCACGGCCCGCCGTGGATTTTCCACAGCCGCTCTCGCCCACAAGACCAAGTGTCTCGCCTTCCATTATGTCGAATGTGATGCCGTCCACGGCCTTCACAGCACCCGTCTTGCGACGCAGCACCCCTGTGTGAATGGGGAAGTGCATTTTGACATCGCGCACGGATACGAGCGCCTTTTTCGGGTTATCCAGCATTGGCGACCTCCAGCGGATCAGCGAGGAGGCAAGCGGTATCGTGGCCCGCACCGATCTCATAACGCGTTGGCACCTTCACGGCACAAACAGGCATTGCCTTTGCACAGCGTTCACGGAATGGGCAGGACGTTGGCGCACCTACAACAAGCGGTGGCTGGCCTTCAATCACAGTCAGACGTGCCGCACGTTTGCCCGAAATCGACGGGATCGTTTTGAGAAGGGCGGCAGTATAGGGGTGCTGCGGATTGCTGAACAGCTCTTGCACGGGCGCATGTTCCACCACTTGCCCCCCATACATCACCATCACACGGTCCGCGATGCCCGCGATGACGCCAAGGTCGTGGGTGATCCATATCACGGCCATGCCCAGCTTTTCGCGCAACTCCTGCATCAGCTCCAAAATCTGCGCCTGAATGGTCACGTCTAGTGCCGTTGTCGGTTCGTCGGCGATCAAAACCTGCGGGTCACAAGCCAGCGCAATCGCGATCATCACACGCTGGCGCATGCCGCCCGAAAACTGGTGCGGGTAGTCGTCGAGGCGGCGTTCCGCGTCTGGAATACCGACAAGTTCGAGCAATTCCTGAGAGCGTGCAGCGGCTTCTTTCTTGGACATGCCCATATGTTTGCGCAGGGGTTCCGCGATTTGGTATCCCACGCTGAAAACAGGGTTGAGCGAGGTCATAGGGTCTTGGAAGATAAAGCCGATCTTACCGCCACGCACTTTGCGTAATTCCTCAGCGCTGACCTTCAACAGGTCTTGCCCGTCAAACATCACACGCCCAGCGCGAATCTCGGCAGGGGGCATTGGCAGCAAACCAAGCAGTGACATCATCGTGACAGACTTGCCCGATCCGCTCTCGCCCACGACGCCCAATAGCTCGCCCGCTTTAAGATTAAAGCTTACATCATTCACGGCGTGGACTTCGCCACCGCGCGTTTTGAAAACGGTTTTAAGGCCTTGAACGTCCAAGACTGGCAGCGCCCCGTTGGGCATAGAGAACCTCCCCGTTGGTTCTAATTCGTTGTTTTAGGCGGCCAATTCTTTGATTGGTCCAATATTTGACCAAACGGTAACACGGATTCGTTTTGCTGCAACCTGATTCCTATTTGCGCTTACCCGACGATACCGCCAAGCTGATTGCGAACGAGATTACTTGAGGGACCAAAGAAATGACACGCGCCAGAGACTTGATGGAAAAGCTGATCGCCTTTCCAACCGTGAGCACCGAAAGCAATCTCGCGCTGATTGATTTTGTCGAAAGCTACCTTGCTGATCTTGGCGTGGCCTCAACCCGTGTGCCTGATGCCACAGGGCAGAAGGCCTCGCTCTATGCCCATATCGGGCCTCAGGTCGCTTGCGGTGTTGTGCTGTCGGGCCACACCGATGTGGTCCCTGTTGCAGGGCAGGCGTGGGATACGGACCCGTTCACAGTGACCGAAAAAGACGGCAAGCTTTACGGGCGCGGCACCTGCGACATGAAGGGGTTTGACGCACTGGCCTTATCTGCCGTGCCGCTTGCCTTGGAACGCGGGATCAAGCGCCCTTTGCAAATCGCGCTGTCCTATGACGAGGAAATCGGTTGCCTTGGCGCGCCGCCGATGATCGACCACATGGTCAGCCACGGCATGCCGCGCGCCGATACCGTGATCGTGGGCGAACCTTCGATGATGCAGGTCGTGACAGGCCATAAGGGTGGCATCGGTTGGGATATGCATTTTCGCGGCTTCGAGGTGCATTCCTCGATTGCCTACCAAGGCGTCAGTGCGATCATGATGGCCGCCAAGATGATCGAGTGGTGCAATAAGGTGAACGCCGAGACAGCCGCCGCGACACCTTCCGCCTTAGCCGCTGCATTTGATCCACCCTATACAGGCCTTCATGTGGGCACGATCCACGGTGGCACGGCAAATAACATCACCGCCAAAGACTGCTACTTCAACGTCAATATCCGCCTTGTTCCGGGGGATGACGTGCGTGTCTGGGAGGCGCGGGTGTTGGCCAAAGTAGCCGAACTAGAGGCCGAAATGAAAGCGGTGCGCCCCGAAGCAGGAATTACAGCAGCACAGAATTTCGAACTCACAGGGCTTGTGCCAGAGAGCATGGGCAAGGCCGAGGAAATCGCACGGCGCTTAACAGGCGACAATGCCACCCATGTGGTCAGCTACGGCACCGAGGCGGGGCAATTCCAAGAACGCGGCTATTCTGCCGTGGTCTGCGGGCCGGGTGATATCGCGCAAGCCCATCAGCCGAATGAATTCATCACGATCGACCAATTCCAGCAGGGTGAGGCCTTTATCGCGCGGCTCGTCGAGGCACTTGCCGAATGATATTTCCGTTTCAAATGGAGGCCCAAGAACACCGCGCCGCTATGCCAGAGGCTTGCGATGTCGTCGTGATCGGGGCGGGGATCATCGGTGTGATGGCTGCGTGGGAATTGGCCAAGACGGGGCTAAAGGTCGTTGTCTTGGAAAAGGGCCGCGTTGCAGGCGAGCAATCTTCGCGCAACTGGGGTTGGATCCGAAACCAAGGGCGCGACCCTGCCGAACTGCCGATCATGATCGAGGCCGCTGCGATGTGGCGGCAGATGGCCAAGGACATCCCAGAGGATATCGGCCTAAAGCAAACAGGCGTGGTATACCTTGCGGACAAGGTTGAGGGGATTGAGCGTTTCGAAAACTGGTTGCCCTATGCGAAGGATCACGGGCTCGAAACCAAGGTTCTGACCTCCAAAGAGACGGCCGATCTGATCCCGAATGCCAGCGTCACTTGGGCGGGCGCACTTTGGACGGCGTCTGATATGCGGGCCGAACCTTGGGTTGCTTTGCCCGCTTTGGCCCGTGCTGCGGTGCGAGACGGTGTCACGATTATCGAGAGCTGTGCTGTGCGCGCGCTTGATATCAGCGGCGGCGTAGTGACGGGTGTTGAGACTGAACTAGGGCGGATAAAGGCGCCCGAAGTCGTGTTGGCGGGCGGCGCTTGGTCACAGCTATTCTTGCGCAAACATGGGCTGAGCATTCCGCAGCTTTCAGTGCGGGCGACGGTTGCGGCAACCGATCCATTGCCAGAGGTTTTCGCAGGCGGGGCCGCCGACAATCGCCTCGCGTTCCGCAGACGTGCTGACGGCGGCTACACGCTGGCGCCCGAAGGGTTTCAAGAACTCTATGTTGGTCCTGACGCCTTTCGCGCGTTAGCGAACTATGCAAAACCTTTGCTGCAAGATCCCTTCGGCACGCGTCTGTTGCCATCCGCCCCCCAAGGCTTCCCCGATGCATGGGGGACCAAACGGGAGTGGGCGGCGGACGAGCAATCGCCGTTTGAGCGCATGCGCATCCTGAACCCAGCAGCAAATGCGTCCAAAGTCGCGAAACTCGCCCGCGATTTCGCCGATACCTTCCCGCAGCTAGGCGGCGTGAAGGTCAAGGCCTCATGGGCGGGCATGATCGACACGATGCCTGACGTGGTGCCGATTGTGGACCGCGCGCCCTTATCTGGTTTGACGGTGGCAACGGGCATGTGCGGTCACGGTTTTGGGATCGGCCCCGCCTTTGGCAAGCTCATCCGCCAGATCGTACGAGGTGAAACACTCAGCCACGACATGCACCGTTTTCGCTATGGGCGTTTCACGGATGGGTCGAAACTGGATCTGCATCCGAACTTGTGACAAGGGGTTGCGGGTTTTGACCATTCGGTTCAGGATCGGGGAAATTCCACATCAATTTGGAGCCATCCCATGCCCGTAAAGAACCGTTTTGCAGAACTTTTGCCAGAGATCACCGAATGGCGCCGTGACCTGCACGAGCACCCAGAGATTCTGTTTGAAACGCACCGCACCTCTGCTGTGGTGGCCGAAAAGCTAAAAGATTTCGGCTGCGACGAGATCGTGACAGGCATCGGGCGCACGGGTGTTGTGGGCGTGATCAAGGGCAAAACCAACACATCAGGCAAGGTCATCGGCCTGCGTGCCGACATGGACGCACTGCCGATCCTTGAGGCGACAGGTTTGCCCTATGCCTCCAAAACCGACGGCGCGATGCATGCTTGCGGGCATGATGGGCATACCGCGATGCTGCTTGGTGCTGCGAAATACCTCTCCGAGACCCGGAATTTTGACGGCACGGTTGTCGTGATATTCCAACCCGCAGAAGAGGGCGGCGGCGGTGGTCGCGAGATGTGCGAAGATGGCATGATGGACAAATTCGGCATCCAAGAAGTTTACGGTATGCACAACTGGCCAGGCCGTCCTGTCGGCTCTTTCTCAATCCGCTCAGGCGCGTTTTTCGCCGCAACCGATCAGTTCGAGATCATCGTGGAAGGCAAGGGCGGTCACGCGGCCAAGCCACAAGACACCGTCGATAGTGTGGTTGTAGCAGCCCATGTAGTTACAGCGCTCCAGACGATTTCTAGCCGCAACGCGGACCCTGTTGATCCCGTGGTCGTGTCGGTCACATCTATTGAGAGTTCATCCAAAGCCTTCAACGTCATCGCCCAGCGGACCCATCTGAAAGGGACCATTCGGACCATGTCGAAAGACATGCGCGCCTTGGCTGAAAAGCGGCTAAAGGCGATTGCAGTAAGTGTCTGCGAAACATATGGGGCCAAGGCAGAAGTGAAATTCTACCATGGCTACCCCAGCATGGTGAACCACGCAGAACAAACCGAATTCGCGGCCTCTGTGGCCACAAAAATCTCGGGCGCTTGCGAAGAGGCACCGCTTGTGATGGGCGGCGAGGACTTTGCCTACATGTTAGAGGAACGCCCCGGCGCGTATATTCTTGTGGGCAACGGCGACACCGCATCCGTGCACCACCCCGAATACAACTTCGACGACGAGGCTATTCCTGCGGGCTGTAGCTGGTGGGCGGGGATTGTAGAAGAGCGGATGCCAGCGGGGTGATTTTGCTCGTTTTGGGCTCGGGGCAGCGAACCGCTGGTTTGAGCCCACTTTGCCGTTTTTCTGTGTCGCAGCTAAAGTCTGCTTAGGGATAGCTAGAAGATCATCCTCTGACAACATGGCTAGAAGCAGTCATTTTCCCGCCCTAATTTTTCTGAAGGTCTAGTCCTAACCAAGCATTATAAAAGACACCGCTCCTCAATAGGCAATCCGGACTTCCTGGACCCGCTGAGAGCAGTGATCAATTCGCATTAAAGACAAAATATTGAATTCTTCTCGCTTCTTTCAGGTGCGGGCTTTTTCAAAAGCTTCCCATGCTGCTTCAAACGCGGCGAAGTCGAAATCTTTCGCGCGGGCAGGATCAAGCACCAGCTTTTCGGTTTCCTGCATCTTAACAATCGCCGATTGAAGATGTTCAACGACTTCCGGAGGGATCACAACTGCACCGTGTCGGTCGGCGTGTATAAGGTCACCTGAGCGAACGTCCATGCCCATTATCCGGATCGGTTGACCCACGCTGCGCACGTGCACGAAACCGTGACTTGGGCCGATGCTACGTGCGATAACGGGAAAGTCTTCGGCCATGTCGCCGAGGTCACGCATCACGCCATTTGTGAGTGCACCTGATATGCCAAAACCCTTGTGGATTGTGGTGTTCACTTCGCCCCAATATGCGCCAACGCAGTTAGGGTAGTCGATGTCCTCAACAGCCGCAACGGAGGGCTGCGGCCCCTCGGACATTGCCTTGTAATAGGTCATGCGGCGGGCGCGAATTGTGGTGGAGTCTTCTGTCGGTGGGGACACGGCTGCGATCTGCGCGGTGATGGCGTAACCGACAATTACTCCATTGGGATCAGAGGCTTGCATTGTGCCGCGCGTAAAGGCGTTAAAGCCGCGTTTGCCTTGGGCGACCTCGATCGCGTTGCAAACTGTGGGGGTGTCGACGGAGCGGAGAAGGGCCAAAAGTTCAGGTGTCATGCGTCTTCCTTTAGCCAGCGAACGAGGGCGGCTGTTGTGATTTCAGGTTGTTCCAAGGTTGGAATATGGCCCGCGTTTTCGACGATTTCGAGCGTGCTGTTTGGCAGCAGGGAATGCATCAAGTCGTGGCGTTCAATTGGGCAAAGTGCGTCGTGTCGTCCGCAGAGGACGAGGGATTTTCCAAGGTAGGTTTTCAAGGTGTTTTGTTGGTCGGGGCGGTCGCGTAAGGCGCATGATTGGCGGATGAATACGTCTGGGCCAAGGATAGATGCCATTTCCCAGCAAAGTTGAACGATTTCGGGGTGTTGAGTGGCATCAGCGAGGTAGTGCGGCATCATTTGGTTGAATATCACGTCCTTGAGTTTGCCTGCTTTGACGGCCTCTATTTGAGGGCCGCGTTTGGCGGCCATAGCAGGCATTTCGGCACGCGGGTTGGTGTCAAGAAGGGCGAGTTTTTCAACACGATCTGGGGCTTGGGCGATGACCTCCATCGCGACAATCCCACCCATTGAAAGGCCGGCCAACGCGAAGGTTGGTGGGGCGTTTTGCAGGAGATCGGCAGCGAGCGCTTGGACCGTGTCGTGGCCTGTAATTTGCGCGACCAAGACCTCGCGATCTTTGCTGAGGGCCGTGATTTGCGGATCAAAAAGCCGCGCGTCGCACATCATACCGGGCAGGAAGATCAGCGGTGTTAAGGATAGCGCCATTTGCGGCCTTTCTGGGTGTCACAACCTGTGCACTAAGCGTACACAGGGCGTGCACCGAAGGGAGTTAACCTTTCCACGTATGACCAGCAGGATCACCTGTGGCCACAATGTGGTAGAGGGCGGCCTCGCCCGTCATTGAAGGGACCACGGAATGCCCGATATTTTCGGGAACGCTCATGGTGTCGCCTGCTGCAAGGGTAGCTGAACCGCCATCCCAATCAACCCGCCAGTGACCTTTGACGGGCATGAGGACGGAAGGCACTTTGTGGCTATGTTTCTCCTCGGAGGCCGAGCGGTTGGTTATAAACGCGACCTCAAAACCTGGCTTGTCGCGCAGGAGGCCTTTTTCGCCGATGACCAGCACCGGTTTTTTGTCTGCGAGTGCGACCATATCCCAGTAGCGGGCAACGTGGTTTGGCAACACGTCGGCGGTTGTCGGTTCTGGCCGTTTGGCGAGTTCTGCCTCAGTCATGAGCGGCATTGGTTTGACGCCATCAGGGAGATTTGCGCTCTTTTTTGTGTCATAGAGTTTGCCAGTTTCGGCGAGAACCAGTCCATGCTCTGCCGCGTCCTCAATCACTTGCGGTGCCCACATCACGCCGCCGCCTGCGTCGTCACCGCCAAGCACAGCCATGATCATACCGTAGTCGGTGCCGATGTTCTCGAACCCACGAAAGATGCCTGTTGGAATGTTGATGATGTCGCCGGCCTCGAGCGTGACTTCGCCAGCTTTGCCCCAACGGCCCCAGAAGAACCGCCAGCGGCCTGAGAGGACAAAGAACGCCTCTGCTGTGTGGTGATCGTGCAGCGAGTTGCGCACGCGGGGTGGTTGGCCCGCCGCACCGATATTGAACCCATGCGGGATGCCGATGTGCACGTGCTGATCGGGGGATTCCGAAACGCCGCCACCGATGATGGTGAAGTTTTCTTTTTGGTCCGACCCCGGTGTGTGGGCGTCGATAAAGGCGGTTTTGCATGGTTGTAGATCGCCGTAGCGCACGATCCGTTTTTCCATCTCTGCGGGGGTCATGATTTATCCTTTGTGCATCAAGATCTGTTTCCAGATCGCAACTTCATCAATGAGAGCGTATTCGCGGCGCAGGCCGACACCGTCGGGGCCGTAGGGTCCGAATTCGGCGTGGGAAATCCCCATGACGTGAACGGGCGCGCCAGTGGGAGCGCCGAAACTGCCCCAACCGTCATGGATGCCGTCAAGTGACCAACGGATCGCTGCGCGAGGCGAGAGCATGCCACCGTCCATGCCTGTTTGATGGTGGATCGTGAACTTGGCGGATGGGAAGGCGGAGCGTAATCCGATCCAGAATTTGGTGCATTCTTCCGAGCTTACGGAGGTGACGGAGCCCGCGTATTCGCCGACCATCGCGCGGTCGTAGTTTTGGCGGATGTGGGCGAAATCTGCGTCCATGATCCGTGTCAGGCTGTCGGCGTAGCGTTGGCCCCATTCATTGTCGTTGCCGCGTCCGTGGTAGCCGCCGTCGAGGTCTTGGTCTGGCGTGAAGGCGCGTTTTGCGTTTTCGGAACCGCCTTCATGGGCGATGAGATCAGCGGCATAGGCCTCAGGTGTGACGCCAAGTTGCCGCACCATGCCGCCATAGTCGCGCACGAGCCATTCGTCGAAGATGGTGTCCTCTAAGGCCGCGCAATCGGCGATGACTTTAACGTTCCAACGTTTGCCAGTCGCGTGTCCAAACGCTCCGTCGCGGGTGTGTGTGGCAACGGTGTTCAGGCGGTGCGACGAGAGGTAGCCTGTCTCATGTTCGGACCAGATGACGTCATCGCCAAAGAGTTGGCGGTCAGGGAACTCGTTGATTGTGGCCATTGTCGAGGCGATGACCTGCTGGTTGCCGCGCTGGATGCCCATGGGTGAGCGCACGACGATATCCTTGGCGTAATAGTGGTGAAGGGTGCCGACACCACGGTCCTCCCAAATCTCTTTTGTGATCCCGATGATGTAGTCAGGGAAGTCTTTCCAGCGGTTCGAGAAGCCCTTCATGGCGTCCATCCTTTTGGTATGCGAGCAGAGCCGCGTGTGATCAGCGGTCCGTCGATTTCGATTTTCTGTGCAGGGCGTGCGGGGTCTTCGATCTTGGCGAGAATTGTCTCTACGGTGGCCTCGACCATGCGGTTGACGGGTTGGCGCACGGTGGTCAGATCGTAGGCGCCCCACGCGGCAAGCGGCACGTCGTCGTAGCCGACAACCGAGACGTCTTGCGGGATGCGAAGGCCGAGTTCTTGGCGCAGGGTGTCCATGACGGCGAAAGCCATGTGGTCGTTGCCGACAAAGATCGCGTCGGGGGGATCGCTGCGGGCCATGAGGGTGCGGGTGGCGGCTGCGGCTGCTGCGCGGTCGAACATGCCGTCGATGATGTCGAGGGGAGTTTGGCCGTTCGCGGCCAACCCTTCGGTGAAGCCGCGCCTGCGATCCCGTCCTGTGGAAGACCCTTCCCAGCCAGCGATATGGGCGATGCGTTTGTGCCCGCCAGCGGTGAGGAATTCGGCGACTTTGCGTCCGCCCTCAACGTTGGCAGAGGTGATCGAGGAATGCCCCGACCCGTCTTGGCCGCGGTTGAACATGACGATAGGAATGCCTGCGGTGGCGCAGTGCTGCGTGAGGTTCGAGGACATGCCAACAGAGGCAGTGATAATCCCGTCGACTTGGTAGTCGATGAGTTCCTCTATCACTTTTTGGGTGGCCTCAGCGTCGTTGCCTGCGGTGAAGATCAGGATGTGATAGCCTTGTTTCTGAAGGGATTCTGAGAGCCGTTGTAGCGCAATCGGATAGAATTGGTTGTCGAGATAGGCCACGACCAACCCGATGATTTTGCTTTTGCCAGTGATCATGGCGCGCGCCAGCGAGTTGGGGCGGTAGCCCAATTCGTCGGCCGCTTTGCGCACTTTGGCGATGGTCGCCTTGGACGCTGACGCGCCAGAAAACACGCGGCTGACCGCCGATTGGCTGACCCCTGCGCGGGAGGCTACGTCTTGGGATGTGACTTTGACGTTGATCATTCTGCTGTCCACCCACCGTCGATGAGCAAGGAGGTGCCCGTGACCAATGCCGAGGCATCGCTTGCGAGATAAACCACGCCGCCCATGATGTCGGTCACTTCACCGACGCGCCCGAGTTTGATCTTGCCCTCGATCCATTTGCGCCGCTCGGGATTGGCGAATGTGGATGCCGTCAGAGCCGTGCGGATGAAGGTCGGGCAGATCGTGTTGACGCGGATGCCGTGCGCGCCCCATTCAATCGCCATCGATTTGGTGAAGCCTTCGACCGCGTGTTTCGTGGCGGAATAGACCGCGCGGTCAATGCCGCCGACATGCGCCATTTGGCTGGAGATATTGATCAGGCTACCTTGCTTGCCTGCCGCGATTAGGCCTTTGGCCACGGCGCGCGTCAAAAAGTAAGCACCTTTGATATTGAGGTTTGATACAGCGTCAAAATCTGTGTCGCTTGTTTCGGTTGCGGGGCTGTGTCGTGCGGTGCCTGCGGAGTTGACCAGCACGTCAAAGGGGCCGTTTGCGGCGACCGCGGCCTCGGTTGCCTCCACGTCGGAGACATCGACACAAAGGGTTTTTACGGACATGCCTGCGGCGGCCATCTCGGCGGCGAGGGCGTTGAGTTTGTCGGCGCTGCGGGCGGCAAGTGTCACTTCGGCCCCAGCTTCGCCCAAGGCCACAGCGCAAGCAGCGCCGATGCCAGAGGACGCACCAGCAACAAGTGCGCGGCGGCCATCGAGGCGGAAGGAAGGTGTGCTGGGCAGGGTCATCAAGTCATTCCAATTGATATTGAAAGCGCGCCGATATTACGCGCCTTGTTGAATTCGCGCAGTCGCGCAAACACATCAATACCCACTTGCGCGTAAAGGTCGAGCAGGTCGACGAGCACCCAGTTCTCGCGGATTTTGCCGTTCTCCATGCGCCAAAAATCGAGGCTTCGTAAAAGCACCTCGCGACCAGCCGGCGCGATGCCCATCCAGCCGTCGTTGGACAGGGTAAGCCGCATGTTGGGCCAGCCTGTTTCGCAGACGTATTCGCCTTCTGCGAACCAATGGGACATCAGATCGCCCATCGCGTCGAGTTTGCGGTCGGGCATGCCGCGCAAGAACGGGATTTGGTGCCAGTTGCGGAAGCCAGATATGCCGCGCCCTGTGCCGATGCCAGCGGGGCCATACCAGTTGAAGCGGGGATGCCAGAAATGGTCGAGCTCCATGACTGCTGGATCGGGATTGGACGGGTAGCGGCAGAGTGCTGTGAGCATGCCGATGACGTGATCCATTGAGGCTTGGCCGTCGCCTGAAACCGTCAGGCCGTCGCAAGTCATCGGCGCGGGTGTGCAGAGGTATGCGCCAAGTTGCGGGGCCATCGGCCATGCGCGGGCTTGCATCATGAGTTCTGGGATATCCCAGATGGCTTGCATCTGCGTGATTTTGCCGTCGGTCACGTGGAAAAATTCGTGGTAGCGCATGTGCGCCAAATGCCCCGTTGGCGGGATGTCGAGGAAGGGTTTGGTGAATGTGCCCATGTAATTGCCCATGCAGCCGATCCAGTCTTGGCCTTCGGGCGTCGTGCCTGCGAGAACGATCATGTCGCGGCGCTCTAGGTCTGGCATGGCGGTGAGTAGTGGATTGATGCAAGTCGACCAAAGCGCGTCTGGACCTTTGAGGTTACCAAAGGGGTAGCACATATGCAGGGTCGCGTCGGGGGCGAAAAGGTCGGCCATTGCTGCGCGGACGGACACCTCGGAAGCATCGCACATGGCGCGTTGATATGGGGCGACAAGGGCCTTGAGGGCGGCGGGTGTCATTCGGCGGCGGCTCCGTAAGGGACGTTTTGCCCGCCATAGCGGCGCACGCGCACATTACATTGTTCGGCGTGACCGACGAAGCCTTCGAGCATGCACAGGCGTGAGCCGACGGCCCCGATTGAGGCTGCGGCTTCGTCAGTTGTGATCCGTTGGTAGCTGTGGGTTTTGAGGAATTTGCCGACCCAGAGGCCACCTGTATAACGCCCTGCTTTTTTCGTAGGCAGCGTGTGGTTAGTGCCGATTACCTTGTCGCCGTTGGCCACGTTTGTGCGCGGGCCGAGGAACAGTGCGCCGTAGGAATGCATGTTCTCAAGGAACCAATCGTCACGGTCGGTCATGACTTGCACGTGCTCGGAGGCGATGTCGTTGGCGACGGCCAGCATCTCGTCGTATGTGTCGCACAGGATCACCTCGCCGTAGTCGGCCCAAGAAACGGAGGCAGTCGCGGCGGTGGGCAGGATTTTCAGTAGGCGGTCGATCTCAACGAGCGTCGCCTCGGCCAGTTTGCGCGAATTGGTGAGCAAAACGGCTGGGGAATTGTAGCCGTGTTCGGCTTGGCCCAAGAGGTCGGTTGCGCACATTTCGGCGTCAACGGTGTCGTCTGCAATCACCATGGTTTCGGTTGGCCCTGCGAAAAGGTCGATGCCGACGCGTCCGAAAAGTTGCCGTTTGGCTTCAGCGACGAAGGCGTTACCAGGACCAACAAGCATATCGACGGGCTTGATCGTTTCGGTCCCAATTGCCATTGCGCCCACAGCCTGCATGCCACCCATGACGTAGATTTCATGCGCGCCGCCCAGTTGCATGGCAGCGACAATTGCGGGATGTGGTGCGCCGTTCATCGGGGGTGCAGAGGCGATGATGCGCGGAACTTTTGCGACGGTGGCCGTAAGGACGGACATATGCGCGGAGGCGACCATCGGGAATTTGCCACCCGGCACATAGCAGCCGACCGATTGCACGGGGATGTTTTTGTGGCCAAGGAACACGCCCGGCATTGTCTCGACTTCGATATCGGTCATCGAGGCGCGTTGGGCCTCGGCGAAGGTGCGGATCTGGGTTTGGGCGAATTTGATGTCGTCCATGTCGCGGGCAGAGACCTTGCTCATCGCGGCGTCGATTTCGGATTGCGAGAGGCGGAAATTGTCGGGGGAATAGTTATCGAACTTTTCGCTGAGATCGCGAATTGCAGCGTCGCCGCGCGTCTGGATATCGGCGAGTGTCGCTTCGACTGTGCCGCGCACCTTTGCGTCATCTTCGGCGCGCTCGGATTCTGGTTTGCCTACTTTGAGGATTGTGATGGTCATAGGGATTATCCTTTGGCGTCGAGGCGGTTGCCTGTTTTGGTGTCGAACAAGTGGCAGATGGAGGCGGGGATCGAGCCGACAATGGGGTCGCCAATTTCGGCGCGGAAGGTCTTGTCGGCCTTGATCGAGATCAGCGCGCCGCCTGCGCGGACGGTGACCATTGTGGCGTCGCCCAAGAGTTCGAGGGAATAGATGTTCGCGCCAATTTCGCCGTCGTCAGCGAGGGCTGCGTCTTCGGCACGGAAGCCAAGTGTGACGGGGCCATCGGGGCCAGTCAGTCCCGTGATATGGACCTTGTCGGCGGTGAACGTGCCGTCTTTGAGCGTGCCTTCGATCAGGTTCATGGCGGGGTTGCCGATGAAGCTGGCCACGAAGGTATTGCCGGGGCGGTCGTAGATTTCGGTGGGGGTGCCGACCTGCTGCACGATGCCTTTGAACATTACGACAACGCGGTCGGCGAGGGTCATCGCCTCGATCTGGTCGTGGGTCACGTAGACGGTTGTGACCTTCAATTCGTGGGACAGGTTCTTGATCTGCGCACGGGTCGAAACGCGGAGTTTGGCGTCGAGGTTTGAGAGCGGCTCGTCCATCAGAAACACGTTGGGGCGGCGCACGATGGCGCGGGCAAGGGCCACGCGTTGGCGTTGACCACCAGACAGCTCGGCAGGGCGGCGGTGCAGGAATTCGGTCAGCTCGACCATCTCGGCGGCGCGGCGCACGCGGGCGTCGTGCTCGGCAGGGTCGGATTTACGCACCTTAAGAGGGAAACGGATGTTTTCGTAGACGTCTAGATTGGGGTAGAGCGCGTAGGATTGGAATACCATCGCCACGTCGCGGTCTTTGGGATCAAGGTCATTCACGCGCTTGCCGTCGATGATGATGTCGCCGCCTGATGCGTCCTCTAGCCCTGCGATCATGCGCATGGTCGTTGTCTTGCCGCAACCAGAGGGACCGAGCAGAACAAGGAATTCCTGATCGGCGATTGTCAGGTCAAAATCGTGGACGCCGACAAAATTTCCCCAACGCTTGGAGAGATTGCGCAGTTGAATCTCGGCCATTTATCCATTCCTTATGCATACGAATGCATTAACCCTAATCGCGATTCCCATCAGCTTGCAAACTTTTTTTTATAGGTATGGTCGAATAGGACGTTGAAATAATTCTTGCCAGAATTCCAATTCTCGGACTAGTCTTGCAATCGTATGCATTGCCTTGGCGATTCGACTAAGCTGCCGCATGAGAAATAATCAATGGGTCAGAAATCACTGACCAAACATCAAACTTGGAGGAGTGAAACCCATGTATATGTGGAAAAAAGTAGCGATGACGACGGCGTTTGCCGCGTTGGCTGGAACGACAGCAATGGCGAGTTGTGGTATAGATGCGGGTCGCGTCAGCATCGTCGGCAACGAATTTCCTGCGATCCAAACGGTAGCTGCTGCTGCGGCTGCTTGTGGATCTGACGCAGTTGAAGTGAAGTCGAACCTGACCGCTGACCACCAGAAAATTAACCTTGCGGGTATGCAGGGCAATCCTGCGGAATACACCACGGCGATCATCGCGAACTCTTCCATCATTGCGCTGATGAACGACGATGTGATCCGTCCGCTTGATGACCTGATCGCAGCGCATGGCGCGGATATTCCTGCCAAGCAGTTGATCACGATCAATGGCAAGGTGATGGCCGTGGCGTTTATGGCAAATGCGCAGACATTGGCTTATCGTGCTGACGTCCTCAAGGAGATCGGTGTCGAGCCGCCGAAGTCTTATGAAGAGATGTTGGCTGCCGCCGAGATGATCCGCGAAAAGGGCATCATGGAGAACCCGATCGGTGGCGCTTATGCGGCTGGCTGGAACCTCGCGGAAGAATTCGTGAACATGTATATCGGCACAGGTGGCGAGTTCTTTACGCCGGGCACAGCCGAAGTTTCGATCAATAATGAAAAGGGTGTCGCGGCGCTTGAGATGATGAAGTCTCTGACCGCCTACATGAACCCAGATTACCTGACCCACGATTCCAACGGCACACAGGCCGAGTGGGAAGCGGGCAATGTCGCACTCATGAGCATGTGGGGCAGCCGTATGGGTAACCTGATGGACACTGAGGGTTCCGAGCCTGTTGTTTATGAAAACACGATGGTTGGCGGACCTTTGATGGTTGGCGACAGCGGCGTGCCTGCGACGACATTGTGGTGGGACGGTTGGACCGTGGCCAAGAACGTATCGGATGAGGATGCAACGGCCACTTTCCTTGCCATGAAAGAGGGCACTGGTCCGTCTATCTTGAACGATACGACAATGGCCGAAGCTGTTTGGATGATCGACGGCTATGAGCCTACACCAGTGAGCGCCGGCGTTTTCGCTGCGATTGCTGCTGGTTCACAACCTTATCCAATGCTGCCGTTCATGGGCCTTTTGCACACAGCGGCTGGCGACAATATCGCCGACTTCTTGCAGGGCAAGGAAAGTGCAGAGCAGGCTTTGGCTGATATCGAGGCGGCTTATACTGCTGCTGCGACCGAGAACGGTTTCTTGAAGTAAAACGATCTTGAGGGGGCTGTGAATATGCGGCCCCCTTACCTTATTCCCCAGCAGCGGAACCATGCCTCATGAAACATAAGACATTCTTTTGGTTCGTTTTACCGTCCACATTGGCGATGCTGTTGTTCATCTTTCTCCCGCTTATTTCGATCATCGTGCAGTCACTCTATGTGGCCCATGATCAGGTTATTGTGTCGGTCGAAAACTGCGGCCCGTTTGGCTGCACCCAATCCACCATGGTTGATCAAGAGGCGACGGAAGCGTTGAAAAGCGGTCATCCGTTTGGCCAGTTTGCGGGCGCTGATATTTTCCTTGATCGCGGACATTTGGCGGTCGCTGAAGTTGGCCAAGCTTGGGATGGATCGCAGACGTGGCGCGAGTTTGGCGCACAGATGCTGAACCTGCCGTTCTATAAGGCGATGTCGTTTACGCTGACGTTTACGTTTGTGGTCACGCCGCTGGTGATTTTGTTTGGCTTTGCGATTGCTGTCGCGGTCAATTCGGCGGTGAAAGTCGTGCGCGGCCCGCTGATATTCTTTTCGCTGTTGCCGATGATGATTACGCCGCTTGTTGGCGCGCTGATCCTGTTTTGGATGGTCGATGCGCGCGGCATTGTTGGCACGGCGCTGATTTCGCTGTCTGGTGATCCGAGCCTGTCCGTCAAGGCATCAACGCCGCTGATGTGGATCATGCTGATTGTCTACGGTGTTTGGCATTCGGCGCCCTTCGCGTTCATCGTGTATTACGCGGGGCTTCAGACGGTGAATTCCGACACGCTAGAGGCAGCGCAGATTGACGGCGCGAGCCGTGCGCAGCGTATCCGTTATGTCGTCGTGCCGCACTTGTTGCCACTGACCACGTTCATCGCGCTGATGCAGTTGATGGATAACTTCCGCGTTTTCGAGCCGATTGTGAGCTTTGCCGCCTCGGCCCATGCGACCTCTCTGAGTTGGGCGATTTATAACGACTTGGGCGGCGAGACGCGGCAATTGTCGTCGGCGGCTGCGACCTCGGTGCTAACGGTTGTTTGCATCATCATACTCCTAACGCCTGTGCTGATCCGCACGTGGCGCGATTTTGGGCGGAAATAGACATGGCGAGCAGAGCAAATCAAAAGCCGTTTTCACTGACGCTGTTCACCATTGTGGTGCTTGGCGTTTGGATGATGCTCGCCGCGTTCCCGTTTCTGTGGACGCTTTGGGGATCGTTTAAGGTTGAGGGTGATTTCTTTTCCAAGGCGGATTGGGCAGCGGCCCTGACAGGAAAAATGACCGTCTCTGAGACGGGCGGCCAATACACGGGCGCTGGATATTACGGCGCTTGGGTCCAAGAAGGGTTCGGCAAGGCGGCAATGAATTCAACTCTTGTTTGTCTGTTCGTGGTCACCATTTCGCTGACGCTTGGCACACTGGGCGGTTATGCTTTGTCACGGTCAACCTACCGCTATGCGTTTTGGTTTTTGATCATAGCGCTGGTGTTCCGTGCCTTGCCGCAGATCACGTTGGTGTCTGGCTATTTGCCTGTATTTTTCAAGTTCAACATGTGGGGGCATTTGCCGACAGCGATCATCGTTCTAATCGCGATCAACCAGCCGTTCACGCTATGGATGCTGCATTCGTTTTTCAAAAACATCCCGCAAGATCTGGACGAAAGCGCCATGGTTGACGGTTGCAATCGGTTCCAAGCCTTCCGTCATGTCATCATTCCCGTCATGTGGCCGGGGGTGATTACGGCGGGCTTGTTCTCGTTCCTGCTGGCCTATAACGATTTTGCGGTGACCACGATGTTGCTGTCAAAAGAGAACCAAACCATGATCCCGAAAATTGCGAGTTTCCTTGGCACGACCCAAACCAAAGGTAACGTGATGTTTGCGGTGTCGGCGGTTGTTTCAGTCACAGCACCTCTGTTCGTTATGGTCCTCGTGTTCCAGCGCCAGATCGTATCTGGCCTGACAGCAGGGGCTGTGAAGGGATGAGCTTTCAAGCCGAGAAGGCGCTGGTTCGCGCCCATTATGATGCCTTGGCGAAAGCCACACCTGATACTGTGGTCGAGGTTCTGGCCGAGCGCACGGTGCCTGATTGGCATTGGCGCGGGATGCATCCGTTTCATGAGCAACGGGGGGCCGAGGCCGTGGCCGCGGTGTTCTGGTCCCCGTTCCTGACATCTATGATGCACGTGCAGCGCAGGCAGGATATTTTCATCGCGGGGCGCAACGAGATCGACGGGTTCAAGTCCGTTTGGGTGATCTCAATGGGTCACTTGATGGGGCTGTTTGATGCGCCGTTTCTGGGCATACCTGCGAGCCGCAAAATCACGATGTTGCGTTATGCGGAGTTTAACCGCGTCGAGAATGGCGTGATTGTCGAAACGGCACTGTTTTGTGATTTGATCCACTTGATGCATCAAGCGGGATTACGACCTTTGCCGCCGCAGACGGGCCAGCATTTGGTGCAACCTGGCCCTGCGACACATGACGGTTTGCTTTATGAGGATGCGGAGGGTGGTGATGACACGCTCGCCCTGATCAATCGCATGATCGGCGATATTAATGCGGCAGGGAAACTGACGCCGCAAGACGAGCTCGCGCAATGCTGGCACAACGATATGATCTGGTGGGGGCCAGATGGCATTGGCGCGACCTACACGATTGAGCGTTATATCGAGCAGCACCAAAGGCCGTTTCGCACGCAGCTTTCTGACCGCAAATTTAACGGTCATGTGTGTCGGTTGGCGGAGGGAAACTTTGGCGGGTTCTTTGGTTGGCCGAACCTGACGTTGACATCAACTGGTGGCTATATGGGGTTGCCTGCAAGCGGGAAGTCAGCAGATATGCGGGTTGTCGATATGTATCGGCGGGATGGTGACAAACTGGCCGAAAATTGGATTTTCATCGACATTTTGCATTTCCTAAACATGCAGGGCCTTGATGTGTTGGCGCGGATGAAATCCTTTCATTAAGTTCTAAAGCTGCAGGTATGAGTTACGGCTCCGCGAAAGTATCAGCATGCCATTAAGCGGGCTACAGAACGAACGCCTTCGCAAAGGTCCACAAAAAGGCGAGCGTAGTGCGCAATCCGTCTGCTGAAGTTCATCCGTCGTGCCGACCTTAGTGCCGCAATCGAGACAGCACTAAGAACGGCCGCTCTTTCAAGAGATTGGAACCGAACAAACCAGCAGATCCATTACAAGCGGCCATTCGTGCAGACGCAGCGAAAGCTCACTTTGTCCCACAAAGCGCCCTCTCACTCACCCGCCCGTATGGCTCATATGCCTGCTCACTTGCCCATCAACCTCTTGGCGTGAATAGTCGAAGTCATGGCCTTTGGGCTTCAAGCCGATGGCGGCGCGGATGGCTACCTCTAGGTCGGCGTCACTCTCGGAGGCGCGCAGTGGCCCGCGCAGGTCCGAATGTCCTTCTTGTCCCAAGCAGGTATAAATCTCGCCCGTGCAGGTGATCCGCACGCGGTTGCAGCTTTCGCAGAAGTTATGCGACAGCGGCGTGATGAATCCGATTTTCTGGCCGTTCTCGCGCTGCACGTAACGGGCAGGGCCGCCTGTGCGTTCGGGTAAATCGGTCAACGGGCCAGCTTCGGCCAATGTGGCGCGGAGTTCTTTCAGCGACCAATATTGCCCGATGCGGTCTTCATTCCCAAGGTCGCCCATTGGCATCACCTCGATGAAGGTAATATCCACGCCACGTGCGGCACACCAATCGACCAGCGGGAACAATTCGTCCTCGTTAAAGCCCTTCAGCGCCACGGTGTTAATCTTCACCCTCATGCCAGCCGCTTGGGCCGCATCAATGCCGCGCAACACTTGGGGCAGGCGGCCCCAACGGGTGACACGGGCGAATTTCTCCTCGTCAAGCGTATCGAGGGAGACATTGATCCGCTTCACACCGCAAGCGGCCAGATCAGCGGCGTATTTCTCAAGTTGGCTGCCATTGGTCGTGAGCGTCAATTCCCGCAAAGCACCCGTTTCCAAATGCCGCGCCATGGTCTCGAAAAACGTCATGATGCCACGTCGAACTAGCGGCTCTCCACCGGTAATCCGCAGCTTCTTCACGCCCATACGGACAAAGGCAGAGCACATGCGATCCAGCTCTTCGAGCGTCAGCAATTCCTTCTTGGGCAGGAACGTCATGTTCTCGGACATGCAATACACACAGCGAAAATCGCAGCGATCCGTCACGGAGACGCGCAGATAGTCGATTGTGCGGGCGAATGGGTCGATCAATGGGGCTGTCATAGACCAAACCTAGGCGCGCGCGATTGTATGCGCAAGGCGCAAGGCGCGTCTTGCGCAAGGCAATTTCTCACAATACGATCAGCGACATGAAATATGTTGTCTTGTTCCGCGTTCTCATCCTTGCTGGCTGCACTTTGCCGCCTGAGCAAGTTGCCCCCGATGCTGCCGCACCTGTTGTAGAGGCCGCGGCCCCTGTGGTTGAAACCCTCGACCCCACGCCAGCGCCACCACCGCCCCCAAAGGCGCGCACGGTTGAGCAGTTTGACACAACGACAGCCGAAGATCGCGCAGCCGCTGTGGCAAAGCCTGAACCTGCGGGCGAGACCAAATTGGGCACGACAATCGCGACGCTTGGGTCGCCAGCCGATCCTGGGATCTGGATCAAAACCCCACTTGTAACAGAACTGGTGATGGGCCGTGCCGTTTATGGCGCGAACGGGAAAAGCGTGAACCTAGAGCTGCGCCCATCGGGTGGGGACGCTGGGTCTGGTAGTCAGATCAGCCTGCCAGCGATGCGCCTTTTGGACGCGCCGCTGACAGGGCTTTTGGAGCTGATAATCTACAGGAACTAATTAGCCCCAGATCTTTTTTTAACCGAGGTGGCGACTTGCCTCTTTGACGATGAATTTTTTCATCACAGGGCCATGTTCTTCGATGAAGGCTGCGGTGCGGTCATGGTCATGCTTGGACAGATCACGCAACCAGCCCGCAATCGCGTCTTGCACCATGAATTGCTTTTCGGCGACCAGTTCCGCAGCCCAGCCAAGAACGCGCATACGAATGTCGATGTCGGCAGGTTTCGGGTGATTCTGCTTGGTCCACGGCAGGGTCATCATAAACGCCGCACGCCGCGCCCATAGGTTTTCGGAGCCGATCCATTCTTCAACGGTATCAAGGCGGGCAGGGTCTGACACCAGTCGTTTCTGACCTGCTACGCAGACCATATCGGCAATGGTGAACACATCAAAATCGGGAACCCAAGAGCAGATCAAGTCCCACGCCGCAGCATCGTCGGGACGAATGCGGGCTTGGGTCAACAGCTTGGCGGCCGCAATGCGACCTTCATGCACGTTGGTGTCCCAAAGACCGCTGGCAAGTTCAAGGCGCTCGCCAATATCCATGGCCTCGCGCCAGTCCTTGACGGCCGTATCAACCGCGGGGGTCGCAATGCCAAGGTAGGGGCGGTCGATCTTGTGATACGACAGCATTTCAGCTGCTTTTGTCGTGTTGGTCCCGAGTAGGTCGAGGGCCTCTTGCGGGGTCATTCGACTGTCACTGACTTGGCGAGGTTGCGAGGTTGGTCAACGTCAGTGCCTTTGGCAACGGCTGTGTGGTAAGCAAGCAATTGGGCAGGGATCGCATAGAGGATCGGTGCAAGGAAATCGTCGATCTCTGGCATCACAATCGTATCCCAAACACCCATTGATGCCTCGTCAGACCCCTTTTTATCGGTGATCAACAGCACCTTGCCACCACGTGCCATCACCTCTTGCATGTTTGAAACGGTCTTCTCGAATAGCTTGTCGCGTGGGGCCATAACGATGACAGGTACACGCTCGTCCACAAGGGCGATGGGACCGTGTTTTAGTTCACCTGATGCATAAGCTTCGGCGTGTATGTAGCTGATTTCTTTAAGTTTTAATGCGCCCTCAAGAGCAAGAGGGTACATCGCGCCACGGCCAAGGAACAGGATGTCGCGGGCTTCTGCCAATTGGCGGGCGACCTGCTTTGTCTTGTCCTCAATCGTCAATGCGTGGCTAATCACACCTGGCAAAGCGCGCAATGCGGTCAGCTTTTGCGCCAATGCCTTGTCGGCGATCATGCCGCGGTCTTTCGCCGCCTTAAGCGCGAGAATAGCCAAGGTCGTCAACTGGCACGTAAAGGCCTTGGTCGAGGCTACGCCAATTTCGACACCTGCCAAAATCGGCAGCGCCAAATCGCTTTCGCGGGCAATCGAGCTGGTGGGAACGTTCACGACAGACAGGATTTTCGCCGCTTTGCCTTCCATGTAGCGCAGGGCGGCCAAAGTATCGGCTGTCTCGCCCGATTGGCTGACAAACAGGGCAACAGTGCCCTTGGTCACAGGCGGTTCACGGTAGCGGAATTCAGAGGCCACATCGATCTCGACGGGCATGCCTGCGATCTGCTCGAACCAGTATTTCGCGACGTGACAGGCATAAAACGCGGTGCCACAGGCCACCATCGTCATGCGCTCAACTTTGGAAAAGTCGATGCCGCCATCAGGCAGCACAACATCGGTGCCATCTGCGTTGATGTAATGGGCGAGGGCGCCTTGCAGCACCGTCGGCTGTTCGGCGATTTCCTTGGACATAAAGTGCTTGAAGCCACCTTTGTCGGTTGAGCCCGCATCAACATGGATCGTCGTAACGGCACGGTTGGCCAACTCGCCATTGATATCGCGGATTTCCAGCGAGTTGCGGGTCACTACCGCCCAGTCACCTTCTTCGAGGTAGGTGATCTGATCAGTCATCGGGGACAATGCAATAGCGTCAGAGCCCACGAACATTTCGCCGATCCCGTGGCCGATTGCCAAGGGTGACCCCTTACGCGCTGCAATCAGCAAATCATCTTCGCCGTCAAACAAGAAGCAAAGCGCATAGGCCCCATCGAGCCGCGCAATCGTCTTTTCGGCGGCGTCGCGGGGAGAGTTCCCTTGGTTCAGGTAGTATTGCGCAAGAAGGGCGACTGTTTCTGTATCCGTATCTGTCTCGTAGGCAATACCATTTTCGGCGAGAAACAGGCGCAATTCACGGAAATTTTCGATGATGCCGTTATGCACGACGGCGACGTCAATTGCGCGATGCGGGTGTGCGTTGTTCACGTTTGGCGCGCCGTGGGTGGCCCAGCGTGTGTGGCCGATGCCCGATTTGCCAGCCAGCGGTTCATGCACCAATAGGTCGGACAAGTTCACCAATTTACCAATCGCGCGACGGCGATCCAGCTTCATGTTGTTGATCGTCGCAATACCAGCGCTGTCATAACCGCGATATTCAAGCCGCTTAAGCGCATCAACGAGGATTGGGGCCGCTTCGTGGGTTCCAAGAACCCCTACAATTCCGCACATATTATTGAACCTTGTTCTGAGATATCTTCAAATGTCTTAGTTTTTCGAACAACTTAACGGCAAAGCCGGGCTTGTTCTCTTGGCGTGATCGCGCAATCGCCAAATCCCCATCAGGGACATCGCGGCTCACAACCGACCCGCTCGCTGTCATTGCTGCATTGCCAACCGTGACAGGGGCCACAAGCATGGTGTTGGAGCCGATAAACACATCTTCGCCGATCACTGTGCGGTGCTTAAAGACGCCATCATAGTTGCAGGTGATCGTTCCTGCGCCAATATTTGTCCGCGCACCAATGTCCGCGTCGCCGATATAGCTCAGGTGGTTGACCTTCGCACCTTCGGCCACAATGGCGTTCTTGATCTCGACGAAATTGCCGACATGCACGTTTTCCTGCAATTCCGCTCCGAGGCGCAGACGGGCGTATGGACCGACAGTGGCGCCTTGGGACACATGGCAGCCTTCAAGGTGAGAGAAGGCGCGGATTTTTGCGCCTGATTCCACTGTCACATTCGGGCCAAAGATCACGTTCTGTTCGATGATCGCGTCGCGGCCCAGATAAGTGTCATAGGCGAAGAATACAGTGTCGGGGGCCAAAAGCGTCACGCCATCTTCGATGGCGGCTGTGCGTGCGCGGGCCTGAAAATCGGCCTCAGCGGCAATCAGTTCGGCGCGGCTGTTCACGCCGAGCGTTTCCGCCTCATCGCAGCGCACAACTGTGGACGACAGCCCCTTAGATCGCGCAATGCCGATAATGTCCGTCAGGTAGTATTCGCCAGAGGCATTGTCGTTGCCTACAGCGGCAATCAGGTCAAATAGCACGGAAGACTTCGCCGCAATAACGCCACTATTACAAAGTGTTACGGCACGTTCCTTATCTGTCGCGTCTTTGAATTCTACGATCCGCTCCAGCGCGTCACCCTTGGTGATCAACCGCCCATAACGACCCGGATCAGCGGCCTCAAAGCCGAGTACGACAACGTCATGCAACCCGCGTGCAACGGCCATGGCCTCAAGCGTCTCGGAGCCAATAAACGGCGTGTCACCGTAAAGAACCAGAGCATCGCCCTCAAAGCCCTCCAGCGCTGCACCTGCCTGTGCGACGGCATGTGCCGTGCCCAACTGCTCGGTCTGCAAAACGGTCTCGGCATCGGGGTCATAGGCCAAAGCGGCCTTGCTCACGGCCTCGGCGCCATGGCCTGCAACGATCACGGTTTTTTCAGGGTTCAAAGTGGCGCCGGCACGCATCGCATGCACCAACATCGGCGCGCCACCAATCTGGTGCAAAACCTTTGGTAATTCGGAATTCATCCGCGTGCCCATGCCCGCGCCTAAAATAATTAATGCTGTCGACATAGCCTACTCACGCCCTTAAATTTTGTTGGTCTTCTACCTTAACGAAGACGTAACACAAGATGTAGGGCTTCACATCAGTTTACGTATCGTTACAGATGGCGCAGCAAAGTTTACCAAAGGACCGCCCATGCCCACAGTCGTTTTTGATCTTGATGGCACGCTTGCCGATACCAGTGGCGATCTTTTGGCCGCAGCAAATGCATGTTTTCAAAGCCTTGGCTTGGGTGACCTGCTGACACCCGCCGATAAAGGGACCGCCCTGAAAGGTGGCCGCGCGATGCTGCGCCTTGGGTTTAGCCGTGTTGAGGGTTTTGGCGAGGCCGATGTTGACGGGCAGTATCAGCCGCTTTTACGGGCTTATGCGCAGGATATCGACAGCCATACGTTCCTTTATGAAGGGGCGATGGAGGCCGTCGGTGACCTAAAATCCGCAGGCTACAAGGTTGCGATATGCACCAATAAGCCTGAGGGACTGGCCGAAACCCTGCTGACCCGCCTTGGTATCCGCCATGAATTCGCGGCCCTTTTGGGCGCTGATAGCCTGCCGATCCGCAAGCCTGATCCTGAGCATTTGTTCGAGACTGTGCGCAGGGCGGGGGGCGATGTGAAGCGCTGCCTGCTTGTAGGTGACACGGCGACAGATCGCGATACGTCAAAGGCGGCGGGCGTGCCGTCGATTCTTGTGACCTTTGGTCCAGGTGACTACGATGTCCGTGATTTGAGCCCTGAGGGGCTGATGGGTCACTATTCCGAGCTGCTGCCCGAAGTGCGCCGCTTGATCGGTTGAGACAGCAGGGCTGCAAGCGCATCCGTTGAGGTTCCTGCAAGGTTTTCAACTGCCTCACGGATGGCCGTTGCCCGATCTACTCCCAAAGGCCCATCGGCATAGGCGTGGAACTTTGCGTCAATCTCGTCCTTTGTCGGCGGCGCGTCATGGTCCCAGCGTGGCTGCATCCAGTCGCTCGACAGCTCGCGCCCGTCCGTCAACGTCAAAGTCACTTTGGCCAATCGCGTCAGCGGAAACACCGCATTGGCTTCTGCGTCCTCAGACATCGTGAGCGCATTGGACAGCCGCACGATTTCGGGGTCGCTCAGGGCATCGTCGCCAATATCCGCTGGCCCCACATCGCCACGCACCATGGCCACGGCGCAGGGGAAAGACGTCGAATATTGCGCCTCATCGGTGGCCTTTGGGTTGTTCGTCGCAAGCCGAATGCTCTCGTGGAAGGTCGCGACGTGAATGTGGGTCACATCCGTCGATGCCAACCCGTGCAACCGCCGCAAGGCCAAGACGCCTTCAATCGGGGCCTGCGCCCAGCGGCACACAGGGTAGGGCTTGAAATACTGCTCAAGCGTGAACCAGCGCTGGCCCAAATCGGCCCAATAGTCTGGTGCTTGCTCGACGGTAATCGCGGGCGCGCCGGTAAACCCGGCCTGCGCCAAAAGCGCGGAACTGACCGCTGTCATTGCCCCCCAAGCCGTGCCATCCTTCAACATCGTCGGGTAATCCACGCCGCGCATCATCTGGCTACGCGGTCCGTGATATTCAGCGATTCCAATGGCATGACGGGCGGTGTTGTGATCCAAACTCCAGAGCCGCGACAAAATTGCGGCCCCTGTCACCGCGCCCCAACTGCCTGATGTATGATAGTCAGGCACCGTGCCATGCTGCGCCATGGAGGCGCGTGCGCCAAACTCGTAACCCGCAACCAAGGCGGTCAGAAAATCGGCCCCGCGCATACCCTTCATACAGGGCCAGAGCGAGGCGAATAGGACAGCGCCAATATGCCCCTTGGCAGGGTTAAACCCGTCGTGGGCATCCAGCGCGTCGATAGACATGGCAGCGGCAAAAGCGGCACCAGCGGCGCTTGCGTGACGGTCGTCAAACAAAAGCGGCGCATTCCCGCCAAGGTGATCGGCGGCAAAACCAGCAGCAATCTGCGCAGACCGAAACCCTGCGCCACCAGCACCCACGCCAATCACATCGAGCAAAGCCATTTTGACCCGTGCCTTTACAGGCTCTGGCACATCGGCCCATTGCAGGCCCATCACAAAGGAAAGCGCATCTCTCATGCGGAAAGCCTAGCCGCCTTTTGCCGCATATCTAAGCTATTTCCGACCCTTCACGTCGCAAGTCGCGATTGACGATTTTGCCTGTGGCGGACAATGTGCGCCTATGACAGAGATTTTCACAGGCAACTTCACCCAGCAAGAACCAATCCCGCAAGCGGGTATCGATGCGGCCTTGGCCGTGATGCAGCACGGGCGCTTGCACCGATATAACACCAGCGGCGCTGAGATCGCGGAGGCGGCCTTGCTAGAGGAAGAGTTCGCGGTCCTCACAGGTGCGAAATACTGCCTTGCTGTGGCCTCTGGCGGTTACGCGATGACAACGGCGCTGCGCAGCTGCGGCGTCAAACACGGCGATCACGTGCTGACCAACGCCTTTACGCTCGCCCCCGTGCCGGGGGCAATTGCTGCCGTAGGGGGTGTGCCGATCTATGTTGGCGTGACCGAAGACCTTGTAATCGACCTTGACGATCTAGCCGCCAAATTGCCGCAAGCCCGCGTTCTGCTCTTATCGCATATGCGCGGGCACATCTGCGATATGGAGCGGCTCATGGCGATGTGTGACGCCGCAAATATCACCGTGATCGAGGATTGTGCGCACACGATGGGCGCCGCGTGGAACGGTATCCCGTCGGGACGCTGGGGCAAATTCGGCTGCTATTCGACGCAGACCTATAAGCATATCAACTCGGGCGAGGGCGGCTTGCTGATCTCTGACGATACCGAAGGGATGGCTCGTGCGATTATGCTCTCAGGCAGCTATATGCTATTCGGGACACACCGCGCAGCACCCCCGCCAGAGGTCTTTGCCCAGATCAAATACGAGACGCCCAACATCTCTGGCCGCATGGACAACCTGCGCGCAGCCGTTCTGCGCCCGCAATTGCGGGACCTGCCAAAGCAGGCGGCACGGTGGAACGAACGCTATGCTGTGCTGGCCGAGGGCTTGGCCAATACCACTGGGCTTCGTCTGCCGAACCGCCCTGAAAAAGAGACCTTCGTCGCCTCATCCTTCCAATTCCTGTTGCTCGACTGGCCGAAACCAGCGGTGGCGGATGTTCTCGCCCGCTGCAAAGCACGCGGGGTTGAGCTCAAATGGTTCGGTGGGGCAGAGCCCGTAGGTTTCACCTCGCGCTACGACAGCTGGCGTTACGCGCCCTCAACCCCCATGCCCGATAGCGACCGCGTGCTGGCGGGCATCATCGACATGCGTTTGCCGCTCACATTCTCGACGGACGATTGCGCCCTGATTGCGCGGATCATCAAAGAGGTCGTCGAAACCGTCTATCAGGGGCTAGGGTCAGGACCCATTAA
>DFSO01000058.1:70868-71540 GCA_002378665.1 Loktanella sp. UBA3435 | reverse complement strand
GGCGTGGGCATGGCGTTCGGGCTGGTGTGGACCGTGGCTTTGGCCGTGGGGCTGGTGTTTGCGCTGTCGTCCACCGCGATTGCGCTACAGACGTTGCAGGAAAAAGGCTTGATGAAATCAGACGGCGGGCAATCAAGTTTCTCGGTCCTATTGTTCCAAGACATCGCCGTGATCCCGATGCTGGCCTTGGTGCCATTGCTGGCGCTGCCCGAATTGCTGGATGCCGTGAGCCACGGCGGCGGTGAGGATCACGGCACAGATTTCTCACTGGTTGCGGGACTGGCTGGCTGGCAAACCGCACTTGTGACACTGGGTGCGATTGCGGCTGTGATTGCTGCGGGGAGCTATCTAACGGGGCCGCTTTTCCGGTTCATTGCGGCAGCGAACCTGCGTGAGTTGTTTGTTGCTGCGGCCTTGATGATTGTCGTCGGGATCGCCCTTTTGATGACACTGGTCGGGCTATCGCCTGCGCTGGGCACATTCCTCGCGGGTGTTGTGCTCGCGAATTCCGAATACCGTCATGAGCTGGAAAGCGACATTGATCCATTCAAAGGGCTGCTGCTTGGGTTGTTCTTTATGACCGTAGGGGCGGGGATCAACTTTGGCCTTTTGGGCGAAAATCTCGCGCTGATTATTGGCCTCACATTGGGCCTGATCGTATTAAAGGCCCTT
>DFSO01000058.1:48686-70451 GCA_002378665.1 Loktanella sp. UBA3435 | reverse complement strand
CGCTATATCGAGACCAATGACCGCGAGGCGGATGAGATGCCGCAAGACAATAAGATCGTGATTGCAGGTCACGGGCGCGTCGGTGGTCTGGTCTCGCGGATCTTGCATGGTGCGGGTTTTGAGGCGACGGTGATCGACTTTAGCTCTGTCCAGATCGAGATGCTCAAGAAATTTGGTGCGCGGGCCTATTACGGCGATGCGACGCGACCTGATTTGCTACATGCAGCGGGGATCGCTGAGGCCAAGCTTTTCGTGATCGCAATTGACGGTAAAGACCAGATTACCGAGCTGGTCCGCTATGTCGGACATCACTATCCGAATGTGCATATCATCGCGCGCGCCGTTGACCGTAACCATGTGTACGACCTGTGGCATGCAGGGTGCCGTGATATCATCCGCGAGACTTACGACAGTTCATTGCGCATGGGGCGCTCGGCGTTTGAGGCATTGGGTGCGAATACCGCCCAAGCGCAAGCGGCAGTCGATGCGTTTAGCGCGTTGGACCGTAAATCGATGGTGGCAGTGGCCGCGCACTATGATCCCGACATTCCATCCATTGAAAACCAAGCGATGATTGATGGCGTCCACGCGCAGCGCGGCGACTGGGAGGCCGAGCTCGCGGCGCAAATGAAAGCGGCTCTCGCTCGCTAACCTTATTTGCGCATTGCCCGTTTGAGTTCGGCAATGGCGTCGATTTGGGCGGACGAGAGATCACCCTCAATCAAGGCGCCAAGAAATTCTTGGAGCGTGTCCCATGACGCGTCTGCGTCGATCTTAAACAGTCTGCGCCCTAACCGCGTGATTGCTTGCTCAGGGCCTTTGCATTGGGTCATAAGCCAGCGCCCAAGGACTTCCATTTCCTCGGCCTCATCCTCAGAGCACCGCAGTTTTGCGCGTAGGTTCACATGCAGCCGCTGGCGTTGTTCTTGGGTTGGCAAATTATCAAGTTCGATAAAGGACTGTGCGATAGCGCAGATCGCGATGCGGGGATCGTCGATGCCCTCGACTGGATGGGAATTGGTTTGCTTGCGAAACGCCAATTTGCGCGGTGCGTTCTTTAAAACTGTGGCCGCGTCTTGGGCGGCATGAAAGGCATCGCGCGGGTTGTTTCGCACCCAAAACCAAAGGGCTCCGCCAGCGACACTCAAGATCAATATTAAAATGGGCATAAACTAAAACTCCTTGCACTGAGGTCACTATAAGCGAGGCGCAAAGTGCATTTCTAGAGGCAAACATCCCGGTGGTTTTTTCGACCTACGCTATAGTCAATTCAGGATCACGGAATTACACTACGCAAAACCCACGAAACCCTAGCGTGAACTTTGGGGGATGTCAGGATGAAACGTTGAAGAAAATAGCGGTTGAAGACTTGCGGTCGCGCAAGTGGTTTATGAACAAAGATAACCCTGAAATGACGGCGCTGTATCTAGAGCGGTACCTGAATTACGGGCTGACCCGTGAAGAGCTGCAATCGGGCAAACCGATCATCGCAATTGCGCAGACAGGTTCTGATCTAAGCCCCTGCAACCGCCACCATATTGAGCTGACCAAGCGTGTGCGGGATGGTATCATCGCCGCTGGAGGCACGCCCATTGAGGTGCCAGTGCATCCGATCCAAGAGACGGGCAAACGCCCCACGGCGTCGCTTGATCGCAACCTCGCGTACCTGTCGTTGGTTGAGACGCTCTTTGGTTATCCTCTCGACGGCGTTGTCCTGAACATTGGCTGTGACAAGACGACCCCTGCGCTCTTGATGGCCGCCGCCACCGTCAACATCCCCGCGATTGCGCTGTCAGTCGGTCCGATGCTGAATGGCTGGTGGAAAGGCGAGCGCGCTGGTTCTGGCACTGTGATCTGGAAGGCCCGTGAAGAACTGGCTGCGGGCAAAATCGACGACGACGAATTCATGGAAATCGCCGCCGCCTCTGCGCCTTCTGTTGGTTATTGCAATACCATGGGTACAGCGACAACGATGAACTCGCTGTCCGAAGCGCTCGGTATGCAACTGCCCGGAGCGGCCGCGATCCCTGCGCCATACCGCGAACGCGGCCAGATTTCTTATGAGACGGGCAAGCGTATTGTCGACATGGTTTGGGAAGATTTGCGCCCCTCCGACGTAATGACCCGCGAGGCATTCGAGAACGCCATCGTGATCAACTCCGCGATTGGCGGGTCCACAAACGCGCCGATCCACCTCAACGGCATTGCACGCCATTTGGGTGTCGAGCTAACCAACGACGACTGGCAAAAAGTCGGCCACCACGTCCCGCTCTTGGTGAACTTGCAGCCTGCGGGCGAATACCTTGGCGAGGATTATCAGCATGCGGGCGGCGTGCCTGCGGTAGTGGGTGAACTTTCCGCGGCTGGCCTGCTGCCACATCCAAATGCGATGACCGTAAACGGGCGCACAATGGGCGAAAACTGCGCGGCTTTGCGTACCAAGGACGTGCGGGTGATCAAGACCGTCGCTGAGCCATTGTTGGGCCACGCGGGTTTTATCAACCTGTCGGGCAACCTGTTTGACAGCGCGATCATGAAGACATCTGTGATCTCTGACGCCTTTCGGAAAACGTATCTCTCGAACCCTGATGATCCAGAGGCATTCGAGGGCCGCGCGGTCGTGTTCGATGGTCCCGAGGATTTCCACCACCGCATTGATGACCCTGCCGAGAATATCGACGAGGGCTGCATCTTGTTCATGCGTGGCGCGGGGCCAAAGGGCTATCCGGGTGGGGCCGAGGTCGTGAACATGCGTCCGCCGTCATACCTGATCAAGCAGGGGATCAAGGCGTTGCCTTGTATCGGCGATGGGCGCCAATCTGGAACATCGGGTAGCCCGTCAATCCTGAATGCCTCGCCAGAGGCCGCAGATGGCGGCGGTTTGGCATTGCTGCAAACAGGCGACCGCGTGCGCGTTGATCTCAACAAATGCACTGTCGATATGCTGGTGTCTTTGGAGGAATTGGCAGAGCGTGCAACCAAACTGGTGAAAGCGGGCGGCTACGGTATCCCCGAAAGCCAGACACCGTGGCAGCAATATTTCCGCGAGCTTGTGGGTCGTTTTGACGAGGGCATGACCCTGCGCGATTCCACCAATTACAAAGACATCGCACGCAAGTTCACACCGAGGGATAGCCACTAATGAAACTGGTTCGTTACGGAGAGAAGGGCGCGGAAAAACCCGCCTTGATGGATGCCTCAGGCACGTTGCGCGATCTGTCGGCGCATGTGGATGATATCAACGGGGCCGCTTTGTCGGACGCCACGCTTGCTAAACTGCGCGCGCTTGACCCTGCGGATTTGCCGATTGTTGAGGGACGTCTGCGCATCGGTGCTTGCGTCGGTAACATCGGTAAATTTCTCTGCATCGGTCTGAACTACTCGGATCATGCGGCAGAGGCAGGCATGCCCATCCCCGCCCATCCAATCCTGTTTTTCAAAGCGAACTCCGCGATTGTAGGCGCATATGACGACGTCATGATGCCGCGCGGATCGGTGGCCACGGATTGGGAGGTCGAGCTTGGTGTGGTGATTGGCCGAGAGGCGAAATATGTCTCCGAGGCTGACGCGCTGGATTATGTCGCGGGCTATTGCGTCGTGAATGATGTGTCCGAGCGGGACTATCAAACCAAGCTGACGGGCCAATGGACCAAGGGCAAATCTTGCGACACATTTGGTCCGACCGGCCCGTATTTGGTGACCCGCGACGAGGTGCCTGATCCGCAGAATTTGGCGATGTCACTCGATCTGAATGGCACGCGGATGCAGACGGGAAATACCGGCACGATGATTTTTACCGTGGCGCAGATTATTGAACACCTGTCGTCACTTATGACGCTTTATCCCGGTGATGTGATCACCACTGGCACGCCTCCAGGGGTGGGCATGGGGATGAAGCCGAACCCTGTTTACCTCAAGGTTGGCGACGTGATGGAGCTCTCAATCGAAGGCCTCGGCCTGCAGCGTCAAGTGGTCGGTCAAGACGCCTGATTGCGCTTGAGAAGTTCGAGATAAAGGGCGGCGTGGTCAAGATCCGCGCCGTCCATTTCATTACACAGGGTCGCAAAACGAGCTTGGATATCCGCGCTCATCGGCAAGGTCAGCGCCAGCTTGTCCGCCTCTTGCATGATGTTGTTCATGTCCTTGAGTTGGATTGCAGCACGGCCTCTGGGCGCAAGATCACCCTCAGTCATACGCGCCCCGTGCAGCTGTAAAATCAGACTATCGGCAAAGCCGCCCTTGAGCGCATCGCGCACGGCTGCGGGGTCTCCGCCGCCGCGTTCAATCAGCAACATTGCCTCGGCCACGGCCCCAATGGTTATGCCAACGATCCCCTGATTGGCGAGTTTCGCCAGCTGCCCTGTGCCCGACGGACCGACGCGTGTAGGCCTGCCGAGGTGGCGCAAAATCGGTTTAGCTATGTCGAAAACCGCCTGATCACCGCCAACCATAATCGCCAGCGTCGCAGCCTCAGCCCCCGCCGTACCACCAGAGACAGGCGCGTCGAGATGCCTCACGCCGAAACTGGCAAGATCAGCGGCTTGCGCGCGGGCCTCGTCAGGTTTGATCGAGGCCATTTCAACCCAGATTTGCCCCTTGGTCAGGGTGGCTCGCAAAGTGGGGTCCGCTTGGACAGCACGGGTCGCCGCCCCATCCGATAAGATGGAAACAATGAGATCGGCGCCGTCGACGGCCTGTGCTGCTGTGTCCGCAATTGTTGCCCCAACCACCGCCTCTGCCTTAGCGCGGTTGCGGTTCCATACAGTCACGTCATGGCCTGCGGCAGCCAAATGGCTGGCCATAGGCAGACCCATCATCCCAATGCCGAGAAACGCGATTTTGGTCATGCTTTAATCCCCTTTTGCAGCAGATTAGATCGCACAGCTTTACCCCGCAATGGGCATCACGGTGAGCCGCCTTGGAATAACCGCGCCCGAATCTGCGTCGGCATCCTAGTTCGGCGTAATCATGCGGAAAACTTCTTATCGGATGGGCGTGGCCGATTTAGCGTTTCCAATGCGGCCAGCTGGCCTATAACCACGACAAATCAGGGACTGCAAATAGGTGTACAATGCGCGTGAGAGCTTGGATTTTTGGGCAGTGGCAAAGGCCCCTTAATCTCTCCCTATTTGTCGCGCTAATCTGTCTTGGCAACCTGATTTTCTATCAAAAACCGCTGCTCACTCATGCGATTTCTGTCGCCGATCTGCCCAATGCCTTGGGCTATTTGCAACTGATCTCGCTCCAGCTTTTACAGCTTCTTCTATTGGCGTTCTTCCTGTTCTTGGCGGCGACAATTTCGACCCGTTTACTTAAAGCAATCGCCTCGATCATTGCCCTGACCAACGCCGCTGCCCTCTATTTTATGCTTGCCTATAAGATGGAACTCGACGGCACCATGATCGCGAATATTCTGAATACGGATACCAGCGAGGCAGCAGGCCTGTGGTCAGCTGCAATCCTGCCCTATCTGTTTTTCTTTGGCGTGATCCCGACGATCCTGATCTGGAAAACCAAAGTCACGCGGCCACGCCGTATCTGGCGGTTTGCTGCGGGCGTTGGGTCGCTGGTGGTCCTGATCGGGTGGCTTTTTGCGACGGCGCATACTTGGGCTTGGTATGACCAGAACGGCACGCGGCTTGGCGCGAAAATCCTGCCGTGGTCCTATATTGTGAACACGGCGCGGCATTATAACCAGCAGGCGCTCAATTCGCGCGAGCAGGTTTTGTTGCCGCTTGCGACCTTTGATACGCCCGATACTGCGCGCAAAGAAATCGTTGTGCTGGTCATCGGAGAATCCGCGCGTGCCGAGAATTTCTCGGCCTATGGCTATGGGCGCGACACCAACCAATTCACGCAAAAAACGTCGATGGTGGCACTGCCAATCGGGCAATCATGTGCAACCAATACGCTTTCGTCCACGGCGTGCATTCTGACCCATGAGGGGCGCGAGGCATCTTCGCACACCAATTTTGAACCCTTGCCAAGCTATATGACCCGCAACGGGATCGAGACCATCTACCGCACCAACAACTCTGGCCCGCCACCCGTTGTCGTCACCCATTTTGATCGCGCGGCACCCTTGGCTGAAACCTGTCAGACCGCGCAATGCCCTGACGGCAAATTCGACGAAACCCTGAATTGGGGGCTGGGAGAGATGCTGGCGGCTTCAACCTCCAAACGGATCTTTGTCACGCTGCACCAAAAGGGCAGTCACGGCCCAGTTTATGCCGACCGCTACCCCGAAGACTTTGAAACATTCACCCCCGTTTGTGATACCGCACAAGTCAGCAAATGTAGCCAAGATGCACTGGTTAACGCCTACGACAATTCGATCCGCTACACCGACTTTCTCTTGGCCGATTTAATCGCGCAACTCTCGGAGGTTCCAAACGCGGATTCCGCCATGATCTATGTGTCAGACCACGGTCAATCCTTGGGCGAGGGCGGCAACTATTTGCACGGTCTTCCCATCAGTGTCGCACCCAAAGAACAACGCGACGTGCCGTTTCTTGTGTGGATGTCAGACGGATTTCAGCAAAGCCGTGGGATCACCGCTGCAGATATTATCCCCGCGCAGACCTATCCGCATGACTTGCCGTTTCACAGTGTGATGGGCGCGTTCGGGATGAAGAGCGACATCTACAAACCCGAATACGATATCTTCCACTTGCCGCGTTAAGCGTCGGCGTTTTTATTTTGGAATGCGCGGTAAGACAGCGGCATTGACCCCAGATATAACAGGTTAACTGCGATCAAAGTCGGCCAAGGATAAGACATCAGGCAAACGACAAGCACGACGCCAATGACGATTGCAATCGCAAGGTTGGACCGCTTGATCGACGCATGTTTGATCGAAAACGTGGGGATCGTACTTACGGCCAACAGACCAACACCGATGATGTAGATGGCACGCAGGATCGGCCAATCGACCTTTTCCCAGCCCGAAAGCTGCATGAAAATCGGCATCAATGCGAGGCAGGCAAGCGCAGGGGCAGGCACGCCCACAAAGAAGCCTTCGGTCTTGATCGTGGCCGAGGCATCGCGGCTAGAGAGGTTAAACCGTGCAAGGCGCAAGGCGCAGCAGACGGCCAAAACCATCGAAGCAAGCCAGCCAAGGTTGGCGTATTCCGTATGGATATAAAGCGTGTGGTACAGCAAAATTCCAGGTGCGATGCCAAAGTTGAAGAAGTCGGCGAGCGTGTCCAGCTCCGCGCCAAACGGGCTTGCCGTATCAAGATACCTTGCCAATTTACCGTCAACGGCGTCCAAAAACACAGCGATCAGGATATAGAACAGCGCGAATTCAAGATGGCCCTCAAAGCTCATCCGCACAGATGTCAAACCCGCGCAGATCGCGAAAACCGTAACAACACTTGGTGCAATTTGGCTAAGTTTGATACGTCCTGTTTCGCTCATCACGTTATGTCCTCAATGGCTACAGACTTCGACTGTCGTTTGGCGATACGTTAGTTGCACGCATCGCGTCAAGGTTATGCAAATTCTAGCCCTCACAATAAGCCGAAGGTCGTGGCCAGTACCCAAGCGAGATATAGTCCATTGGCGATCAAAAGACACATGGTCGCAAGTGATCCGAGGTCTTTGGCGTCGCGTGCAAATTCCTGCCAGTCAGGGGCGAGGTGATCAACGAGACATTCAATCGCGGTGTTCAGCGCTTCGGCGGCAACCAAGAGCAAAACGAGAATTGCAAAGCCGCCAATCTGGGGCAGGGTGGCCCCAATTGCCGCAAGTCCGACGATGAAAATCGCGCAGACAGTCACGATATGTCGAAACGCCGTTTCCTGCCAAAGCCGCTTGATCCCACCAAGTGAATAGGTCGCCGCAGCAAAGAAATGGCGCAGACCTGTGATCCGTTCGGGTTTTGGGCGCGGCGCCGTCATAGGTGCGTTGCGGGGTAGCCCGCCTTTTCCAACGTGGTGGCGATCAGCTCTGCTGGCAGATCAGACGTAATCGAAACCGTGCGGGCGTCAATGTTCGTTACGATTGTAGCAGTTGCATCGACTGCACTCACGGCGTTCTCAATCGCCGCCTTGCAGTGACCACAGCTCATGTCTGGGACTTTGAATTCCATGATACCCTCTTAATGTTTACGCCCCAAAGCACCATTTTGCGTTAAAAAGTCAAGGCAAAGTAATGTGAATGGGGGCTTGACCTTCCAGTAACTGGAATACCTATGTGAGGTGAGAAGCATAGAAGGACGGCCCCCATGCAAATCAAGAATTCACTGCAATTTGGCATCGGCGAGATGACATGCGCCTCTTGCGTTGGTCGTGCCCAAAAGGCGCTGGAGGGGATTGCGGGTGTCACTGCGGCGCAGGTCAACCTTGCCAATGAAACCGCGCAGATTGCGGTGGGGGATGATTTTAACGCCGCGCAAGTGGTCGAAACCCTCACCGCCGCTGGCTATCCGGCTGCCGTCACCACCTACCGTTTGCAAATCGAAAACATGAGTTGCGCGTCTTGCGTCGGCCGTGTTGAGCGGGCGTTTATGGCGGTCAATGGCGTGATCTCGGCCAACGTCAATCTTGCGACCGAGGAAGCCACGGTAGAGGTTTTGGGCGACAGCGTCAGCAAATCCGCCTTGATGAAAATCAGCGCCGACGCAGGCTATCCCGCCACATCCAGGGACACCGAGAGCACGGCAAAGAAGCAAGCGCAAAGCGAGATTTTGCGCCGTAACGCAATGATCGCAGCCATTCTCACGCTGCCTGTTTTCCTGCTGGAAATGGGCGGTCACCTGATCCCCGTATTCCACCATTGGATTATGGCCACCATCGGTGAAACTGCCAGTTGGACTGTGCAGTTCATTCTGACCACTATCGTCTTGATCTGGCCCGGTCAGCAATTTTTCCGCAAAGGTATCCCCGCGCTGATCAAACGCGCCCCTGATATGAATTCACTGGTCGCTTTGGGTGCGGGGGCGGCGTGGGCCTATTCAACCGTAGCACTTTTCCTGCCGCAAGTTTTGCCAAGTGCCAGTCGCGCGGTTTATTTCGAGGCCGCCGCCCTTATCGTCACCCTCATCTTGTTGGGCCGCTTCCTAGAGGCCCGCGCAAAGGGTCAAACTGGGGCCGCAATCCGCAAACTGGTGGGTCTCCAGCCAAAAATCGCAACTGTGATCCGCGATGATGAATTGGTCGAAATCTCCACGTCCGAGATTATCACGGGCGACATCATCCACCTGCGCCCCGGAGAGAAGATCGCGGTGGACGGGATCGTCACCAAAGGCGCGTCTTATGTGAACGAGGCGATGATCACGGGCGAACCTGCACCTGTCGAAAAGACCGCAGGCATGACAGTGACAGGCGGCACGATCAATGGCACAGGCGCGCTTGAATTCCGCGCGACCCACGTTGGCGACGACACGATGCTGGCGCAGATCATCCGCATGGTCGAAACGGCGCAGGGTGCGAAATTGCCCGTGCAGGACCTCGTCAACAAAATCACCCTCTGGTTCGTGCCCGCGGTCATGGGTTTGGCCGCGCTCACCACGCTCGCATGGCTGATCTTCGGCCCCGAACCCGCGCTGTCCCACGCCCTTGTCGCGGGGGTTTCTGTCCTCATCATCGCATGTCCTTGTGCGATGGGATTGGCCACGCCGACGTCGATCATGGTCGGCACAGGGCGGGCGGCAGAGCTGGGCGTTTTGTTCCGCCAGGGCGATGCGTTGCAATCCTTGCAAGACGTGAAAACCGTGGCTTTTGACAAGACAGGCACTTTGACCGAAGGACGCCCCGAACTGACCGACCTCGCGTTACAAAACGGGTTCACCGAAGACGACGTTCTGCACCTTGTAGCCTCTGTCGAGGCAAGTTCGGAGCATCCCATCGCGCAGGCAATCCTGCGCCGCGCCGCTCAGAACAATCTCAAAACCACAGATCTTGAGGCGTTCCAATCCATCACAGGCTACGGCGTTTCTGCGCAAGTCGAAGGGCGCTCGGTGCTGATCGGCGCAGACCGCTTGATGGTCAAAGAAGGCATCGACATGGGCGCGGCCCAAGCTATCGGCAACCAATTCGGCAACGACGGCAAAACCCCGCTTTATGCGGCCATCGACGGCAAACTCGCCGCTGTGATTGCCGTCGCCGACCCGATCAAGGCAGGCACAGCGGACGCAATCAAGGCGCTCCATGCTGCTGGCCTGAAGGTCGCGATGATCACGGGCGATAACACAGGCACGGCCAATGCCATCGCGACACAGCTTGGCATTGATACGGTCGTGGCCGAAGTATTGCCCAGCGGTAAGGTCGCGGCACTAACCGCGCTGCAACAAGACGGCCCGCTTGCCTTCGTGGGTGACGGCATCAACGACGCGCCAGCACTGGCCCATGCCGACGTTGGCATCGCCATTGGCACTGGCACAGATGTGGCGATTGAGGCGGCCTCGGTGGTCTTGATGTCGGGTGATATTGGCGGTGTCGTGGATGCCTTTACCGTCAGTCAGAAGAGCATGCAAAACATCCGCCAAAACCTGTTCTGGGCCTTTGGCTATAACGCGCTGCTGATCCCTGTCGCGGCGGGTGTTTTCTTTCCGATCTTCGGCTGGCTTCTGTCGCCCGCACTTGGGGCAGGGGCCATGGCGCTCTCGAGCGTCTTTGTCCTGACCAACGCATTGCGGCTCCGCTGGATCGCACCCAACCGCGCAAAAGGAGCCACAGCATGAATATCGGTGACGTTGCCAGAAAGGCGGGCCTGCCGCCCAAAACCATCCGCTATTACGAGGATATCGGGCTGATCAAACCGCTGCGCGACACCAACGGCTACCGCGCCTTTCGCGACAGCGACATTCACAAACTGGCGTTCTTGGGACGGTCTCGTGCGCTTGGGTTCACGATTGAGGACTGCCGCAACTTGCTTGCACTTTGGGAGGACAAAGACCGCGCCAGCGGTGACGTGCGTGCCATTGCCAAAGAGCACCTCAGCCAGATCGAGACCAAAATCGCAGACCTGCAAGCCATGCGCGATACGCTGTCTGATCTTGTCCGCGATTGCGCAGGTGACGGACGGCCCGATTGCCCGATCCTCAAAACGCTTGAGACGATGCCCACGCCAAAATCCTAACAAAATAACTGTGGCCGTGATGCAATATCTTATGGTCGCGTAATATCATGTCTAGCCCGCGTCGCAGTTGCACAGTATCGGTCAGGGTGACTGAGATTGGGATTTGTCAGGCGCCTTATATTTGCACTTGCTGTAGCAGCTTTAAACTTTGCGTCACCTGCACACTCGGAAGGGCGCGAAACAATCGGCGCGGGGCGTCTTTTTAACAATGACTACCTTGGGGATGGCAGTGACCGTTGGCGCACGGGCTCCTACGTCTATTCGCACATCATGGCGCGCGAAGGTTATACGGGCCAAGAGGCCTTTGGCGATCTGATCGAATATCGCCTGCGTGCAGAAATCATCGCACCACGCCGCGGCACCGCGGCCCCCGGTGACCGGCCTTATGTTGGCGCTGTATCCTTGGGGGCACATACGCATTTTGACTATAGCGGCACAAAACTCAGCTTGGGCGCGGATATCATGGCGCTTGGGCCGCAAACGGGGCTGTCGGATTTCCAATTGGCCATCCACGACGCTTTTGACATTTCGCACCCGCCGCATGTCGCGTTACAACTTGGCAACCGCGTTTTGCTCAATGGGCTCGCGGCCGCCACACGCACCTACCCAATTTCGGATCGTGCAACGTTCCGCCCCTTTGTAGAGGCACAGATCGGTGCCGAAGATATGGTCCGTGCAGGCGGCGATATCATCTTTGGCGACGTTGCACAGCAAGACCTGCTTTTGCGAGATGTGGTAACTGGGCAACTCTACCGTGGCACGGAAACCAAGGGTATCTCGGGCATGTCATACGTCATTGGGGCGGATATCGCCTCGGTTTTTGAGAGCAGCTATTTGCCCTCTGATATGGGATATGCAGTGTCTGATACCCGCGCACGCGCTAGGGCTGGTGTGTATTGGCAGATGGGAGACGATGTGTCGTTCTTCTATGGGGCCACCTATTTGGGTGAAGAATTCGAAGGCCAGTCCGAGGGCCAAGTCCTTGGTTCTTTGAAAGTAAATTTCAACTTCTAAACAAAAGTTAACGCGCATCGATGATCACACTTGATCGGTGCGCGACCTGCTTGCTAGGCTGATCACATAATTTCGCGCGATTAATGACGCGAATAAGTTGAGGCAGATAACAGGCATGAAAACGGGCTTTAATGGCACGTTTGTCATCTCCTGGTCACAAACAGATATTGATGGGCAGCACGCTGCGCCTGTCACCGATCTCGCTGTTGGTACCGCATGGTCTTGGACAGGCGAAGCGGTACGTGTTGATGGACCAAGTGGCATCTTGCCATTGGGGGCGTCGATGGGAGAGGCAGACATTCGTAAGCGGGCCGCACTCACTGTGCGCCGCCTTTTGACATCAGTTCAGGTCGATACGCGCAAGCTTGATGCAGCCGTGCTGCAAGAGCCGCTGTTCGACGACAGCTTTCGGGTCACCGATGGTTTTGAGGTCTGGACGATCACCCTGATTGACATGGGACCGCAGCGCAAACCGCTGTGCATGTTCACCGACGAGATGCCGCCGCGTGGCGTTGCCCTTTGGGTCGTGGATCATCACATCAAGGCGACACTGCGCCAACCTGAACGCGATAAACCCGGTGGCGTGATTTGTTTCACCCCCGGCACAATGATTATGACGCCCAATGGCGCCAAGGACGTCGCCAGCCTTGTTGAGGGCGACCACGTGCAGACGGCAGACAACGGCAGCGCCGAAGTGCTTTGGCTCGGCAAGCGTCGCGTATCTGGTGCACGGATGAAGGCGGTCCCGTCGCTAACCCCAATTCGCTTGCGGGCAGGGGCCTTGGACAAGGACGTGCCTGACGCGGGCCTTTTGGTATCTCCCGATCACCGCATGGTTTTGCGCGGCCCAAGTGCGTTGGCGCTTTATAACTGCGACGAGGTGCTGGTGACCGCCCGCGATCTGGTCAACGACCATTCGATCATCCGCGATCACTCCCTGCGCGAAGTGACCTACATCCACATGATGTTGCCGCAGCACGAAATCGTCTTTGCCAATGGTGTGCCAACCGAAAGCTTCCATCCTGCCGCCGCTGAACTGAGTGCGATGGACGAGATCGAGGAAGGCCGCCTTTACGACAGGCTTCCTGATTTGCGCGGCGATATGGGCAATTACGGCGACTATGCGCGCCGCGTGTTGTCAGATAGCGAAGCTGCGATCCTTAAGCACGCTTAACGGGGCCGCCCTGCGCCTCCCACGTGGAAAACCCTTCGCGCAAATGTGCGCAAGGGAACCCCATGTCGTTCAGGGTGGCAACCGTCAGCGCCGACCGCCAGCCCGACGCGCAATGGAACACAAAGGTCTTATCGCGCCCAAAGATTTCCTTGAAATAGGGGCTGTCGGGATCAACCCAGAATTCTGCCATGCCGCGCGGACAGTGAAAGCTATCTGGGATAAACCCCGACCGTTCCCGTTCCCGCACATCGCGCAGATCAACGATCACCACATCATCGCGGCCAACCATTTTAATGGCTTCGGCAGTCTCGACTTCCGTAATCCGCGCCCGTGCCTTGGCAACCATCTCGGCCGCTGAAACCTTGAGTTTTTGCATCCGTTATTTCACCCTAAATAATTGGCCAAAGTCATTGTCTGGCAATGTCACCTCGGCCCGCCGCGCCAAGTCCCACGCCAACACCTGATTGCTTGATAGCACAGGCAGGCCCGTCTCGGTCTCTAGTTTGGCGATAACGTCCAATGTGCGCAAGTTCGTACAGGATAGAAACAAGGCATCAATGCCGCCCTTTTGCGCCAATGTCAAAGCCGCATCATAGGTCGATTGGGCTGCGATATGGGAGACAGTCGTCTCGTTGCCTTCGTCGAACGACCCGAAAACAGGGCAAGTGATCCCGCCGTCTGCGAGCGTCGCGATCAACCGCTCAGACACCTCCGCCACATAGGGGGATAAGAACCCCAGCCGTGTGACACCCAAGGCCGCGCAAGCGTTCTGCAATGCGCTAACAGGTTCGGTCACCTCTGGGGTCGCTACGCCGTCACGGATCAAGCGGGCGATGTTATCGGCCCCGATCTGTGCTGTCCCCGAGGTGCAGCCATAGCCCACTGCCGCAAATTTTGCAGGCGTCGGAAACAGCCGCGCCGCTGCAGGCAAGGTTGCTGCCATCTGTTGCAGCGTGTCGCTTGTCACCTCTGTCGCACTTGGCACGCGGGTCACATAGATCAATGTGGACCAGTCGAATATGCGTCTGAAATCCTGCTCGATGGTTTCGTCGGCTTGCAACGCGATCAAGCCAATCGCGGGCAGATGCGGGTCAACGTCAAAGGGAAAGCTCATAGCACCGGCATCCGTCTTGGTGCGGGTTTTGACAGATAGCGTGCGCCCGCTTCTTCAATCACGATATTCTCCTCACCGACTAAAATCAGCCCGCCGCCAACCTCGATCCCCGGCTCTAGCGTCAGTACCATACCTGCCCCTAGCACCGTCTGATCGGCAGGCAAAAGCGACGGCCATTCGGTCAGCTGCATCCCCAAACCATGCCCCAAACGGCCAGCATCTGATCCACCGGCACCGCCCGTCACAATGCGGTCCATAGCGTGAAATAGCTCGGCCGCCGTTGCGCCAACCTTTGCAATCGCCATCGCGGCCTCTACGGCATCGGACAGCTTTTCATGCGCCGCTTGGGTCGCCTCACTGGCCGATCCAATCGCAAAGTTGCGGTCAAAATCGCAGAAATACCCGTCTACAACGAGGCCCGTGTCGAGCATCAAAACATCGCCTTCTTTCAAAGGCGTATCCGTCGCAGGCGAGATCACATCGCCGTACCCACCTTGCCCCGCACCACCCGCAAGGTACGGCACCCAATCGGCCCCTTCATCAAGGCAAAGCATCTGGAATTTGCGGAACACCTCAGACAATGGCACGCCCACCCACGCGATCTCATGCACGCGTGCGAAGGCACGGTTCGCCACGGCGCAAGCGCGTGTAATCACCGCAATTTCGGCCTCTGATTTCACCATGCGCAGCCGCCGCATAATCCCCGCGTCACCGCCGATCTTGCTGCCTAGCAAGCCTTGAAGCACGCGGAAATCTGCAATTGGCATCCGCAGATGTGTCTCAATTCCGTCAGGGATGCCAATGGTTTTCGCCCCAATCTCGCGAATCGTTTCAGCCAGCAGGCCAATGCCATCGTCGACATAATCAGGCGCGCGCCATGTGCGAATATCACTGATCCAGCTTTGCCCCATTAAGGCCGCGCCTATCGAGGGGATCACCGCAATCGGATTGCCATGGGCAGGCACGATCAGGAACCAAGGCCGCGCAGGGCTTTCCCAAAACCGCGTAAGGAATCCTGTGAAATAGCGCAGCTCTGGCTCGGTCGTCAGCAGCAGCGCATCCAGCCCTGATTGCGCCATCATGACTTGGGCGCGGCCAACCCGTTCTTGATATTCTGTCGCCGGAAACGTCATGAAATACCTTCCGACAAAATCGCCAAGACCCGCGCATCTTTCGGCAAATTATACCCCGCTAACATCGCAGCCAGCCCCGCACCGCCCGATGTGGACGCGGCCAATCCAGCGGCCTCCAATAGGGGCTGTGCTGCAAAGGCTTCCTCTTCCGAAATGCTCACAAAAACATCCGCGTCGCGGCACAACCCCTGAAGCGCGATCATCGACGGTTCCTTGCAATCTAACCTGCCCATGTCGGACACTGGGCCCTCGGCGACCACGGCGCGGCCTGCCTTGGCCGAGGCCATCAATGCGGGCGCAAAATCAGGTTCCACCACGATCACCTGCACCGCGTCACCCCAATGATCACGGATCATCGCCGACGCCGATCCCGCCAAACCACCAACGCCCGCCTGCAGGAAAACATGGGTCGGGACATCCGCGATCTGGTCGAACACTTCGGCCATCAAGACGTTGTAACCTTCCATCAATAAATGCGGCACCTCATAATATGCGCCCCACGACGTATCCGACAAAAGCGACCAGCCGTTTGCCTCAGCGGCCTCGACGGCGGCGACCATGCTTTCCTCGTAAATCGCGCCTGCACGCACAACATCGGCGCCCATTTTGCGCAGCCTTTCCGCGAAGCTTTCGGGGACAGTGGCGCTCAGATAAATCACGGCCTTGGCCCCAAACACAGCAGCCCCGCCAGCAACCGACAGCCCATGATTGCCCGCGCTAGACGTCACATAGGTCCGACCATTGAGCGCGCGGCGCAGATCACCACCCGCCGCTGCCGCATCGGAGGCGATCACATAAGCCGCGCCCAGCGCCTTGAAACTCCCAAGCCCCATCCGCCCCCGCTCGTCCTTTACAGACACCGAAGCCACGCCAAGCTTTGCGGCCAGATCGGCAGCATCAACCAATGGCGTCACCGTCGCGGCAGGGCATTGCTGCAATAGCGCCAAAGGCTTTGCTGAATCGACACTTGGCATCGGGATTTGCGCGGGCAGGTCAATGCGCAGGTCGCTCTTGCGGTAGGGGTTCTGAAAGATTTCCATAAAGGCTCCAATTTGCGTTGCGGGGATCAGGCCTCAACAATGGGTCCAGGGTCAACCGAAATTCTCTGTGCACAATTGCATACGAAAAGACTTGCGCCAGAATGCGACCAGTCGTAGCTTCCCCCCTGACTCGATGGGAGAACCGTGCAAGCGGTGCCGAAGGAGCAACCGCCCCGGAAACTCTCAGGCCCAAGGACCGTCGAGCCGTAACGAACACTCTGGAGAGTGGTGCTTAGCGCACCCGCCGAAGGGATAACGATCTCAGGCGAACGGACAGAGGGGGCATCAAGGCGCAGGGGAACCTTGCGCATAAAATGATGCGCCAAAAGGGGTTCTTATGTCTGATCTACTGCACACGCCGCTACATGCTTTCCATGTAGACCACGGTGCCAAAATGGTGCCTTTCGCGGGCTACGATATGCCGGTTCAATATCCTGCGGGCGTGATGAAAGAACACATCCAGACGCGTGACAGTGCGGGCCTCTTTGACGTCAGCCACATGGGCCAAGTCATCGTACGCGGGCCTGATTATGCGACCGCTGCATTGGCGCTAGAGGCGTTGATCCCTGTTGATGTCCTCGACCTCGCCCCAAACCGCCAGCGCTATGGCTTCTTTACCAACGCACAGGGTGGCATCACCGACGACCTCATGCTTGCCAATCGCGGCGACCATGTTTTTGTCGTGGTGAACGCAGCCTGCAAAGGCGCCGATATCGCCCATATGACAGCCAACATGCCCGACGGTGTGACCGTGATCGAAATCACCGACCGCGCACTTCTGGCCCTGCAAGGCCCCCGCGCCGAAGAGGCGCTGGCCGCCCTCAACCCATCCGTGCGCGACATGTCGTTTATGGATGTGGCGACGGTCACATTGAATGGCGCAGAATGCTGGGTCTCACGCTCTGGCTACACTGGCGAGGATGGTTTCGAGATCTCGGTGCCAAACGCCGCCGCCGTTGCCCTCGCCACCGCGCTTCTGGCCCATGACGCTGTTGAGCTGATCGGCCTCGGCGCGCGTGATAGCCTGCGTCTTGAGGGTGGCCTTTGCCTATATGGTCACGACGTTGACGAGACTGTGACACCATCCCAAGCCGCCCTGACATGGGCGATCCAAAAGGTCCGCCGCACGGGTGGCGCACGGGAAGGAGGCTTCATCGGCGCAGGTCCAGTCCTCGCAGAAATCACCAATGGTGCGCCGCGCAAGCGCGTGGGCCTGATCCCCGAAGGCCGTGCGCCCATGCGCGAAGGTGTTGAGCTTTTCGCAGATGAGACCGCCACAACCCCAATCGGTAAAATCACGTCTGGCGGCTTTGGCCCCACGGTCGGCGGCCCCATCGCAATGGGCTATTTGCCAACTGGCTACGACGGTCCGATTTTCGGCGAATTGCGCGGCAAGCGTCTCCCGCTGACCCGCGCAAAAATGCCCTTCACACCCGCAAACTTCAAACGATAAGAAAAGGACACCAACAGATGAAATTTACCGAAGAACACGAATGGCTCCGCGAAGAAGACGGCTTGATTGTCGTTGGCATCACAGAGCATGCGGCGACACAATTGGGCGACATCGTTTTTGTCGAACTGCCTGACGTCGGCACCACAGTCACCAAAGACGAAGAGGTCGTGGTGATCGAGAGCGTGAAAGCCGCCTCCGACATCCTCGCCCCAATCGACGGCGAAATTGTCGAAGTCAACGATCTGCTCACCGATGCGCCTGCGACCGTGAACGACGACGCGATGGGCAACGGCTGGATGTTCAAGATCAAAGCGTCCGATCCGTCCCAAATGGACGAATACATGGACGAAGCCGCTTACAAAAAACTAGTCGAATAAAGGACCGCGCCAATGCCTTATGCACCTACATCCTATCTGCCTTATGACTTTGCGAACCGCCGCCACATCGGCCCGTCTCCCGCGGAAATGGATGCGATGCTCAAAGTTGTTGGCGCGTCCTCGCTGGCTGCGTTGATCGATGACACTTTGCCTGCGAAAATCCGTCAAAAAGAGCCGCTGAACTTTGGGAAACCCAAGTCAGAGCGCGAGCTTTTGCATTTCATGAAGCAGGTGTCGAAAAAGAACAACGTCCTCGTCTCGCTGATTGGCCAAGGCTATCACGGCACCGTCACACCGCCTGCGATCCAGCGCAATATCTTTGAAAACCCTGCTTGGTACACGGCCTATACGCCCTACCAGCCCGAAATTTCCCAAGGCCGCCTAGAGGCGCTTTTGAACTTCCAAACCATGGTTGCTGACCTCACGGGTCTTGAGATTTCCAACGCCTCGCTGTTGGACGAAGCCACCGCTTGTGCGGAAGCCATGACCATGGCGCAGCGGATTTCCAAATCCAAAGTCACCGGGTTCTTTGTCGATGAAAACTGCCACCCGCAAAACATCGCCGTGATGAAAACCCGCGCAGAACCGCTCGGTATCGAAGTGATCGTTGGCGCCCCTGATGACATGGATGCGGCATCGGTCTTTGGCGCGATCTTCCAGTTTCCAGGCACCACAGGCCACCTGCGCGACTTCACTGCCCATATCGAAAGCCTGCACGCCACAGGCGGCATCGGCATCATTTCCGCTGACCCATTGTCTCTCACCCTGTTCAAAGAACCCGGTGCGATGGGCGCGGATATCGCTGTTGGGACGACCCAGCGTTTCGGCGTGCCAGTCGGCTACGGCGGCCCACACGCGGCCTATATGGCGACCAAGGCAAACCTCGCGCGCAACATGCCTGGCCGTATCGTGGGCGTGTCCATCGACGCTCATGGCAACAAGGCCTACCGCTTATCCCTGCAAACCCGCGAGCAGCACATTCGCCGCGAAAAGGCGACCTCGAACGTCTGTACCGCGCAAGCGCTCCTCGCTGTGATGGCTGGCTTCTACGCTGTATTCCACGGCCCCGAAGGCCTGCGTGCCATTGCCCAGCGCATCCACCGCAAAACTGTGCGTTTGGTCGAAGGGCTAGAATCTGGCGGTTATAAAATCGAGCAAGACCACTTCTTTGATACGGTCACACTCGACGTAGGGGCCAAGCGCGACGCAATCATGGCAAAGGCTGTTGAAAACGGCGTGAACCTGCGCGCCATCGGCGATACGCGGATCGGCATTACGCTTGATGAGCTCACGCGCCGTGACGTGACCGAAGCCGTCTGGCGTGCTTTTGGTATTGAGACGGAGGACGACGCCCATCAGGTGGATTACCGCTTGCCAGAGGCCCTGATCCGCAAGACCGATTACCTCACGCACCCTGTGTTCCACATGAACCGCGCAGAGACCGAGATGATGCGCTACATGCGCCGGCTTGCTGACCGTGATCTCGCACTTGACCGCGCGATGATCCCGCTTGGGTCTTGCACGATGAAGCTCAACTCTGCCGCCGAAATGATGCCCGTGTCGTGGCCAGAATTTGCGCTGATGCACCCGTTCTGCCCCGACGATCAGGCACTGGGCTATAAGGAAATGATCGACGATCTGTCGGCCAAGCTTTGCGACGTGACGGGCTATAACGCGATCTCGATGCAGCCGAACTCTGGCGCACAGGGTGAATATGCGGGCTTGCTGACAATCGCAGCCTACCACCGCGCACAGGGGCAGGGGCATCGCAATGTCTGCCTGATCCCGATGTCCGCCCACGGCACCAACCCCGCCTCTGCGCATATGGTCGGGTGGGACGTTGTACCGATCAAATCTGCGGCCAACGGCGATATTGATCTGATCGATTTCGCGGCCAAGATTGAAAAACACAAAGACAACATTGCGGCCTGCATGATCACATATCCGTCTACTCACGGCGTTTTCGAGGAAACTGTGATCGACGTTTGCAAAATGACCCATGACGCAGGCGGGCAAGTCTATATCGACGGTGCCAACATGAACGCGATGGTGGGTCTGTCCCGTCCGGGCGATCTGGGCGGCGACGTGAGCCACCTGAACCTGCACAAGACGTTCTGCATCCCGCATGGCGGCGGTGGTCCGGGCATGGGGCCAATCGGCGTCAAATCGCACCTGATCGAACACCTTCCGGGTCATCCCAACGGTGGCAACAGGCCAGTTTCGGCAGCACCGTTTGGCTCGCCGAGCTTGCTGCCGATCTCTTGGGCTTACGTTTTGATGATGGGCGGCGAGGGGCTTACCCAAGCGACACGCGTCGCGATCCTGAACGCCAACTACATCGCCAAGCGGCTAGAGGGCGCATTTGACGTTCTCTACAAAGGACCAACAGGCCGCGTTGCCCACGAATGCATTATCGACACGCGCCCATTCGCAGAAAGTGCGCATGTCACCGTGGACGATATCGCGAAACGGCTGATGGACGCAGGTTTCCACGCGCCAACGATGTCTTGGCCTGTCGCGGGCACCTTGATGGTGGAACCCACGGAAAGCGAAACCAAAGCCGAACTCGACCGTTTCTGCGACGCGATGCTGGCGATCCGTGAAGAAATCCGCGCGATTGAAAACGGCGACATGCCACAGGAAAACAACGCGCTCAAAAACGCGCCGCATACTGTGGAAGACCTCGTCTCCGATTGGGACCGCCCCTATACCCGTGAACAGGGCTGCTTCCCGAAAGGCGCATTCCGCGTCGACAAATATTGGCCACCAGTGAACCGCGTGGATAACGTTTATGGCGACCGGAACTTGATCTGTAGCTGTCCACCTATGGAAGAGTACGTCGAGGCCGCCGAATAAAACGGTGTCGCAAATGAATTAAAATTCGCCGCTTGTGATCAACTCAGGCGCCATGTAGTGCGCAAGGGCGCAGGATTATAACTGATTTCTTCGGGATTTTGGTTGCAATCTTGCGCCCTTTTGCGTGTTAATGCGCGAACTCAAGGGAGAGTAAAAATGAAAATGAAAACACTTGGTGCGGTATCCGCACTTGCACTGACATTTGGCGCAACATCTGCAATGGCAGAATGTGGCGACGTGTCGATCACTGAAATGGACTGGGCGTCGTCTGCAGTTGTGACATCGGTTGCCAACTTCATCATGACCCAAGGCTACGGCTGTAACGTCACAATCGTACCTTCGTCCACAGTACCAGCACTGGCATCCTTGGCAGAAACAGGCGAGCCTGATCTTCTGACATAAGTCTGGGCAAACTCCACACCAGCCTATGAAACGTTGCTTACAGAAGGCAAATTGGTAGAGCTTGGCAATGTGCTGTCCGATGGCGGCATTGAAGCTTGGTGGATCCCAACTTACCTCGCA